>CALCXM010000142.1 GCA_937905825.1 uncultured bacterium
ATCGCCCCTTGTCGGCCGGGCCTCTAGGAGTCGCGAACCACCCCGGGGAGCAGGTGTAGAAAACGGGGACTTGTGGGGCCGCAACAGGCCTATGACGCCCGACGCCCCCGGGGAACCGAAGCCCCCCCACCAACTTCGGAATCGATTCAGCCGGAGCCCGCCCCCCGACGATGCAGGGGGCGGGAGTGTGATCAGCGATGAAGATTGGGGAACTGGGATTGGGCAAGCCTTGGGGACCAGGCCTCTGCATTTTTGCGCTGACCGGTGTGATCTCTTGCAGTGGGAGCGCTGGCGGTGATGGGCCCGCGAATGCAGTCGCCGGGAGCTCCTTTGCGTTCTCCATGAGCGGGGACAGCTGCGCGGAAGGCGATGATCTCGCCATCGACGTGGAGCTGACGGCTCCTGCTTCCGGATTGGCACAGGACATCACTCTGGATGTTGTGGACCTCGGTAGCGGCACAGCGACCAGCGGATCAGACTTCACTGTCTTTGCCGACCAGACGTTGACCTTCCTAGCGGGCTCGGTGAGTGGAGACACGCAGACCGTGACCTTGAACTCCATAGTGGATTCGGTGATCGAGGGCGCGGACGAGACCATCGTGCTTGGGCTAGAAAACGAGAGCGGCGAGAGTCTCGGAAGCCAAACCAGCTTCGTGGTGACGCTCCTGGAGGATGACAAGGCCAACCTACAGTTCTCTTTTGGGACGAGCGCGACGGCAAGTGAAGCGACAGCGCTCCACGCAGTGACCGTTCAACTGGACATCCCAGCGGGAAAAACACTGGGGGCTAGCGCAAGCGCCCTCGTGAGTGATGCGGGCAGTGGCTCGGCCAGTCTTGGGGCGGACTATGCCGCCTTCGGTGCGCAAGTGGTGAGCTTTGGTCCCGGTAGCACGGATGGAATGGTCCAGACAGTGAACCTATCCGTGTTGGACGATGCCGAGGTGGAGTTGGACGAAACCGTCGCCCTGAGTTTAGGAGACGTCAGCGCGGGCACAACCGCGAACGGTATCCAAGCGCACATGGTGACGATCATGGATGACGACGTGAGCGGCTTGGCGTCCTTGCACGCCTCGGCCGGACCAACGGGGACAGAGTCCGTCGTGGATCATGAGGACGTGCTCGATTTAGGCAACCAGACAGTCGGGGCCGGGCCCAACGCCGGAACGCAGCTGAGGTTGACGAATTTAGGAAGCAGTTCTATGTCCCTCGGCGCGCCCGTGTTGGTGGGCAGCCACGCCAATGATTTTGCCATTGAGATCGAACTGGCTCCCATGCTCGTGGGAGGTTCTTCGACTGGTCTTGGAACGTCTGAACACGAGGCGCTCGCGGCCCATGACATGGCCACGCCCTTGGTGGCACGCTTGGACGCGAATGCAGGACCTGGTGTCGCCTTGGAATTCAATCTGGCCACCTTGACGGAAATGGAAGGCCACTCGCGCGCTCGCTTGCACGGTTTCCCGATCCCCGGTCTAGGGCAAGTGACCCTGGACTTGGAGCAACTGAACTTGCCGATCGCGCCAGGAGCACAATTGGTCGTGGATGGTGTGCCGGTAGCAGGCGGGTTAGAAGGAGCCGTTGCGGGGCTGACGATTTGGAAGGGAGAGGCCTTGGAATTGCCCGGGTCCCGCGCACTGATTTCCTTCTCCCCCGCAGGGCCCCAGGGGTTCTTGGAATTGCCCGGGGATAGCGGGAGAGTCGTGCACATCTTCACCGAAGAAGAAACCACTCTGGCCGGGGAACTGGTCTGTCGAGTCGTGCACGAGGATGACCTCTTGGCCATGGGCCTCAGCCGTCCAAGCAATGTCTGCAGTGATAGCCGAGAGGTTCCCGGGGCCGCGCAGTTGTCCTTGGAAGCGACCGGATCCATGCCCATGCTTTCGGATCTGACCGCGGCCAATTGCCAGCTGGCGATCGAGACGGACTATCAGTTGTATCAGAGGTTCGGTAGCGTCCAAGGGACGACGGACTACGTCACGCAGCTGATCGCGGCGGTCAGTGAGCAGTACTTCCGCGATGTTCAAACAACGCTAACCATCGCGTACCTCGGGGTGTATTCGATTCCCGGTGATCCTTGGAGCGCCCAAGACAGTGGAGGCGACGCCGGGGACGTGCTGGACGAATTCAAGGCAGCCTGGGCCGGGGGCTGGCCAGCAACAGCAAATTTGGCTCACTTCATCTCCGGGGCATCCTTGGGCGGAGGCGTTGCCTACGTCAACGTTCTCTGCAATCAGAGCTACGGTTTTGGTGTCAGTGGAAACATCAACGGCAACGTCAATTGGGGTAGCTGGAGCGGGACGGCGGGAAGTTTCACCTGGGACTATGTGGTCGTGGCTCACGAGTTGGGGCACCAGTTCGGCACGGGCCACACCCACAGCTATTGTCCGCCATTGGATCACTGCTCGACCAACTGCGAGAGCACGACGTCTTGTTCTCAGAGCACGATCATGAGCTATTGCCACACGTGCGGAGGCATGGACAACATCGATCTGAACTTCAATCCAGTCGTGGCGAATTTGATTCGCTCCAGAGTGCAGTCCAGTTGCCTTGGAGATTCCACCCTGGCGGCCGGAGACTATGTGCAGTACTTGGTGCGCTTCAATCCCCAAGGAACGACCGGAGCGCGCAGTGCCTCCGTCGAGTTCACCCACAACGCAGGCAACCAACCCAACCCCTTCCGGGTCCAGCTGCAGGGAACGGCGGACTAGCGATACCGTATCGCACACCACTCAGAAGAACTCTTCTATACCGTATCGCATACCGCTCAGAAGAACTCTTCGCAAGAGTGCCGCATCAACCGCAACGAGCGGGGCTATCAGCCGTGTTCCCAGAAATGATGCGGCACTCTTCGGAAGTGGAATTGCGCGTGGTGTGCGATACCGTATGGAAGCGCGGGCTAGCGGCCCTCGGGCAGCTCCGGATTGTAGCCCGGGTTCGGCGCGGACATGCGCGCGTCCGTAGCCTTGCGCCAGGCAACAAGGCGCTTGTGCAACTCGGCAACCTGCTCGGGATGTTTGGCGGCGAGGTCGTGCTGCTCACCAGGGTCCGTGGCTAGGTTGAACAGCTCGAGCTTGCCGTCCTCGTACCATTCAATCAGCTTCCAGTTCCCGTCGCGAAGGGCGCCGCAGGGGGCACCTCCCTGATTTCCATAGTGTGGGTAGTGCCAGAAAATCCCGTCGCGCTCCAACTCTGAGTTCCCCTTAAGCAAGGGGAGCAGACTGACGCCGTCCATATGTTGCTCAGGCCTGGCCGGTTGTCCCGCTAGCTCCAGGATCGTCGGATAGAAATCCGTGCTGGTGACTGGGACGGAGCAAACTCCGACGGACTTGGCGAGCTTGGGCCAACGGAGGATCATCGGTTCGCGGATTCCGCCTTCGTACATCCAGCCCTTGCCCGCACGCAGAGGAAGGTTGGAGGTCGGATGGCCCTCGGAAGTGGAAAGGCCCCCGTTGTCCGACATGAAGATCACAAGGGTGTCGTCGGCAAGCCCGAGGCGTTCAAGCGCCAAGAGCACCTTGCCGACCGCGCCGTCCATGGCTTCCACCATGCCGGCGTAGACCGCGTGTTCCTGCACGAGCCGAACCTTGCGGTTGTGCTCTGTCCCCCACTCTGCCTCGAGGCCGCGCTGCGCTTTGCGCGCGAGGTACTTTTCCTTGAGAGGCTCCGGAGACATCAAAGGAGTGTGCACCGAGTAGAACGAGAGGTAGGCGAAGAACGGCTCGTCTTTGTGTTCCTCCATGAAACGAACCGTCTCTGTCGCGAGGCGATCCGGTAGGTGCTCCCCATCCGCTCCATCCTCTAGGCGAGGGTTTCCATAGGGCGAAAAGTAGCGCTTGCCACCATAGGGACCGCCGCGGGTGATGCCACCTTGATTGACGTCGAAGCCCTGGTCCTCCGGCCAGAAACCTTCCGGTCCCAGGTGCCACTTGCCGGCGAAGAAGGTTGCGTAGTCGGCTTGTTTCAGGGCCTCCGCGAGGGTCACCTCTTCGTGTGCAAGTCGGTCCACGTAGGTCGCAGGAAGGTGCCGGGTGTTCCGCTTCCACGCGTCAGGTTGGGCAGCGCCGAAGTACTCCGTGGTGGCCAGCCGCGCGGGATACTTGCCCGTCAAGATGCTGGCCCGGGTGGGAGAGCAGACGGGAGCCGCAGCGTAGGCATCCGTGAAGCGCATGCCCGTTGCGGCAAACGCATCGATGTTGGGGGTGTCGTAGAACGTGCTTCCGTAGCAACCCAAGTCACTCCAACCGAGATCATCCACGAGGAAGAAAAGCACGTTGGGTTGGCGCTCCTCAAGCGCTGCTGCGTTGGAGGAGACCGCCTTGGCCGTGCTTGCCAAAAGGAACAACAGAACAACGCTTCTTGAAAGACCACCCATGGCGAGCACGGTACCAAACGCGCGCGGGTTGCAGAAGCAGTGCGAAAGAGAGGCGTCGATCATCGCGCCTCCTTGTCGGGCTTGTCGGAAATGCGCTTCGACGAATCGTAGATCGGTGCTTCAAATCCAGCGATATCCGCGGGCTTCACCCCACGCCGATACCCGCCAAAGTTGAAGGTGGCTGGGTGGTAGGGTCCGATGAATTCGATGGGTCCATCCGGCTCGATCGACTCTTCCATGCGGAGACACCACAGATGCGCGTTGATGAGCATGCGCCGCAGGTCCGCGTTCAATAGATCCTCCGATCCGCCGTGGGTGGTGGCGAAGACCCGCGACGTGGGTTGCTGGGGCAGATAGTTGCGTACCCAGGCAACGGCGTGCTGCACCTGCTGACTCTCCTTGGCCGCCAGCGGAGAGTCCGGAGTCATGCCATCGAGCACTTGCCCACGGGCCAGGGTCAGGCTGCCCGCAACCGGATGCCCCACATAGCCACCCGTCACAGCGTGGGGCTTGTGCACGCCGCGCAGGATGGGATGTTCAAGCGCGGACTTTTCCAAAATCAAGTTGGAGCTCTGCACGTGATTGCGGCCGAAGTGCCCGACCCAATGCTCCCCAAGTATCTGCTCGCCAAAGCCGTCCTTCCACTCCGCCCCCTCATCCGTGCGATCACTGTTGTGGCCTTTGTACCCCTCGTTGTAGTGCGCGTACTTTCCAGTCAGTCCGTTGAACGCATGAGTTGACGTTCGCAATCCGAGAACCGGCTTGCCGCTCTTGAGGTAGTCATCGATGCAGTCCATTTGATCATCGGCGAACTTCTGAAAGCGCAGGAAGACGACCATCAGGTCCGCGCTTTTGAGCGCCTGCAAATTCGTGATGTGATTGCTGCCCGGTTCAATCTCGCCGGTTTCGCGATTGGTCGTGACGATGAACGTGCACTTGAAGCCATAGCTCTTGGCCAGGATGCGCGCCAAGGCGGGCAGGGATTCTTCACCGCGGTACTCGTGATCGCCAGCGATGAAAACGATGTGTTTCCCAAGGCCCGGGCCCTTCTCGCCTTCCCAAACGACCGTGTTCGGGTTTTCCGATTGGAACGCAACGAAAGGCTGGCCGCCCCGCGCCATGACCGCGGCGCCAACAGTCGAGGTCGCGCAAAGCAATGAGGAGAGCAGGACACAGGGAACAGTGAGGTGCTGGCTGAGGTTCATGCTCCCGAAGATACGCCTTGGGCGTCCCGGCTTCGACAGTTCAAAGGACCTGAGGTCCTCGATCCCGAATGCACACCCCTTCCTTGGTTAGCGACGAACCACTGCAGCGCAATGGGGTCACCGTCAAAAGCCCGCGTACCCAAGCTCCCGGATTCTTCAGGGTTGGCCCCGAAAGGGGCTCCTGCTCCCGCGCTGGGGGCTCTGTCGTGCCGCATGAGGACTTGTTGGCGTGCTTGCTCTATGATGAGTGCGACCGATTCACCCGTTGAAAGGAGAACAAATCAATGTTCACGTTCACTTGCCTCGCGTTCCTTTGTGTCACCTCGCCGCAGACCATTCAAGAAGGGTCCGCCGCCCTTTCCACGATCCGTTTCGCGGATCCGATTCGGGTCCTTGCGGGCGGTGAACCAATCGGTGGCCTGTACCCGTCACCGCGGCTCTATGACATCGACCGAGATGGTCAGGCCGAACTCGTCATTGGCGATCTGCCCGGCAACATCAAGTTCGCCGAGAAGGTACCGGGAACCAGCCTTGGCACCTGGGGCGAGCTGCAGGCTTTCCAGACCGGGGATCGCAAACTCAAGTTCAACAACTGGTGATGCATCGGCACCGGTTCACAGTTTGTGGACTTCAACGCCGATGGTCACATCGATATCGTCACTGGAACATTCGATGGTTCACCGCACATCGCCCTGGGGACGAAGGATGGGTTCGAAGAGCCGACGCACATCCTCGATGACAAGGGCAAGCGCATCTTGCTCGGGCAGTACTGGGATCACGACGAGGCCAGTTGGACCAATCTCGACCAACCCCAGTGCACCTCTGCCATCGCTTTCGATTGGGACGATGACGGGGACTACGACTTGTTGCTCGGCGAGTATGGAAAGGATGGCGGCCTGCACCTGAACCGCAACGAGGGCAAGCCGGGGGCGCCAATCTTCCCGACGAGCAAGGAGCAGATACAAGCGGGCAACGGGCCGATCAAGTTGGAGGGCGGCGTGACCACGCCGCGGCTCGTCGACTGGAATCGGGACGGCCTGATGGACCTCGTCATCGGCAGTTTTGGCAACAGCTACACGGCCAACCCTCCCGGCGGTGTTTACCTCTACCTCAACGTTGGCGCGAAGGGCGCGCCAGAGTTTGCCGCGGCCAAGGCCTTGATAGCGCCGACCAAGACGGAGGGGCATGTGCAAACTCGCCCGAACGTCGGGCTCTACGCCGATCCGGTCGACGTGGATGGAGACGGAGACCTGGACCTAATCGTGGGCGGCTATTCCATCTGGTTTCCCGAGAAGCCGGACTTGACCGGTGAGCAGACGCTAGAGCTCAGGACCCTCATGTCTACGAAGACCGAGAAAAACAAGACCCTACAAGACCACAGAAAAGGCTTCAACGATCAGATCAAGGACCTCGAAGGTGAGGAGCGCTCGGCTCGTTGGAAAGAACTGATCCGCGACGAGGGGTACCTGGTCCTAGCCGAAGAGGTCGCGCAGCTCACCAATCGTATCGAAGAGCTGAATCCCAGCCAGCAACGCAAGACGGGTGTCTGGATCTACCTCCAAGAGCAGGCAAGCTCCACGGCCATTACAGCGGGAGCTCCCAAGTAAGTCATGAGAATCAAAACCCTATGGACCGCCCTGGTCCTCCTGGTCGCTTTTCAACCCCTAGCGAGCGCGACGCAAGGCAAGGCTCCGAAGAGTGAACTGCGCGTGCTCTTTGTGGGCCAGGACCCTGAGAACCCGAAAGTCCCTTTTCCTAGTCTGGCAAACGATACGGTATCGCACACCGCTCAGAAGAACTCTTCGCTACGGTATCGCATACCCCTCAGAAGAACTCTTCGCAAGAGTGCCGCATCAAACGCAGCCAGCGGGACTTTCGGGCCATTTCACTAAGATGATGCGGCACTCTCCTAAAGCGGATTTGCGAGCGGTATGCGATACCGTACGAAAAGATGATGCGGCACTCTCCTAAAGCGGATTTGCGAGCGGTATGCGATACCGTACGAAAGCGGTTGCTGTTAATCCCCCAGGCCCACTCCGCCGGGAAGCTGTCCCAGCTTGGGCTTGTCGCGGGTCAAGGGTCGTTCGAAGAGCTCACCAAAGGTCCCCTCTCCCTTCACAAAGCCACCGTGCGAAAGGAAGAACTCTCCCTCCACCAGGCCCATGTAGCGGTCGAAGCGATCGGCTTTTCCAGTTGCGTCGTGACTGAAGGTCGCGCCGGTCAACTCGCGCCAGGTCCCTTCGCGAGTTTGAACCCATTGGTTGCCGTAGCGTGCGCGACGCAATAGGTGGCCGTTGCGACCACTGAAGTTCTCGCTGAAGCTGTACAGCCCACGCAAGAGCTTGCCCTCCTTGGGAGCGCGCCAGCTGGAGATCAACATCCACTGCTTGAGGTCGGGGCGAAAGTAGTAGCCCGCGAAGGTCGTGTGGGTTTCGTCGTCCGCTTTGGCCGTCACTAGGAAGCGCTGCTTCTCGCCGGTCTTCCAATCAAAGACCAAGTGACTGTGCCCGCCGGTCCCCTCGTTGCCGAAGCTCCCGGTGATCACGTCCGCGCCCCGTGCTACCAACTGGACACGATCGACGTCGGCCACCTTCTCGCGATCGATGGCTTCCTGCCCGCTGTCCCAAACGCTGAAGATGATGCGGCGTTCGGTCCCGCTGTTCACTTGCATGCCGAAGTAGCCCCGGTGCCAACCGGTCGCCATGTAGTAGCTCCAGTGGGGATCCTCTTCGGCAGTCAGTTCGCAGTAGAAGGCTTGGACGTCGCTCTCCTCGAGGGGGTAAGCGAGGTGCACGGAAGCCGCGTTGCGTCGGGACTTCGTGTTGAAGTGAGCCCCAACCGTCGGCGGTCCCGCGAGGATCAGCTGCAGAGGCTTGGGCAGCGCCGTGTCCTTGGGCTCGCTCGCAAGCGACAGTTCAAAGCGCTGGTACCCGGCCGCCCCGATCTCAAACTGCCCGAAGTCCACCGATTGTGCGCCGGGCCTTGCGTTGATCTCCACATCCCTGGTTTGGTCACCGAGGGTTAGGCGAAGACTCCTCTTCATCTCGACCTGAAACTCCAACTCCACGGAGCAGGTCAAGGACCCAGGCGCTGCCAATCGACCGAACCAGATAGCGAGCTGCTCACCCGCCGAAGTGCTCGCGTCGTGATAGGCACTATGCGCCGGGATGCGTAGCTCTTCGGGTGGAGCCGTGGCTTGGGTCGACGGGAACGCGCAGAGGATCGGAAGCAGATGGGCGATGAACATGGGCCAAGGGTACAGGATCCGGTGCCCTACGAGAAAGCCAGTGAGACGGCGTCTGGAGCGGAGAAGGCTCGAACCAGGCGCGCTTGCATGCCGAACCAAGAGCCGGGAGACTTGCCCTGGAGCCACCCGCGAACGGTCCTTCCCGAAGCGCCCCAGCAAGAATCTCCCAGATGCTTGCAACCCGCTGCTGGCTATTCAGGTACAGGTGGGCATGACCGACGGTTGCCTTCGTCCTGGGTTTCGCGAGCCCCTAGAGCAGCGCCTCACCCGTGTTCTGCCCAGGCTAGTCGCCCATCTCGCCCTTCGCGGCCGGCGCGTTCCGGGACTGGAGCCCGAGGATTTGGCTCAAGAGGTCGTGGCCCGAGCGCTCCGCTATCGCAGCAGCTTCGATTAAGAGCGCGCCTTGTGGCCTTGGATTCGCCAAGTTGCCGAGCGCGTCATGATTGACTGCCGCACCGGTAGTGCGCCGAGCCACGAGTCACTCGGGGACTGCGAACCTGAGGTACGGGGGAACGTGGGCTCCGTGGACGCGCTCGACGAGCTGCGTGTGGCTCTGCGCAGTTTGAGCAGCATCGAGCAGGACATCCTGCTGCGCTTCCACCAACATGGAGAGTCCGTGGCGGAGATCTCCACTTCCCTTCAAATGGCACCTGGAACGGTGAAGTCCCATCTATCACGAGGGCGCAGGAAGCTCGCCCAACAGAGTCCCACCGGAGATGAATCATGAACGAGTCAACCTGGAAACGGATTGAGTCAGCACTCGACCGACGGATCGATCCGTTCGATGATCCGCAAACCCTTGAGGCACTTGAGAAGGATCCCGCGGGTCTGGTGGAAGCGAGCTACCTGGTGGAACGTCTCAGTCTGCTGCAAGACTTGGCGGGCCAGGACCTTGCTCTGTCTGATCGACCTGACAGGCAATCAGAAGGCTCTAGCCAACAGACCACCGCGAGGAAGCCACGCCGAGCGGCAATGATCTTCGCCACGCTGCTGGCCGCATCAGTCCTCCTCATGGGCTACCTCTACACCCAGCCCGCTCCGGCATCAACGCCAGAGTACATCGCAGCTCCCAACACGGTCTCCCTCGTCGTCGAGACCTACACCCCCCCCGCGTATCGCGCAGCCCGCGTCGTGCTCAACCCAATACGAATCGTGGGCTGGACCCTCGAAGGAGAATCTCAATGATCCAGTTCCTCGCTACAGCGCTGGTGGTCCTCTGCACTTTCATGCAATCGGGCCACAACCGTAGTCCGGGCGCGCTACAACGAGCGCAGCCCGTTCCCCCCGCAATGTCCACCCAAGGCTTGCGATTCAAGACCTACGACGTGGGCAACCACACGGGCCATGCAAAACTCCAGCTGCTCTTGGATTCGTTGATCGGGACAGCGAAGCCTCTACCCGTCAGCTTGGCCTTTGAACGCTTCGAAGAACTCGAGCGCATGCGACGCCAAGTAGATTCCACAACAGAAGGCCTTCTCACCAGCTTGCGCGGAATGATCGAACCGCCCCTGGAGCTAGACGGAAGGCCCGTGGGACACTTGGGACATGTGAAGCACGGGCTGATTGGTCTTGTTGGCAGCGACGAACAACATGCTTGGCTAGACTCCTTCCTGCACACCGCCGCCGAGTGGAACGGTCGAATCCAAATCCAGACCAAGGTCTTCGTTCTAGATAGCGGAGTCCTCACGGACCTCCTCCCCAAGGGCAACGGGTCCATCTTGGAAGCTGCGGAACTCAAGCAGGCCCTCGCGAAACTGACAGATGCCAGTGCGGAGCTCTTGTCCCACACGAGTATGACAATGAGTCCCTTTCAAGAGGGTGTCCTGAGCTCCCTCAACCAGCACTCATACGTCCAAGACTATGAGTTCAAGGTCGTTCCGGGATTGGCGGAGGAGCTGTTGGACCCGATTCTCGCCACGGTTGATGAGGGAGTCTCGATGGGAGCCCGGGGAATTCCGCTCGCCAACGGCAAGCTGCAGATTCATGCAAATCTCAGCTACTCGACCCTGAAACAGCCCATCCGAACGGCCCAAGTTTCGATTGGACTGCTAGCCAAGCAAGTAACGCTCCAACTCCCCGAAGTCTCCACCATTGCCCTCAAGGGTCAGTTCGACCTCGGCCCGGGTCAAACCCTGTTTCTCACGACCGCAGCTCAAGACGGGGAGCAGGACGTCTTCGCCTTCGTCAGCGCAAGCCGGGTTCCGGCCATGCAGCAAGACGTCCATCAGCACCGGTAGAGCAAGCGCGCCCCGCGCGCGACTCAGCCGCCTGCGCCCTGCGCCGGCCGGAACAAGACAAACGTCAAGTCATCCGGCTTGCACGGTGCATCCGGCTGGGGGGATTCCATTCGCGTTCGTCCGAGTTCCGCCAAGCGCCGGCCCGCCTCGAGCAGAGGACCCTTCCGCACAATCTCGATGATCTCTTCCAAGCGCAGGTTGTCCGCCAGTCCATCGCTCGCGACCAACAACGTGTCGCGCGGAGCGATCGGAACCGCCGCGCCCAATTCGATGCGCATGGCTTCGAAGCCCACGAAGTTCGAGATGATGTGGCGCTCCGCGTGGTGCATGGCGTCGTCCTCGTCAAGCCAGCCCGCTTCGATCGCGTAGCCAGTGGGCGAGTGGGACATGGTGAGTGCCTTGACTCGCCCCCGTTGCCCCACGTGCAACATGATCGAGTCCCCCGCATGCATGGACTGCCCGCTGCCGTCGCGCAGAACGAGGGCCGTCAAGGTAGTTCCGGCCCCGACACCGAGTGCCAGGACGGCTGCGTTGGCGCGCTCGAAGCCTTCCAAAACCGCATGGCGCAGGGGTGCGTTCGGGTCGTCGCTCTCGCTGACCCTTTCGGCAAGGGATTCCAGCGCCGCGCGACTCGCCTGGTCGGCGGAGGCCATGCCGCCCATGCCATCGGCCACCGCGAGCACGCCCTCCGTGTCTCTCCAGATCAGCCCGGCCCCATCCTCGTTCAAGGACTTGCCTGGCGCGCGTGCGGAGTAGACCACGATTTCACCCAACGGTGATTCCACAAGCTCGGGCGTGGGGTCGTCACGTTCCAAGAACAGTTTGCAGGTCGTCGATGTAGACATGTTCAGCGGGGCTGTTGGGCTCTGAGCTAGAGCAGTGCCTTCGGTCTGAGTTTCTGAAAGGCTGCAAGCATCGGCACCGCGCTCGCGTAGCGCTTCGAGTCGTCCACGTAGGTCGCCTGGCGGACCAATCGGATCAGGCCGGGGTTGTACTTGCTCTCTACCTTGGCAGCTCCAGGAAATGGCCAGGAAAAAGGCCATTCAGGGACCTGTCCCGACATTAGGCGCCAAAGGATCAGGCCCGCTGAGAAGACATCCGAGCGCAGGGAAGGCTTGCCCAGGGCCTGATCGGGGGACAGGTAACCAACCGTTCCCGAGCCAGAAGCGGCCAAGGTGCGTTGAGCCACCCGGGCCAGGCCAAAGTCAGCCAAACGCAAGCGCTTGTCGGGGAACAGGATCATGTTCTCTGGCTTGATGTCCAGATGCGCGATCTTGCGCTTGTGCGCAAACGCCAGAGCTTCGAGCAGCTGCTCAGAAAAGACCATTGCGGTGTCACGGGCCATGCGCCGTTGAAGTCGATCCCCCAGGCTTTCAATCCCAAGGGGGGTGACGATGCAAAAGTGCCCATCGATGGTTCCCGCGGTCTTGATCGGCAAGATGTTGGGATGATCGAGCCGGGCCACCGTGCGCACCTCGCGCCGAAAGGTGTCCAAGGTCTCGGCGTCGACGAGCTTGCCCTGGGGGATCTTGATCGCTACCCGGATGCCCTCCACCGTGTCGTAGGCGCGGTACACATCAGCAAAGCCTCCCGAGGAGAGGTGCGCTTCAATGCGGTATTGGCCCAGGCGTTGGCGGCGCTTCAGTTTCATGTCCGGCGTATTCTAGCCAGCACTTTAGAGGTTTGGTGGAACAAAGAACCTGCGTCCATCAGCAATCCCCCCCGGTCGGAATCAAGAATCCAGTCAGTCGCCTGCGCTGCCTGTGGACCCGGACGGATCCCCTTCCGAGTCCAGCACCAGAGCGATGTGCTCCAGGTCCAGCTCGAGGCCTCTGTGCAGGCGCACGATGGTTCCAACGCGGTCTAGTTCGACAGCGGCGATGCACAGGCCCACGTCTGAGTGTTCAGAACTCGCCAGCAAACCTTGGGCGCAGACTTCGTGCAACCAGACGGTCTTGACCTTGTAGAGTTCGGCGACGACCTCCAAGCTAAGAAACTGTTCCCCTCCGATGTAGATGAGCTGACTCATGCCTTGGCACCTCCTTCGCTTGTCTCACCGGCTTGACCGGACCCGGCCGATTCGCCGAGCTCCTTCAGTAGTTCTTTCTGCCGCGCCGTGAGATTCGTCGGCAGGTCCATCTCGATTCGTACGTAGCAGTCGCCGGGCTCCTGGCCTGGGGTCTTGAATCCCTGGCCGCGCAAGCGCAGGCGCTTTCCATTGCGCGTCCCGGCGGGCACGTTGAGAGCAACGGTGCCGCGGGCGGTTCGAACGTCGATCTTCGCACCGTTCTCCGCCTCCCAGGGGGCAAGCACGACCCGCGCTTCAAGCTTGCCTTCGACGAGTCGGTACGTCTCGTCTTCCTGGAGGTGCAAGACGATGTGCAGGTCGCCGCTTTCCCCCTCCCCCGAGCCCGGCTCGCCGAGGCCCTTGAGGCGCAGCTTCATTCCGTCGCGAACGGCCTCGGGAATCTTCAGCTCGACGGTCTGCATTTTCTGCACCTGCCCCACTCCCCCACAGGTCGGGCAGATGTGCGAGTTCAGCTGGCCGGTACCAGCACAGTTCGGGCAGCTCACCCGGGCCGGAATGGAGAACTCGCGCGTGCCCCCGGCGATCGCATCGGAAAGCGAGAGGTTGAGTTCGGCTCGCACATCCGCACCGCGGTAGCGATAGCGCCCATGGGATTCGGGCCCTTGCTTGAAGTCTTGGCGGAACTGGCCACCAAACATCTCTTGGAAGAAGTCGGAGAAGCCCCCTGAGTTTCCGAAGGCCTGCTCAAACTCCTCCCGGCTCATGGTGCTTTGCCCCGGGGCCGGTTCGAAGTCTTGCCCTTGCTGCCACTTCTCGCCGAACTGATCGTACTTGGCACGCTTCTCGGGATCCGAGAGGACCTCGTAGGCTTCACTGATCGACTTGAACTTCGCTTCCGCAGGGGCCTGTGCGTCGCCCTGATGACGATCTGGGTGCCACTTCAAGGCGAGCTTGCGGTAGGCCTTCTTGATGGCGTTCGCATCCGCATCCCGCGGGACTGCGAGCACTTCGTAGTAGTCTTGGAACTTCAACTTGATTCGATCGAGGTGCTTCGCGTTCTCCGCGAGTGTGGGATTGGGCAGGGACATGCAGCCCTTTCCCGAGTGGGAGCCTAGAGTTCCCGAGAGGACTCTACACCCGCGGACCAGCACGTCCAAGATCCGCTTGCCAGTCCCGACGCCGACTAGTCACCCGCGCTGCTCTTAGCGCCCTTGTCAAGCAGGGCCGCTGCCGCCTTCGCTTGTTCCTGCCTGTGCTCCGTGGTCAGCCGAACCCCCTCATCGAGGCGTTTCATGATCTCGACGGTGGTCCCCACTCGTGGGGCAAGACCCGTAAGAATCACCGTGTTGGCTTGGCCTATCGGTATGAACTGGGTGACGTTTGGGTCGACGACCAGCATGCGAAGTGAGTTGCCAACATTGCCGACGTCTAGCCCGCTCTATTGCTGAATCAACACTACCCCTCCCGAATGCGACGCCTACAGTCGAATGGGAAAGCCGGTAGTGGATGCCTTCAGGGGTGCGGGGAGCGCCGCCGAAGGCTTCTGCGCTGTCTGCAAGACCGACGATCAGTGGTGATGCCCGCCCTCGCCGTGCGCGTGCCCGTGTTGCAGTTCCTCGGCGGTGGCTTCACGGACCTCGACAATCTTCAAGTCGAAGTTGAGGGCCACGCCCGCGAACGGATGGTTCCCATCCAGTTGGATGGTGTCTCCGTCGATGTTCGCGACGGTCATGACCACCATGCCCTCGATGCTCTGGCTTTGGAATTGCATGCCCACTTCGATTTCCATGTCAGCCGGCAGGTGGCTGCGCGGAACGCTCTGGACCCGTTTCTCATCCCGTTGACCGTAGGCCTCCTCGGGAGCGATGCGTGCCACCAGCGTATCTCCGGCAGACTTCCCTTCCAGCTTCGACTCGAGCGCGGGGAACAGTCCGCCCGTGCCGTGCATGTAGACCAAAGGCCCGCTCTTTTCGGAGTTGTCGATGAGTCGGCCATCATCGTCGGAGAGTGAGAATTCCAGGGAGGTGATGGACTGCTTAGTGATCTGCACGGGAGAAATCTAGGGAGTTGAGGTGGGACAAGTTGGGCCAAGGATAGCCATTGCCGTGTATGGCGCCAGTGTACCCGCTCCACCCAGCTCGTGACGAGGGCTGGGGAGCAGAAGCCGTCGTGCCGCCGACTCGAACGCCCTGCCAAAGCGCATCGTTTTCCCACCACCGAGCCCCGGAGGCCAACTCCTCGGGACAGGTGCGGCCAAGCGCACTTGCGCTCCAAGTTTCAGAGGATGGAACGCTTGGAGGTCGCAGGTACCCGATCCTGGTCCTGGCCTGCGAGGTGGCGGGCGCACCGTGATGGGAGTGGCCAACTCATTGTGGCTCGGAATGCTGTCGCAAGCTGCGCTGCTTGGGATTGCCCCAGGACTCCATCGTTTCTGGACATGTTTGCAGCCCAACTCGGACCGGCCGGCTTTGTGCTTGTCCATTTCGGGCACCTGGCGTATCACGAATTCGCTAGGGACCGAGGATGACCGCCCAAAGCGCAGCGATTGAAGGAAGCACCCCAGTACACCCGCCTCGAGGACCTCTGGTCCGCCGTCACCCACGGCGCGGGAACCCTTTTGAGTGTGGCTGGCTTGGTGCTGCTCGTGCTGCGCGCGGCCGGCACCGGAGATCCCTGGATCATTGTGAGCTTCGCCATCTTCGGCAGTTCCGCGGTTCTGTTGTATGGCGCCTCGACGCTTTACCACTCGCGCGCCCATACACCCAGCCGCCACATCTTCAAGAAGATCGACCACGCACTGATCTTCGTGTTGATCGCGGGAACCTATACGCCGTTTCTCCTGATCAGCCTGCGCGGCCCTTGGGGTTGGTCGCTCTTTGGAGTGATCTGGGGGCTTGCCGTCTTGGGCATTGTCTTCAAGGTTTTCTTCGCCGGCCGCTTCCGACTCGCCTCCACCTTGATCTACCTCGGAATGGGGTGGCTCTGCGCAATCGCGACACGGCCCATGCTAGACAGCGTTCCGGCCGGCGGACTCTTCTGGCTCCTGGCCGGCGGCCTCGCCTACTCCTCGGGAACTCTGTTCTACATGCGCAAGAGCATGCGGCACCATCACACGATCTGGCACGTGTTCGTGTTGGTCGGCACCGCCTGCCACTTCCAAGCGATCTACGGGTACTTGAGTTGAGGGTGGGTGCATCGGTCAACGGGCTCGCCGCGACGTCCTCTTTTCGCCCCATCGCCTCAAGGGAACGGTGCTTCAGGGAAAACCCGCGCACTTTTCTTCGGCTGGCATATTATCTTACGATCAAGCCGTCGCTGAGCCTGGTCCCCCACTGCGGACGAGGAGCATAGGACGCAATTCCTCAACCACGATTCAGATCATGTCCAAACTGCAAACCAGCGCACTCTTCGTCGCGTTCACGCTTTCCTCTTGCGCCACGATCATGAACAAGGGGCCGCAGGTGGTTCAAATCAACTCGGACAAGCCCGCTGATGTCGAAATCACGAACGCCGCAGGCGTGGTGGTTGCGAATTTATCCGCTCCTGGGAGCGTTGAACTCAGCAAGAGCGATGCCCCCTACCAAGTCCAAGTCACCGCAGCTGGGTACGATCCTCAGACGGTCTCGCTAGAGAAGCGACTGGCCGGCCACTTCTGGGGCAATCTGCTGTTTGGAGGACTGATTGGGATGGCGGTCGACTACTCCACGAAAACGCAGTGGATGCTGGAGAACGACAGCGTGAACATCAGGTTTATCGAGCCCATCAACTAGCCTGCTCTGAACCGTGCGCGTGTTACGCGGGCTCCCTTAAGAGCCCTGCTCAGCCGCTATTCGCAACGCCCCGCGCTAGACCCCCAGCGGACGACTCGCAGGTCTTCCCGCAGGTTCGGGGTGTGCCTGCCGGTTACCGGCCGCGGGGAAGGAAGATGAACTCGCCGCCGTCGTCGCCCGACTTGTGAATCGGGGCGTACTCCGGAGTTTGGTCGGAGTTCGAGACGACCCGCTGGCGAACATCCGTGAACAGCAGACTGGCGTCGAACATTGCATCGTTCTCCCGCAAGGTGCGCAGAAAGGCTGAAGCGAATACAGAGTGGCCATCGACTCCGCCCGCATCCATCACCGGCTCGACTCCACCCGAGGTCATGATGAGCCGCGCCTTCTTGCGCGCCATCTTCTCGTAGTAGCCGGGGGTTCTCCTTTGAATCTTCAGGCCGCGCAGGGCTTTTCCCGAATAGCAGCTGTCCGCGACCACCAAAACGTGTTTCGCGAGCATGGAACGAACCTTATCGGTGACGGTCGTGTTCGAGATGTAATAAGTTGAGCTTCCGCTCTCGGCATCCCGTGGCAACCAGTACCCCTGGTTCTCCGCCTCGTCCACCCAGCCGTGACCAGCGTAGTAGATGAGCAGGTTGTCATCCTCGGTGAGCACTCGGCGCATGTCCCCCAAACCTCGAAGAATCTCTTCGCGGGTTGCGTCCAAGAGCAGCTGCACTTTGAACCCGTACTTCGTTTCCAACATGGCCTTGACGGACAGCGCGTCACGCTTGGCGGAACCCAGATTCGACAGGTGATCGTAGTTGTCGATCCCGATCACAAGCGCGTGGTAGCCCCCAAAGATCTTTGGGTCCACCTCCATGGCCGCTGCCACGCTTTCGGCTGCGGCGGGAGCTGGCTCTACGCTATCCAATTCCTCTTCCGGCACCACAGTCTTGGCGGGGACTCCCTTTGCGGGTGGCCCGTTCGAGGCCAGGGCCCCCTCCCCGGACCGGAGCATGCGGACCTCGAGCGGGGTTTGTGCACAGCTTGCCAAGAGCAGCAAGACGAGAAATGATGGTAGCGATTTGGAGCTCATTTTTTGAGATTAGGTAAAGTCAAAGGTCCGCGCCGGTCCGTCCCATGAGGATCTTGTCATGATCATTCTAGACGCGCAAACCCACAAGAGCACAGGGGGTTTGGAGTGCGGAAAACTAGGCTCCGAGCGCACCCGGCATTGGACTTTCGAAGCTTCAATCGGATCGAGCCACCTCACCCCAGACAGCAAGGGCAGCCAGAGTGAACCCCGCGGCAGCTATCGAGGACCCGACCAAGTGGGCGCCAACCATGGGCACTGCCATGCCTTGCCTGGTGCTTTCACCAAGGGCTAGAATTCGACGATGACCTCCGCTCGAACCCGATTCCTCTGCGCGGCCGCTTCGACCCTCGTAGGTTTGGGCCTCGCCTACACACTTTGGAGTTCCAGACCGGAAGCAGCTAGCGTCGCATTGGTGGACAATCGCAGTGGGGTTGACGCCCTGCTTGAGCAACGCTGGCGTGAGGGATCAGCGCGCCAGTCCCCGTTGGAGGACAACGAGCTGTACCGTGAGGAGATCCCCGGGGAGCACGCCAGAGAGCTCTATTCAGTCCTACGCCCGGCGAATACCCGAACCCTGCCAGACCCGATCACGGGCTACTGGGAACTCTCGAACAAGCGGTACAAGCGCGTGTTCAGAGAGCACCCAAAGGGCATGTATTCCATCCGCACGAACGATCATGGGTTCCGCAAGAACGTCGACGTGCAGATAGAACAGCCCGATCTGCGCATCCTCGTAGCAGGTGATTCCCACACAGCTGGAATCGTGCCCAACCGCGAGCAGTTTGGAAACTTGCTCCAGAAGCTGTTGGAGGCGCGCAACCCGAAGAAAAGCGTTGAGGTCCTCAATGGCGGCAAGGGCGGCTTTCAGTTCTACAGCTATGTCGGGACCCTGGAGAAGTTCCTCTTCCTCAAGCCGGACGTGCTTGTCCTCGCGGTCTACGGGGGAAATGATTTTGTTGGCTCCGTGAGTACCTTCCGCTACTTCAATCGGATGCCTCCGAGCCCGCCCCGCAGCGCTTCCGACGAAGCGCTATGGGAACAGGTATGCGCGGATCACTCGGCCCTTGTGGCCCAAGATCTGAATCAAGTGTGGTCCTTCCGACAGAGTGCCGAAGACGTCAGCATTGCGAGAGCCGTCGGACGGCAATCCACGGTGACCCTGCAAAGGCTATGCGAGGAGAATGGCATCGAACTTGTCCTCGTCTACCTGCCACCGGTCCGTGATGTCCAGGGACGTCGGTTGACGGACCTGCTCTCCCCCGCGGTCGAAGCTTTGCGGCTCACCCCAGCCGAGCTTGGGATCACGCGGCAGCTCGCGAACGAATACCTGGCCTTCGCGAAGGAGCGGGGCATCCAGGTCATCGACATGCGGCCAGTGTTCAAAGCGGAGCAAGTCGACTGCTACTGGCAGACGGACATTCACCTCAACACCCACGGGCACGCGCTGGTCGCCCAGGAACTCACTGAGTTCTTCGGAGGTCGAGAAGACTGAGCGCGTGCCCCGCTCAACGGCGACCCTCTCCCCCCTATCGAAGGCAGCGGGTCGCTCATCAGCACCACCCTCCTTCGCCAGACGGATGGCCGCCCGCACCGTGCGAAGGCGCGCGAAGAGAACGTCACACATTGTGCGGATCTCCGATCGGAACCCCGCCAGCTCACCTATGGGCTCCAGCCTCGGCACTGCCTATGACGCCAACGGTTGGGACGTCGTCGCTGGTGTCAACGCGATCAACTTGTCCCAAACTCACGCCTTTCTGTGACGGAATGGCACCCTGCATGATCTCGGCGCCCTACCGGGCTGTCCCGTCTCCAGTGCCCGCGCCATCAACAACTACAACGAAGCCGTGGGCTACTCGGGCTTGCCACTCGACGACCACGCATCCTACTGGTCGGCCCAGACCGGCATGCTTGACCTTGGCAGTCTAGGGGGTCCGCACGGCTCATCCGCCCACGACATCAATGACGACGGTGTGATCGTCGGCTACACCTACAAACTGAGTGGCCGAGTAGGGGCCGTTTGGCATGACTCCGTACTCTACGATCTGAACACGCTGCTGGTGAACGGCCAGTCCGTGGCATGGCTTGCCACGCCAGTCGAGACGCCCATGACAACCTTGATCTCACCCAGCATTGGGAAAGCCGGCGAGTTCATCGAGATCGAGGTAGTCGAAGCGACCCCGGGTGCGGAGGTTCAAGTGTTCTACGGGACGCGCTCGGGAGTGGGCTCGACGGGTGCGTGCTCCCACCAGATGCTTGCGATCGCCAATCCACGCCAACTGTCCCTGCGTGCCGACCCTCAAGGCAAGGTGACCGCGCGGTTCTTTGTCCCTGCCGGACTTCAGGGTAAACGGCTCCTGGTCCAGGCAATCGACGTTTCTACTTGCGACAGGAGCAATCTCATCGTGCGTAGGCGAGCCCGCTCTACTTGAGCGTCGCGCTGAACTTGGTGCCCTTGAATGCATTGATCAAGTCCTCGGTGCGCGTGCCTCGCTTGACATAAACCAAGGCGGTCTTGGTTTTGAAGTCGATGTCGGACCAGTCCACGGTGGTCACGGTCCCAAGCGCGCGGAGCACTCGGGGTGGGCATGCGAACTCTCAGGTCATGCCAGAAATGTTCAAGGCGACAGTGATCAGTTCGGCATCGACGGAGCCTTCCGTCTCAGGGTCAACACCCTCAAGCAGCTCACTCTCTTCAACATGCGGGGCATCGGGCGACGTCTTGCAGGCGACTCCTGATAGCACGCACAAGACCACCAGGGCCGTGATCGATTCCTTGATTTCCATGCTGTTGAGGATAGGGCGACGGTGAGAAAGCTGTTAGCGGCGAGGCCTGGCCTGCTCTATTCATGAGTCCATTCGCCAATAGCCCCAAACCACTCGGCTTCGCC
>CALCXM010000143.1 GCA_937905825.1 uncultured bacterium
TTGGCCACCATTCAACTGCTGGACGAGGGCGCCACCGTGCCCTTCATTGCGCGCTACCGCAAGGAGAAGACCGGCGGGTTGGACGATGTTCAGCTACGGCTCTTGGAGGAACGTTTGCACTACCTGCGCGAACTCGAAGAGCGCCGCGCGAAGATCCTCACCAGCATCGAGGAACAAGGGCAACTGACGCCTGCGCTCAAGGCGGCGATCCTGGCGGCGGACACCAAGACCCGCCTGGAAGATCTCTACTTGCCCTACAAGGTCAAGCGCCGCACGCGCGCAGCCATCGCTCGCGAACGCGGTTTGGAACCCTTGGCCAAGGCCTTGTTGGAAGACCCCACTCTGGTGCCCGAAGCCAAGGCCCTCGAGTTCGTGGACGCAGCCAAAGAAGTCCCCGACGCCGACGCTGCTCTGGAAGGCGCGCGCCACATCTTGGTCGAGCGCTACGCCACGGACGCGGAGTTGATCCAGGAGATGCGCGGGTTGGTGCTCGCCAACTCCCGCTTGAGCGCCCAGGTTGTTGCCGGAAAGGAAACCGAAGGCGCGCGCTTCAGCGACTACTTCGATCACCTGGAGCCGCTCAATCGCGTGCCCTCGCACCGCGCCCTCGCCATGCTGCGCGCTCGCAAGGAAGGCATCGTGCGCTTGGAGTTGTTGCTCGACGAACAGGACGAACATCTGGGCACGGACACGAGCGGGCTGGCAACGGCCAAACTCTGCCGGCGCTTCGGAATTCAAGACCAAGGTCGTCCGGCGGACCCCTGGCTGCTCGACGGGGCGCGTCTTGCCTGGCGCGCGCGGCTTTCCACGCACATCGGCACGGAGAGTCTCAGCCTGCTGCGGGAGCAAGCCGAAACCGAAGCCATCGCCGTCTTCGCCCGCAACCTCAAGGCCTTGCTCTTGGCGGCACCCGCTGGACCCAAGTGCATCTTGGGCCTCGACCCCGGATTGCGCACGGGCGTGAAGGTCGCTGTGGTCGATGGCACCGGCAAGGTCCTGGCCACGGACACCATCTACCCGACTCCCCCACGCAACGATTGGGAGCGTTCCCTCGAAAGCCTCGCCAGGCTGGTGGAAGCCCACGATGTGCAGTTGGTGAGCACGGGCAACGGCACCGGATCCCGGGAAACCGTGCGCTTGGTGGAGGACCTCTTGAAACGCATGGGCCCGCGGCGCTTCCAACAGGTCGTGGTCAACGAAGCGGGTGCTTCCGTCTACTCGGCCTCCGAACTCGCGAGCAACGAGCTGCCTGACTTGGACGTGACCCTGCGCGGTGCCGCATCCATCGCTCGACGCTTGCAAGATCCCCTGGCCGAGTTGGTCAAGATCGAACCCAAGGCCATCGGCGTTGGCCAGTACCAACACGACGTCAACCAAGGCCAACTGAGCCGCGGCTTGGATGCGGTGATCGAGGACTGCGTCAACGCCGTGGGCGTGGACGTCAACACCGCCTCCCCCGCCCTGCTCAATCGCGTGGCTGGCTTGAGCCGAACCATGGCCGACAACTTGGTGGCCTACCGCAACGAAAACGGAGCCTTCAAAAACCGCAAAGCCCTGCTCAAAGTGCCCCGCCTAGGCAAGAAAGCCTACGAGCAGTGCGCGGGCTTCCTGCGTGTGATGGACGGGGACAATCCCTTGGACCGCTCCGCCGTGCACCCCGAGGCCTACGCTGTGGTCAACCGCATTGCGAAGGACAGCGGGCGGCCCGTGGCCTCCATGATCGGCGACGGTGCTTTCCTACGCCAAGTGAACGCCAGCCAATTCACGGACGAGGAGTTCGGTCTGCCCACCATCACCGACATCCTCCGGGAGCTGGAAAAACCCGGCCGCGACCCGCGACCGGAATTCGAGACAGCACACTTCAAGGAAGGCGTTGAAGAGCTCAAGGACCTGCGCCCGGACATGGTGCTCGAGGGCGTCGTCAGCAACGTGACCAACTTCGGCGCCTTCGTCGACGTGGGCGTGCACCAGGATGGTCTCGTGCACATCTCGCAAATGTCCCATGAGTACGTGAAGGATCCGAGCGAGCTCCTACGCGCCGGCCAAGTGGTCAAGGTCAAGGTGATGAGCATCGACACGGAGCGCAAACGCGTGGCCCTCAGCATGCGCTTGGACGACGAGAGCAGCGACTTCTTGCCCGCCGGCCAAGCCCGCGTCGCCCGTCAAGCGCAGGACCAGAAACCCGGTGGCCCGCGCAACCCATCCGCCCAACGCAACCAGCGCCCCCAGGGTCGCCAGGGTCGCCCGGAACCCAAGTCCCCCCTGATCGACGCCGCCCCGCCCCAAAACAACCCCTTCGCCCGCGCCTTCGCGGAGATCAAGAAGAAGGACGGGCAGTAGCAGCCCGCGGGCCGGCGCCGGGCGCAAGCGAAGAGCAAGAGGCTTCACGCGAGCCCGCGATCACTCTCGCTGTGTCGAAGGAACGGCTGCAGCTTCGAGCGCTCGATGCGACCCTGGCTTTGGGCAGGATGGAATGACGTACCCCCTCTCCGCGAGACTCCCCACCCCCGGATGAAATCGGCCTGACGTGCTGAGGCTCCGGATCACTCCCGCTGACGAATGACCGAACCGGCCCATGCTTTCGAGCAATAGGCCGGTTCGGAAACTTCAAGCTAGTCAGAACGCAGCTCGAACAGTTCAGCGATGAACCATAACAATCAAACCCGCCAGGGAATCGCTAGCCGGTCTACTCAGATCAAGGAGTGAAGGACGCCTGCAGGCCATCAGACAGGTTGAATCCAGCGCCCCCGGCTGGCGGGTCGCGGAACCAGTACTGGAAGTTGATATCTCCCAACCCAATTCCCATGAGGCCGAGGTCGACGGGCGAGCTGGCAACGCCCCCGTTTCCAATGACGACGGGCAACCGAATCAGTTGGCCTCCAACACAACGGGAGCCATTGCCGAAGGGCAGCTCGACCTGGCACGGACCGAAGAAAAAGAGCCCTGGCAGATCGGGAACCCGAGTGGCGTTGATCGTGAAGTTGTTCGCCGAGAGGCTCAGGCTTCCCGACCACCCGATGAAGGCACTCGCGCCCGTGGAGTTCGGGGCAGAGCTGCAGTAGCGTCCTGCGGTACCAGTTGCCCAAGAACAGTTGGCGGGCCCTCCGTGCGCGCCGATGTCGTTCCTGCTCGTGCCGAAGTCCGTGATAGGGCAGGCATCATCGAAGGCCATGTCGGGATCACCCCCATCGATGCACTGGGAGCCCGGCATGACGCGGATGTCGCAGGCTTGGGTTCCCGGTCCAGCAAAGACTGGGTTTGAGTTGATGTTGTTTGCATTCGGAACGACGATGCTCTGCACGCAGCTGTAATCGACCGTGGCCGTGCCGCTCACCTGAGTGCCATCGTTGTTGTTGAAGAAGAGGATCGAGTTTCGCACATTGACCGTTCCTCCCTCTCGATACAGCCCTTGGTACACATTCCTAGCGATGGTCGTGTTCACGATGTCGACGGTACCTGACTTCACATAGATTCCGCCTCCGCGGGAATCGAAGGGCCCACCGGAGTTGCTCATTGAGTTGCCTGCGACGATGCAGTTTCTCACCTGGGCTGGACCGTTTCGCAAGTACAGGCCTCCACCATAGGCGTGAGATGTATCGCCGGAACCGGGGTACTCAGATTTGGCAGTGGCGAGATTGTTGGAGAATGTGCTGCACGTCACAATTGCATCGCCTGTATCGACACTGAGAAATGCACCCCCTCCCCTGGCAAGTGAGCTACAGAGATAGGAGGTGCATTTGGATCGCAGGATGTTGTTCTCAAATGTGCACTTTTCAATCGTCACCGCACCCGTAATGTAGGCCCCTCCGCCAACGAAACCCCCGTTAGCCAAACTCGGGTTGGATGAGTTACCGCTGACAGCCGTACGCCTTAGCGTCAGTCGGAATCCATTGCTCATGGTGGACCGCAGGCCCCCCGCATGCGATGTAGAGGTGTTCCCTTCGATGCGACAGTCTTCGAGCAGCACATCTGCCTGGCCCGAATTCACGATCACTCCTCCGCCCTCTCCTGAAACCGAGTTGTTCCAGATGCGGCAGTTGCGCACAACGGGGGCACTCTCGACCAAGGTCAGCCCCCTGGCATGCGAAAGGCTGATGTCGCAGTGCACGAGCTTGGATCCAGCTTGAACACTCGAGAATCGAATGCCCTTCCAGCGAACGTTAGGGTCCTTCGCCGTGAACACGATGGGTTGCAGGTCCGTGCCCTCGGCCAACAGCGAGCTGAGCACATCGATCTTGTAGTCCCCATCGACCTGCACGCAGACACCGGGATCGATGGTCAAAAGACTCAACTGGATATCCCCCTGCACACAGTAGGGCGATCCGGCGAGGGTCCAAGTTTGGTTCACCACCAGCCCCGCGGGGACGATAGTTCCACAGGCTGAGCCGTCGGGTTTCGGCACCAAAGCCATCGCTGGTGCCAGCAAGAACAAAGGGGCGAGAAGAGTAGCGAGTCGAGTTCGAGAAGGGTTGCGCATGGTACTGGGTCCGCAAAAGTGGGCATGCCACCAGATCGTGTTCAGCGCAGCAGGCCGTCAAGGGCCGCCTTCGACTGGAAAGCCTGGCGTGGGTGAAGTGAATCCAGAGCCCGCGACGAACGCGGCTTCCCCGGAGAAACGATCGCCGGGGAGCCCCACAACAGGAGGCCCGTAACCTTCTCCGTCGTGGGATCGGCTTCGGACGTTCGGGGAAATCTAAGTTTCCTGCACAATCGTCCGGAACGCACTTTGTGGGCCCGACGCCGCCCCTCCCAATCCGACTGTCCCGCCTACTTCGGGGCCCTGAGAGTCACCGAATGCACCCGGAAGGTGGTGTTTGAGTTTGCGCCCAGACGCAAGCTCAAGGTGTGGTCTCCGGGAGTGAGCACCTCCCAGGGAAGCCCCAACTCATAGTCCGCCACGTCCCGCGGGAACAGTAGGCGTCCCTCATCGAGCGGCTTGCCGTCAATGAAAAGCTCCATGGAAGCGTCACCTTGGTAGGGAAGGTAAGCCCGAGCGCCAACCTGATAGCGAACGACGATGGACCAGTCCTTGGTGGAAAACGGGTCCTCAATGCGAAACTTCATCTCTATTTCCGAGTGCCCAGGGAGTGGCATCAGAATGTAACCACGCCAGCGTTCATCCATTGCTTGCCCAATGAATCGTCCTCCTACCGAGAGCATCGCGCCGCCAATCGAGATCGACTGCTTCCCGGCAGACCAGCGCGCAACAGTGTCAACTTTGGACTCGGCGTCAGGCTCGGCCAATGGCACATCTTCGGTGGCGCAATCAATCCAATCTGCGCCCACAGCATTGGCGCCTAGCCTCGTGTTCTCATCCGGATCGTTCCGGTGCAAGATCCCGGACAACTGCTCGCGCCCAATAACGAGACCGCGCTCAAGCTCCGCCAGACAATCCACCTTGAGCGCTGCGCTCAGTGCCGCCACCCGAGCCTTGGCAGCGCTTCGCACCGCGTGCAAATCTATGGGTTCACCATATAGCCCGCAGCGTACCCCCCAACGCATGAACCGTGGAGGATCGAGGCGCCCTAGATAGCGCCCCTGTTCAAGATCGGAATTCAATCCGGGGTCCTGATTCGCGCATCGAACGAAGAGCGCGAGAACATTTCCTGCCCAACCACCCGCGGCGCCGATTTCTGGATAGGAGGCCCCCAGATCCGGGGGCAGTCCGTGATGGCGCCGGAATACCCCGAGTCCAGTCGCCAGCGCAACTGCAGCGGCTCCCACTCGCGAACGACTGGCGATCTCCATGAGTTCGCCGTACTGCACGCGAAATGCAGGGGTCACTCGGTCGATCACGATTCGATGCAGCTCCTCGTGCTCAATGCTCAGAGGATGATCCAGCACGATCGCGCGGCGCAGAATGCGTTCGGCAACGAAGAACGCAAAACGTGTCTCCTCTGAAAGCAGCGGTCTAGTTTTAGACCACTCGAGTATCCACCTGAGGTCTTCAGCCTTCCCGAGGCCAGAGAAGGTCGTGATGAGTAGAAGGCGTTCATGATCGGGTAGGTGCCCACTGGACCAGCGATCGAGAAGTACGGCCCGGAAGGCCTCGCTTGACTCGCTATCCACGAGGGTCTCCACGGGGCGCTCGAAGAAGAGCCGTGAGACAACCCGCAGCGCGTCCACGCTGCGGTCCCTACCCGGCTCCCGGGCATTGCCTTCCCTTTCAAGTGAACTCAATAGGAACCGCCGCATGAAAGGGTCTCCACGCAGCCCCTCCATCCGCAGCGGAGTCGCGGCCAACAGCAAGGCTGCGCTCTGGTTGCCCGTGCGGAGAGCATTCGCGGCTTGGCTCAGAAGCGAGCTTCCCGTTTTGTCGCGTAGAGCCTCAAGCGACGCCTCGAGGGCAGAGTCCTGAATCAGCCATGCGCTTGAGGGGGCCATCGCCACTGCCGCCGGCCCCAAGGCAGAAAGATCCCCCGCCTTCCACGCGGCACTCACCTGGCTTGCCTCAGACACACGATCGGCCCCGTAAACTCCAAGGACCACCAACCCAACGAACACGACCAACGCGACGCCGGCTCGTAGGATCCGCGTGGGTTCGCGATAGGCCCACAGCCTGAAGCGTTCCGATGCGGATGGAAAGCGAGCTGATACTATTTTTCCAGCCGCGAGCGCGCGCAAGTCCAGGAGCAAGGCACTCGCATCCGAATAGCGCCAACGCGGATCGTTCGCCATCATCTTCCCGACGACCGCTGCCAGGTTGAGATCGATTCCTGGACAGATCACTTCAAGCGGCTCGAGGCCCGCGGTGGCTTGCCCACGCTCTGCTGGCAGGCGCCTGGTCAACAGGTCATGCAGGGTGACACCAAGCGAATACACGTCCGAACTTGGGTCGACTTCGAGCTGCAACAGTTGCTCGGGGGAAGCGTAGGCTGGAGTCGCCGCGCTGTAGCCGGTCTGGGTCCGTTCCGTCGCGTCCACCGCCCGCACCAGACCAAAGTCGACGAGAACGGCCACACCACTGAAAGGGTCGGAATCCGTTTCCAGGCACTCAATCAAGATATTGGAGGGTTTTACGTCCCGATGCATGAGGCCTGCACCGTGCACCACCGCGAGCGCGTTCGCAACGTCCGTCGCCCAGCGCAAGACGTGTTCACTCAGTTCTCGATCCGTAAGGGAGAGTCTTCCTGACGAAAGTCCGCGCAGCAACTCATGAATGGTGTTCCCTTGCACGAATCTCATGGCGATGTACCGAACGCCTTGCTCTTCGCCGAAGCCATAGACCTCAGCCAAGCATGGGTGATGCAGCTCCGCTGACAGGACCGCCTCACGCTCGAACCGCAACAAGTTGGCATCATTGCGTAGCGCGCCGGGCAAGACCTTTAGGGCGACCTGGCGCTGGCCTAGGGATAGCTGACGCGCAAGAAAGACCTGCCCCATTCCACCCCTGCCCAACAAGCACTCAACGAGGTAGTCACCTATGCGATCGCCTGGTTTCACCCCGCAGGGCTCGGCGACTGCGGGAACGCCAAGCTCATAGCGCCTTGCCGCCAGAGCGAGACGCTCCACTTCCGCTTCGTGGCCTGGGAACCGCTGCTTGAGCTCCTGCAAGTCCAGCTCGGTTCCAGCGTCCTGCGCTTGCAGGATGCTGTCCAGGATCTCACCACGGATTCCGGTCATGAGCGCATTCTCTTAGGCTGGCGGGCATTCGGGATCCAGTTCCGCCAAGGACAGGATCAGCTTCTTGCGGGCACGATGCATCACGCCTCGCGCCGACGCTGCCGTGCAGCCCGACAGTTTCGCCACATCGTCAAAGTCAAGACCGGCGACGACGCGCAATCGCCAGACCTCCCACTCGTGATCCTCAAGATTCGCCTGGCACAACCTGATCAGTTCTGCGGAGCGTGCACTGACCGTGGGAGTGGTCGAAGAACCTGCTAACTGCCCTAGCAGCGGGTTGCCCGTTTCTTCCGCACCGGCGTCGAGAGACTGAATGTCGACGGCGGCGCCGTTCTTGGCAGCGCCGAGATGCCGTAACTGATCAGCCAAGACTCGCTCAAGCACGACATGCAGAGCACCACGCAGGGATCCGGGAGCCCGATCCTCCCGAACCGAGAAGAGACCCGAAGCGATCGCCCGCGAGAAAACCTCCTGCACCACATCCTCGTGGGAAGTGTGCCCACGAACGGCGCGCATCCACGGATGCCGCGCGGCCCGGGCGAGAAGGTCCGGGCGGTACCTTCCGAACAATTCCCGGGCCGAACCCTGATCACCGCGATCGAGTTCAGCCAGAAGCTGACGAGTGGGCGTGGGAGGGTCGGAATTGCGCATAGTGAGCTTCGATCCGGAGTCATGAATGAGAGCTATCGCATTGTACGCATGCATATGCAATTGCGGGCAATTCCACTGTCTGCTGGCCCCTGAATTCATTTGGGCGCCAAAACCAAGGCAACAGTAGCGGTGAGTCGGTACGACAGACAGGGGACCAATCCAAAGGTGGCGCTCGCATCGACTGGTATTCGGTCCGGGTGTCGGCAGTCGGCGCTGGCGAGTTCGTCATGCGGGTTGTCCAGGTGTAGCTGGAAGGGCAAGATGGGATGCGTTCAGCTGGGACTTTATGTCGACACCTTCACTGGCCACCCGCGATTGCCATGTTCACGACTCTCTGTCTTGCCTTCCTCACTTCGTGCTCGCAGGGTGTGGATTGGCCGCAGTTTCGTGGCCCCAATCGAACGGGCGTTGGTCCCAAGCAGAGCTTAGACTCCGATGGGCACCCTGAACCCCTTTGGTCCACAAACGTTGGCGCTGGGTACTCTTGCCCCTCGATCGTAGGAGACCAACTTGTCACGCTTGGTTATCACAAGGAGGCTGGGGTGGATCGCGTCGTTTGCTTGGCCCGGGAGACCGGCGTGGAGCGTTGGAGGTTCGAGTTCAAGTCAACGGACGAACCGAGGTACCACGATGGCGGGACGCTCACGACTCCGACCATTGGCGCGGGGTTGGTTTCCTGCTTGAGCCGCAGTGGCAAGCTGCACGTGCTGGAACTTGCCACTGGAAAGCTCCGGTGGTCGAAGGATTACCTGGTCGAGCTCGGGCTCGAAGCAACGTTTCACGGGTTCAGCGCCTCCCCAATGATCGAGGGGGATCTGCTGCTGCTGCAACTCGGAGGGCGGGTGGTGGCGGTCAACGCCAGCGATGGGGCTGTTCAATGGCAAAGTGAAGAGCACGGAGACGCCAGCTACGCGGATCTCGCGAGAGTCACCGTAGATGAGGAAGCAGCGGCTGCGGGAGTCGTAGGAGAGTCGTTCGTCGTGTGGCGAATCGCAGATGGTGCCGTGTTGCGCGACTATCCCTGGAAGATCGATGGCAATGCAGTGCACTGCGCGACCCCCATACCCATCGGTACCGATCGCGTTTTCCTGTCCACGGCTTACGGCAAGGGCTGCGCACTGCTCAACCTTGGCAGCCAGCCCCCCACTGCGCTATGGAGCAATCGCAACATGCGCAACAAGGTCACCGGTTGCGTGCTGCACGACGGACACCTGTATGGCTTCGACGAATCAATGCTGCGCTGCATCGATCTCGAGGGCAACTCGAAATGGCGCGTACGGGGTTTGGGCCTCGGTTCCCTGTCGATGGTTGGCGAGCGCCTGCTGATCCTCAACTCGGACGGGGAACTCATCATCGCAGAAGCCAGCCCGCGGGAGTTTCGAGAGCTCTCAAGTTTTGAACGGGTTGACTCTTCCCGAGAGCGTCACCCGCTACCGCGCCGAAGATGGCCAAGAGCACACACTCGTGATCAGCGCGGCCCAGTGGATCGATACACCGACCGACCTGTTCCTCCCGCCCCCCGCCATCGAACGCCTGTTGCGCTCACCCGCGGAGATCGAACGTGACAACGAAGAACTAAGGAAGCGCTTCGCAGGAGCCCTTGCTCGTTACCAGCCCCGTGATCAAGACACCCCCCTCGAAGACGACATCATCGACTTGCAAGTTCACGACGGTGAGCTGTGGTTTGTCACCCCCGGGCCGGAGTTCCGCATTGATGTCGCCGGGGAAAAAGACGGGGTGTTCCCGATCGACGGCCCCCCCTTTCGCATCTCCCTGGAGCTTGGCCCCAGCGGCGAGGCCAGCGTGCTTCACATCCACATGTCCGGTCCGGATGGCGAACGGCTGGTGTCCTGCGATCGCTTGACCGAATAAGACGACCGACTCGCGCGCCTTACTGTTCATTGCAAAGGAGCCAGGGCAACACAGGATGGCGTTGACCAGAGCGGGCTTTGTAGCGCCCTGCGCGCCTCGTCCTAACACCACCCGCAGGCTCTGCTGAGGCGCCTAGCTCGGCGCCTGCCTGCCACGCCTGAACTGAAAGGGCTGGGAGCGAGAGCCGTTCAAAAGCTCCTCGCCAGGTGCAGACCCTGCTACAGCAGATCCCCCAAGGCGTTGATCAACTTCGAGACTTCTTCTTCAGAGTTGTAGTGCACCAAGCTCGTGCGCAGGATTCCGTCGCCTTCCAAGAGTCCTAGGTCGTGGATCAAGCGGTAGGCGTAGAAGTGTCCGTAGCGGATGGCGATCGAGCGTTCGTCGAGCAGGGGCGGGATTTCGCTAGAGCGCCGGCCCTCGACCGTAAACGCAACCGTGGGCACCCGGGTTGAAGCCTCCGCGATGGGGCTGCCGAGCAAACGCACCTTCGGATGATCCTCCAAGAACGAGAGCAAAGGCTGCAACAACTTCATTTCATAGCCCGCGATGATGTCGAAGCAGCCCTTCAGATCCAACGCGTCCCCTAAGCCATGCTGTGCACCAAAGGCTTGCATGTAGTCCGTGATGCCCACCAGGGAAGCCACTGCCTCGTAGCTGACACCACCGGGTTCGAACTTGCCAGGAAGGCTGTCGTCGGGCACAAAGAAGTGGCTGAGGTTTTGGGCCTCGAGCAACAGCTCGCGACGACCGAACAGCATCGCGTAGTGCGGTCCGTAGATCTTGTAGAGACTGGCGAAGTAGAAGTCTGCACCCAGAGCGCGCACGTCCACCCGGCGGTGCGGGGCGAAAGCCACTCCATCCACGCAAGAGAGCGCACCTGCGGCGCGAATGGTCGCGCAGAGGTCCGGCACGTCTAGGATAGATCCGATGATGTTCGAACTGTGAGTGAAGGCAACCAGCCGCGTGCGCTCTCCCAGCAAGGACTCGAGGTCCGCTTTGTGCAAGGTCAGCGTCTCTTCGCGCACTCGCCATTCACGGATGACGATGCCCATCTGCTCAAGCTTGCGCCAAGGGCCGATGTTCGCCTCGTGGTCCAAGTTGGTCACGATGACTTCATCGCCAGCTTGCCAAGCGCAGCTGAGCGCTGCGCTGAGACGGTAGGCCAGGGTTGTGGAAGACGAGCCCAAGACGACCTCATCGACTTCCGCTGCTAGCAAGGCGGCGGCTGCTCTGCGCCCGGCGTCCACGGCAGCTTGGGCTTCGACGGAAGGTCCATAGCTCGCGCCCAGCTGGAACGGCAGGCGTTCCATGTGCTCGCGCGTGCGTTCGATGACCTGTCGGCATGGCACGCTTCCGCCTGCGTTGTCCATGAAGGCCCAGTCCGATGACAAGGCCGGGAACTGTGAACGAGTGAACTGGATGTCTAGCATGGGCGAAAGGCTAGCAGCCACCCCTAGCCCTCGTCCACGCGTAGCTGGGAGCTTCCCACGCTAGTTGGCTTTCCAACCGCGCGCGTCACTCCTCCGTGTACTTCTCTGCGCTCTTGTCCTGGATCCGTTTGATCTCGTCGAGATCGCCCTCATCGCGCGCTTTCGCGAGGCGCTTGTCTTCCGTGCGAATCAGTCGAAGTTCGAGCTTTTCGGCACGTCGGGCCTGCTTGTTGCGCTCTCGTTGGCGCTTCTCGAAGGATTGGGGTGATGAACGAGCCATGGGCAATCGGTGAGTAAGAGTCGAAGAGGACACCGGGACTTAACCCGACGCGCTCACGGAACATGTTGGTGAATTTCGGGCACGGCCTGCGCCCACTCCGCTCTCGCGCAGCATCGTGTCGGTCTCTCGAAAGCGCGGGCGGTGGCGGAATGCATCCCGCTGGTCGCCGCACCCTCGATCGACACTTGCGGTCTAGTAGCGCTCTTTGCGCTCAGCGGCAATGGCCGGCTTGCGGTCCTTGGCCTTGTTCACTTTGAGCTCGCGGCCATCGAGCGTCTTTCCATCCATGGCGGCGATGACTGCCAGAGCTTCCTCTTCGGAAGCCATGTCGACGAAGCCGAAGCCTCGGGGCTTGTTCGTCCGGTGGTCGGTGGCGAAGTTCACTTCGGTCACGGTGCGTCCGTCTTCAGAGAAGGCGGCGCGCAAGGTGTCTTCGGTCGTATCGAATGAGAGGTTTCCAACGTAGAGGCGGTTGCCCATGGTTCAGTTGTTCTTGTGTCGTGACGCGTCGCCGATTCGTTCAGCGAGCTGTGCGTCGAGGTTTGAGGAGAAATGTAGAAACAGCGCTGCCGGGGCAATCCACATGGACTGCACCGAGGAGCCCCGTCTTTGTGCGGCGGGATCGACGGCCGGGAGGCGCCATCGGTCCCGTAGACGATCAGGCTGGGCGGCGACGGCGGCGCCCGCCGTTCTGTTGCGAGGGCGCCGGTGCCTTTTTGAGCGGCGGCGCGTCAACGACCCCCATCCCGAAGCGCGGCTTGTTCTCGACCACGGCCTGGGCCTTGGGCGGAACGGCCACTCTGCCCGGAGGGGCAACTCTGCTGGGAGCGGCAACCGTGCGAGCACGGGCTGCTTGAGCGGGTGCGCGACGGCCCTGTCCCTTCGGGTTGGACTTCGCCTTCGGGCTTGAGTTCGAGCTTGAGTTCGAGCTTGCCCTTTCAGACCGGCCAGACCGGCCAGAACCGGCGTTAGCCTCGCGCTCGGATCCACCAAAGTTCCCGATCGATTGACGCGGAATCTTGCTGCCGAGGCGCTTCTCGATGGCGCGCAGAGCAGCAGAGTCAGCGCTTGTCACGAAGGTGAAGGCCTTGCCTGTTTGCTCGGAACGTCCCGTGCGGCCGATGCGATGGGTATAGGCATCGGGCGTGTTCGGCAAGTCGAAGTTCACCACGTGGGAGACCCCAGCGATGTCGAGGCCACGGGCGGCGATGTCAGTGGCCACGAGCACGTCGAAACGCCCTTCGCGGAAACCCTTGAGCGCGCGCTCCCGTTGGCCCTGGGACATGTTGCCCTGCAAAGCGACTGCCGCATGCTTGCGTTGACCCAGTTTCAAGGCCAGTTGCTTGGCGCGGCGCTTGGTCCTCAAGAACACGATGGCCGAACGAAAGTCGTCGCCCGCTAGCAGTTGTTCGAGGGCGGCGACCTTCTCGGCTTCGGCAACGGGGCACAGGGCGTGCTCAATGGTGTCCGCCGGTCGCGAGTTTCCCAGTTCGACGACAGCAGGCTTCTGCAACACGCTGTCCGCCAACTTGCGGATCGCGGCCGGCATGGTCGCCGAGAAGAGTAAGTTCTGACGGCGCGCCGGAAGCGCTTTGAGGATCCGCCGCAAGTCGGGCAGGAAGCCCATGTCGAACATGTGGTCGGCTTCATCGAGCACCAGCACTTCGACCTTGTCGAGGCGTACATGACCGTTGCTCATGAGATCGAGCAGGCGGCCCGGGCAGGCAACGATGATGTCAGGGTTGCGGCGCAGAGCACGCACTTGGCGTGAGATAGGAACGCCACCGAACACAACGGACGCGGTCAGCGGCGTGTGTGCGGCCAGGCGCTCGAACTCTGCGTGCACCTGGGAGGCCAATTCGCGGGTCGGCGTAACGACCAAGGCCCGAGGGCCCGGCTGGCGCGAGGCCAAGAGCCGCTGGAGAATGGGAAGGACGAAGGCCGCCGTTTTGCCGGTTCCCGTTTGGGCCAGGCCGAGCACGTCGCGGCCCGCGAGGGCCGGAGGCAAGGTCTGCGCCTGGATCGGGCGGGGCTCCGTGTAGGCGGCGTCACTGACGGCCTGAAGGAGCTCGGAACGGAGGTCGTAGGATTCGAAGCCAGCGCGGGTAGGGCTGGCGGTTTGATTGCTTGTGATGCTTTGGTTCTCTCGTCGGCGTCAACGCCCGTAAGGGGCGGAAGCCAGGAATCTGTGCCTGCACAACAGTGGCAGGAACGATTGGAGGTTGGGCGGGGTGAACCACTGTGGGTCCCTGTTGTGTTCCGCCGGCCGCGAATTGAGCGACCATCGAGGGGCACTATCCCCTCTGGAAGGGCGCCTGGAACTCGATCCCTTTCTCGGAAACGAAGTCGGCGCGCAGAGAGGGTAGACCCAACTGGTCGATGCAAGGGGGTCTAAACTTGAGGATCATTCGGATTATCGCGAGAAAGTCCCACTCCTCCCGTCGGAACGTCACGACGGGATCACCGGTGCCCGGGGAGCGAGGGCCCGTTTCTGCGGCAATGGAGACCCAGGACCCGCGAATCCTCGCTCTCGAGGAATTCTGGCAAACTGCTCTCACACTCTGGCCCTCGGTTCCATGGGAAGGGTGAACATGACCCACCCGACTGAGCAACGCTCCCTTGACGAGCTACTGAGCCACGCGAATTGGATGCAGTCCCTGGCCCGCAGTCTGGTTCGGGATGCTGCGTCCGCGGACGACCTGGTCCAGGAAACCATGCTGCGTGCGCTTCGACGTCCGCCGAAGGTGACTGAATCCAAGTCAGCGCGACCATGGCTTGCACGCGTCCTGCGCAATGCGTGGCGTGAAAGGGGACGCCAGGATCAAGCTCGCGTTTATCGAGAACAGCATTCCGCGGCGAGTGAAGCCTTGCCTGGCTCGGATGAGCAGGAGGAGCGACTCGCCCGGCAACAGGAAATCGCTGCTGCTGTCCAAAGCCTTGAGGAGCCCTACCGCTCCACAATTCTTTGGCGCTACTACGACGGTTTGTCGAGCGCGCAGATCGCACGGAAGCTTGGGGAACCCTCCGATCGGATCCGCTGGCGTTTGAAACGCGCGAAGGAACTGTTGCGGCAACAGCTCGAACAAAAGCACAGGGAAGATTGGGTGGTTCGGTTCTCCATTTTTCTACCCAGCCCGGAACGTCCCTTGCCGCCCCCACCAGGTCTGGTGGCGGGCGCAAGCCTTGGAGCCTTCACCATGAGTTCGAAGATCACCCTCGTTGCCCTCACGTTGCTCGCCCTGACCTTGGCGGTGTCCCTGACTCAAGACGCGCCCCAAGAAGAAGCGGTGGTCGCGGGCCTCGACCTTGGTCAAGTCGAACCACCTGCAAGCCCACTGGCCGACGAAGCCGAACCACTGCGAACGGACACGCACAGCGTGCGCACAGCTGCACCTTTGCCGCAGCCCAACGAAGCGGACCTTGGCTCGGCGAGCAGCATGCCCTCGCCAACCACGGGAAGCCTATCGGGTGTTGTCCTCTCCGCAAGGACAGGTGCCCCTGTGGCCGATGCGCGCGTCGTGTTGCGCGCCAACCTGAACAACGTGGCGGAGTGGATAGAGACACGTTCGGATCTGAGCGGGCGCTTTGCCTTCGAAACGCTCGAAGCGCAGGACTACACCTTGGACATCCTCGCAAACGGCCACCTCCCCGGGTCGATCGTGCCCGTGCTGATCGAGGCAGGTGTCGAACGCGAAGTGCTCTTGGATCTGCGCACCGGCTTCCCCCTGGCCGTGCAGGTATCGACTGAGTCCGGCGAAGTGATTCGCGCAGCCCAGGTGCACTTGATTCCAGGGGATTCGTCCGCGGGCAGCGGCTACTCCAGGGAAGCCATCCTGTTGCGCAGCGCAGGTGCACAGACGGACCCCTCGGGAATCGCCACCGTTCAGCCGCTCGAGCCAGGCCCTTACCTCGCCGTTGTTCGCGCCGAAGGATTCGCCGCCTTGCTCGCCGAAATCACCGTCCATTCAGATCAAGACCAACTGCAATTTGTCCTGAAGCGACCAGGCTCCATTGGGGGCACGATCCGTCGGGCAAATGGCTCACCCGCAGAAGGCGCCCGGGTCTTTCTGTCTTTCTTTCCACGCGTTCGAACACTGCAGGCCTTCCACTACGAAGAGAACGGAGTCGCGGTTGCGCAGGATGGAAGCTACCGAATCGTTGGCTTGCCAGCTGGCAGCTACTACGTCGCGGTCATCGAACCCGATGGCAGTGGAGGGTTCCAGCGGGATGGCGACAAGCTCCTGCCCGTCGAGGTCACTGCGGGCAACGCGAGCCGGCTCAACTTGAACTTGCCCGAACCCGCAAGCCTCTCCGGGCTCGTCGTCGACACCCAAGGCCAGCCCGTGGAGGGCGCGCAGGTGTCCATCTCATGGGCCGACTACCGGGTCCCCGCCGGGGACTACTTCCCCTTGGCAGACGCCAAGGACAGCATCCATCATCCGTGCGAAACGGATGCCGAAGGCAAGTTCGAGATCCGCGCCCTGCGCGTTAGCTGGAAAGCGCTGAAGCTAACTGCCAGAAAGACGGGCTTCGTGAGCCAAGACGTCGAGCTGCTGACCGAGCCGGGACTCGCACTGCAAACCCGCGTTGAATTGACCCGACTCGACGGCCGCTTGTCCGGCAGCTTGCACGACGAGGGCGGCCAGCCGGTCGCCGATCAAACCGTGCTCGCTTGGGAGATGACGAGTGGCAAGCGCGGGGCATTGCACCAGGCAATCTCCGAAGCGGATGGAACCTTCGAGTTTCAAGTCCCGGCCTCCGCCTCGGGCTTTCAGCTCTACCCACGACTCAGCGGTCGCGATCCATACACGGCAGCGCCGGCAAGGCGCGAGGACGTTCTCGTCGATAGCCACGGTCTCGACTTTGTCCTGCACTCCAAGTCTGTGCTCGAAGGCAAGGTCGTCGATGCCCAGGGTTTGGCCGTGCCAAAGTTCCAGGTTGCCTTCGTGGACGCAGTCACGGGCATGGGTGATGATCAGGAGCGCGCCGACTTGGGAAGCGGACACTTCCGCTTGTACGTCCCAACCAGTCGACCGAAGAGCGCGGTCTTCACGGCGCCGGGTTACGCCCCGAGCACGGTCAGCGATCTATCCCCGACGAGCCATCTGCGAGTCACCTTGAGCATGCCACCCGTCTTGCACGGTCGAGTGCTGGATGCGCATGGACAACCACTCGAGGGCGCAATCGTAGGACTCGCCACCCTAGACGGTTCTAGCTACCCGATCGGCCATGCTTCCCCGCCCAAAACATGCACGGACAAGGCGGGTGAGTTTCACTTGGCCGGTGTTCCCGCAGAGGTGGACGGACAACTTTTGCTGCACACGATGATCCCCGGGAATCCGCCGCTCTTGCACTTCTCCTTGCGCGAGTTGCGAAAGAACTGCGACGCCGCAGGTGTCTTGCAACTCGCCCTGCCCCCGGCCTTTCTCCATGCCCTGTTTTTCCTCGACGATGGGAAGCCGGAAGCGCCAAGCGGCACGGTCATCCTGATCGACGCGCAGGGTTGGCCCCTCGACCCACGCTTGGAAGCGAGCTTTCGTGAGACCGCTGAGTTGGTGTCCACCTCCTTTGGCAAGCTCGTGGAGGGCCAAGTTTCCTTCCACCTCGCCGCAGGAAGCTACAACGCCGTCCTCATTCAACCCGGCAAGGAACAACGAGCCTTCCCCTTCGACGTCGGCAACGAAGCCGGCGAGTCGCTGATCTCCCTGTCGGATTGAGCGCAACGGGACCCTCCCCGTGGAGCGCAAGCACTCGCTCTAACAGGGTGAACGTTGCCAACGCAAGGCGCGTGCCTTTTGCACCACCGGCACTCGTGAATCGGGGTCGCAGGAAGGGCCTGATCGACGCTGGCTTCGCACGCTTTGGCCCGTTCCGCCTTCTCCGTCAAAAGCCTTCTCCGTCAAAATAAGTTGCGAGAAATCTGAGACGCGAGAGCCCCCGCGTGAACAAGACAAGTGGAGACTGAAACCACTTGGAACCTCTCAATCCCGATCGCATCCGTGAACAGAGCGCGCGCCTCCACAGGCTCGCGTCAGCCATTGTGGGCCAGTCCCACGCGGACGATGTGCTGCAGGATGTGTGGGTCGCGGCACTCGACGGGGCGCAGGTAGCGCCGGAGCGCTCCCAAGCTTGGCTCGCTCGCGTGACGCGCAACTTGGCGTGGCGCAAACGAATCGGCGACTCTCGTAGGCGTGCTCGTGAAGAGCAAAGCGCAAAGTGCGAGGCGTCCGAGAGCTCGGAAGCCATCGTCGTGCGCATCGAGGAGGGTCACCTCGTCGAGCGCATGCTGCTCGACCTCGACGAGCCCTATCGCCGCACGTTGCTGCTGCGTTATTACGACGATCTGTCGATTGGCGAGATCTCCCGCCGTTCCGGCCAGCCCGAGTCGACGACGCGCACGCATTTGCAGCGCGGGCTCGAGCGGTTGCGCGAACGGATGAAGTCCGAGCAAGGTCCCGAATGGCGGATGGCCTTGCTCCCATTCCTGCGCAAGAAGCCCGCAGCACCCATAGGTGCGAGCGCGGCTTCGGCGCTGCTCGGAGGTTCTCTGATGATGCTTCTTGCCAAGTCTGCTCTCGTTTCTGTCAGCGCCCTTGCTCTTTGGACACTGATCGATGGCGCTCACGAACCGCCGAGTATTGTGGGCGCTCTTGCCGAAACCGTGGTGCCAAGCTCAGTGGAGTTGCCCTCCCTTCCCGTCGCTCCCGCTGCGTCCGAAGTGGCGACCTCGGAGCTGGCGGAGGATCCGGCAATTCGCCAGGACGCCGCTCCCCAACTGGCCGTTCAAGTGGGTTTGCCGCACAGCACCCGCGCACAAGTCCTCGACCCCACGTCGAAAGCACCCGTCCCCGGCCTGCGCGTGCGAGTGAATCGCGCGGACCAAGAGCATGTGTTCGTGACCGATGACAAGGGCCAGATCGAGTTGCCCTTCGCCATGACGGAGCTCGCGCCGCACTCCACAAACCGGATCCGCGTGCGCTTTGAAGCCCTCGTGTCCGGCCCGAGCGAGCATGCCATCCCTCTTTCTCAACGCGAGGGCGACAAGGCGGGGGCACTCGACCTTCTCTTGAACGAGGCGTTCACGGTTTGGGTTCGCCTGCCTTTTGCACCCGAGGAAGCGGCCATGAAGACCATGACGGCGACCTCCAAGGAGCAATTCGCCGACGAGCGCACCCTTGTCCGCTTTGAACGCTACGCACCGGTGCTCGTCCGCGGAGACGACTTGCTCTTCATCATCCGGCGCGAACGAAGCGTCGACTCGCACGGCCCGCCCGTCCAATCCCGCGTGCTCGAGATGAGTCTGGATGCACACAGGGGCTTCGCTGTTCAATTGCCCCCGAACGTCAGCCTGGCGGACCCGCCCTACCTCGCCGAAGTGCAGCCGCTCGTCACGCAACATGTTCTCGTTCGCTCGAGTCTGACAGGCCAGCCGGTTCCTGGCGCCTTCGTTTCCTTGCGCGAACGGGACAGACCGAACAGCAAGCCCGTCGTACTGGCCAACGGCGTCACCGGCCAAGACGGTCGACTCTCGCTACCGACCGTGCGCCCCGGTTCGTTGCTCGCCATCGTCAACGCAACAGGATTCGATCTCACTTTTCACGATGTCGAAGTCACCGGCGGGCCAACAGTTCTCGACCTCGCCCTCGCCGAACCCGGCGGCAAGAGCGCCCTCCAGGTGATCGTTCGGCTCAAGCGGGGAGCGCTCCCAGGATTCCTGGCAGTTACGCTCCTGAGCGGTTCACCGGAGAACGTCGTTGGCTCCCAGCGTCTCACCACCACTCTCGACGGGAACGGCGGGTGGATCGCCACCGGCGACTTCGAAGGCTTGCCGCCTGGCAAATGCCGCGTCCACGTAAACAGCGACCTGCCGGGACTTGGAACACAAGAGCCCTATTCCATTGAACTCCCACTCGAACGGTTTGAACTCGACCTGGCGCCGCCCCCCACCACGCGCTCACTCGTTCTCAAGTTGCCAGGCGGTGTGCGCACCATCGACTTCTGGATTGAGAGCGAGAGCGGCCGTCAAATGCAGTTGATCTCCGGCTCAGCAAGCGACGGCGCGCAGCTCGCGACTCTCATGGAATCGCGTCCGCCGCGCAATTGGTTGATCACGAGCGAAGGCTATTTGCCACTCACCGGTACCGAGCAAGCCTGGAAGCGCCACACACTCGCGAACGGGGACCCGGCCTTTCTCCTGGCTCCCAAGCTCCAACCCGGTAGCGGCGTCATCGTGCAAATCACCAACCAGATGAAGCCCATAGCCGGCGCCCACCTCATCGACCCGCAAACAAACCTCGAGCTGGCGACCAGCGACGCACGCGGCTTTGCGGTCCTGCCTGACATGAGTGAGGGCGACGACGTGCGTGCAAAAGCCCCAGGTTTCCAAGCTCGCGACGTGCAACTCAACTCCGGCCCGTTCACGCAGATCGACTTGCCTACAACCGACAAGTAGCCACGAGACCAACAGTGTCCCAACGTCGACACCCTCGCAGCGCCCCGCCTGGGATGCGGTGTGAGGCTTGCGCCAAGGGTTCGTCAGCTCCGAAGTTCGATACTGCAGCGGGACTGCTGAACGCTGAAGAGGAGAACCTTGCGAACGGCCAACAACTCGACATGACTGGGTCCAGGCCCGCTCAGGCGTCAAGGGTCGCCGCAATTCCCCAGGACAGGGTTCCCAGTTTCTCGGCCACGGTTTGGAAGCCCAGGTTTGAGAGCAGGCACACGCTCGTGCTCACGTCCCAAAAGTACTCATTTTCCACCACGTCGAGGAGCTGCTGCTACCCCTGGGTGCTCCAGGCTTGAAGGGTCGCATCACGGGTCCTCTTCCTTGAGAACACTCGCGTCGTACTGAGCGGCAATCGAGTCGTGATTGAATCGTTCTGAGTGCTGGCTCCCCATGGGAATTCTCCTTCGTCGCGGTTGGTTGTCTTGTTGATTGGGAGGTCTCGATTCCACGGTCGATGGGATCACCCGTCTCGGATGGCGCCTAGGATGCCGAGCCCCGGGAACCTATCACGCAAGCGCAAAGACGTCTTGGTTTTGAAAGCCGGTTCAGCGCCACAAGAGAGGAGCGCCTTCTGCAGCGGGTCGCGCGCGGTTCGATGCGCGCTGGCGAAAGCAGTGGCACACCGTCTCGTCCAGAAGACCAAGGAGATCGAAAGATACCCCAGATTGGGCAACCGAGGCCGAGCGCGCGTTCGGACTCATGGGGTCGAGGTCGAGCCTTTGATCACCAAACACCCGAGGACGGCACACCGTGAACTCAAGAAATCGCAGGCTTCCTGGACAGCTTGCCTCTCTCCCAGCACTTCCCGCCCTAGTTGCGCTCTTGAGCGCGCCTCTCCTGGGCCAGAGCACTTGGTTTGTTGATGCGGGCGCACCCGGTCCCGGTTCGGGATCCCAGAGTGACCCCTACGCCAGCATTCAACACGCGATCGATCAGCCCGCCACGACGAGCGGAGATCGAATTCTCGTCTTGCCTGGACTCTACTTCGAGAAGGTGGATTTCCTCGCGAAGGAGCTACAGATCGAAAGCTCGGCAGGCGCACAGGCCACGAGGATCAATCCACTCGCTGATGGCCCGGTTGTTCGGGTTGTCGGGGGTCAAAACAGCGGGACGCAACTCACTGGCTTCACGCTAAGCGGAGGGACCGGCGAGAACTTTTCCGGTCAGACGCGTGGCGGAGCCGTCTATCTGGCCAACTCTAACTTGACGCTCTTGGGTTGTGTCGTGAAGAACAACGTGTCGATGGGCGGGGGCGCGGTCTATGTCGGACCCGGCGCAGGTTTCACTGCCATCTTCTCCGACTTCGACGAGAACGAAGTGGTCGCCTACGGGAACCTACCCGGGGCCGGAGGTGCTGTGTTTGTCTTCGAGGGGAACGCACGGCTGGAAGACTGCCGGTTCCGAGAGAACTTCGGGCAGTACTCTTCTACGATCGTCGGGACGACGAATGCCAACCTCGACATGCTGCGTTGCGAAATTCGAGGCAACACGCCGGACAAGCCCGGATACACCGGAACAGGCGGAGTCAACGGGACAGGCGTGTCCCTGGTGGACTGCTTGATTGTCGACAACGACTCCTATGGAAACAGCTGGGTCGGTGGATTCGGTGGGAGCGGAACCCTCTTGCGCTGCACGATCTCTGACAATGTGGGATGCGGCGTGATTGGATCCGTCGGACAATCCCTAGAGCTAGCAGGCTGCACCATTCGCAACAACGTGGGGCCCTGGGATGGTCCCGGCGGGGTCTACAGGGCAACGCTCGATCATTGTGAAGTCTCTGGGAACCGAGGCGGATACGGGGGCGGGATCACGCTCTGCGACGCACGCGACACGTGGATGCAAGGCAACACTGCGGCAAGCCTGGGAAGCATCCACAACGGGGACCGCGGGGGCGGTGCCTTGGACTCGAACCTGGTGCGCTGCACAGTCATTGGGAACGAAGCGAGGCACGGCGGCGGAGTCTATGGAGGCAGCTTGCGCAATTGCACCGTGGTCGGGAATCATGCAACGGAATTGGGGGGCGGGCTCATGTCGCCTCCGACAGCCGTGGTCAAGGCCGATCAGTGCATCATCTGGGGCAACACTCCTTCACAAATTCAGAGCGCTGCAGTCGCCTGGTCAATCATCGAAGGAGGGTACGCTGGCGAGCAGAACTCAGCCGCCGATCCCAAGTTTGTGCTTCCGTTCACCGCTGGGGATGTCCATCTCTCCGCAGCATCACCTGCTATCGACGGGGGCAATCCCGGCGCGGCGCCCGATGGGGATGGGTCGATTGCCGACCTGGGGGCTTGGCCCTTTGACCCGGCCTATTGTCCCAACGCGGTCTATTGCACGCCTTCAACGGATTCAAACGGGTGCATCGCACAGATCGAAGTCTTGGGAACCGCCTCCGCGAGTCAACGCCCAGCGGACGACTTGCACATCGCGGCAACGCGGGTGCGCAACCAGACGTTTGGGATCTTGATCTGGAGCCGTGGAGGTCTGGACCAGGGCGCCGGATTGTGTGTGCAAGCTCCAATCGTCCGTCGCTCTGCAACTTTCAGCGGAGGAAGTCTCGGCGGCGTCGACTGCAGCGGAATCCTAAACGACCCGTTCAGCCAAGCGGAACTGGCAATGGCCGGGCTGCAGGCCGGCGACAGCCTCTACGCTCAATGGTGGATTCGCGACGGCCCGGGCCCAGGAGTGTTCTCGAATGCGGCTGAGATCACTCTGTGCCCTTAGCCCGAGGTCACCGCATCCATGCGGCGTACGATTTTGCTGTCCAGGTCCCCTCGGAGTGTGCTGCTGGGCTCAGGCAAATGCAGCTCAGGTGTGGCACAGGCTCCTTGTCGGCCGGGCCTCTAGCGCGGGCGCACGGCGTCCGGGCGCGCTGAGGAGGCGTAGGACTTCGTCTCGCGCAATCCGTCGAGCCAGTAGCCCGAGCCGGTCACCTCGAATTCCAAGCTGCTGCCCTCGATCGGCGAGCTCTTGACGATCCAGACGATCGACTCTGCCTCGGGAAACGACTTGCCCCCCACCGCGTCGCCGAAGAGGCGGTTCAGCGGCGCCGAGTCCGGCATGCCGTCCGCTAGCAAACGCACCAATAGCGATTCGTGCAGCGGCGCGCTGAGCAGGCGCACTCCCTCGCTGCCCTCGGCGGTGATTTGAACACGGATCTTGACCGCGTCCGGGATCGGTACGATTTTTGGAAAGGCTTGGTAGAGCAGGCTGCCAACGTGGAAGAAGCGCTCGTGCAACGGCATGTCGGCGTATTCCTCCCACAGCTTCTCGTCGAGCATCTCTTGCGAAGTGTTCTGGATCTGACCACTGGTCAACGCATCCGAGAGGCGCTGCTGGAGCAGGAGCGCCGCGGCGGCGGCAGGCTTTAGGTCGCTCAGGGCGAGCACACACATCTCGCGTAGCTCGGCCTCGTCGAGCCCAGCAAGATCGTCAAACTGCAAGCCGCTGAGCAGCTTCTTGAAATCATGTTCCGTCCACGACCCCTCGATCTCCTCCAGGACGGAAAAGCCGAGCACCTCGAGCCGGAAAGTTGGTGAGCTGGGCATGCTCAAGAACCTAAGCGCAACGCACGCATTTCGTGGCTTCGGGGAGAGCTTCGAGTCGCTCCACACCGATCGGCTTGCGGCAGCTCGCGCATTGGCCGTAGGTGCCATTGCGAATTGCAGCGAGCGCCGTGCGGATCCGTTCGATCCCCATCAGGGTGGCTTGGCCCACACGTGACTGAACCTCATCACCTTCTGAATCAGTCGCGTTTTCGGCCCAGTCGTCGTCAGCGGGCTTGCTGAGGTCGTCCTCGATTTCGCTTGCGCGCTCCAAGAGCTCGCGCAAACGCTCTTCGAGAGAAGCCTTGATCGTTGAGTAGTCGGTCATCAGTCGTTCCATCTGCGGCATCGACCGCGTTCGTGTTGAGCGTTGTCCAAGGCCGAACCGAGGCAACTGGCCCCGGGTTCTAGCATGGAGATTGTGAGCGCTATTTTACTGTCCAGCGGAGATTGAGCAGCTACGCAAATCCTCCGATCCGGCCGGGCCTCCAGCCTGCTTCCCCGAGAACGTCTGCTAGGGAGCGGGCTTGTCCGGCTTCAGGTAGACGCGATAGGTCAGGTAGGCGACCCCGGGCAGGATCACCAAAAGCAACCTGAGCAGGTGGCGGAACTCCAACAACCCGGGCCGGGCGAGATAGACCAGCGCTAGGCCGATCAAGAACAGGTAGGAGATGTGCGTGACGAGCTTGGCGAAAGCCGTCTCGAAAAAGCTCCTGCGGTGCCGGATCGTCCCATCGCCACAGCTCAGATTCTGCTGCTCGACCTGCAACTGGAAGGCTTGCTGAAAGGTCGCGAACGCTGCAGGATCGCTCTGATTCGCGAGCTTCCAACTGTGCCCTCCTCGGCGGAACTGGATCTCGAGAAAGTCGTACTCGTCCCAAGAGCGGTCGAGGTCCCGGCCGCTCTTGAAGGACTCCACCATCTCCCACGCAAAGTGCTGCCGCCTGGTCCGCTTGGTCAGTAGCGAGGTGACCATGCGCTCCAGTCCCTGGTCGTCCATGCGATAGACCGCTTCCCCGCCGATCCACATCACCCCGAGGTACGTGCTCCCAATGAAGAGGGCCAAGGTGACCAGCGTTGGAGCGCCGATCATGATCAGTGTGCCCATGACCCCTAGTGACAAGAAAGTGACCATAGCGACCCCAACGGCAAAGCTGCTGGTCATGAAGCTGCGGGTCGTGTACTGGACCGGTTGCATGGGGTCGCACCTCGAGGATCCGGGAGGAAGGATTGGATGTTATCCCTTCTAGAGGAACTGAATTCTAGCCTGCTCTATTCATGAGTCGATTTGCCAATAGTCCCAACTCGCTCTCTGGC
>CALCXM010000144.1 GCA_937905825.1 uncultured bacterium
ACCCCCAGCACCCTCATCGCGCAGGTGCTGGCGATTCTGTTGGGAGCGGTGTGTTTGTCTCTACACAGCGTGGTGGACGCCGCTGAATCGACGACGGAAGTGGCCGAGACCGCCGAGACCAAGCGCCCAGAGGCCGTCAGCGAGTACAAGATCAAGGCCGCGTTCCTCTACAACTTCATTCGCTACACGACCTGGCCCAAGGGAGCCCTGGGCAAGGACGGCACGCCGATTGAGTTGCTGGTGATTGGGAAAAACCCCTTCGCCACCACCCTCGATAGCACCTTCGCCGGCAAGACCCTGCACGGTCGCAAGGTGCACATCAGCTACGCACCAGCGACCCCCAAGGACATCTCCGCGCACATGGTGTTCGTCATTGGGCTTTCGCAGGCCGAGGAAGACCTTTTGATCAAGCGCTTCCACGGCAAGCCCACCATGTTGATCGGTGATTCGGACGGATTCGCCGAGCGCGGAGCATGCGCGAACTTCTACCTCAAGGACTCCAAAGTTCGATTCCAGGTGAATCCCGATGAAGTCAAGCGCGGCGGCCTCGAGATCAGTTCTCAGCTTCTGAAGCTGGCAACAATCGTGAAGACCAAGGAGCAGAAGGAATGAAATCTCTGTCCCTTAGAGCCAAGATCGGACTGGTTATCCTGATCGCGTGTTCCGTGACGATGCTCGCGACCTTGAGTCTGCAGATCGCGCAAACGTGGAACAACACCCACGCGCGTCACTATCAAATGGTGCGCGCCACATCGGGAGCTGTTGGAGCGCGTTGCGCCTCCGCCCTCCTGTTCCTCGATGAGACCTACACCCTGGAAGCCCTCGAAGATCTCTTGGAGCTCGACAGTCTGGTCACTGCCGCGATCTACGACGCAGAGGGCGAGCTGTTTGCCCAGGCGGGGCCTACGGGCATCCCCGTGCCCGAGCGCATGAGTGCCATGCAGCCGTGGGAGACGGACGATGGCGAGAACTTCAACGTCGCCTCGGTCATCAACGCCGAGGGTCCCTCGGTCGGCATGGTCTACGTTAGCTCCGACCTGAAGGGCATGCGCCACCGGATCCTGCGTGATGTGGCGCAAATCGGCCTTTTGGCCCTGTGTGGCTTGGTGATCACGATCGTGACTGCCTTCCTCTTCAGCAAGTGGATCGCCCGACCGATTCTGAGCCTGGCCCGCTCCGTGCGCTCCGTCGAAGAGAGCAAGGACTTCTCGATTCGCGCGGAGAAGACCTCGGCTGACGAACTCGGTGTGTTGGTCGACGCGTTCAACATGATGCTCCAACGCATTGAAGTACGCGACTCCGAGCTAGAGGCGCACCGCTTGACTCTAGAGTCCAAGGTTCAAGCCCGAACCGCGGACTTGAGCGCGGCCATGGACCTGCTGCGCATCGCAAAAGAAGAGGCGGAAGCTGGAGCCAACGCCAAGTCCGCCTTCCTCGCCAACATGAGTCATGAGATCCGAACGCCCATGAACGGCGTGATCGGCATGACTGGCATCGTGCTCGAAACGGATCTGACGGATGAACAGCGCGGCTTGCTCGACACGGTTCGCAACTGTGGCGAACAACTCGTTGCTCTAATCAATGACATCCTCGACTTCTCCAAGATCGAAGCGGGCAAGCTCGAGATCGAAGACACAGAACTCGACCTGCTTGGCTTGATCGAGGAGCTCGGGGACATCTTCGCCCAACGCTACCAGGAGCAGCAACTGGAGCTGATCACGTTCCAAAGCGAGCCGAGGCTCTCCTTGTTGCGCGGCGACCCAGCCCGCCTGCGGCAGGTCTTGATCAACCTGTTGAGCAATGCCCTCAAGTTCACGCAAGAGGGGGAAGTTCAGTTGCTCGGTGAAGTTCTCTCCGAGACTGAAGACACGGTGGTCGTCAAGATCTCCGTGCGCGACAGCGGCATCGGGCTGAGCCCCGAGAAGCACGCCAAGATCTTCGAACCCTTCTCCCAGGCGGACTCCTCCACCACCCGCAAGTTCGGTGGAACCGGTCTAGGCCTCGCGATTTCGCGCGAACTGGTCAGCAAAATGGACGGCGAGTTCGGCCTCGAGAGCGAAGAAGGCCAGGGGTCCACCTTCTCAGTCACCATTCCTTTCAAGAAGCGCGCGGAGGCCGATCTCCGGATTCCATTGGCTCCCGACGCCATGTCGGGCCGTTGCGTCTTCCTGCTAGAAGAGAACAGCACGGTGCGCACGCTCCTGGTGAATCAGATGAACTCCTGGGGCATCGACGCCCAAGGCTTTGCATCTCACGAAGAGCTGGTCGCCGGACTCGCGGACTCCTCACGCAAGGGGCCCGATCTAGTGATGCTCTCCACGGAATCCAGTGCAGAATCCGTTGGCGTGGCCTGCTCAGCTCTGCGATCCATCGTCGGTAACGGAGAACTGGGAGTCGTTGCCCTGATTCCCTTGTCGGCCCTTGCCGTGCGCGGCGGATTGATCAAAGCAGGAGCGACCGGAGTGCTCACCCGGCCCCTGCGCCTAACAGCGCTTCGCACGCACCTTGTCGAGAGTTTCGATAAGGCAGAGGAGTATCCGCAGTACACAGCCCAAGGCCTGCTCGCGAGCTCTGCGAGTGCCAACAGCAGTGGCACGACCTGTAGCGATGTCGACGGCAAGGCTCACATTCTGATCGTCGAGGACAACCAGATCAATCAACGCCTGGCGACCATGTTGCTCAAGCGCAAAGGCTACACCTTTGAAGTTGCAGAGAACGGTCAGGAAGCCGTGGAACTGTTCCAACAAGGTGACTTCGACTTAATCCTCATGGATTGCCAAATGCCCGTCATGGATGGCTACGCAGCCAGCCGAGCAATCCGCGAACTCGAAAAAGAGACGCGCGGGCGCATTGCAATCGTGGCCCTCTCCGCGAACGCCCTGGTGGGTGATCGCAAGAAGTGTCTCGACGCCGGCATGGACGATCACGTGGCCAAGCCCATCGTGCCCGCCGACCTCTTCTCCAAGATGCAAATGTGGCTCTCGAAGCCAGCCGACCAGCATCCGCGCTCGGCATAAGTTCCACCCCCAACTCACCCTCCCCCCAAGGGCCGCCTCCCTCCGGCCTCTGACCAACACCACCTGCCCTAAGCCTGAAGATGATCCTGCCAATCGTAATCTCCAGCGCGATCTTACTGATCCAACCACTGCCCCCGGACGGGGCGGTTGGTCCGATCGAAGCATCGAGCACCACCGAGTTCAGCGAGGAATCCGACCTCACGGAACTCTCGCTCGAAGCCTTGATGGACATTGAAGTCACCATTGCCACGCGTTCCTCGGAACCGATGTCGAAACTGCCCGCGGCAGTCTATGTGCTCACCGGCGACGAGATTCGCCGGTCGGGACACTCGTCGGTCCAGGAAGCCCTCAGGATGGTCCCAGGCATGTACGTCTCGCGCTGGACCACCGGCGACTGGGACGTAACCGCCCGGGGCTTTGGTACAGGCGTCGCGTTCACCAACAGCGCCTACCTGAATCAGCTCCTGGTCATGATCGATGGTGTGGTCGTTTACAGCCCACTGTTCGCGGGCATGTCTTGGGCTTTGCAAGACGTCCTGCTCGAGGACGTGGATCGCATTGAAATCGTCAAAGGACCGGGAGGCATCCTCTGGGGCTCCAATGCAGTCCACGGTGTGATTCACATCATCACCAAGAGCGCGGAGGACACCGAGGGCGCACTCGTGAGTTTTCGTACCGGCAGGGACGATTCTCACGGCGCTTGGCGGGCGGGCGGGAGCGTGGGTGACGATTTCAGTTACCGCGTTTGGGGCAAGGGCGCGGACTACGACACGTTGTCCAATCCGTATGGGGACTTTGAGTATGACTACCAACTCGCCAGCGTTGGGGCGCGCGTCGATTGGAAGGACGAGGACCGCACCTATGCTTTCTGGGGACGGACCTATTGGGGCAAGTTCAACGAGCTCGGCTTTGACCTGGTGACCTACGATGCGATCCAAGTCCAGGACCGACGCGAGGGCACCCAGCTCTTGGCAAGCACCACCGACAATGAAACCCAAAGCCGTTGGCAGGCTTGGTACTCACGAGATAGCCAGAACCTCCCGACCCTCGGGGACATTGCTATCGACATCTACGATCTGGAGTACCAACGCCCCTTCGAACTCAGTGACAGCAACACCCTGAGTCTGGGCGCAGGCTATCGCCGGACCTACAGCAAACTCTACGGTGACGATCCCTTCTGGTACGACTTCGATCCACACAAGGTGGGTCAGGACAACTACCGCGTGTTCGCCACGGACACGCAAAAGCTGCCGTCCATCAACTCCACCCTGACCATTGGAGTCGCGGCGGAGCACAACGAATTCACGGACTTCGAGATCCAACCGACCATCCGCTACTCCTGGGCACCCTCCGACAGTTGGGTGATCTGGGCAGGCTACTCACGGGCTGTTCGGACTCCCTCCCTCGAGGAACGCACGCTCACCTGGGACAGCTTGTACGCAGGCAACGACGAGTTCCGCTCGGAGACCTTGCGGGCTTATGAACTCGGTCTGCGTGGCATGCCAACGGAGTGGATGTCCATGGACCTTGCGATCTACTTCAACGACTACGACCACCTGCATTATGCAGACCCGGCCGATCCGGATTATTGGGCCTACCACTACACCAACGACGCCGAAGGTGAGGCCTTTGGTGGCGAACTGGCCCTCGACTTTCAGGTCAACGAGGACCTCAAACTGCGGACCGGGTTCGGCTACGAAGAGGGCGACTTCGACTCCGACAGCGGAGTGGACCTCTCTACCAGCGAGTAATCTCCGAAGTACCAGATGAACGCACGGGCCTACTACAACATCGCGAAGCACTGGGAGCTCGATAGTGGTTACTACCGCGTGGATGGCCTCGGTGATGGCCGTACGGCCGCCGAGTATGAACGAGTGGATGCCCGTCTAGGCTGGAACCCCAACACGGACTTCCGCGTCTATGTCGGCGTTCAAGATGCGTTCAATCGGACCCGCTCCGAGTTCGACTCCTTCGACAACGTGCATCGCTCGTTCTTCTTCGGATTCTCCTTCGAGCACTAGCGCGCCTGAACACAGGCGCAGCGGGATCCACCGCCTCGTTGAGCACTCGCAACCACGCTGCGAATCGCTCGCTGGGCGGTGGATTCTGTTTGAGCCTCCCAGGACCCGGCGCTAAAGCGCTCCGATTCCCTGACCCGGGGGAGTCTGCGCGGGCTCGCATTCGTAACGTGCGTTCCAAGGCAGTGGCCGCTAGGCTCTGGGTATGAACAAACTCATCCTTCTCGCTCTGGGTGCCCTGCTGGGCGCCTGCGCAGCGCCGGCCGCAGAAGATCCCGGCCCGGACGTTCCAAGTCCGGCGCCATCTACAGCCGAGACTCCGGGCTTCGTCCAGGACTTCATAGCCCTTGAGGGCGATCCTCCGGCCATCACCCAAGACTCGACAGCTCCGAGCGCACAACCCAAGGCTCCCACTGAGCCCGCAGCCGTTGCGCTCGGCAAACCGGAGGTGCGCTACTACGTGATCGCCGACACCTGACCCTTCTGCAAGAAAGTGGTAGCCGCCGTGGGCGAGCTACAAACGGAATACGGAACGCAGGTTGACTTCAATGTGATTCCCGCAGAGGAGACCTTGAAGCGCACCGACGAAGTCAACAGCTTCGGCTTCGAAGCCCAGCTGCATGGATTGGTCGCCTTCGACGGCTACGGAAAACCGGTCGTCAAGATGCCCGGCCACACGTTTGGCAAAGAGGAGATCCAAGGGGCGATCCTCAAAATCTTGCCCGCGAAATAGTTCGCTGCACGAGTCCGCCGGATTGGATGCGCTGCCAGCTGCGCCCATGGGGAGCAGGCAGGGCAGCTCGGACCGGCGGACCCGAGCGGGCTAGCTAGTCGCCAGGGTGCAAGCCTTGCCCGATGTCGGGGCTACGCCAAGGAGCAAGGCTTTCTCAGGTTCTACTCTCAGCCGAGGGTCGTGACCCGCCCGTTCGCTGCGTGGCGGACCTTCTCCCGACGCCTCTGCTTGGGTCGAGCAATGCTCACGCGACCTGCCGCAAGTAGCGGCAGAGGACCGCGTGCAGGACCTCAGGAACGATCGGCTTGGCGACGTGCACGTTCATGCCGGCCTCCTGGCAGGCCTTTCGGTCGCCCTCCATAGCGCCTGCCGTCAGCGCGATGATCGGGAAGTTCTCCAAGGACATTGCGCCCCCTCGCTCGCGCAGAGCCCGCGTGGCTTCGTAGCCGTCCATCACAGGCATTTGGCAGTCCATCAGAACCAGCTCAAAGTCCCCGGTGGTCACGGCCTGCACGGCCTCGAGCCCGTTCTCGCACATCGTCACCTTCAGCCCGAACTTCTTGAGGATGCGCGAACCGATGATGCGGTTGATCTTGTTGTCGTCTACAAGCAGGACGTGACCGGCCAAACTGCCTGCTAGGGAATCGTGTTGCCTGTGAAGGTCCGGTGCGCAACTCCCTCGGCTTGGTTCCAGCTCCTTTTGTAGGCGCGCCAGACGAACTGGTTCACTCAACACGCCCGTGGCTCCCTCGCTAACGAGGGCCTCCATGCGGCTGAGCTGGGAGATCGGCAGCACGATGAAGAGTTGAATCCCGCTTGCGCGCAAGCGGGAAGCCAGCAGTGCCACCGCGCGGGCCCCGGCTTGTTCTTCGCCGGTGACGGGGCGCAAAAGCACCGCATCGATCGAGCTGTTGCCTTCCTCGCAAAGTTCCAGGGCCTGCTCTGGATGCGCGGCGTGTTGTACGTCCGCGCCCAAGGAATTGAGCGCCTCGGTGAGGGCTTCCTGATGGTTGCACGGCTGCGAAACCAGCAGGATGCGCTTCTCCCAGGGGCTGGGCTCGGCCTCCTCTTCAACCACGTGCGCGAGGCTCAGGGTGAAGGTGAACGTCGATCCAACACCGGGGGTGCTGACCGCCCCTAAGTCTCCGCCCATCGCATGGCACAGTTGCTTTGAGATGGATAGTCCAAGGCCCGTCCCGCCAAAGTTGCGCGAAGAGGAAGAGTCCGCTTGCGAGAACGGCAGGAACAAGCTCCCCAGCACATCCTCGGAAATGCCAATGCCGGTGTCCTCGATAGAGAACTGCACGAGTTCGCGAGATTGAGGCTGCGAACCGTCGTTCGTTTCCCCGTCCAAGTCCGGCGCCGGGTCGGGCATGCTGCTGACGCGCAGGGTCGCATGCCCCTCGTTCGTGAACTTCACTCCATTGTCCGCTAGGTTAAGCAAGACCTGACGAAGACGCCCCTTGTCCCCCACTAGTTTTCGAGGAACTCCGCGCTCAAGGATCGCAGCGAATTGAATCCCATGCTGCTCGGCTCGGACGCTGATGGCCTCGTCGATGCCTTCCACCAGTTCTCGCAGATCGAAAGGCTCCTGCCCGATCTCCAGCTTGCCCGCCTCGAGCTTGGAGTAGTCGAGGATGTCGTCGATCAAGGTCACCAGAGACCCGGAACTGCTGGAGAGTGCCTCCAGGTACTGCGTTTGTTCTTGTGTCAGTTGGGTATCCGCCAACAAGCGCGCCATGCCTGTCACGCCGTTGATCGGCGTGCGGATTTCGTGACTCATGGTGGCGAGGAAGTCTGCTTTGACTCGGGATGCCTGCTCGGCATCCAACTGAGCTTGTCGCGCCACTTCTTCAGCCTGCTTCTGCTTGGTAACGTTTGTCCGGATGGCGATGTACTCCAACACCTGACCGTCCGTATCCAGGATGGGTACAAAGCTGGAAGCCATCCAATAGTAGGAGCCGTCCTTCGCCTTGTTCCTGATCTCCCCGCGCCAGACTTCGCCACGCTTGATGGTGTCCCAGGCCTCCCGCCAAAACTCTTTCGGGTGATGCCCTGAATTCAGCAGTCGATGGGTTTGGCCCACCAGCTCTTCGCGACTGTATTGGGAGGCTTGGCAGAAGAGATCGTTCACCGCTGTGATGCGTCCTTCCGGATCTGTCACCGCGACGATCGAGTGCTGGTCGTGGGCCTCCTTGATGCGCAGCACTTCCAATTCCGAATGCTCTACCACATCCCTGGCGGCGGATGTCTCGCGCGAGAAGGTGACCCCGTAGAAGGTGATCATCCCGATCGCACTCACCGCACACAGCACACGGAGTGTGTCCGTCCCAGCCCCGGGGGGGAATTCATTGAGCGGGCCAAGGAACCCCTGCATCGCGCTCATCAGCACAACGACCAGGGTGGAACTCGCCCCCGCAATGCACGCAGGTCGCCAACCGAGCAAGGCCGCCGACATGAAGATGTGCGGCAACAACCACAAGACGATGGGCGACTCGATTCCACCGGTCGTCCCTACGCACCAAGCAGGAGCAAACCACAGGGCCGTGCAAAGCGTTCGCGCTCCCCAGTCAAGCAAGCCCTTTCTGCTGAGCACGCTGGAAAGGCCCACCACCACCATGAACGTCAACGGCCCCAGGAGGCTTAGGCTTGCCCCGTGGAACGCGAAGAACCCGAGATAGCCCACAGCGACCAGAAAGCTGGTGCTCTGGTAGAGACTCAGGAGCTGGGATGGGTTTTTGCAACGGGTATTCATGGGCTGGTCGTTTCATCGACCCTCGTTCTCGGCCCTCTTGAGGCCGTGAGGGCCAATTGGAGGGGCGACTGCCACCTAACCCTGAACGGCAATCCCCCCCCCTTGGGTGCGCCCAGCACTCGAATCGGAGACGGGGTCCGAGGGGCACGCGGGGCCTCTCCGAACAGGGGCAAATCGAGTCAAAACGCCCTTTTCAAGCCCTGCAGCGCGGCGGCGGTCTCCTGCTCTGTAAAATCCGAGCTGTGGAGCAGGAGCGCGGGCCCGCAATTGGGCTCCAACTCGGTGCGCAAGAGCGCATTCGGACCCCTCCGCAGCCCCCAGCGGGCGAACTCCCGTCGCGAGGGCCCCGTCGGACTCTTCCGGATGCAATCCAACACAAATGGGCAGAACCCCCATTGGCCAGCCTTGCCTAAGAAACCCCGCAATAGCAACCTTTTCGGCGATTTCCGAGGACATGCTGGCGGTTGCCATGGGGCCTCCACTTGGGCCAGAGAGGCGAGCAGCACGGACCCTCAGCCAGGAATTCAGCAAGCATCGCCCCCCTCGGGGAGTTCGAACACAAATCAGCCACGGATCGCACCCCTGGGAAGGTCTGCGACAGGTTCAGCAGCAAACCGGTGCAGCGCGAGGCGGCGCTCCAAACTCATGCTGACCCTGGTCGAAGGCTGATTCGCGGGCCTCGCCGAGATCCATCTGGGCGGCAGGTGCGCGCCGGGGGCCGGATCCATCCCATGCGACACCAAGCTAACGAGAAGCGCTGCGGCCCGAGATCGGGTGCTTGCAAGCGCGCCGACGCCTTCCAAACAGAATCGGCCCAAGGGCCGCCCGCCCGCTTGGGGTGGCCGCGGGGCGCGAGTATCATCCGCGCCCATGACACCAGCCATCCCGCACCCGTCGAACGCTCTCTGCAGTCGCCTGAACATCTCCCTTCCGATCGTACAGGGCGGCATGACGTTCGGCTCCGACGCACGTCTGGTCGCGGCAGTCTCTGAAGCCGGCGGGCTCGGCACTCTCGGGGCCTTTCACTACCGCACCTACGACAAGGTGATGGAAGAAGTAGAAAAGATTCGCGCGGCGACCGACAAGCCCTTTGCGGTCAACGTGCCCTTCTTCGAAGACAACTTCGAGTTGGTGGAAGCCCTGGCCACGCGCGGCGGCGTCAAGACGTTTGCTCTCGGTGGTTGGTTCAGCGAAGAGGTGGAGGCGCTCAAGCGCGAACACAGCCTGACGATTCTCGTGAGCGTCAACAGCCCCACGGTGGCGCGCATGGTGGAGGAGCGTCCCATCGATGTCTTGATCGTGCAAGGCAACGAGTCCGGTGGCGCGAACTCGCACTTCACCACCAGGCAGTTGTTCGATCTCATCTCCCCCACCATCGATGCGCCGATTCTGTTGGCGGGCGGTCAGTGGGATGGGGCGGATCTCATGCAGGCTCTTCAACTTGGAGCGGCGGGCATCCAACTCGGCACGCGTTTCTTCTTCTGCGCTGAGTCGCCCCTTGACGCGTCGATCAAAGAACGCATCCTCAACTTCAACAGCAAGCGTCCATTGACCACCTCCCTGGCGTCCGTCAGTTCGACGCTCAACATGCGCTTCATCCAGAACAAGCCGTTCAGCCAGGCACAAACCACTGGATTGATTCAGGAGGTGTTCCAGGACAAGGAGAAGGTCTTCGCCCTGAGCGAGGCCTTCTACCAAGAGCAGGACAAGCCAATCCTGCTGTACGCAGGAGCCGCGATCTACCGATTGAAGGCGATCCAAAGCGTGGCCGACATCCTGGGCGAGATCGCCGGAGAGTATCGCGCATTAGCGGATTTGCAAGCGCCGCAACTGGGCCCGGTGAAGTGAGGCAAGCCCGGGGAACCAGGGAGCTTGACCAACCGACCAGGGTCCTCCGTCCCAAACCTGCTCGGAGCGTTCCTCTGCGCCGAGCTAGCTCGCCAGGTTCAAGACCGAACCCGAAACCTCGACTTTGAACTCGAAGCGAATCGACGTGTAGCTGGACAGGGCGCGCTCAGAAGGCGCTGACGAGTCGGCTTGTTGCGCATCCACGTGGATTGCCTCCTTCGCTGGCCGCGGAATGGCCCCCCCGGAGGAGAGTGCAGCAGACAAGCTCTCGATGAAGGCTTCGAAGCGTTCGGCAAAGTCGGCCAGGGTATTGCGCAACACCTCACTGAATTCCGCGGGCGGTGCATCGGCCACTGCAGGAACCCTTGCCCCTGAAGGAGCGGGTGGCAGATCCCCGGACTCCGGCGACTCAGAGCCGAGGCCAGCGAGGGTCGCGACCAATCGATCCAAGGAGTCCTGGACGCTACCGACCAGTCCACCCGGCCCATCGAAGGACGCGACTGCGGCACCGTCTGGGCCGAGGTCCTTGAGCTCGCTACTGAACTGTTGTTCCGCACGCTTGAGCTCCCGTCGCGCTTGATGCAGGTCGTCACGTTCCGCGCGCCCCAGATCTCCAGTCTGTTGCTGCGCGAGGCCTTGCCTTCCCTGACGGATTTCGATCGCCACCGCCTGACGCACGGAACGCAGAGTTCCCTTGGAGAGATTTGCTGCTCCCTCCGTGGAACCGCTGGTGGTTCTGATCCGAGCCTGCACCTCAACCTGGAAGAAGCTCTCAAGAGACACACGAGTTCCGTCGCCAGCGTTGGACTGCTGCGACCCTGCCAAGACAGGAACCGTTTCGCTCGCGCTGAGATGAGCGACGGTAGCTCCCGTGGTCGGAACGGGAGTGGTGGCGGCAGCATTCCAACGTTGGGCTGCTGAGGAGACGGAAAGACTCGGTATCTGCATAAGAACTTTTCCTGGCTGAACCCTTCGGGAGATGATTGAAGGGGTCTGACAATAAAAAGGTTCGGATGCGGCTCGGGCGAAGTAAGGGCGAACCGGGGAGCTTTCTGGATTGTCCCTTTTCGCGGTCGGGCGAGCCCCTCTCACGGGGTTTTGGGAGGCTGGGTTAGACCCCAATGCGCGCGACGTCTGCGCAGACTTTGGCGGGAACCCAGAGATCCCGTTGCGTGCTGGATGACTGCCCAGTCGAGGGTCACGCACACATGCACGTGCGTCCAGTTCCCTCAAGTGAACGTGACCCCGAAAGGGATCGACACCAGCTGAACTCTCAGGACTGCACTCTAGAACGACCTCTAGAAATGCAGCGATTGGGGAGGCCCTTAGAACAGCGGGTAGATGTTGGGGCTGGGCTTGTCCTTCGCCGCCTTCTTCGAGGGCAGGACCTTGGCCAAGACGCCACGCCAACCAGACTTCTGCGCGGGCTCTTGGACCCTTTCCTCGGTCGGCCTGCCTGAAGCCGAAGCACTGCTTGCTTCAGCCCCGTCGTTGGCTTCGGCCGCACCGTTCGATTCCTTCACTCCGGGAGTGGGGTCGTTGTTCTTGTCTGAATTCATTGCTATGCGAGGGACGATATTCGGGCGGGGAACCGTCCATGACATCCTACGTTGCGATTTCTCGTTGGGGGCGCTGAGGGCCTTCCCGAATCCAAAAAATCTCGGAGAGGGCCGCGCTAGCTTGTTTCACAGTCCACGGCCGGCCCAACCTCCCGGGCCCTGGCGGGGGTGCGCTCAAGGGTCGATTGTGGTAAAGATAGTCCGGGGCGTGGGTCCCTCTCGCCCCCTCATCCCGATCACGGCTCTGGTCCCGATGGCTGGCCAAGCGCCCTATTATTCTGTGTCCATGGAATCCCGTCGCACCCCTTTGAATTCTGAGGCCGCCCTATGACGGAATCTCCTACGTCGCGGCCGCAAGTTGGCCAAAAGGTCCGCTCCTTCTACGAGGAGATGCCCTTCAACTACTACGACTCCACGGAAGCTGCAGCGGACTACATCCGCACGAACCCTGTGGAGGCTTCCTATCCGGACTTGCACGCATTGCTCAGCACGGGCGAGATCAAGACTGTGCTCGAGTTCGGCTGTGGCGCCGGCTGGCTCAGCAACTCTCTCGCGTTGCACTACGGGCTCATGGTGACCGCCGTTGATTTCACCTCGAAGGCACTCGAGCGCGCCCGCGGGGTTTCGGAGCTGCTCGGGATCGATGACCGCACACGTTTTGTGGAGTCCAACCTGTTCGAGTTCCAGGACAGTCCCCAGGTCGACTTGGTGATCTCCCTCGGAGTGCTGCACCACACGGGCGACACGCGCGGCGCCTTCGAGCACATCCAAACCTTCGCGGGCAGCGGAGCGTTCGTCTACGTCGGGCTCTACCACTTCTATGGCCGCCGAGAGTTCCTGCGCATCTTTCACGAGCTGCTGGAGCGCGAATCGGAAGCGGCAGCATTCGATCACTACCGGGAGTTGGACGGCGTGCGCCAAGGGGATGCGACTCACATGCTTTCTTGGTTTCGCGATCAGGTCCTGCACCCCCACGAGACTCAGCACACCCTCAAGGAAGTGGCCGGGTGGAGCGCAGAAGACGGTTTGAGCATTCAGAGCACGAGCATCAACGGCTTCCAGCCCTTGGGCGAATTGGAGCCGCTCTTCGAATCGGAAAAGGAATACGAGGCGCGCTCTCATCAAGCGAACGTGGTGGAGAAACGCTACTTCCCCGGCTTCTTCGTCGTGATGGCCCAACGGGTTTGAAGCTGCCCCGTGGCTAGTCCAGCACCCGCCGACAGGGACCCCGGCAGCGCGCCCACCGACGAACAACAGCCGTGGTTGCAGCTAGAGGCAATCTGGTACCCCCTCGCTTTTGTGGAGGACCTGGACCTCGAGCGCCCCACATCCGTTTCTGTTTACGACCGGCCCTTGGTGCTCTTCCGCGGGACGGGTGGCACCTGGACGTGCCTGCTCGATCGCTGCCCGCACCGCATGTCGAAACTTTCGGACGGGGGGTTGATGGATGGCAAGCTCGAGTGCCTCTATCACGGATGGCAGTTCGATGGCGCGGGTCGTTGCGCCCACATTCCGCAACTCGCCGGCGACAAGCCGAAGCCCAGGCGCGCGCACCTCAAGCCCCTGCTCCTGGTGGAGAAGCAGGGCATGCTATGGGTTTGGCTCGGAGACTCAGAGCGCGCGAACGAACCGGAGATCCCCTGCATTCCGGAGTTGGACGACCCCAGCGTGATCTCCGTCGATTTTATGATGGACCTGCCCTACGAGCAGTCCTACCTGGTCGAGAACGTCTTCGACGTGGCCCACATTCACATCGCCCACCACGGAATGCGCGGCGGCGGAGATCGAGCATACGCCAAGCCCTTGGAGTTCGAGATCGACAGCTACTCGATCGATGGCATTCAGGCTCGCTTTCGGAGCGTGGGACTGAACGCGCCAGGAGCGCCTGAGCTCGACATGGCAGAAGTCCAACTCAAGGGCCCCAACTTGATTTGGTATCGCTCCCAGTACGCGGACAAGTCCCTGTGTTCGGGGCTCGCCCTCTACTGCCTACCAACGGGCGCCGGGCGCTGTCGCCTGCTCTATCGTTCCTTCTCCAACTTTTGGCCGGCCAAGGAAAAACGCATTCCCCGTTGGATTCGGCACGGCACGCTCTGCACGATTTTAGAGCAGGACATGAACGTGGTCGTCGGACAGAGCGCCTGGATCGATAGCTCGCAGACGCAGCTTCAGGACTCTTGGTTACCGCTCAAGTCCAGCGACAGCTTGGTAGTCAAGTACCGCAAGTGGCTGGACGAGTTTGGCCAGCAGTTGCCCAACAACCGCGGCTTCGAAACTTCTAACGTGCCCCTCAAAGCGCGCGAGTCCGTTTGTCAGACACGGGACGTGCAGAGCCAACGATTCCTGCAACACACGCGCATCTGTAGCTCCTGCAAAGGGATGCTCGAGCGCGCCGAGCGGGCCCGACGCGTGAGCAAAATCCTCCTCGTGCTGCTTTTGGTTTGCGCGGTGGGGTTTGGCGGAACGCTCACGGGACGTTTGCTTGGAGTTTGCGCTCTACTCTGCGGCGTGGCCAACCTCGTGTCCGAGCGCATTCAAGATCGACTCGAAAGACCGGCGGTCTAGCGTGATGCCTCTAGATCCCTCCACAGCCTCGGCGAGCCCGCTCCTGCCCTACAGCGGGCCCCGCAAGCAAACCTTCACGCAACTCGGTGCTCCCTGGAAGGTGGATCGCTACGACAGCGACCAGACCGGCCTATGTGAGTACGAGTTCAATTCCCTCGGGTACCGCGGCGCGGAGTACCAAGCGGACGCGCCCTTCAAGGTCTTCCTTTTTGGTGAAAGCGACGCCTTCGGCTTGGGGGTCAACTACGAAGAGATCTGGGCCGTCCAGGTCGCTCGCGAACGGGCGCGTCAGGCGGGCTTCGATGCAGAGCAAACCTGCATCATGAACTTCTCCGAATGCGGGGCGTCGAACTCCCTAACCGCGCGCATGCTCGTGACCCAATGCAATGCGGTCCGCCCCGACTTGATCCTCATCCAAATTGCGGAGGATCGCCGAGTGGAATTGCTCGACGCCACTTCCGGTTGGAACGGAGGCCCCTGGTTTGCCTTGAAGGAGGTCAAGAAGCAGATCAAGAAGGCCCCTGACCTCAGCCGCGAAGAGCGCAAGCGCATGTTCGAAATGCTCGCGAGAGGTCGCGCCTACTTGGACTACTGCACGCCTCATCAGGGACTGTACGAAACCCTGATCGAGCTGCTGCTCATGCATGAGACGACACTCCGCCTGGGAGTCGAGTCCTTGGCCGTCGGCAAGGAACTCGGCCGCTTTCAGGCCCAGGCGACCCTGCAGGATCCGCGCTTGGGTCCCCTTGTTCGCTGCCTTCGGCCGAATTGGTTGCGGGATGTTCCGGTCGCCGAGACCTTCGCCCAAGACACGAGCGGCGTGGACGAACACCACATGGGACCCCTGGGCCACTCGACGATTGCCCAGCACCTGCTAGGCCGCAGCTGAGCCCCGACGGGGTACCGGGTACGGTATCGGGTACGGTATCGCATACCGCCGGGTAGCCCGCTTATGTACGGTATCGCATACCGCCCGGAAGTCCGCTTCGCAAGAGTGCCGCATCAATCGCAGCCACCGGGTCTCCAGCCCGATACCCCGGGAATGATGCGGCACTCTTGTGAAGGGAACT
>CALCXM010000145.1 GCA_937905825.1 uncultured bacterium
CGGCCGTGGCGGCGGCGGCGGCGGCGGCTACGGCGGCGGCGGCGGCGGTGGCGGAGGCGGCGGTCGCTGGTAAGCGCCCCCCTCTGCTGCAGCAATTGCTGTAGCGCAAGCATGCCAGCGGGCGGTAGACCTCACGGTTTACCGCCCGCTGGTTTTTTCGTGCCTGTTGCCACGGGCGACCGATCCCACCCTGAAAGGCGCGCCGGATACTCGGCAAGACGACCGCCCCCGGTCCTTGCAAACTGGCGCCCGAGGGCGACCGTCAGCCAACAGCTGCGGGGGGGGAATGCAGCCGTCGGCTTTGGGTCGCTAGGAATCTGCGGTGCAGGCTCTTAGGGCTGAACCTTCCGAATGCGCACTTCAGCGGCGGGGCCGCGCCAGTCGAAGGTTGCCGAGGGCAAGGAGGCGGTCCCATGGATGCCGTTGCTGATGTACACGTAGCCTTCAGCCGGCGAGGGATCGTGGGCCCCCATGGAGCCGCAGGGCGGGCCGGGGATGAAGTTGCAGTCCTCCGAGTTGAATTCAGATCCTGCGTCGTAGACGTTCGCTAGGTGACGCGAACTTTGGACCGGAACGTACACGTCTCGCAATCCGATGAAGGCATCGTTGGTGGAGACCAACATGCTGGCGAGACTGATCAAGGGATTGTTCGTGTCCGAGAGCACCGTGATCGTCGCGGACGCACCGGGCATGATGGGAGCACCGTTGGTGGCGGCCATCAGGACGTCCGCATTCGAGTTCAAAGCCCCCACCAACATGGCCGGGTTGCCTTCCTCGGCGAGAAAGGCGAGCTCGGAGCTAGCGGGCGCACCCAAGTCGAACAGGCTCATGTTTGCGTTGTGGGTGGCAACGGCAACCGGCCCGAGGATTTGGCCCTTGGTGATGTTCGTGATCGTCACCTCGTAACGGAACGTACCGGGACCGAGTTGGGGACGTGCATTGGCGGCACTGAAGCTGGCGGCAACGGTGAGGGCAAGGGCCGCAGAGGCAGCGAGAAGAGTTCGTTTGTGCATGACTTAGGAGAGAGTTTCTTTGGGCGTCGATTCGGGAAGGAACAAGCGCGTTCGACCTTTGCTGGTCTGTCAGCGCGGCCCTAAGCATGGCCCCAGTTCGCCGAACCTTCCTCACGGAAGGGTCACGGAAGCCGTCTGCTTCTGTCCCGCTCCGCACGCCTCGCGAACGCGCCGCGCTCGGGCTCCCCAAGCACTGGTCTACGCCGCCGGAATCGAGAAGCTGAAGAGACTGCCCTGGCCTTCCGTGCTCTGGACTTCGATCGAAGCGCCATGCAGCTCGAGCACGCGGTGGGTGATCGAAAGTCCCAAGCCCGTGCCCGGCTGCCGCCCGTCAGCGGCTCCACGGAAGCAGCGTTCGAAGATGTGCTCGAGGTCCGCACTCGCGATCCCCGGTCCATCGTCTTGCACACTCCACTCCACTCCGCCGGGGGTGTTGCTGAGGCGCACAGAAACAGCTCCCCCATGGGGCGTGAACTTCAAGGCGTTGTCGACCAGGTTGGTGACGGCGCGCTCGATCAGCCCCAGGTCGCCGTGAATGTCCGGTAGGTGGCGGGGCATGCGACAACGCAAGCGTACGCCCGCATGCTGGGCTCGGGGGCGCAAGCCCTGCAAGACGTCCTGGGTCAACTCGGCCAGGTTGAAATCCTCCAGATGGGGCTCCACGTCCCCCGCTTCGAGCTTAGCCAGTTGAAAGAGCTGATCCACAAGATGCGAGAGGTGCAAGGCGCGACGGCGCGCGACCGCGACGAACTCCCTTTCTTCGGACTCCATCTTCTCTTTGCGTTCGTCCAGCAACTCCAGGTATCCCTGCAGGGAGGCCAAAGGCGTGCGCAAGTCGTGGGAAACGCTGGCCACAAACTGGCGGCGATCTCTGTCGGAACGTTCGAGCCGTCCGAGTTGGTCCTCGATCTGTTGGGCCATGTCCACGTAGGTCTTCGCCAAGAGTCCAATCTCATCCTGGGCCTGGAACACTTTGGCAGGCAGTTTGGTCTTGCGCGCTCCGATCACGTCGCGCAAGAGCCGCAGGGGTTGCGTCAAGCGGCGCGCCAAGAGGAAGTTGACGGCGATGCCCACCAACAGAATGGCAACTGTGGAGAAGGCGAAAATCCGCAGTTGACGGCTGCCGCGCAAGGGGCCGGCGGTGGCGCGCAGAGCCTCCCCGTTCAAGACCACGTACACAAAGCCCACGGTTTTCGAATCCGCTTGCAAGGGCCAAACGCTGATCGGTTGCAAGCCATCCACCGAACGGGGGTCGTCACCAAGCACCGGGAGCTGCGCCTCATTCAGCAGCTCGTGCAGTGGTTCGAGGCGCACCTGCAGGCGCTTTACATGGCCCTCCGGTGCGTCGTAGGCCAAGACCTTGCCCGCCCCATCGAGTAGGTAGACCTCCAAGGCGGGGTTCACACTCATCACGTGCATCAACATCCCGCCAAGTTGCGCCTCGTCGATCTGGCCTTCCGCGTCCAAGGGGACAGCGTGTTCTGCAAGGTGCCGTGCAACATCCAAGTTGAGCCGCTGAGTGAGCTCCAGTTCGTAGGCCTCGCTGCTTCCGATCCAAAGAAAGAGCACGGCACCAACGACCCCGGAGATCAAGAGTCCGAAGGCCAAGCTCATGCGTGCGTGCAGGCTCCAACCCGGTGGACCAGAGCGCACCCCCTCCTGGCGAGAGCTGCTCATTTCTTGGCGAGAGCGGATCACCCTTCGACCTCCTTCAGGCGATAGCCTACGCCCCAAACGGTCTCGACGAAGTCCTTCTGTGCACCACTGGAAACCAGCTTGCCGCGCAAGCGATTGATGTGGGAGTTGACCGTGTGTTCGTAGCCGTTGTAGGCGGCGCCCCAGACTTTGCTGAGCAATTCCTCGCGGGAGAACACCACACCGGAGTTCTGCGCGAAGAGCAGCAAGAGGTCGTACTCGCGCGCCGTTAGGGCAAGCTCACCGCCGGCGTAGTGCGCCCGGCGACGGCGCGGGTTGAGGTTGAGTTCACCAATCGAAACCTCCTGCTCTGCACCCCGCGAGGACGTAGAGACCGCCGCCCGGCGCAGGTGCGCTCGGACGCGAGCCACCAACTCCCGGTAGCCAACCGGCTTGGTCAGGTAGTCGTCTGCGCCAAGTTCCAAACCCAACACGCGGTCGGACTCCTCGCCGCGAGCGGTCAGCAGGAGGATCGGTACCTCCTCGTTCTCCAGGCGCATGCGCTGGCAAACCTCCAGGCCGTCCACGTCGGGCAGGCCCAGGTCCAGGATCACCAACTCGACGCCCTGCTTGAACGCCGCCAAGCCTTCAGCTCCGGTGCTGGCGGTCAAGACCTCGAAGCCATCGGCCCGCAAGTGCAGGTAGGCGAGGTGCGCAATATCCGGGTCGTCGTCGATGATCAGGACTCGGGACTTCATGAGGGCAGCTGCAGCGGGGGGGTGCCGGGAAGGGCAGGACGGACAGATCCGAGTGGTTGGACCTACTCCACCGTAGGCGGACTCGGGACGGCAATCCTCACGGAAAGATCACGGGAGAGCGAAAACCGTGAGAATAGCTCTCGACTGCTTCGCTATCAGAGTGATATCACCTCACCACCACCCCGTTTTCCTCTGCCCGTTGCCCTATGAAGCCCGAACAAAGCACCGAGATCTCCTCCGAAGTCCCCGGGAGCGCCACCGCTGGCGCCGTGGCCCTGCCGATTGTTCTGATCAGCATCGTGCTCGTGGCCGTACGCTTCGGCACGTGGGTGCAGGATCACCAGACGGAAGCGTACGCGGGCATCCTGATGGCCATCGCCCTCCCTGCCCTGCTGTTGACGATCACTGGATTCTTCGTGGTGCCCCCCAACAAGTCCGTGGCCTTGGTGTTCTTCGGCAAGTATCGCGGAACCATTCGTAAGGAGGGCTTCTATTGGGTGCGTCCCTTCATGAGCAAGTTGCCCATCTCGCTGCGTGCCCACAACCTCGCCAGCGAGACGATCAAGGTCAACGACTTGCACGGCAACCCGATCGAAATCGGTGCGGTCATCGTTTGGCGAGTGCGCGACACAGCCAAGGCCAGCTTTGATGTGGAGGACTATCAGGACTACATCAACGTGCAGGTCGAGACGGCGATTCGTGAATTGGCCAAGACCCACCCCTACGAAAGCCACTCCCCCGATGGTGAGGACACATCCAGCGATGGGCAGATTTCCTTGCGCAGTGACACGGACGCCGTGTCTAGGGAGCTAACCGCTGAGCTACAGCAGCGGCTGGACCGAGCTGGCGTGGAAGTCTTGGAAGCGCGCATCAGCCACTTGGCCTACGCCCTAGAGATCGCTTCCGCCATGTTGCAGCGTCAACAGGCCGCCGCCATCATCTCGGCGCGCAAGCTGATTGTCGAAGGCGCCGTCGGCATGGTTGAACACGCCCTGGCCGACTTGCAAGGCCGCGGGGTGGTCGACCTCGATGACGAACGCAAGGCCACGATGGTCTCCAACCTGCTGGTCGTCTTGTGCTCACACGCGGCACCCACACCGGTGATCAACGCGGGCAGTCTCTACAACTAAGATCCGTGGGCACCCCAAAGGACAGGGGCGCGAAGAACAAGCAGAAGGGCAGCGAACGCAAAGCCCTTCTGCTGCGCCTATCGCCCGATCTGCACAAGGAACTGCGCAAGTGGGCCACCCAGGACATGCGCAGTCTAAACGCCCAGATCGAGTTCCTGCTGCGCGCTGCCCTGCAGCGGCGCAAGGGCGGAGATCCCTAGCCTAGCTCTTGGAGCCCCCTCGAAAGGCGTCCTCGTAACGTTTGATCCAATCGTCGGGAGTCATCTTGGTCATCAACTCCCCGATTAAGTCGTAGGGAATCGCGTCCATCTTCTTGAGCCGCAGACAGCTCTTGCCCATGTCAATTTTGGTTTTGACGTGCTTGGGCCACTCCTTCTGAAACCAGGTGATCATCTTGGGATCCGCGTAGACGCCCATGTGGTGCACACCGACATGGCCCTTGGTGGATGAAAGGCTCACAAAGGGCAGCGGTTGCTTGGGGTCGCAGTGGTAACCGTCGGGATACTTCGAGTGAGGAACCACGTAGTGGATCATCCCCTTGTCGACGATTTCCTTGAAGCCCGCGGGCAGGTTCTTCTTGACGACTTGACGGAGCTTCTTGACGGCTGCTTTGCGCTCATCGGGAAGGCTATCGAGAAAGGCGGTGACGGTGGTAGCTGCCATGACGGATCGGTGCGCGTTGTGGAGGTCAGTGAATCAGGCGGCGCGACGTGGCGGCGCACGACGGAAGGGATTCGAAAGTTTAGCCTAGAGTTCCCGCTTTCACCCGCCTGTAGCGCCTCCCATATCAATTCGGACACCCGCCATGAGGCCAGCTGCCCCTTTCAGGCAAACCAGCACCCTCCTCAAGAGCCGATCCAACTCACGAACCCCACTCAGCTCAAGCACGCCCGCCAGGGCAAGCGCCGGGCGAAGATTGGGAAATGGCTCATGGGCAACGAACTCCCTACGAGCGCTGTCACAAGCTGGAGACCGGGTAGACGCTCAGCGCAGCGATTCCAGCCGAGTCGATCTCACTTGGAATCGGAGTCGAATTCGAACATCAACCGCTGAGGTTTCTCGCCGACCGCGATGGAGCGCCGCTCCAGCACCATCCCATCGCGCTTGATCACCAACTCGTAGACGCCCGGGGGCAAGCGCATCGGAGTTTCCTCGTTCCAACGGCCGATCCATGCGCTGGCAACGGACAGGCCGCGCTCGTCGTAGGCCCGAACATGTGGCCATGGGTCCTTTTGCATTGTGGAGACCAAGATGAGGGAGCCTGTCGGCCGCAGGACCAACTCGATGTCCGCCACCGATCCGTCACGGGCGTCAACGCGCGAGGGCAAAGAGGCGAAACTATCGTCATAGGGTTGGGGGTTCTGCGCGGGCAAGCCCGGTGCCACCACGACCCAGATTCCGGGGTCCAACCCGTTCAAGCTGAACTCGCCGTGCTCATCGCTTTGCGCACCACGCTGTCGAACCCAATCCACGTAACCCGTGTCCGGATCTAGCCGCCCCCAGCGGAGCTCTGCCTTGATTGGACGACCCGCCTGATCGATGGTGCGCCCCGATAAATGCACCGATGGATGCAAGGTCAGGTCGCCCAGATCGAGCACTG
>CALCXM010000146.1 GCA_937905825.1 uncultured bacterium
AATTGATCGTGCGGGACGAGCTTGGGAAGCACCACGAGCGGGGTGCTGTGAGAGTCCTGAACCTAGCCGGTCAAGAACTCCCGCTGCGAGGAGCCGCTGGATTCTCCACGGAAAAGTGGTTGCGCGGAGAAACGCTCATCCTGCACGGCCTGCCCGCCACCCAACTGACCCTGCGGTTCTTCGTCGGATCCAAGGAGGAGAGTGGGATCCACGACTTCCCCATCGACCTGCTTCAACCCCTCGACCAGCCCTTTGAGGTGATCATCCCGCGGCGGGCTGAACTCCGGGGCGACGGGAGGCTGAACTTCGCGCTGTTTGCCGCGGACACGGATGAAGACGAAGCCGAACTCCAGGCAGCCCTCGACGACACCTTCGCGGGAGGTGACAAGAGTTGGTTCTTGGAGCACATGCGAGCCGGAACCGTTCCGTGTCCGGAAAGCGAGGTGAAGCTCCTCGTCAAGCGCGGCGAAACTGTCCTCGCAACCATCACCGGGACCCCAAACGGAACGGGGGGTTACAAAGTCGTCGAGCAACGGGAGACGAGAGACTGGGGCGGCTTCGGGCACTCCTCGAGCTCCGAAATGGAACTCGATACGGCGCCCCTATTGCTTTGGCTCAGAGACCTCCCAAACGAAGTGCTCACCTTCCAAGTTCGCGCGAGTGGCTATCGGCCCCTCGACTTCGAAGTGGACTGCTCCGAGCCCGACGATGCGCGCAAGATGCGATCACTGATCTTACGCAGCCTGTAGAGGTCCCTGGCCCCTCCGGACCGCAAGCAGGTCGCCGACGTCGCCCTTCTCGTCACCACTTGCGCGCGTTCACGGCCCCCGCACTCGCCCCTCGGAAGAATTCGAACGTTTCGGGAACCTTCGGGATCGCAGGCGCCATGTAGCCTGGTGTGATCGGAGAGCCAACAAGAACCCATGTTTCGTCGGGGCGGGCGCAGCCTGCTGAGCCGGGGGACCGCAGCCAAAGGGACCTGGCGGAAGCGCGGCTGGTGGGGCGGGCGGCACGCGATCCAGAGGCCTTTGCGGAGCTTTATCGGAGGCACTATCCGGCGATTCAACGCTACCTGCGGAGGCGCTTGGGGGACGCGAGCGTGGTCGAGGACACGGTGGCGGAAACCTTCATGGGAGCCTTGCGCGGAATTGCGCGCTATGAGGATCGCGGGCTGCCGTTTCGATCATGGCTCTATCGCATCGCGACCGTGCAAGCCAGCCAGGCTCGCAGGCGGGCGGCGCGGGTGGCCATGGAACGGTTGAAACACGAGCCGGCGAGCTGTTCAAAGGAAGAGCCGCCCTCGGCGGATCGAGTGCGCGCGGCGTTGTTGCAAATCGCGCCCCGCTACCAAGCGGTGATCGCCCTGCATTACTTTGAGCGCATTGACCTGGAACAGATCGCAAACACGCTTGGCGTGAAACTCGGGACGGTCAAGTCGCGGCTTTCACGGGGCCGCGAGGCGCTGCGTAGGAAACTTGAGAAGCTGGGGGTCCGAAGATGAAGTCATCGCACGCGAAACGGCTCGAGGAGGCCTTGGAGATCATCGCCCAAGACGACGCTCTGGAGTTTCCGGATGCGCGCTTGGAAGAACGTCTGAAGCGCTCCCATGGGAACGTCGGAAGCCTTGGCAACAGGTTCGGCGGCGCGCGTCCCCCACTCTCGCGGGTCGCTGGCTTGCTGCTGTTCTTCGCGCTCTCCGGTCTGGCGGTGGGGTCCACCTTGGGCTTCGAGCGCCTCAAGGCCTGGTGGTACTCGATTCAGATCGACGGGGAAGAAGTGAGCGGTGTTGCCGAGGATGGCGAGCCGCAAGTCATCCATTACGTCAGCGAGGATGGCTACCGGGTCAGTGTGCGCGTGGAGCGTACGCAGCTCGGGGAGCGCGGCGTGCGCACGCAGTTCGACGCTCTCGAACAGTCCGCGGGGCAAGTGCTGCTGACATCAGAGGTCACCGAGGAAACCTTGGACGAAGACGCGCAAGGGCAGGCTTCAACTCCAAGGCGCGACGCGGACGGAGCGCAACTCAGAGCGGGCCGCAGGTTCGACCCTAGTGTTTTGGAAGAAGCTTCCGTCCTGCACACTTGGACCACAACGTCCGGGGAACGGCGATCCCTCTGGCTAGGTCCTGACCTCGATGGAGACGGTTCCTGGCTCTTGCTCGAGCGCCCCGACACCGAGTTGGAAGGGCCTGTTGAGTTGGTCCTGAGCACGGCGCGCCCCATCGCCGCGGGCGGACAGGTTTCGATCCAACAGCTCGAAAACGGCGCCTTGCTGGTCGAGCTCGCCGACGGCCACGGATGGGAGATCGCGCTCTCGATTGCGGCCCCCGGCCACCAGAACGCGGTCCCCGGGGCCGCCGAATTCACGACCCCGAGCGGTCGCGTGCGAGTCCAAACCGGGGACTAACTCCCCGCCTCGCCCTTTCTTTTTCCCCATGCCCTAGGAGCGTTATGTCTCTCGTGAACCCTGACACAATTCGAATCGCCACGACCTTGCTGCTGCTTGTTCCCGTTGGATTCTCCAGCGCAAATCAAGCTAAAGCAACCCTGCAACCTGCCGTCGAGTCACGGCAACCGGACGCGGACGACCTCTACTTGGCCATTGAGAACTTCGTCAACAGCGCCGGGGAACAGCCGATCGCTGAGTTCATCGACACCTGGGTCGACAAGGCGTTTGTGCAGAAGGCCGGCAGAATCGCGCTCACTGAACAACTGCAACAAGTGCGCAAGGCCTGCGGCAACCCCGGTGGAATCATGATCGAGCCCGGCCCGTCAGATCGGGAGGTCTTGATGATCTTCGAGTCGTCCACGGGGCGCTGGCAGCTCGCCTTGCAGTTCAACGGGGAGCCCGCCCGCCGCATTGCAGGCTTCTCCCTAAGCGAAGGTCACAAGCCGGACCCCATCGCCCCCTTCACCTGGGACAGCGTCGCACAGCGCTTGAAGCACTACGAAACCGAAGGCTTCGCAGGTTCGGTGATGCTCGTGCGCGGAGGAGAGGTCCTCTTGAACGAGGGCTATGGATTCGCCAACGAGTCCCTCGGCGCACGCAACAGCAAGGACACGCTCTTCGCCGTGGGATCCACCCCCATCGACTTCACCCATGTGGCCATCCTGTTCCTGGAGGAGTGCGGCCGACTGTCCACGGGCGATTTGCTTTCCAAGTACGTGGATGGAGTCCCCCCTGACAAGTCCACGATCACCCTCGCGCACCTCATGAGCGGTCGTTCGGGCCTGCGCAACTTTCATGGCATTCGGGGGCTGGATGAGAATCTCGACCTCTCCTACATCGACCGCGAGGAGGCTCTGCGGCGCATCTTGGGCTCGCCCCTGTTGTTCGCCCCGGGGTTTGGAAACGAGCACTCGCACTCCGCCTGGGGAGTCTTGGCAGCGGTGGTCGAAATCGTCTCGGAGCAAACCTATGAAGAGTTCATCGAGGAGAACTTGTTCGAGCCCGCGGGCATGACAAGCACCGGCATGTATCCGCACAGCACGGGCTTCGACGACAAACTCATTGCCGTAGGCGCAGGCGAGCCGGCCCTCGGGAAGCCCAACAGCCCGAAGAATTGGGGACCGACCTCTTGGCTTGTGATGGGCAGCGGTGGCATGGTCTCGACCACCCAGGATTTCTACCGTTGGCTGCAGGCCTTGCGCGCGGACAAGATCCTCTCCCCGGAGCAGCAGAAGAAATACTTCAAGGGGCAGATCCTCTCAGGGGGCAACGACCGTGGCTTCATGACCCTCTTCACCGAGGGGCCGGACGATCTCGTGATCCTTTGCAGCAACTCGAGCGTCGGCATGGACGACCTCTCCTGGGAGATCGCGTACGCCCTGGCGGATCTCGTGCGTGGGGTTCCTTCGCAGCGCTGAATGTCCGGCGGCGCGCACCTTGTCCCTGCGCAAGAAACTGGCCCGCGCTCGATTGCAGCATGCATTCGAGCGCGGGCCAATGTCGTGTTTCGGAAGGTCCCCGGCGCCTCGGTCTAGCGGGCTAGGACCAGGACAGATCGTGGTGGCGAATCGGCAAGCGCCGCACGCGCTTGCCCGTCGCCGCGAAGATCGCGTTGCAGAGGGCCGGCGCGAAGGGCGGAACACCCACTTCGCCAACACCGCCGGGGGGCGCGTCGTTCTCGACGATCTCCACCTGGATCTCCTTGGGTGCATCGTTCATGCGCGCCAAGGGATAGGTGTCGAAGTTCGACTCGATCACCGCGCCATCCTTGGCGGTGATTTCCCCGTGCACGGCAAGGCTCGTTCCGAACACCGCTGCCCCTTCCATCTGGGCCTTCACGCGATCGGGATGGATCACCGTGCCGGCGTCGATGACGGAGCTGACTTTGGTGATCGAGAGCACGCCGCTCTTGGAAACGTCCACTTCCACCACGGTCGCGCAGTAGCTCAGGAAGCTGCGATGACAAGCGATGCCGAGGCCCTTGCCCTTGGGAAGCTTGCGTCCCCAGCCCGCCAGCTTTGCGGCCCGCTCCGTCACATGGCGCAAACGCGCGATGTCGATCGGGTAGTCCTCCATGGACTCGCCGCCGTTGCTGTACTGCACGCCGTCTAGCTTCAGATGGCGATCTTCGCCAAGCAGTTCGAGCAGGTAACTCAAGGGCTCCTTCCCGGCGCGATGGGCCAACTCGTCCGGGAACGAGCAGACACCGAACGCGTGGTAGATGTGCGCCACGGATCGCAGCCAGCCGATGCGCAAGTGCGCGGACGCTGGGCTGTTCTCCACCCGCAAGTGATCGAGGGCGTAGGGCAGATCCGTGAAGCCCATGCCCATCTCACCGGCGCCACCATCGCGGGCCCCCGCGACAAACGTGGACGTGATCGGAGGGAAGGCCGAACGCTGCAGCCAAGCTGTGGGCTTGCCCTGTTTGTCCTGAACCGCCTGCATGTGAACCGCACCGACGGTGTGGTAGTAGTCGTGGCGAATGTCGTCCTCGCGCGTCCAAGTGACGTGCACGGGGGCGCCCAAATCACGGGACAGGATCGCCGCTTCCGCCACGTAGTCCGGCTTGGACTTGCGGCCGAAGCCACCACCGAGCAGGGTTACGTTCACAATGGCTTGTTCCGGGGGGATGCCAAGGGTTCCCGCCAAGATCCCTTGGGCGGCTTGGGGGTTCTGAGTCGCGGTCCACACTTCGCAATGGGTGACCTGACCGTCGCTGTTCAACTCCACGTTGGCGAGGGCGCAGGGCGGCTCCATGGGAGCGTGGGCCAAGAACGGAACGTAGTAGTCCGCGCTGAACACATCCGCGGGATCGGCGTCCTTCAAGGCGGCGACGGCGTCCCCTTCGTCGCGACAAACGCGACCAGGAGTGCGCGCGCTCTCCGCGAGTTCGGCTTCGAAGGCCTTGGACTCGAACGCCCCGTTGGGACCGGCTTCCCATTCGACGGCGAGCGCCTTGCGACCTTGAATCGCAGCCCACGTGTTCGTGGCGACCACCGCCACGCCACCGAGGGCTTGGAAGGAGTGAGGTGCCTCGAAGGGCGGAATCTCAAGAACCTCGACAACTCCATCCACAGCCAGAGCCGCGTCGCTGTCGTAGTTCACGAGGGTACCGCCGAGCACCGGCGAACGGGCGATGACCGCGTAGAGTTGGCCATCCAAGCGCGCATCGATGCCGAACTTCGCGCTGCCATCGAGCAAGCCGTCCATGTCCGTCAGCGGGACATTCTTGCCGACGATGCGGTACTCCTTCTTATCGCGCATGCGCAGGCTCTGCGGCGCGGGCACATCGAGCTTGGAAGCGGCTTCTACCAACTCCCCAAAGCCCAGGCTGCGCTTGCTGGCCTTGTGCGTAACCTTGTGCTCACTTGCGTTGCACTCCTCTGCGTCCACCCCCCACTCTTGGGCGGCGGCTTGTTCCAACATGCGGCGGGCCGTGGCTCCCGCGATGCGCATGCGATCGTAGAAGCCGCGCACGCTCTGGGAACCGTCGGTGTTCTGGGATCCAGTGCGAGCGTCGCCGATCGATTGCTCGATGACCACGCGCTCCCAATCCGCTCCAAGCTCGTCCGCCACAACCATCGGCAAGGCCGTGCGAATGCCCGTGCCCATTTCGGAACGGTGGGCGAGGATCGTGACCAGTCCCGTGGGATCGATCGAAACGAAGAGGTCGGGCTCAAAGTCGAGGGCTGAGGAACCCACAAGCGAAACCGACGCGCCGGACGCAAAGCGCGTGGCGAGCACCAGGGAGCCTGCGGAGAGGCTCGCCATGAACGCACGGCGGGAGAGGGCCGGGCGCAGCACGGAAGGGGCGCCGGACTCAATGGCAATGCCTTGCCCCGACTTGTTCAGTGGATAACTCATTTGGCCATCTCCTTGCCAGCGGTCTTGATGGCAGCGCGCACTCGGGTGTAGGTCCCGCAACGGCAAAGGTTGCCGGACATGCCGCGATCGATGTCCGCGTCCGTGGGCTTGGGCTTGCTCGTGAGCAGTGCAGCGGCGGCCATCATCTGGCCCACTTGGCAGTAGCCGCATTGCGGAACGCCGTGCTCGCGCCAAGCTTTCTGCACCGGATGTTGTCCGTCCGTGGAAAGGCCCTCGATCGTCGTGACTTCCAAGTCACCAACAGCAGACACCGGCAGACTACAAGCCTTCACCGCTTGCCCGGCCAAGTGCACCGTGCAGGAACCGCACTGACCAATGCCACAACCGTACTTGGTGCCTTGCATCCCGAGCACATCTCGCAGGACCCAAAGCAAGGGCATGTCTGGATCCGTTTGGATCTCATGGGTTTGTCCGTTGACGCGTATCTCTGACATGGTGGTTCTCCTAGCTGTGGGCGATTCGCCGGGGGGGAGCCGCCTTCGACAGTTGGTGCCTGTCGGAAGAGGCGGCTCAGGGACGCAGCAGCTTAGGCTCGGCGCGTCCCGATAACAACTAGCGCCAAGCTAGGCACCAACCTCCCACCGTTCACGATGTGCAAAGCCACTCGAGCCGAGCGAGGATCTGGTCACGGGATGATGACCTCACGCTCTGAAATTCAGCCACCTGCTGGCGGCGAGCCGGGTAGACACATGGATCGCTGGCTAGCGACGAACATGATTCCTCGAAGCAACCGCCAGGATGCTCTTGGAACGACCTACCCCTGTGGATCATGCAGGACCAGGTGCTAGCCAGTCGCATGGCCTAAGAAACCCGGAACCCCTTGGACGGAAGGCTCGCACGTCCCCCAGGACCAGCGCGCTCAACCCTGGCGGCTCACCATCTCGTTGACCCAGAGGGGCACGAAGGGCGAGGTGCAACCCTTGGAGGTTGGGTAGTCGCGGTAGACGCCCAGCGCTTCCCCGATCGCGAGGGCGCGCTTGCGATGTTTCGGAAAGTGAATGCCGATCTCGCCGAGGCACATGTTCATGGTCCATTGGGCCTCTGGAGCCGCCTTGCCCATCTCCGCTTCGATGCGGTCCAAGAGCGCGCTGAGGTCGAGCCCTTTCGGATCCTTGACGACCCGTTCCGCCGTCAGGCCCCAGCCGGCGCGGGCGGCCATGGGCTGCTTGGTCTTCATCCACTTCTCGCGCAGAGCTTCCTTCGCTGGATGCTTCTTCAACACATAGTTCTGTAGCCAGATGGCGACGTGCGGGAAGTGAACCGAACGAACCAACTCGTCCAGTTTCTTCGCAGACAAGTCCTTGGGCTTCATCAACAGGATCGCCAAGAAGCGCGCGTCGACGTTGCCTGTCCCCCACAACTCGAGGGCCAGAGCGTGGTCGACTTTGATCTTCTTGGCCAAAGCGCGGATGTCCCCCATCTTGACACCGAACTGGTTGTCGCCAGATCCGTTCTTGAGGTTCATGGCCCGCATCCTTTCGCTGCCGAGGGCTTCCAGTTCCTTCAGGGTGGCTTTCAGGTTCATGGAATCATGGTACGTCCCGGTGCTGGTTCGCCCAAGCCCTTCCTCAAGCGCGAGGGCCAACCTCGTCAAGGCCAGCTCGTGAGACAGATTGGAGCGGCCCGTTTTGCAACGGGTTGCTACCGATTCCAGCTGGGCAGCCGTCCACCTGGGTCACTTCTCGTCGACCCGTTCCAGCAATTCCTTCCAGCGCGGATCCGGTTGGAGGATCGTTTCGAACATGCTGGAAGCGAGCAGCTTGGCCTTGCTTCGGAAGCCGTCGTCGACCGCTCGGTTGAGTGCGCCAAAGGCCCGATCGCGCCCCTCATCCATCAACTCCGACTCGCCGGGAGTGTTCCGTTGCACACAGGCAACGAACTCGGCCCACAGATCGGCCACGTTGGATTGCCACTTCACGTGCCCCACGTCTGCAAGCACCTCGAATTGTTCGACCAGCACAAAACCCTCCTCCGGCCGATCGGACAACAAGGTCATGAGGGCAGCCGTGTAGTCCACGGCCAACTCCAACTCCTTCAGGTACAGCTTGTTGGGATTCGCTTCAAACGCCACTTTCAACAGGTCACGAGCGCGATCGAGTGTTCGGAAGACAGCCTCAGCATCTCCGGAGTAGAACAGTTCACTCACCGCAAAGTTGTTCAGCACTGTGATGGCGGTCTCGCGAGCGTCGGTATCCGTTGGATTGGCACGGTAATATTCGCAGGCGACCTCGGCCTGTTCGCGCAACAATTGATTCGCAGCTTGCGCCATGTTGCTGCGGCTCAGGATCCCGGCATGGGTGGCGAGGATTTGCACCAAGCTGGCCTTGTAGCTATCGATCGTAGGAAAGGAGTCCACCAAGTAGCGCGCCGCCTCAACCGCTTCGCTGCTGAGGCTGAGGGCAGCTTCCTGGTCCCCATAGTCAGAGATCGTGTGAGCCGCATGGGCAGCTTCCTGGGAGAAGTCTCTGAGGATATCGCGCTCGGTCGGATCCATGGCCAGCGCCCGGCGAAGCAGATCGATCACTCTCTCCTGCTCCTCCAGCTCGTCTTGGGGCAGGTTGGCTTGTTGACGAACCAAAGCTCGCGCCGACAACAAATTGGCCGCGCATTGCAGCGCTTGGGGATTGTTCGGAGAGACATCCATCACCTGCTCCGCAATCGCCAGCCCCTCTTCCACGCTTGCGAGAGCCTCCTCCAATCGACCAATCTTGCGCAGGGCATGGGTGTAGATTTCCAGGGCGACCGCTAGTTGCGCATGGGCCCCGCTATCGATCGGCATCTGACCAGCGACTTCACGCAGTAGCTTCAGCGCCTCCTCGTAACCAGCGAGCCCGGCTCCTTTGTCTTCAAGCAGTAGCAACAAAGACGCGCGACGTTCGGTGCTGAGGGACAGCTGCCGCAAGTACTTCAGACGCAGGTCCGGCCCAGCGCTTTCCACCAACCTCGTGTAGATCTCGATGTGTTGCGAATAGCCTTCGATGGCCTCTGAGTACCTGCTGAGTCCACCCAAGAAGTCAGCTCGCTGACGCACCAAATGGCCCCGTTCAGCGAGCACGCCCAGGTCCAGGGGGCGCTCTGCGCATAGCTCGTCCAAGACCTCCAAGGCGAGCTCGATAGCGACCAAGCGGGTTCGTTGCAGATGCGGTGTGTCGTCAATCGACTCCGACGCCAAGTCGGCGAACAACCTCCGAATTGCCTGCAGGGTCAACCCAAGATGTGATTCGAGCATAGCCTTTGCCTCTTGCTCTTTGAGGTAGGCGCCCTGGACCTCGGCCAGATTGGCGCGACTCATGGCGGCCCAGCCAAGCGGTGCCGCGATGGCGACCAAGAGCGAAGCCGCATGCAACGGCTTGCGCTTTGCCCAGCGCACAAAGTGCACCCAAGGCCCCGGGGCGCGACCGGCGATCGGGCGGCCCGCGATCAGGCGCTCGATGTCCTCCGCCAGGGCTCCGGCTGTGCAATAGCGTCGGCGCGGTTCGCGGTCCATCGCCTTCAAGCAAAGCACTTCGGTGGCCTTCCGAACCTGCCCGTTGAGTTTGCGCAGGGGCAACGGGCTCGACTCCATGATGCGCGCGCGGACGCGCTCGACCGACCCACTCTTGAAGGGTTGGCGCAGAGTCAAGAGTTCGTAGAGAGTCACCCCGAGGGCGTACACATCCGTTCGCTCATCCAGATCGCGCGGACTGCCATCGACCTGTTCCGGTGACATGTACGGCAAGGAACCCGGCTGTGCACCGGTGCGCGTCAAGGCCTCGCCATCCGGGATACTGGCAAGTCCAAAATCCACCAGCACGGCACGCCCAGTTCCCATCAACATGATGTTCGAAGGCTTCACGTCCCGGTGCAAAACTCCGTGGGCGTGGGCATGCTCGAGCGCCCGGGCCATCTGCCGCACGATGTCCAGGACGGTCAACTCCCAGGAGTTGGAGAAGGCTGCTTCGTCTAGCCTCGAGGTCGCCGCTTCCGGAGGCAGCTTTTGCTTGAGCGCTTCCAGCATGGCCGCACCGCTGAGGGACTCGGGACTTTTGCTGCGCAACTCGGACAACAACGCATCCAAGGAAGCACCCGGTACCCAGCGTTGAGCCAGGTACGGGATGCCAGCCTCCTCTCCGGACGCCAGGACCTGCGCGATGCATTCGTGGTCCAAGCGCGATGCGGAATCCAGCTCCCGCTGGAAGCGCGCCCGAGCACGGTCGAAGTACAACTGCTCGGGCCGAATCAACTTGAGGGCCACAGGATCCTGCGCCTCGCCCTGGGCCAAGAAGACGACGCCCATTCCCCCCGACCCCAGCCGCCGCAGGAGACGGTATCCGCCGATCGACTCCGGGAAATTCTCAGCGCCTGCCCCCTCAGGAGCGATCAAACCGGTTGCCCGCAAGGTCTCCAAACTTCGCCGCAGATCCGCCGCCCTGTGCGGGGCGGAAGCGAGTGCAGACTCGAGCGCAGCCTGGTGCGCAGCGCCATCATCGCGCAACTCCAGGTAGCTGAAGACGAGCTCATCCAGCTCATCATCCCGGGGCGCAAGTGAAGTCGAGTTCGAGCTCATGAATGTCGGCGGGCGCGTTCCCCCTTGATTTGAATCGGAGTCCCGAGCAAAGCGTCACAGGGATTCCCATGAATGATAGACTTTTCCCGTGGACACAGACCTCGACGAACTGACCGCAGCCGCAGCCCGTGGAGATCACGGTGCCCTGGAGACCCTGCTCGAAAAGCATCTGCCCGCTTTGCGAGCCTACATCCGGGTTCGAGCGGGATCGATCGTTCGCCAGCGGGAGTCTTGCTCCGACCTCGTGCAGTCCGTTTGTCGAGAGGTTCTCGAGCACGCTGACCGTTTTCAGCACCCGAGCGAGTCGGCCTTTCGCCGTTGGTTGTTCACCACCGCTTTGCGCAAGATCATCGACCGCCGTGCCTACCACGTGAGCGAAAAGCGCGATCCGGATAGGGAGCAACGGCCGGCGGACGAAGCAGCGCACCAGGCACTCTTGGAAGCCTACGGATCTTTCTGCACCCCCAGCAACGGCGCCGTCGTCCAAGAGGAGTACGCACGAATCGAAGTCGCCATGGACCAGCTCACGGAAGAACAACGTGAAGTAGTGACTCTGGCGCACTTGGTCGGACTCTCCCGTGCCGAGATCGCCGAACACCTAGGCAAGAGCGAAGGAGCCGTACGAACGATTCTTTATCGGGCCTTGGCGCGTTTGGCGGTGCTGCTCACCCCGAGCTCAGAACCGGGAAGCTGAACGTCAAGGCGCCCCCGGTCCCGCAAGGAACCGAGGGCGCCCGTGCTCAGCCCCGCCCCATCACGGGCAGAACGTCAGGCTCAGGCCGTTCGTCAAGTTAAACCCAGCGCCTCCGCCAGCCACGTCGCGGTACCAGTTTTGGAACTTCCACGTGCTGCCCACCAGGATGTCCCCACCCTCGGGCAAGTTGCCGTAGTTCAAGGCTCTCTCCGCAACTCCCGCGCTCGTCACTTGAACGGGCAGTCGGAAGATCTGGCCGCCGACGCAACGGAAGCCATTGCCAAAGGGCACTTGGATCTCGTTGGGTCCGTAGAAAAACAGGCAAGGAACGGTCGCCGGTAGCAGGGTCGCCCTCAAGGTCAGGTTGTTGGCAGAGAGGCTCGTCGTGCCACTCAGGAGAATCCTCCCCGCGAATCCGGTCGAGTTGATTCCACCGACGCAATAGACGTAAGGGTTGCTTGAACCGACCGTGAAAGGTCCCGCGTGAATCGTCGTGCCCCAGTTGCCCGAACGGTCCTGCGCACGCAAGTGTGCGTACCAGGGTTGGTTCGAAGCGCTCACGCCCACGCTGCTGGTGGTCGCTCCGGCGGAAAGATTCAAAATGGAACTCGGGATGGTCGACGCGGAGTGGTCCACCTGCAAACGGTAGCCGGCCAGTCCAGACAGGGCATCCAACGCAGCGCTCCACTGCAAATCGAGGGTCGTGTCACAACTGAACCCGGATCCGTGGCTGGTGGAGAAGAACGAAATCGGGCCGCTCGGGGGCGTTCCGTCCACGGTCACGTTCACCGAATCCGTATCGATGCCCGCGTTGTCCGAGCTGGTGGTCACGGAGATGTTCTTGACGCCCTGGGACGCAAAGGACATGTCCCAGGTTGCCGAACGACTGCTTGCGTGCCGAATGTTGCCGAGCATGACCTTCGTCCCATTGGTGTTGTTTTGGGTGTAGTCCACCGTGGAACCATCCTCGAGCACACCGCTCACACCATTCAAGGAACCGAGTCCGCCGGGCTCCAGGAACACCGCCGAAGCGATGTAGCTCGGGTTGTACACGTTGACGGTGATGTCGAAGTCTTCGTTCGGCTTCACGTAGGCATCCGAGGTGGTCATGTTCACCGAAAGATCCGGCGTCACGTCACCGTAGGTCACGATAACACAGACTCCCACGTGCGAAATGTTGGCGAAGGGCGCGGTGCTCTCCGGAAAGACCTTGACGCGGTAGTCCGTCGCCACGGGGTTGTTCAGGATGCGCACTTCGGTCGTGTCCCGGGTGGACTGCTGGGCGAAGAACTCCCCCGAGTCGCCCGCGGCCGTGAAGGGCGCGCGGTCGATGTACATGTCCAAGTCATTCTGCAAGGGACTCGAAGCGCCCGCCGAGCCTTCAAACTCCTGGTAGTTCATCACGACGGTCACCTGGGTCGCCCCGGCGCCGACGCTAAAGTCGAGGGAGCCAAAGCCAGAGGGCCCCTGATTGAAGCCCCAGAAGTACATGGTCTGTTGCCCGTTGCCTCCCGCCACTTTGTAAGCGTCCACGCGCCCGGTGCCGTAGAGGTTGTAGTGATGGTTGGAGCTGATGCTCGGGCTGCTCAAGATCGCGTTGTCCTTCGTGAGCGAACCGGCCATCAGGACAGCGCTTAAGGTCGCCGGCCGGTAGCGCAGGAACGAATAGCGGTCCACCAGTTGCGCCGCGATTCCCGTCACGTGCGGAGCTGCCATGCTCGTGCCCGTTTTCAGGGTGTAGCCCGAAGTGGTGTTCGCTTGCACCGATCGGATCGATGTTCCGGGAGCACAGATCTTCGGACCCCAACGCAGGTCCGCCGTCGGTCCTCGACTGGATCCCGACCAGAGGTTGCCGGGGTAGCCAACCGTCGCGTGCAAGTAGGTGTTGACGTTGCCGACCGAGAGCACGTTCTTGGCGGAGGCTTGCAGGGTCAGCGTCTGCCCTCCCGAGTTGCCAAAGTTGCCAGCGGAGAACACGTGCAACTGGTCGTTCAGGAAGCTCGAGCTGTCCAACAAGCGTCCATCGACCTCCGTTCCGAAGTACGGACCGATCAAGCTGTTGCCCCAGGAGTGATTGATCACGTGGGGACGCGGAGTCGTCACGGTGCCGTCGTTCACCGAATTCTCGAAGCGGCTAAGCACGTTGGCGAGATCGATGGACACCGCTCCACAGTTGTCGCCCCCAACCTTCACATTGTAGAAGCGCAGGTCGGCCTGTCCCCCAAGTCCGGGCGCGGCTCCCTGATAGCTGTCTTCGACGCTAGCGTCGCCGAGAATCGTGCCGGCCACGTGACTGCCGTGTCCGCACGCATCTTCCCAGGCCCCTTGGCTTCCAGGCCCGAGGTTCCAGCCCCAGCCGTAGAAGCCATTCAGGCCAAAGTGCGATACGTCCACGCCCCAATCGGCCTCGCCGATGACGGCGGCGCCATTGAATCCGCCGTCGTAAACGGTCCGCCCGCGGTCCGCATTGACCATCGGCATGGACTCCTCATGCATCGACTGGGCCGCTCCGGCCAGCTCGATGAACGCCACGTAGTCCAGCTCGCGCAGACTAGCGATCGCCTGGGGGTGCACGCGGGTTTTGAAAGCGCGAACGCGGTCGATGTAGATCGGATCCTGAGCACCTCGGGAGCGCAGGCCGTCTTCTTGCCATCCGCGACTGCGAGTGCGCAGGGGCAAGGACTCTTCGGGCGCCACGCGCAAACCCTGCGGGTCGAGAATGCGGGCGCTGCCCACGGCCTCGGACACCGACTTCTCGTTCAAGTCCGAGTCGTAGACGCTGATGTAGATGTCCACATCCTCTGCATGCGGGTCTTCAAACTTGCCAGCCAACTCCCGGGAGAGCACCGGGTGCATCTTCTGCCAATCCTTGGGCACGCCGATCCAGCGCACTTCGGGCATCTCGCTTAGGTTGAGGGCAGCGGCGGTGCGCACAGCCACTTTCAGGGAGTTGGACGGGTGATAGCCCAGAACGCGGGCACCGCGCGCTTCAAGCTTGCCCACGACATCCTCCGTGATGCGCCCTTGCAACATCACGTAGGCATAGGTTTCCGGCGTCGGGCGACCGTCGCGTCTCTCGGTCGAGATGGCTGCGATCAGCTCGGGGTCGATGCGCTCGCCCTCCGGCGGGTAGTAGGCCCCCGCCGCGAAGCCGAGGAAGTAGGGGTCGCCACTCTTGGGCTCGATCAGCAAGTCTCCATCGTCGGAGGCTTGAACCACTGCGGGATTGGGCAAGCGCGGAGATTCGTCCCGGGACTCGATCGGTAGAGTCCGAACTTCCCCGCCGGCGACGGTCACACCGGGCCCCGCCTCGCTCGCGGGAGCACGGGCCGGTTCCGCTGCGGGGAGCAAGGGGTTGGACACCTGTTGAGCGTTGAGCCCAAAAGAAGTGAGAGAACAAAGCAGGAGACCGGTGGCCGTTCCGATCAGTTTCGGAGAGTTCACGTTGGACATCGCTGGGGTCGGGGGCAGAAGAGGAGTGGGAAGCACGAGCGCCTCGGCGCGCTCGGCTAGGGAACTCATCTGCCGGGCGCCCTGCTCGTCACAGGGAATGTGCAATTCTTTTTATTGGCCGGTGACCCCGCCCAGCACCGCGCGGGCTTGGGCGAGAGACAAGGGGGCTCCCGGGAGCGCCGGGCCCTCGGCATTGCCTACAGACTCATCCGGAGGTAGGTCTCGGCGGGAGGGGGAGCCGGGTCCGGGCTGAACACACCAAAGAAATGGAGTTGGAGGGGTTCTGCGGTTCATCAAACAAGGGACACTTGGACCATGCTCATCAAGAACCTGCTGCTGTCTTTGGCCCTGCTCCTCACCCCGGCCTCGGCCTTCGCGTTCGGGGGGGACATCGTGCTCGACTTGGGTCGTGGGCCGGTCACGGTGCACGTGCCCGCTTCCTACGACCCGGCGGTTCCGACGCCCTTCCTGTTGCTCTTGCACCCCTATAGCGGGAGCGGTGCTCAGATTGCCAACTACCTGGGCATCCAAGCGGTGGCGGAAGCGAAGGGCTTCATCTACATGCGCCCGAATGGAACCACGAACACCTTCGGGATCAGATTCTGGAACGCGACCGATGCTTGCTGTGACTTTCAAAACTCGGGGGTGGATGACTCCGGCTACTTGAGAGACTTGCTGGATGCGGCCAAGTTGCAGTTGAACGTGGACCCTGCACGGGTGCACGTGGCGGGTCACTCGAACGGTGGCTTCATGTCCTACCGCATGGCTTGTGATCACTCGGAGTCCATCGCTTCGATCGCCAGCTTGGCAGGGGCCAGCTTCTTCGACCCGAACGATTGCTCCCCGTTGTTGCCGGTCCACGTGCTTCAGATCCATGGCACCTCGGATGGGACGATCGGCTACAACGGCGGAAACAATGGTGGCGCCCCCTACCCGAGCGCCTTGGGTAGCGTGATGCAATGGGTGAACTTTGCGGGCTGCGATCCTGGTTCCACCATGGGCGCCCCCATCAATTTGGTGAGCAACATCGCTGGTCCGGAAACGACCGTGGAGCGCTTCGAAGCGAACTGCTCAAGCCGTGGATCGGGCGAGTTGTGGTCGATGATCGGAGCAGGCCATACCCCCAGCATCAGCGCTTCCTTCACGAACCAGGTCATGGACTGGCTCTACGCCCATCCCAAACCCACCCCGAGCACGAACTACTGCGCGGCAAATGACCACTCGGGCGGACGCAAGGCGGCCATCATCGCCACGGGCAGCGCCTCCATCGCCGAACAGGACTTGCAGTTGATCGGATACGGTGCGCCGGCGGGCACGCCGGCGATTTTCATCGCTAGCCAGAACCAAGCACAAGCCGTCTTTGGCAACGGCTTCCTGTGCTTGGGCGGACCAATCCATCGGATTCAACCGGCACGGGTCACGACCCAGGGAGGCGAGGCCTATCGCTCCCTCGACTTCAGCGCGGGCTACGCCTCGATCTTGACTCCCGGCACCCAGGTGAACTTCCAACTTTGGTTCCGAGACACGGCCGGCGGCGGCGCCGGATTCAACACGAGCGACGGCTGCAGCGTTTCGCTGCTGCCGTAGTCGCGCCCCAGGTCGGCAACAGCCTTGCGCCCCCGGGGCGCACGTGGAACTACCAGCCCGTGCGCTTGAACAGGCCGAGGTTCACGCCGGTTCCGAACCAGGTGACACCGCCCGGGCCCGTGGCGATCGACTTCACGCGGACATTGGTCAGGCCGTCCTCGTCGTCAAAGGTCTTCCAGGTCGTCCCGTTGAAACGGCTGACCCCATAGTCCTGGTGGCCCGCCCAAACATGGCCGAGATCGTCGATGGCGAGGGCGTTCGTGTTGTTCTCCGCCAGTCCATGGGCCGTGCTGAAGTCGAACTGCGTGCCAGCACGGATCAAGCTGATGCCTTGGGTTCGCGCGAACCACAGGTCGCCATTTGGCGCAAAGGCCACGTCTTTCAGGCTGTCCCCTGCAGCCGCACCGATTGGGAAGTAGGACCACAGCCCGGATCCATAGCGGTTGGCGCCTTGGCTTGATGTGAACCACACGTCGTTCGTGTTTGGGTCCCCCATGATTCCGTTGATGCTGTTCGTGGAGAGCCCGCCGGCCTGGGCGCTGAAATGGGTCCACTGACCGTTCTCATAACGACTCGCACCGCTGCCGTAGAAGTTCGATGCAAACCACAGGGCACCGCTTTGACTCGCCGCGACGGCCAGGATGTGGTTCGAGTGGATGCCGCTGTTCGAGGTGTTCCAAACCGTCCATTGGCCCCCTTGGTAGAGCACGGCACCCTGGTGCGTCCCCAGCAGCACGCCACCGTTCGGCAAGGTCGCGACGGCGACAACCTCGTTCGCCGGCAGTGGGCTGTTCTGGGTGGTGAAGCGCGTCCATTGGCCTTGGTCGAGAACGTGCAAGCCTTCGCGGGTGGCGAGCCAACCCCGGCCTTGTGCATCCACCGCGACCTCGGCCACGTCCATGTCCCACAAGCCCGCGGTCGCGTGGGAATCGAAGGTGCTGCCGTTGAACTTCGCGATGCCCATGGCTGTCGCGGTCCACAAGTCGCCATTCGGTTTCGCGGCCATGGCGTTGCCATGGGGAAGGTTCAAGTCGAAGCCCCCCGAGATGCCTTCGAAAAGCTTCCAATTGGTTCCATCGAAGCGACTGATCGAGCCGTCTCCTTTGAACCAAACGTCGTTCTGTCGATCCACCAGAATCGAGTGGATGTACTCCGTGTGGATCGAGTTGGCTCCCGCGGGCAAGCTGCGGCTCCAGCCACCGGCGCCGTCGTAGGTCACGACGCCCACGTCCGGCTGGAAGTCGTCGTCGTGGCAATAGAACCAAACTCGACCGTCCGTGGGGTGTGCTTCCCGGACCCAGACGAAACTGGAGAGCAAGCCATCGCTGCCCGTATTGGACGGCTGAAAGTGGCTCCAATTGCCTGGGATGTAGCGATCGACCCCCTTGCCCCAGACCCCCATCCATAGGGCGCCGCTCGCGTCGAACTCCAGTGAGGTGACGAAGTTGTCAGAAAGCCCACTGTTGAACGCGTTGAAGTTCGTCCAGGTCGTTCCATCGAAGCGAAAGAGCCCCTGATCGTAGGTGCCGATCCAGGTGTCACCATTGAAATCGATCGCCAAGGCCAAGGCGCTGCGCAAGGGGCTGTTGCTGCTATCGAAGCTCGTCCAAGTTTGCCCATCAAAGTAGGACAAGCTATCCCAGTGCCCGGCCCAGACTTCTTCGCCGTTCACGACCAAGTCGACCACGGTGTTGCTACCGAGTCCGTGATTCACGCGGGTGAAGTTCTCGGACTCCCCCGTCAGTGTGTTCCAGCGATAGACCCCGCCCATCTCGGTCCCCACCCACAAATCGTCTCCGGCGAACTCCGCGTGAAACGCGGTCTTGTCGAAGACCTCCTCGCGCCAGCGTTGGATGTTTGGGGGACTCGGCGTGCTAGCGCTGGCCTGGCTGCGAGCAGGACGCACCACTTGGCCCTGTGCGCAGAGTGGGGCGCCAAACAGGGGACTCGCGAACAAGACAAGCGTTGAGGTCAGGAGCTTCTGTTTCATGGATTCGAGCATGTTGGGAGAATGGAACACTTGGAGGGGCACGCGAACGGAGCCGCGCTTGGGCAAGTGCGAGCTGCCCCTTCAATATTGTCGCGGATTGCATTTCTCGCCGGGCCGAAGTCTGTAAGAACCGCAACTTATACGATCCCGCGATTGCGCGCCGCGCAAGGGACGGCATCCCTAACTGAAGAACCTTCGTCCGACTCTCTACTGCCCGAAGCCAGCAATCAAGCCATCGGTGACGCGGTCCGCGAGCCCCTCTTCGATCGGCGAACCAGTCATCAACCGAAAGAACGCGGGCCCCCAGATCAGTTCCGCACAGAGCTGAATGTCGAGCCCCGGCCGCAGCTGTCCGGCTGCAACCGCACGACCGAGAATCCCTTCCGTGTCTTTGCAGCGGGGCGAGTTCAGTTCCTTGTTGAGCGCTTCACGCAGCTTCTCATCGAAGTGACCGCTCGCGACGAAGGCCGCAAACATCTTGCCCTCGGGTCCCCCCATCATGCGGTAGGCCTCGCGCACGTGGGTGCGCAGGTCCGTGAGGGGATCTCCCGTGCAAGACGGTGCAATGCGGTGCTTGAGGGCGTCGAAGTAGCCGTCGAGCACGACGGCCTCCTTGCTCGGCCACCAACGATAAAGCGTCGCCTTGCTGACCCCCGCGCGCTGGGCGAGGGCGGCCCCAGTGATCTCGGGCAGGGGCCGCTCCTGCAGCAGCTCGAAAGCAGCCGTCAGGATCGCCTGGCGCGAAGCTTCGCTGCGCGGTCGCCCGGGCCCCCGGGGGGGATCTGTGGAGTCGTTCGTCGTCAATGTTTTGGCCCTCGGCGGCATCCTAACGTGACTTTTATAGAAACGGTTAGTTTCGTTTCTAAATAACCTTGTGCTTCTCGGGCCTCGCAGTATAAATCCCAAACCCTCGGTTTCGAAACAGCACCCGCCCCCTCGCCATCCAAGCATGCCCACCCTCCAGAGTCGCCTCCTCGCCGCCTTCCTGCCCCTCTTGTTCTGCGTCTCCGCGGCCGGTGCACAGCAACCCGTCTTCGTGGAACCCCTGATTCAAGTTCCAACCCAGGAGACCGAGCGCGTGATCGGCAGCTTGCGCGCGCGGGCCACCAGCATCATCGCGGCCCGCGAGGAAGGCGTCCTGCTCGAACTCGGCGTGCGCGAAGCGGACCGCGTCAAAGCAGGCGACGTGCTCGCACGCCAAGACACCCGGCGCCTGCAAGCTTCCCGACTGCAAATGGTCGCGGACAAGGCCATGGCGAAAGCGACTCTGCTCGAGCGCGTGGCCGACCTCGAAGATGCGGAGCTCGATTTGGAAGCCCTGCTCTCCGCCTCCAAGTCCGGCGCCGTCTCCGAGCGAGAACTGCGCGCTGCTCGCACACGCGTGTCCGTGGGCAAGGCCTTGCGCGAGGCGGCGACCCAATCAATCGCTTCGTACGATGCGGGCATTGCGTTGACCGACATTCACATCGCGGACGCGGTGGTGCGCGCGCCCTTCGACGCCTACGTCACCGCACGTCACTCCGAGGTTGGTCAGTGGACGAAACCGGGTGATTCCCTCGTGACCTTAGTAAGCACCGGCGCATTGGAAGCTTGGCTCGAGTTGCCCGAGCGCTTGATCGGTCGCTATGACCTGGGCGCGGAACAAGTCGCCCTGCGCGCGGAAGCTTCCGGAGCAAACATGTCCGGGGCCCTCCCCCGCTCGATCCCCATGGTCAACGAACGCTCGCGCACCTTCTACCTGGTGCTCGACGTTACCGCGCAGGCGGTCGCTACCCACAGCCTGCAACCGGGCATGTCCATTTCCGGCACCGTGCCCCTCGGCAAGCAAGAGCCTCAATTGCTGGTGTCCAAGAACGGGGTTCTACGCCGGGGAACAAGCTCCCTGGTGGTGATCGTCGGTGAGGATGGCCTGGCCCAGCACGTCCCCGTGCGCGTGCTCTTCGCCAAGGGCGAGCAATTCGCCATTGAGCCGGTCGACGCGGACGCATTGCGCGCCGGACAACTGATCGTCGTCGAGGGCAATGAACGCCTCTTCCCCGGCACGCCGGTGGAAGCCGTTCGTCGCGACCAAGCAGCGCAGCAAGGCTGAGCCCCAAGGCATCCCCATGAATCTCATTCAACTCGCCGTCAGCCAACCGAAGACCATTGCGGTTGGCGTCATCCTTTCCTTGATCGGCGGCCTCATGGCGCTGATTTCGGTCCCGATTCAGATGACCCCTGAGGTCAAGTCGGTCGTCGTCAGCGTCTCGACCTTCTGGGAGAACGCGTCGCCCCAAGAGATCGAGAGCGACATCATCGACGAGCAGGAGCAACGGCTCGGAAACCTCTCCGGACTCGTCTCCATGACGAGCACCAGCCGCGCCGGAGCAGGCGAACTGCGCTTGGAGTTCGAGACCGGCACCAACATTGACCTGGCCGTGAGCGCCGTCGCCCAGCGCTTGGACGAAGTCCCCGGCTACCCCGCTGGCGTCTTGCAACCGGTGATCGAAGGCCTCGACCCGGAGACCCGGGATTACATGTCCTGGGTGGCGCTCTCGAGTTCGGATCCGGAGTTCGACGCGACGACCTTGCACGATTTCATGGAGCGCCGACTCGTGCCGCGCCTGGAACGCATCGCCGGCATTAGCGAAGTCGGCATGATGGGCACGCGCGAAAAGGAGATCCACCTGGTGGTCGACCCAGCGCGACTCGCGCGCTTGGGCATCACCTATTCGGAATTGATCGGCGCCATCGATCAAAGCAACGACAACTACTCCGGCGGCAAGTTACCGGAAGGCAAGAACGACATTCGCGTGCGCGCCGTGGGTCGCTTCGCTGATGTGGAGAAGGTCGGAGCTCTGGCCGTTCGCCGAGAAGCGGGCGGCACGATCTACTTGCGGGACGTGGCGGAGATCCGCGAGGACTACAAGGAGCTCACCACCTGGGCCCGGGCCCGCGGGCACTACATGCCCTTCTTCAACTTCACCCTCGAGCACGGGGCCAACATGCTCGAGACCATGGAGCGCCTGAAGGCGGAGTTCGCAGCGCTCAACGCAGAGGATGGGCTGCTCGATCGACACGCCCAGGAGCTCGGCATCAATGGCAACTTGAGACTGGTGATCAACTACGACGCGACCACCTACGTGGAGCAGGCGGTCGGCCTGGTCAAGTCGAACATCCTGATCGGTGGTGCGATCGCGACCATCGTGCTGCTCTTGTTCCTGCGCTCCTTGCGCACGGTGGGCATCGTTGGATTGGCCATTCCGATCTCGGTCATCGCGTCGTTCATGGTGCTCGTCGCCCTCGGCCGCACCATCAACATCATCTCCCTGGCGGGCATGGCCTTCGCGGTGGGCATGGTGGTCGACAACGCGATCGTGGTGATTGAAAACGTCTTCCGCCACTTGGAGATGGGCAAGAAGGTGCGAGTGGCGTCCATCGACGGAACTCGGGAAGTCGCCGGAGCCGTGGTCGCTTCGACCCTGACCACGGTGGTCGTGTTCCTGCCGATCCTCTTCATCCAGGATTCCGCAGGCCAGCTCTTTCGGGACATCGCTTTGGCGATCATGGCGGCGGTCGCGCTTTCGCTCTTGGTCTCTCTCACCGTAATTCCTTCCGCGGCCGCCCTGTTGCTGGGCCGCGCTGGTGAGAAAGCCGCCAGGCGCGCGCAGGCTGGGGAGGCGCGCCCGAGTTTGTTTGTGCGGGCTGCCGGTGGGTTGTCCACCTGGCTGATGCGCTCCTGGATTCGAAGCATCGCCACCACCCTTTTGTTTTTCGTCGGCACGGGGCTCGGCATCCTGGCCCTGATGCCCCCGCTCGACTACTTGCCCGCGGGCAATCGCAACATCGTCTTCGGCATGTTGATGCCACCTCCCGGCTACAACCTCGATCAACTCACAGCGATCGGCGAACGGGTCGAGGAGAACCTGCGTCCCGCTTGGGAAGTCGCCGGCACGCGCTTCGACGTGGAGCGTCACCTTTTGGGACAGCCCTTGGGGGAAAGCGCAGCCAACTACGAGCCCGTCGGACCCGACCGTCGCGAGCTGCTATCGATCGTCCCCATGGGACCCGCCGGCCCCATGCTCGACCAAGCCGTCGAGGTTTTGCCGCCGCCCTTGGACTACTACTTCCTGGTCGGGTTCAACGGACTGCTGTTCCATGGAGCGATCGCCAGCGACGCGAGCCACATCGCCGACGTCGTTCCACTGATGAACCAGGCCACCGGCGGGACCACCGCCCCGGACGTGTTCAGCTTTGCCTTCCAGATGCCCCTCTTCAACACGGGCGGCAACACGGGAACCGCGATCAAGATCGACCTCTTCGGGGATCGCCTCGAGGAAGTCGAAGCGGGGGCCATGGCCATGATGGGCGGTTTGATGGAGAGCTTTGGGCCCTACGCTGTTGTGCCCGATCCGATGAACTTCTCCTTGCCCACGCCGGAGCTCAAGGTGACGGCCAATGACGAGCGCTTGCTCGAACTCGGCATGACCCGCACGGACCTTGGCTACGCCATGCAAGCCAACAGCGCCGGTCTCATCTTGCCGCGCCAATTCGAAGCGGACGGGGACCTGAAGGACCTCAAGATTCTAAGCCCCACTGCGCGCACGGATGACTCCCTGGCGAGCTTGAGGGAGGTTTCCCTCGCGACACCGAGCGGCGCGGTCGTGAAGATGGCGGACCTCGCCAAGTTCGAACGAACGACCTCACCGGAAGTCATCAAGCACGTCAATCGGCAGCGGGCGGTGACCTTACAACTCACTCCCCCAGCAGGCGCACCCTTGCAATCCGCCATCGATCAGGTCAACCAATTGGTGGCTGACCTGCAAGCCTCCGGGGCCATCAACCCCGCTGTGCAAGTCGACATGGCGGGCTCCGCCGGCAAGCTCAACGACATCAAGATCGCCTTGATCGGAGACGGCTCGCCGATTGGGACTCTGACCAGCAGCCTGTGCTTAGCGGCCATCGTCATCTACCTCTTGATGGTGGTGCTCTTCCAAAGTTGGATGCAACCGCTAGTCATTCTGGTTAGCGTTCCCTTGGCCACCCTGGGAGGCTTCGCGGCCCTGCGCGGCGTGAACATCTGGAGTCAGATGGATCGCTACATGCCCATTCAAAACATGGACGTCTTGACCATCCTCGGCTTTGTGATTCTAGCCGGCGTCGTCGTCAACAACGCGATCTTGATCGTGCACCAATCCCTCAACTTCATGAAGGAAGGGGAAACGGACTTGGTGCGCGCCATTTCAAAGGGCGTCGAAAGCCGTGTTCGACCGATCGCCATGAGCACCTTGACCTCCGTTGGCGGAATGCTGCCCTTGGTCCTGATGCCCGGCTCTGGCTCGGAACTCTACCGGGGTTTGGGCGCGGTGGTCGTCGGCGGTTTGCTCGTCTCTACGCTCTTCACTCTCATCCTGGTTCCCATTCTCTTGCACGCGCTCTTGCGCATCACGGGACAGAGCGCGGCTCCTGACATGACCCCAGCTCCCATCGAACCCCAGCCCTCCGGAGATCTGTCGTGATCCAACCTCTCAAACGCGGCGACTCCCTGCGCGTGATCGTCCTTTGGATGCTCGGTGGCTGCGCAGTCGTGGGGCCGGATTATCAAACGCCGGAACCCGTGCTCCCCGAGACACACGGCAGCGCCAGCGCCGAACTGGATCGATCCGCCCCCGCCGACGCGGACCCCGTCGATCTCGTGGTTTGGTGGGAAGCCTTCGAAGACCCCACCTTGACCGAGTTGGTGCAGCGCGCCATCGCCGGCAACAAAGACATGGCCACGGCCATCCAGCGCATCGCCGAAGCGGAAGCCATCCTGGGGGTGGAGCGTTCCGCCGCGGGACCGCGCCTGGATCTCAACGGTCGGTACCGACGGGCAGGCATCTCCGAGAACACCCAGTTCGGCTTGTTCCCGGGTCAGTCCCGCAGCTCCGATGAGTACCAACTGGGGCTCGCTAGCTCCTGGGAGTTGGACCTTTGGGGACGCAACCAGCGCATTCTCGAAGCGGCCGGCGCCGACCTCGAGTCGCGCGTCGAAGACTTGGGCGCCGTGCACGTTAGCGTGACGGCCATGGTCGGCGACGCCTACTTGCGACTGCGCGAGAATCAGCGCCGGGAAGCGATCGCAAGAACCACCATCACGACTCTCGAGGGCAACCACGAGACGAGCACAGCTCGCTTTCACGCCGGCTTGGTGCAAGAGCTCGACATGTTGCGAGCCCAAACCGAGCTCGAGAGCTCCCGTGCCTTGCTCCCGCGCTTGCAACTCGGCGCCGCTGCGGCCATGGCGGAGCTCGAACTGCTCTGCGGGTTGGAACCCTCTAAGTTGACCGCTCTTCTGTCTCCCACCGCGGATACGACGGTCGCCATTCCTGTGCCGGGCATGCGAGTTGGGGATCAAGTCCCCGCGGACTTGCTGCGCCGGCGCCCTGACTTGAGGTCTGTGGAACGCCAACTCGCCGCTCAAACCGCGCGGATCGGTGTGGCCACGGCGGACCTTTACCCGACCTTCACGCTCCTGGGCAACTTCGGTTTGCTGGCGGAGAAGCCGCAAAACCTCTTTCAAGCGACAAGCATCACGCACTCCATCGGCCCCTCGTTCTCGGTGCCCCTCTTTTCAGGAGGTGGCGTGCGCAGGAACATCGCAGCAGCGGACGCGCGGGCCAAGCAAGCGCTTGTGGCCTACGAGAGGACCCTGCTCGAGGCCTTGCATGAAGTGGATTCCGCAGCGCGCAGCATCGTGCTCGAAGGCCTCAGCCTGGAGACCCTCGATCGGGCCAAGACGAGTGCGCAGGCCAGCCTGATGAAGTCCGTCGCCCTCTACGAGCAGGGGCTGACTGCAGTTGACACGGTGCTAGATTCCAGACGCGCGCTCTACAGCATCGAAGACGCCCGCGCCCAGGCGCGTTCGGCGACTTCGCGAGCTCACGTGGATCTCTATCGCGCTCTCGGTGGTGGATGGCCGGGTGCCGGTTCCGCCCCTGAAGACGAGTAGGGCCTTCGAGGTCGTCGCCGGCTTCGGAGCCTCCTACAGAAACGTGCCGCACATCTGCCCTAGGCAAGTGTGCGGCACGTCTTTATTGGAAGCTAGCGAGCAGGGTTGTCCCCTAGCACCATGGCCTCAGGGCGTGAAGGTGATCTGCACCCCCTCCGAAAGGTCGAACTGAGCGTTGCCAGGAGAGGCAAAGGAGGCCAGCAGTGCGAGTGCGAGAAACCAGCGTGTCGTTGCTATTCGTTGCATGAAGCCAAGTAGGCTTGAGACCTTGAACAGCGGGCGGCGACGGGTTCGATCCTAGCAGAGTGCCTCGTCCCCGCACGAGCGGGTTGCGTGGCGGCCTGAAACTGGTTTGTCCCTCGGTTCAACCTGACGCCATTGGCAGCAGCCTCGCGCGCGGGGCCCGAAGCCACAGCTCTGCGCCCTGGATCGGATAAGGACAGAAAAAGGCGAAGCACCTGAAACGGTACTTCGCCTACGTTCATGCCCCTTCTCGAGAGTCCCTACTGAAAGGTCACTTGCTGCGCATTGGAGAGGTTCGAGCTTCCCCCATCGCGGTACCAGTACTGGAAGTTCCAGGTCTGTCCGCCTTGCAGCACGGTGCCGTTGGGTAGGTCCGTCAAGTCGAGGTCGTAGCCCACGGAGCCCTTCGTCCAGGAGCTGCCGAGGGTGTTCCCCAAACGCAGGAGCGGTTGGCCCAAGCACAGGGTGCCGTTGCCCAAGGGAACGTTCTGGGTCGTGGTGCTCATGATGAACTGCCCAAAGGAGAAGGCGGGCAAGCCGTTGACGTCCAACACGAACTGATTGTCCGCGGGGTTCGGGGAGCCGAAAACTCGGAAGCTCGCGGACTGACCGGTGGAGTTCGTCTGGCCGGCACAGAAGTCCTGGCCTAGGACGCCCCACCCATCGGGAGTCTCGTAGATCGCTCCCATCACCGTGGCGTAGTTCCCAGGGGATTGGTTCAAGAACCCTACGATCACTTCACGGGATCCGAGGTTGCCCGCATCGTGCTGCGTGGCGAGTCGCGGGGAGACCATGTCGGCCTCGTTGCTTGCGAGCAGTTGGTGAGCTTCCGTGGCGATCAAGTTGCTTCCCTGGTGGCGTAGGGTGCAGGCGTACATGTCGATCTGACCGCCGGGTCCGCGCTCCGAATAGGCGATCACGAATTGGGATCCATCGGTTCCGATCGTGGGCCAGAACTGATCGTGCGCTTGGTAGGCGTCGCCCACAATCTCTGCTTCCAGCGCGTTGATGTCGAAGCTGGCTTGGTAGACGTTGTTCTTGAACAGTCGCCCGCGGATGTAGGAGTCCTGACCCGACTCGGCCGAGTAGACCACCAAGAAATCCCGGGCGCTGCCGTCCGGAGAGGCCAGCGGCGCGGAGGCTTGAGGACTCCAGAATTTCTCCGCAGTGTTGTCCACGCTGAAGGAGGGAGTCACCTGAAAGCCATAGGAGTTCATTTGAGCTCCACGCACGTCCTGGTCGTCTTCTCCGTCCTCGCGCAGCCACACCACGTTCCAACGCCGCTCGGCCGTTGCGCCGGTCCCGCAGGACTTGGAGACCGTGGGCATCTTGTTGACTTCATTGGAAGTGTCGTCGATCACCTGGGCGCCACCGACGAGGGTGCCGCTGGTTTGCAGGGATTGACCAAGAACGTGCTGCTCGTTGTTCGAGATCTTGTGGGTGTAGGCGACGAAGTAGCGATTGAAGGTGTCCGTGTTCTGGTCACCGCCAACGCCAGGAGTGAAGTAATCCTGCTCGCTAGGCTCGCTGATCTGAAACTGACCTCCTTGCAGCGTTCCGGGAAGGGAACGCAATCGGCCCCAGATCTCGTACTTGTCGTTCTTCACGGCCACGGCGACCGTCAGGAAGTTGCCCGCCTCGTTGCTGTTGGCCACCGAAGCGTCATACCAGACGTCATCGGTCATGTCGATCCAACGCCCGAGGCTGGGAATCAGATCCCCTTGGCTGCCGAGGACACTGCCGTAGATGTCGTAGTCCCCTTGGGAGAAGCGATGCGTGTGCACTTGGAAGTAGTGCTGGCTACCGGCGTTGTAGGCCACGTCGTCGAAGGTCTGCATTTCCACGGCGGCGCTGGTCGTGAAGGTCGTGATCAACGGATCCACAACGAGCGGACTGCGTGCGTCCTTCAAGAAGCTCTGCGGAACTCGAATGGAGATTTGGCCGTCCTCCAAGCTGGAGTCCAGGTCGAGTCGGCGACCGGCGCCGTCCACTACCGTGGCCCGTCCATAGTTCACTCCCCCGCGCTCGCCGCTGAGGCGGAAGCCCGCGCCGGCGCTGCTGAGCGCGAGCTCGCTAGACACATCCATGCGCACATCGAGTTCACCACCACGGGGAACCTGAAGGAACACGAAGGTCTGCTCAATCGACTCCGTGGCCATCAAGTACTGCACGTGCACTCGCCCGCGATCGAGAGTCACCACGTCCCCAGTCCGGGACCATTGGGCCTGAGGATCGAGGTCGAGGGGTACGCCGTCCACGCTTGCGCTCGCCAGTTGAAAGCGAACCGGCATGTTGCGTGGCGCGTCGGAACCTAGGAAGGGAATGTAGGTGGCCCCGTCCGCGCCAAAGCTGGCCTTGTACGTCTTGCCGCGGGCCCAGAGCTGGCCGTCGCCGGGAGTGTCGTAGGAAACGTGGTCGATGGACAGCTTGGACTCGACGAAGGGAGCTGCGTCCTGGAACGGAAGAGTGGACTCTCCGCCCAAGAGGGATCCGAGGGCCAGGGAGAGGGTCAGAGTGATGGAAGTCATGATTCGGTTGCTGGAAAGAGGAGCTCACCTGCTGGTTCGCGGGAGCTCGTTGCGTGGGCGGGTAGCCGGGGTTCCACGGAGGGACCCCGCTCACCGAATCTGGTCAGTCCTTTGTGGGTTTTTCTTTTGCCCACGGAGTTCGTCCCCCCGGGAAAGCGCGCCCTTGGAGGTCGAGAAGGCGATTCGGGGGGATTGGCTCGACGTCCTCCGAGCAGGGATTTAGCCCGCCAGCGTGCGCGCTTCCCCGTCCATGCAACGGGCCAGCTCGAAGTCGAGGACGGTGATCGCCTGCACATCGTGGGTCAACAACTGGACCTCCACCCGGTTGTAAACGTTGCTCCAGTTCGGATGGTGATCCAAGCGCTCCGCGTGCTCGGCCACCCGCGTCATGAAGGCCATGGCCTCGCGAAAGTCCCTGAATCGATAGCTGCGGAGCAAGCGGCCCGTCTCCTCGGCCCAACTTGAGTTGCCGGCGAGGAAGGAAACGAGTTCATCAGGAGTTGCCGGCTTCGGTCGTTGCATGGGGACTCCGCTCACGATGCAGGGTGAATGATTTGGAAGCGATGGCAGGTCGGGCTGGGAAGCCAAGCTCACAACCAAGGCCGATGGGACCTTGGAGGCGCCAGCGACTCGCGCAAGTGGCACGCCAAGAGCAGCGTCCGTTCACCGAAAACAGGATCAAAGCGCTCGAGCCCGCCGTAACGATAGCCAACCAACACCTGCTTCCCACCCCCCTAGTTCCAGCAGCGCAAGGTTCGATCACTCCCTGCGCTGACGATCTCTCCAGCTTCGACCGACTCTTCGCCTTGGTAGACCGAATCCGAATTCGCACGCGAGGAACTTAGGACTTCCCGGGCTGCAGAATCCATGGCACGCAAGCCAGCGTCGCCTGGACGACACTGGCTTGCGTTTGTGCCGGACTAGAACGTGGCTTGCGCCGCGTTCGTCAGGTTCGCCATCTCCCCGCAGGGGCTGGAGGAGTCGCGGTAGTAGGCCTGGAAGTACCAGGTACTGCCCGGGAAGATCTCCGCCACTTCGACGGGATTGTCGATGCTCTTCTGGATGATGCCGGGACCGTAGACAGCCACCCCCGCGTTGCTCGAGAGTTGCGTCTCGGCGCGGATGATCTTGAGTCCGCCGGGAGCGAGGCAAAGCAGCCCGTCACGTAGAGGCGTGCGAGTGGTGGAGGGCGCCTGGATCCAGATCACCGGAGTGTTCGCCGGCAAATCCGTGGCGGTCAAGACCAAGTCGTCGGCGTTGTAGTTCGTGGTTCCACTGGCGCTCAGCTTGCCGCCCGCTCCCGTGGAGTTCTTGCAGCCAGCTCCTGCGAACTCGTTGCCACAGGGGCAGTCGCGCTCTTCCGCAAAGCAGAAGAGGCAAACGGGAGATCCCTCGTAGTTGTTGCTCAGTGGACAGCCGGCTTCGTTTGCGTCGGCAAAACGAGTGTGGATCGAGCTCACTGTTTCGTCGCCGACCTCCGCGCCAACCGCATCGCGGTAGAGCCCGATGACCGTGTTCACGTCCATGGCGTAGTGGATGCTTGAATCGGCACTTGCCAGCGCAGCGGCGGTGTGCCGGCCGAGGGCGTTGAGTCCACCCCCACCGGTGGCAGCCGCCTCTAGCAGGCTAACAGCGTCCGCCTTCCCCGAGTCTTGAGAGCTGACGCCAAGCACCGCGTTGAAGGACAACTGGTGGTGAATCGTGGTTGTGAAGTCATCGGTTCCGACACCGTCCCAACGTTCAGGATGCGTCTTCCAGTATCCCGGGGTGCAACCCTCGGCGCAGCTTTGAGCAGCGGAAGTACCGCCGGAAACGACGATGGCGACCGCACAGAGGGTCTGAATCTTTGTGATCAACGACATGGAAATTAGGGGGCTAGAACTCACAGGTAGGTAGATAGCGGGTGCGTATGCACTTTACATCTCTTTGCTCCCCATGGGTTTCCAGCCTTCGGGATTCATCTCCAATTCCCTGAGGCTGCCTTGGGCGCTAGGCACGGGGACGCCTACCAGCGAGAGCGCGCTACCAGACAAGCGGGCCGTCAGGTCCGCGGAGTGCG
>CALCXM010000147.1 GCA_937905825.1 uncultured bacterium
CCTGGGCCCGATGCTCGGTATCTCGCGGACCGCTATCTGTGGCGCAGACTCCTAGGCCTTCGCCTCGAGAATCAGGTTGACGGGAGTCTCCGCCGAACGCCGGACGTTTTGAAAACCCGCGGAGTTCAGCACCTCACGCAGGCGAGCTTCGCCAGCTTGTGCGCCAAGTCCACAGCGGCCTTCTTGCGCGAGCGAAGCAGGTGTGCAGATCAGACTCGAGAAGCCGTAGTACGTTCGACCCACCGGGTTGAGGTTGTCTTCGAGTTTGTCGCCTGCCATGGGCTCCACCAGCATCAGGGATCCGCCGGGAGCGAGGGCTTCACGGGCCAGCCGGGCCGCACCGTGGGGATCTCCCATGTCGTGCAAGCAGTCAAAGAAGGCGATCAGGTCGTAGTCCCTTCCAGTGTGGCTCTGCGCGCTCGCGCATTCGAAGCTCACACGGTCCGCCACGCCTGCAGTCAGGGCACGTTGGCGTGCAGTCTCGATCGAGGCGGGGTGCACGTCGATCCCGACCACGGTCGCGTTGGGGTAAGCCTGAGCCATGAGGATTGCAGTCGCGCCGTGGCCGCAGCCCACGTCGGCAATCCGCCCGCCGGCTTGTAGCTTGGCCTGCACTCCGTCCAAGGACGGAATCCATTCGCTTACGAGCAAGGAGCGGTAGGCCGGTCCGAAGAAGCGTTCGACACCACAGAACATGCGGTGGTCGTGCTCGCCCCAATCGATGCCGTCTCCGGTCTTGAAGGCGTGCTCTGCATTCTCGAGCATCTGAAACGCTCCGACGGCGGCCACGAATCCTCCCACCATGAAGGCCGGCCCACTTTCGTCGGCGAGAACGGCGGCGTGCTCGGGCGGCAAGCGATAGGTCTGAAGCGTCGGGTCGTATTCGATGTAGCCTCCGGCACACTGGTTCGCGAGCCACTCGCGGACATAGCGCTCATGGGTCCCGCTCTTCTCGGCTAGCTCCAAGGAGCTCATGGATTCGCTACCGCTCATGGCGCTATAGAGCCCCAGCTTGTCGCCGAGATAAATCATGGCCGCGGAGACCGTGGATCCCAAATCGCCGAGGATCTGGAAGGTGAAACTGTTCAGGCGGTCGGTATCGATGGTGTGTTGCATGTGGGTCCTCCAAGGACCTGGGGTTGATGGGTGCGGGTCAACCCCAGGGCGTGACTTTCGGATTCACGCCGTGACCAGGCCTCGAGAACTCGCCCTCGGGCGCCCCCCCTGCAAACACAACCCGCCTGCTAGACCTGACTTAGAAATTCACGTAAACACCCAAAAGCGCGCCGCCTCCCGTTGGCTGGCCCCTCCCCAAGGGCTTCGATCAGGCGCGAGGCCCAGAATCGTCGGGATTCAGGCTCCAATTCACAGGACGCCCCGGATCCGGATCGAAGCGGCAGATCGTGCCGGTCCGGATGGTGTTGCTCAGGTAGCGTCCAAGGCTCTCATGCTCATGGCTCAGCTTGCGAATTGCCGTGCGGATGGCCTTGGTGACACTCTGGCGTGCGCGCTCCTGGGTGGGGTCCAGGCGTCGGGAGCGACCTCCGAGTCCGAGGGATGCGGTGAGCTCTTGGGTCAGCGTGTCCAACTCGGCGCGCAGCTTCTCACTCTGACCGAGGTCTCGGTTGTGCTCTGCCTGGTCAAGCTCCTCCCTCAACTCCTGAATGCGCCGACCATAGGCGGCCCGCGCTTCCGCATCGAGCACCCCCGCTTCGACGTCTTGATGCTGCGGCACTGGCCCACCACTCGCGAGGTCCAACGCCAGACGATCCCTGCTTGGCTCACCGAGTAGCAGCACCAAGTAACGCACACCACGTGAGTTTTGAACGCGAAGGACGTGCTCTTCGAATTGCCAGGTCCAGTAGTCCGCCTCGCGGCGGACGGAAGCCTCGGCTCCCACGCTCGAACGATCTTGCACGCTGGACTTTGGACCTGCGGTCAGGTCCCCGACTTGCGCAACCGCCCCCATCTCTTTCGCGACCCGATCGCGGTCGAGCACGGCGCCCAGGCGATCAAAGATTCCGAGGGCTGCTTCGAACTCGAGCAACGCGCCCTGGCGATCCGCCTCGGCAGCGAGTGCCTTGCCCAACAAGAGCGCACTCGTCGCGAGCTCGTAGGGAACATCCATGTTTCCCCAGATGGTCCGCGCCAGCTGAAGTTGATCCACCGCGCGACTCACGTCGCCGCAGGCCAGGGCCAGCTCTCCGCTCGCCTGGGCACAAACGGCGCGGTCCCAGGCAAGCGAGTCAGCGCCAGCGAGAGCTTCGAGATCCTCTGCTGCCCCTTGGGCGATCTCCAACTCCCCGGCCGCGATCGCAGCACTAACTTGCACGCGCAGCAAATTGGCTCGGTCGCAGCTAATCAATGTCGAGACGTTGCTCTTGCAGTAGCGCTCGATGGAACGGTGGGCGGCGACGGGGTCGCCTTGGTCCAGGAGTAGTTGAGCCATCGCGGGCTGCGGGTCCCAACCCCGCTCGCGCGCTAGACGGAAGGCCTCGGCAGCCCCTTCCAAGTCCCCACGTCGTCGACGGATCTCGCCGAGCTCGGTGTGAGCCATCGACACCCAACGTGGGATCCCTGCTTCCAACAAGCGCACGGCTTCCTTGGCCTCGCTCTCGGCTGCCGCGAGCTCGCCGCGCACTCGCAAAACTTCCGAGCGGTGCACACGACAGAGTCCCGGGAAGTAGGACACCTGCACTCGCTCGACCCACCGATTGGCGGAGTTGGTCCACTGCACCGCGCGATCCCACTCGCCACGGGAGCGACAGGCGATGATCGCGTTGCAGAACACGATGCCTGACTCTAGCACGCCGATCTCCCCTCCCAAGGCCAGGGCAGTGGCACGATCGAGCAAAGCCAAGGCCTCGGAAGACTGACCCCGATGAGTCGCGACCAAAGCTAGGTCGATGAGGGACAGGGCCTCAACGTTTCGATCCCCGTAACGAACGCTGATCTCAAGGGCCTTCTGCGCGTGGACCTGTTGCTCATCGATGTTTCCCTGCTCGCCGCAAGCACGACCAGCGAACCAGGCGTGCAGGGCATGCTCGGGTCCCTCGGGCACGTCGTGGATCATCGCGTCCGCCCGGTGCCACCAACCGCCAGCGACGGACTTCTCGCCAGAGTCCATGTGCGTGTAACAGAGGTGCAGAGCGCTCCGAAGCGTGCCCGTCAGGTCATCCTCGGCCACATAGGCGTGATGGGATCTTTCCAGGAGGTCCACCACTAGCTCGTTCTTGCCCGCCCAGCGTGCACACTCGGCAGCGAACTCCATCCCAGGTGCCCCGAGCTCGCCGCGTGCATCGGCAGCGGCCAGTAGCTCGAAGGCAGCCGGCCATTTGTTCTGCTGCCCAAGTGCCCGTGCCTGCAGCGTGCATGAATGGCCTAGAGCTCGAGCTGCGTTGGTTGCTTCCTGGCCCTCGCTCATGACCTGAAGTATGTCGCCAAGCTCGGCCCAGGGGAATCCGCAACTGTGGATAGGTGCAGCTGTGGACCTCTAGGAAACAAGGGAAGGCCTCCCATCGCGAACGCTAGGAGGCCCTCACTAGACAACATCATGGGGTCAGCCCCCTGCCGAAGAACTCGACCTACTCAAAGGTCACCGCTTGAGCGTTGGAGAAGTTCGAGCTGCCCGCGTCCCGGTACCAGTACTGGAAGTACCAGGTCTGGCCAGCCTGCAGCAGGGTGCCGCCGGGCAAGGCGTTGAGGTCGAGCTCGTAGCCCACGGAGCCGTTGATCCAGGAGTTCCCGAGGGTCGAGTTGAGCCGCTTCAAGGGTTGCCCCAGGCACAGCACGCCGCTGTCCAAGGGGAAGTTTTGAGTCGTGTTGCTCATGAGGAACTGACCGTAAGTGAAGGGCGGAAGTCCGTTGACGTCGAGCACGACTCGGTTGTCATCGGGATCGGGCGAACCGAAGATGCGGAAGCTGGCCGCCTCGCCGGTTGCGTTCTGCTGACCGTCGCAGAAGCTCTGACCCAGGACGCCCCACTTGCGCGGCGTCTCGTAGAGAGCCCCCATGGTCTCCGAGAACTGTTGGTACTCGTAGTGCTCAAAGGAAATCGCCAGCTGACGTGAGTCCCAGGCTCCCGCATCGTGTTGGGTCGCGAGCGCGGTTCGGTAGAGGGCGTAGGGCGTGTCTGCGATCTTGACGTGGGCTTCCGTGGCCACCAGGCTCGATGCGTGGTGGCGCAGGGTGCAGGCGTAGATATCAATCGAATCGTCCGCGGCGCGCTCCGAGTAGGAGATCACGAACTGAGAGCCATCGGTTCCGATCGTCGGCCAGGACTGCGCGTAGGGCTGGTAGCCGCCCCCCACCACTTGGGCCTCGAGCTCGTTGATGTCGAAGGTCGCTTGGTACTTGTCGCCCTTGAAGAGCCGTCCCCGGATGTAGGAATCGCCCGGCCCTGCGTACACACCATAGACCACCAAGAAGTCCCTGGCGCTGCCAGCGGGTGCACTGAGTGGTGGAGACACCTGCGGCATGCGCGTGTCGTCACTCGTGCTGTCCACGGAGAATGCGGGGGTCGCCAGGAATCCGAAGGAGTTCATCTGTGCCCCGCGGATGTTGCCACCGTCCTCATGGGCCCGGCGCCAGACCACGTTCCAACGGCGCTCGGAGGTCGCTCCCGTTCCACAGGACTTGGAAACGTGGACATAGCTGTTTCGCGTTCCAGGATCCGCGTCGATGATCTGCGATCCGCCGACAAAAGCGCCGCTGCTTTGTAGGGACTGGCCCATGATCAGCGTGTCCCCGGAAAGGCCTCCACGGGTGTAGGCCACGAAGTACCGATTGAAGGTGTCCGTGTTTGGGTCTCCGCCAACGGAAGGCAGATGGCAATCCACGGCGGTCGGAAGACTGATCTTGAACTGCGGTCCCTGAGTCGTGCCGGGAAGGTCGCGCAAGCGACCCCAAACCTCGTAGGTGTCGTTCACGACCCGCGTGCCGACCACCAGGCAATTGTTCGCCTCGTTGCTATTCGCTACCGAAGAGTCGAACCACTTGTCCGAAGTCATGTCGATCCAGCGACCGAGATCTTGGCGTTCCACTCCATCGGTTCCCATCACAGCACCGTAGGTGTCGTAGTCCGATTGGGAAAAGACCGCCGTGAAGGTGTGGTAGTAGAACTGGCTGCTCGCGTCGAAGCACACGTCACCGCTCCAGGTGTAGATGTTCTGGGGCGAGAGGGTGTAGGTGCTGATCACTGGATCCACCACCAGGGGGGCTTGCGCATGGCGCAGGAAAGTTTCCGGCACGCGGATGGAGATGGCACCGTTTTCGAGCCGCGACTCGAGCGCCAAGCTGCGGCCCGCCCCGTCGAAGACGGTGGCACTGCCGTAGCGTACGCCGCCCAACTCTCCGGAGAAACGGAAGCCCTGGTCGGCGCTCTCCAAGGCCAACTCACTCTCCACCTCAACTCGCAGATCGAGATCTCCAGCTTGCGGCATGCGCTCGAAGACGAAGGTCTGCTCCATCTGGTCCGTGTCCATCAAATAGTGAACATCCACCGGTCCGCGGTCGAGAACGACCGTTTCCCCGTGGCGTGACCAGGTCGCCTGGTCGTCCAAAGCGAGCTCCGTTCCGTTTACCGAAGCTTGCGCCAAGCGAAAGTGCACGGGCATGTTCTTGGGCGCGTCCGAGCCCAAGAAAGGAATGTAGGTCGCTCCGGAAGCACCGAAGCTGGCCTTGTAGGTTTCACCGCGAGCCCAGAGCTTTCCATCACCGGGCTCATCGTAGCTCACGGCGTCCAGGGGAAGCGCGAGGGCCGAGCCACGCATTGCGCTCGAAGGGGCAGCGTGTTGCGCGCTCGCCAAGGAGCACAGAGTCACCGAAAGGGTGAGTGGCAAGAAGGGATTCATGGGTCGGTTCAGCAAGCGAGGATGTCCGTAGGGCGACGGAGGAAATCCCCGGCGCACCCCAGAGACCCGCCCTGCGGAGCCTGCCCACACAAACTTTCGGTTTTCTCCGAGCCCCCACGCAGCCCACCCTTCAGCGCCCGGGCCCGGGGGGCTAGAGGTCTGGCCGACAAGGGGCGGTTTCTCGATCGGGTTCCACGGATCGACTGGCAAGGCGCCGGGTTCCCCACATAGTTGAAGCTATATGGGGGTTCAGGCAACGCAGCCGGGCGGTTCGTGGGAGCCGAGCGAGGGATCGCCCCTTGTCGGCCGGGCCTCTAGATCTATTCTCGCGAATCGTGAACGAGGGTGTGGCGCACAGCTCGTGGGCGGCACCCCCTTGATCTGACGCGACCGCAAACTGGCCGCCTCCGCCTGCGGCCCGCCTCTACCCCCGACGCCAGACCGTCTTGCCGCCGGTGTCCTCTAGCAAGATGCCTTGGGCCAGCAGCTCGTCGCGGATCTCGTCGGAGCGCGCCCAGTTTTTATTGTTGCGGGCATCCAGGCGTTCTTGGATGAGCGCTTCGATGCTGGCGTCCAGGCTGTCCTCTTCCAAGCGCAAGAAGCCGAGGGCCCCGTGCACTTTGCCGAGGAACTCGAGGGCACTGGCGCCGCAAGCGGAACCGATCCGGCCTTGCACCGCGTGATCCCGCAAGGAATGCAGGGAGGCCAAAGCGCGCGGCGTGTTCAAGTCGTCGTTCATGGCGTCCACGAACTCGGAACGGCAAGTGTCGAGTTCCGCTTGGCCCGCGCCCGCGTCTTGTGCGCCCTCTTCCCCAGCAGCGATGCGGCGCAAACGACCCACCAAGTCATCGAGCTTCTCCAAGGCCTTGGCGGAGTCCGCCATCACGTCCCAGGTGAAGTTCAAGGGTGAACGGTAGTGACCGCGCAAGAGCGTGTAGCGCAGGGTGCGCAGGTCGTGGTGCTTGGCCTCAATGTCGTCGAGGGTGTAGGCGTTGCCCAGGGACTTGCCCATCTTGCCCCCGTCCACTTGCAGGAACTTCGTGTGCATCCAATAGGTCGCGAAGCCCTCCCCTGTGAACGCTTCCGATTGAGCGATCTCGCATTCGTGGTGGGGAAAGACGTTGTCCTCGCCCCCCGTGTGAATGTCGATGCGATCGCCCAAGTGCTTGCGCGCCATAGCGGAGCATTCGATGTGCCAACCGGGGAAGCCGTCGGGGCCGAATCGACTTTCCCACTTCATCAGGTGCGACGGGTCGCTCTTCCAAAGGGCGAAGTCCGCGGGGGCGCGCTTCTCCTGGTTGACCTCGATGCGATTGCCCGCATCCAGGTCGTCGACCTTGTTGCCGGAGAGTCGGCCGTAGTGCTCGAACTTCCCCACCTCGAAGTACACGTTCTCGCCGGTCTGGTAGGCGTAGCCGTCAGCGATCAGTTTGTCGATCATCTCCAACATCTCGGGAATGTGATCGGTGGCCCGCGGATAGTGGTGCGCGGGCAGGCACTCCATGCGCTTCAAGTCATCGAGGAACAGGTCCGCGAAGTGTCGACTGATCTCGTAGGGATCCTTGCCTTCACGCCGCGCCCGGGCGTCGAGCTTGTCGTCCCCGTCATCCGCATCGTCCGTGAGGTGCCCCACGTCGGTGATGTTCATGATCTGGCAAACCTCGTAACCCTCGTGCTCCAACCAACGGCGCAGCAGGTCGGCGAACATGAAAGCCCGCAAGTTGCCAATGTGAATGCGTGCGTAGACCGTCGGGCCGCAGTTGTACATGCGGACCTTGCCCTCTTCGAGGGTCCGAAAGACCTCTTTCTGCTTGGTGAGGGTGTTGTAGACCTGAAACGTCATGTGTGGCTCCTGATTGCCTGAATTGCGGCAGGGAGCCTACAGCTTTGGATCGGTGTGAGGGGACAACTTTGGGGGCTTCTTCAGGGCTTCTTCATCAGCTTCTTCACCGGCTTCTCATTCGGAAAGCGGTGGCACAGGCTCGGATTTCTGCTCGGTTTGTGCGATCTTTTGCCCCTGCGGCCTAGAAGCCGCTGAACGCCCGTGACCGACGCCAACCTTGCGCCTCCCGCGCCCCACTCCATTCCCTGCCAGCTACTGAATCTCCTCGGTTCGGGGGCCACCGGTCATGTCTGGCGCGCCTGCCTGACGGGCTCCTTCGGCGAGCTGCCGGCGGGCACCGAGTTCGCACTCAAGCGCATGCACCCGGCGACTGCGAAAGACAAACGCCAACGAGCTGCCTTCGAGCGCGAGTCGCAGGTCGCTATTGCGCTAAGCTGCCCGGGGCTCGTGAAGGGCATCGCCGGCGGAGAGGATGAACACGGACCCTGGCTTGCCCTGCGACTCTTGCCGGGCCTGACCCTGCGCGAGCAACTGCACGCCCACGGCGCCCTGCCCGAGCCCCAAGTGCGCGCGGTGGGTAGCCGTCTGGTTCGTGCTCTCTTGGCTCTGCGCGCTGCAGGCTTCCACCACGGCGACATCAAGCCGGAGAACGTGCGCCTCGATCAGGAGGGCCTGGCCGTGCTCTTGGACTTGGGCTTTCTGATCCCGACGTCCGACGGCAGCGAGAAGCCCAAGACCGCCCCGATCATCGGCAGCCTGGCGTACCTCGCTCCGGAGGAGTTTCGCGGGTTGCGTGCGGGGGAACCGGGTGAGGTCTACAGCCTCGGCGTCTTGCTCTACGAATTGGGCACCTCCAGCCACCCCTTTGCCAGCGCGGAGCAGCTCTTGCACCCGGGAGCGCTCCCAAGCATCCTCGCAAGCGCAGAATTCGAGCTGCCCTCGTTTCGTACCCCAACTCTGACGCCACTTTTGGACCGGCTGTTGGAGGCCATGCTCGATTCGGATCCTAGGATGCGGCCAAGTCTGGACGAGCTAGAGTCGATTCTACGGGAATCAGAAACTGGAAGTTGGTGGCGCGATCAATTGCACAACTCCGGACCCCACAGCATTCGCCGCGGGGCGGGATCCGCTTCGAGCATTCCCCTAGTGGGTCGCGACAAGGAGCTCGACAAACTGCTGCAAGCCAGCAAGCACCTGCTCGAGGACGAGCGCCTACAGAACACGCCCGCTGGCGCGGCCCTGCGCTTGGAAGGCCCCCGGGGTTCGGGCAAATCGCGCTTGATTCGGGAGTTCGCAAGGTGCCTGCGCAACACGACCAACCCACCGATCTACCTGCAGGGTCGCTGCTCCCGGTTCGAGGAAGCGCGACCTTGCCATCCGATCCTGACCCTCCTTCGTCGCTACCTCGGTCTGCCCACGGGCATGGCCCCCGGTGCGCGCGAAAGGGAACGCATCGCACAGATCCTGCCGCGCACCGAAGCGGTCGCTTTGGAACAGGCACTCGACCCTTCCTTCGAAGGAGCCCTGACCGCCTCAGTTCCCTCCGCACTCACTTCCTGGTTGGTGGCCCTCGCCGAGCGAACACCGGTCGTTGTCTACTTGGACGACTTGGATTTCGCGGACGAGGGAACCCTCGATATCTTGAGCCGGCTGACCCGGCATTTGCAGAGCGTTCCCCTGCTCTTGATCTTGGGCTACACCGGCTACGTTTCCGCGCGCCGACCCAAGGCCCAAGGATTCTTGCTCGAGAGTCTGAAGCGCTTTCCGAACTACAAGAAGATTGCCCTCAAGCCCCTGACCAAGACGGCGATTCGGCAACTGGTGGCCGCGATCTTCAGCAAAGCGACGCCGCGTCTGCGCTTGGCGAACGTGCTATGGGAACGCAGCCGTGGTAACCCCGGATTGATCTCGGAGTTGTTGCGTCGCTTGTACGACAACGGCGACATGACGCGCGGAGTCGACGGGCTCGAATTGCGCATCCATCCCGATCAGCTGCCCTTGCCTTCGTCCCTGCGCGAGGAGATCACCGAGGCTTTCTCGCGACTCAAGCCCGGCATGCGCCTGTGGCTCTCGCGGCTTGCGGTGACTGGCGGTCGCATTCAAAGTCGATTCCTGCTGAGCGCGTGGCCCAGGGAGAGCGCTTCGGAATTGAACGAGGTGCTCGCTCACCTGACCCAGGTTGGTTGGCTGCGCCCCGAAGGGGATCGCTACAGGTTCCGACGGCCAGCTCTGCGTGCGGCTGTCTACAAACGCCTCGCAGAAGGTCGCCGGCGCGAGATGCACAGCGCCGTGGCGCGCGCACTGCGTCCGGGCCCTGGCGGGCGCTTGTCCCTAGCAGATGCCTTCCAACGGGTTTACCACTTGCGGGCGGCGGGTTCCTACCAGGAGCTCTTGCAACTCTTGCGACCGCTCTTGCAACGACTCGCGGAACGGGGCCAACCCGCGCGCATGCACACGCTGGCTTTGTGGGGCCTCGAAGCCATGGCGGTCCTGCCTAAGCAGCCTGACCACGGGGAACAGGCCATGCTCTTCCTGTGGGCCGCCGCCGACGCCGCAGACCGTTTGGGCTATCGGGAGAAGCAGAGGCTCTTGCTTGACCAATTGGCCGACTTCGACACGGATCCCGACACGCAACCAGAACAAGCTGGACGCACCTACCTGTTGCACGCGCGCTACGCGATCAGCACTGGGCAGTTCGGCAACGCGCGGGGCATGTTGGTGAACGCCATCCGTTGTTTCGAGGCCTCCGGCAGCGTGGACCTCTTGAGCGACTCCCTGCGTCGTCAATCCAGCGTGCACACTCACGTGGGCGAGTTTTCCCAGGCGCGCAAGCTGGCGCGACGGTCCCAGGACTTGGCCCCAGACAACTTCTTGCGTGCCCGAGCGGAACACACATTGGGCGTGCTCGACATGTTGGAAGGGCAATTCGAAAGCAGTCTGCGACGCTGCGACAAGTGCTTGATGTTGTTGCGCGACTCGGACCGCTTCGAAGCGCTTGCGGTGCGCGCCCTGGCTCACTCCTTGCGGGCTCGAGTGTATCGCGGTGCGGGCCGGCCCCGGCGCGGGTTGGTCTCGGCGCAACACGCCTTGCGCTTCGCGAAGCACGCCGGGGACAGGCGACTGGAAATCGAAGCCCAGGCGCGACTGGGCGTGCACCTGCTCGACATCGATCGCGCGGAAGAAGCCGAGACGCTCTTGCGCGACGCAATCCTCATGGCCCAAGAGATTGAAGACAGGCGCAGCGAGTCCATCGCGACCTTGTTCCTCGGCATCCTGTTGGCGGAGCAAGATGACCGCAGCGCCGGCCCCTACTTCGAGCGCTGCCATCGACTCTCCAAGGAAATCGGCAACGCGCGCACCCTCGCGGTTTGCATCTCCATGCAAGCGCGCATGGCCTACCAAACCAGTGCCGAAGCCGCATTGAAGCACTCCACGAAAGCCATGGAGTTGCTTGCTCACGCTGGCGCAGAGCTGATTGATCGCATCGTGATCTGCGGAACCCACGCCATGGTGCTCGAGGCCCTAGGGCACAACTCGAAGGCCAAGACTCTGCTCGAGAGCTTGCGCAAACGCATGCGCGCAGCGAGCAACCGCATCGAATCCAGGCTCATGCAACGGCGCCAACGGCTGGCCACCAACCAGTTGTTGCGAGCTGCTTTGACTTCGAAAGGGCCCGTCTATCGCCGGGTTCACATCGATTCGAGCGAGCAGATCCTTGGGCCTGGCCACTTGGCTCCAGGTCCTCGGCTCCCATCATCCGAGGCGTAGGTCTTCTTTAAGGGCCCCTGAGGTTGCCCCAGGCGCGATTTCTGAGGAATTCCCCCTGGACCCTGTTGACATTGAGACTTGTTCTCAATAAACCATGGGCCAACAGGCACCCATGGCATTCCTCTCCCTCCTCCTTCTCGCGACCTCGGTCGCCCAAGCGCCCCAGGGCGTAGCGCTCCAAGCCCCGGTGCCCGAGCACTCCGTTGAGCGAGTGCTCGAACTGATGGGCACGACCCTGCGCATCGAACTGCAGGCTCCCAGCCGTTTGCAAGCCTTGGCCGCCAGCGAGTTGGCCATCGGTGCCATGGAGCGCGTCGAGCAGAGCCTCTCCACTTGGCGTACGGACTCCGAGCTGTCCGCACTTGCAGCGACGCCCACGGGCGAGTGGTTTGAACTTTCCCCGCAAGTGGGTGCAACCCTGCAACGGGCGTTCTTTTGGGCCGCGGAAACGGAAGGAGCCTTTGATCCCAGCGTCGCCCCAGTCGTGCGCGCTTGGGATCTGCGCGGCGCGGGACGCGTGCCCTCCGCAGCCGAGCGCGAGCTAGCCCTTGCGGATTGTGGCGTGCAGCACTTCCGCCTGCAGTTGCCCCAGCGCATGGCGCGCACCCGGGAAAACGCGGGTCTCGAAGAGGGCGGCTTCGGCAAAGGCGCGGCCCTCGACGCCGCCCGCGAAGCATTGCTGGGCTCGCAGGTTCAGCGTGCCATGTTTGACTTGGGCGGGCAGGTGCTCTTCTTCGGCGAGCAGGCGCTCGAAGAATCCACTCCCCCACTCGCCATCGCCCATCCCGATCGGCGCCAGCAGCCCCTGGCCCTGCTGCAAGTCTCCAGCGGATCATGCGCGACTTCGGGCAACAGTGAACGCGGTCTGCAGGTCGAGGGCGAACGCATCGGGCACTTGCTCGATCCGCGCAGCGCAACCCCCGCGCTGGACTTTGGCTCCGTGACCGTTTGGTGCCCGAGTGCTCTGGACGCGGACTGCCTTTCCACGGCGCTCTACGTGCTCGGCCCCGACGCCGGACTGCGTTTCGTGGAGGCACACGAACAGCTGGAGGCCGTCTATGCCGTGCGCCAGGGCGAAACCATCACTTTGCGTGCAAGCCTCGGCTTGCGCCCCTACCTCAGCACCGTCGATGCGGGAGTCCCCATCGATTGGCATTCACCGCCGTCGCAAGTGAGCGACACTTCCGAATCTACCCACACGTCTCCTATTCAATGAAACCTGTTCTCACCGGACTATTCGTCAGTTGCCTCTTCGCTTCCAGTGCTCTTGCTTTTCAAGGGGACGCAGGCGCCTTCGAGAATCGTCTGCAAAAACTCGAAGCCGACAACAAGCGCTTGAACGCGAGCCTCGAGGCCGTCACCAAGCAAATGGAAACCCAGCAGCATGCGGATGTCATGCCCCAAGTGGGTGACTCCATGTACGGCATGGGCCCGGCTGCCTCGAAGATCTATCAAAAAGAACAAGGCCTCTCGATCGGTGGCTATGGGGAGGCGGTCTACAAGGATCAGGCGGGACCCGGCAACGCCCAAGCGGACTTCCTGCGCGCCATCCTCTACTTCGGCTACAAGTTCGATGAGAACTGGGTGCTCAACACCGAGATCGAAGTGGAGCACGCGGACGAAGTCTATGTGGAGTTCGCGTACCTCGAATACCTCGGCTTCGATGCGCTCAACGTACGCGCTGGAATGTTGCTGATGCCCATGGGCCACGTGAACGAAATGCACGAACCCACCACCTTCCGCGGTCCCTCGCGCCCGTCGACTGAGAGTCGCATCATCCCCACCACCTGGCGCGAGAACGGCGTTGGTGTCGTGGGCGACGCGGGTGAGTTCAGCTACAAGCTGTACGCCGTGAATGGCCTGGACGCCTACGATGGCTTCAGCGCAAGCGGACTGCGCGGCGGCCGTCAAAAGGGCAGCAAAGCCAAGGCCGAAGACATCGCCGTGGTCGGGCGCTTGGACTACAACGCCGGCAACGGTCTGGACCTGGGCGCTTCCCTCTACCACGGGGGTTCCGGCCAGGGCGCCGCCATGCTGCCCGACGTCAAGACCACCATCTTCGACGTGCACTCCCAATACAAGCGCGGCGGATTGCGCCTGCGCGGTCTGTACGCCCAAGCCAACTTGGAAAACACCTACGCACTCAGCATGGCCAACGGCGAAGTCATCGGGAAGGAGCAGACGGGCTGGTACTTGGAAGCGGGCTACGACATCGCGAGCATGATCGCGCCCAGCTGCACCCACCAAGTGATTCCCTTTGTGCGTTACGAAGACATCGACACCCACGCCTCGGTGGCCGAGGGCTTGACCCGCGACATGGCCCAGGGCGACTCCGTGGTGACCCTTGGCGTCGATTGGAAACCCGTTCCCAACATCGTCTTCAAGACCGCCTTCATGGATTGGGATGAAGGCGCAGACTCCCTCGAACTCAGCATGGGATATGTCTTTTAAGAACTTCAACAGGGGCGCGCTCGGCATCACCCCTAGCAAGTTTGGCCTGGTCCTGTTCGTCCTCCTTTGGGTGGCGAGCGGGATCGGGGCTTTTGCTACGCCGTCCGCGAACCCGGGGCAGACGAGCCCCACGCTTTGCACGCAACCCCTTCCCTCGAGCCCGGCTGGCACGGTTTTTTTGACTCGTGACGAAGCCTTGGCCTTGGCCTTTCCGAAGTGCAAGGTTGAGCGAACGACTGCCTTCCTAACGGACGTGGAGGCCAAGCGCGTGGCGAAACTCGCGAAGCTCGACTTCAGCGACAGTGTGGTCTACCCCTACCGTGCCACCAAGGAGGACAAGTGGGTCGGCACGGCCTACTTCGACACCCACCGAGTGCGCAGCCTGCGGCAGACGGTCATGGTCGTGGTCAAACCCGACACCAGCATCGGTCGCGTCGAAGTGCTCTCGTTTGCAGAGCCCAAGGACTACCTACCGCGCGAGAAGTGGTACGCCCAATTCCCCGGCCGCAAGCTCGACGATGATCTCAACGTGAATCGCAAAATTCGCGGGGTCACCGGGGCCACCTTGACCTCCACCGCCACCACCGCCTGCTGTCGCCGGGTCTTGGCCCTCGACGCGGTCTTGCGTGAAGCCGAAGCCAAACGAGTGCGTGACGAGGAAGCCAAGCGGGTGCGTGAGGCCGAAGCCAAGCGGGTGCGTGACAAGGAAGCCAAGAAAAAGCGGACGGGCTCCATTCCGGCCGGGGATTCCTGAGAGGATCCGCCCATGACGCGCAATCAAGCCCGACTGATCCATTGCACGAACCTCCTCGTCGGAGGAACGGGACTGGTCTATGGCTGGATGCGCTACGTGGCCGAATCCGACGATCCCTTTTCGATCGTCAACCATCCTTGGCAACCGGACCTGCAGCACGCCCACGTGCTCTGCGCACCGCTGCTCGTGTTCGCCGTCGGTTGGGTCTGGAGCAACCACGTCCTGTTGCACTGGCGCGCGGGCAGTCGCCGCGGCCGCCGCACTGGGATCGCCATGGCGATCCTGTTTTTCCCGATGGTGCTAAGCGGCTATCTGCTGCAAACCGCCGTCGATGAGAGCTGGCGCAACGCTTGGATCTGGTTGCACGGCCTGACCTCCGCCGCTTGGGTCTTGCTCGCCTGCGTGCATCCGTTCTTGCCTAAGCGAATGATGGCGGGCAAGCCAACGGAGTAGCTGGGCGCGAGGGCCCAAGCTCAGTTGCGCGGATCCGTCGACGTGCGAAACAGCCGCTCAAACAACCAGCCCAACCCGTGCAGGAATTGGCGGCGACGGTGGGCACTTTGGATCTCTTTCATCAGGGCTCGGCGCTTCTCGCGCTTGGGCTCGTAGGCCATCATGAAGCGCTGGTAGTCTTTGGCAGACAGGACCGGACCGAGCTCGTGCTCGCGGCGCGCCACGTAGCGATAGAGGCGCCGCAGGTTTTGCAGGAGCTCCACGCGAGTCGGCTTCTCGCGAATGATTGATTGATCGAGGTCGATCACCCACAGCTTGGGCTGCTGCCCCTCGACCACGTCGGCGTTGGTCAGGATGTTGGTCGGCGTCAGGTCCGCGTGCAGGCACCCGTGGCGATGCATCTTGCGCACCAAGGATCCCGTTTCGCGCAGCAAGGCGTGCTTGGCGGACTCCTGCAACTCGCCGCGCCGGGCCAAACGCAGGAGGAAGCCCAGGTCCGTGGTCCCGGGCACGTGGCGACTGATTAGGTCCAGGTTCCACCCCCAGCCCTTGGCCGGGCGCGAGCGGGCGCCGACCACCTGGGGCGTGGCGATGCCCGCGCGCCGCAAAGTGTCCGATAGCAAGAGCTCGCGGAAGGGCCGTTGCGGGTCGAGGTAACGCTCGCCCGTGATCCAACGCATCAGACCCCCGTGACTGAAGCGGCGCACGATGAGTCGCTTGCCCTCCACCACCAGCTCATGCAACGGTCGGCGGCCCGAAAGCTCACTGACGCGCAGGTCCCCGTCGTGTTCGGGGCCGTAGCCGGTTTCGTGAATGCCGCGGGCCGCGTCCACGTGCAAAACCAAGATGCCCCGCGGGCTTTCATCCACGAAGTAGCCCGTGGGCAACTCGTCGAGAATCGGAAGGCTGGCCGACATGAAAAAACGCCGGCACGGCGTGCAGCCGTGCCGGCAAAGAGTTCTAGAGTCCCGAGCCGAAGCTCGGGCCCGAGGGTGCTGAGGGCTTCTGGGGCTCAGGCGCCTTGGCCGGAGCCGGGGCCGGAGCTTTCTTCTTCTCCGCCTTGGGGGGCTGGGGAACCGTCTTTACCGGGGGCGGTGCATCCGCTAGGCCCAGACCAAAGGCAGATTGGGGAGCGGCCTTTTGCTTGGGCTCGGGTGCGGCGGCTTTGGGCTGCTCGCGCTCGGGGCGGGCTTCCCGTTCGGGACGGGCAGCTCGCTCTGGACGCGCAGCGCGTTCAGGACGGGCGGCGCGCTCAGGACGCTCCTCACGGGGACGGCGCTCTTCACGCTCCGGGGACTCGCTGCGCTTGGCGCGCGGACGTTCCTCTTCACGTTCTGGGCGGCGGCTGGGACGCTCCGACCGCTCGTTGCGACGGGGCGCTTCCTCGCGCTGGCTCGAACGATCCCGGGCGGGTCGCTCTTCGCGGCTCTCGTCGCGGCTTGTGTTGCGTCCCTGGTCGCGGTCACGACCGCCTCCGGAATCACGGTCCTCATTCCGGTCCCGTCCGCGGCTTCCATCGCGATCGCGACCACCTCGTGCACCACGACCACCGCGGTCGCCTCCGCGCTCACGTCCACGGGAACGATCGCGCCCGCCGTCACGGCTGGGGGGATTGCCGTCCTCGTAGACGTCGCCGAGCTCGAGGAACTCCGTGGGGATCGGATCCGAGAGGTACAGGGAACCGCGGTCGTAAAAGTTGACGCCTTGCTCCCAGGCATCGAGGGCGTAAACCGTCACCACCACGTAGTGGCGAGCTTGGCGACGACCGGACTCGATGGCCTGATCTTCGTCCTTCGCGAGATGCAGGAAGGCTCGGCGACCGGCGCGCAATCCATAGCGCTCGGCGCGCTCCGCGTCACGGCTTCCGAGGCCCACGTAGAGCAGCTCTTGGGGTTTCTCGGACTCACCGGGGTCCACTTCAATCGAGTGGCCGTAGAGAGCGCGCACACGGCCGTTTTCAATGGCGTAGCGCGGGCGATCTCCAGCTTCGATGGCGTCTTCGAGATCCTCTTCTTCGATGGGCTCTCCCAGACGTTCGTTGAGAATCTGGACCACCTCCGTGCAATCCGCCGCCCCGTACTTGTCGAGCTCGATGTCGAACTCCTCGGGGTTGTGGCGCAGCATGTAGGCGAGAGAGCGGGTGATACGTTCAATCATGGACGAGTTCGGCATTGCTTTTCTAGACAGTGCAAAGGCACTGAGGTCGCGCGGGTTTTCTGGCGCGCGAATGGGGCTTCGGAAATTGGATCGGGCCTGAAACAGTCCAGGCGCGGAAGCGGGTCAGGCGAGAATTGTAGCGGCCCAGGGGGGCCTGGGCTATTGCCGCTTGGGTCAGATAAACCCCAATTGGCCCATCTTCGCGTTGGATGGGAATCCGGAGGTCAGGCCAGCTCGGGCATCTCCAACTCCCCCTCGCTGTTTCCGATCACAGCGGCACCGCAGGAGTCGGACCAGACGTTGACGACCGTGCGCATCATGTCCAGGGGCCGGTCCACCGCCAGCAGCAGGGCGGCGCCCTCCACCGGTAGGTTCAGGGCGGAGAGGATCGTGAGCATCATCACCAGGCCTGCGGAGGGGATTCCCGCGGCGCCGATGCTGGCCAAAAGGGCCATCACCACCACCAGGGCTTGGGCCGTCCAGGTCAGGGGTTCGCCCCCCACCGATGCGTAGTACTGGGCCAGGAAGATCACCCCAATGCACTCATAGAGGGCCGTGCCGTCCATGTTGATGGTGGCCCCCAGGGGCAGGGTGAAGGAGGTCACCTTGTTGCTGACTCCGCCGCGCTCCTCCACGGTCTTCATGGTCACCGGCAAGGTCATGCTCGAGCTGCTGGTGCTGAAGGCGGTCATGATCGCCGGCCCCATGGCTTTCAACCAACGCGTCGGAGACACGCCGCCGATGAACTTGAGCACCAAGGGCAGGGTCACGCAGGCATGCAAAACCAAGGCCAGAGCCACGGTGAACATGTAGATCAAGAGGGCCTTGAAAGGCTCCACACCGGTGCCTGCAACCACTTTCACGAGCAAGGCGAAGACGCCGTAGGGCAGCAGCGACAAAATCCCTTCCGCCATCTTCATCATCACCTGGAAGAAGGACTCGAAGAAGTCCCGCATGCGCGAGGCATGCGGCTCAGCGCTGCGCGTGATGAAGTAGCCGAGCAAGAGGGCGAAGAAGATGATTTGCAGCATCGCCCCGTTGTCGGTCATGGCGCTGACCACATTGGTCGGCACCATGCGGCGCAGAATCTCTAAGGGGTTCTCGACGTGCGAGCCGATCTCGGACGCCGGAGACAGCCCCAGTTCGGCCCCGGTGCCCGGAGTGATGAGGTTGACGAGGAGCTGCCCGAGCAACACCGCGAGCAAACTCGTGCCGATGTAATAGGCGAAGGTCTTCCAGCCCAAGCGTCGCAGGTCCTTGAGAGCCCCCACGCTGGCCACACCGGAAACGATGGATGCCAGCACCAAGGGCACGATCAGCATCTTCAGGAGCCCCATGAAAATACTCGCGAAGAACGCAAAAGGCTCAATCCAAACGGCCCGCTGAGAGTCGGGGTCCATTCCCAAGGCCAGGGGCGCGGGCTTCTCCGCCTCAGGGTCCTCGCTTGCGACGAACCAGAGGATTTGGCCGTTTTGCGCAGCGGCTCGGACGGCGTCGGCGTCCTTGGGATCGTTGAGCTCTACGACGCTCTCTTCCCCGGCCTTGCCCCGATGGACGATCACCCGGTCGTAGACCTGCCCGACTTGCAGCTTGCTGCCCTCGGAGGGTCCGGCGACGGAGACCAGCTCGATCCCCCCGGGGGCTGCCTTCCATTTGGCGCCGCTGTAGGCCGGCGCGTCGAGGAAGGCTTGAAACAAAAGACCGACGATGAGGCCCGCGAGCATCCAGGCGAGCACTTTCCAGTGGGATTGCATGGGCGCCAGACTAACCGCAAGCCAACCCCCAGAGCGAGCGCGCTGTTGGCCGCTTGGGGGATTCCCCGGGGATCCAACTCAGGTCAGGCCGAGTCCGGCAGCGATCGGGTGCCCGGAGGTTGCGAGGCGGGCGCCGGCCTGGTAGCGGTTGGGTTTCCGGTCGAACTCCGTTGGAGGCGCGCGGTGACGCAACGGGCAGGGCTTGGGCTGTGAGAAAAGCCAAGCGGCCGAGCCCTGTTGGAACTCGACCGCTTAGCCGCTTCTTCTTGTTCTAGTTGTTGTGCTTGTCTTGGCCCGCGACTCGCGCGGCCGCTAGGCCCCACGCCGACCCTGCCAGCCGGAATGGGGGCCGCCCCTCTCTGAGCTCCTGCGCGGAGTCTCGTGCCTGTGAGCGTTCGGGGCCCCCGTGGAGGCCCCCTTGCGGCGGATGAATCCCAGGTTTTCCAATCCGGTCAAGAAACTTGCGTCGCCCTCCACTCGGATTTCCAGGCGCTCCCCGGACTCATCATCGATCCAGTGAAAGTGGGCCTGTTCGGTGCCTTGGGTGCCACCCTGCCAGATGGCGCCGGTTAGGTCCTCTGGAGCGCTTGGCTCCGAGGTCGTGTGATCAGTTTTGTTGGTGTCGGTATTCATGATTGTGCTCGCTCTCCTCTTCTCGTGCCCCTTTGTTCGGATTCCCATCGACTCCGTTTCGGAGTTTTGGCGAAAGGACCCGCCTGCCCATCGAGCAAAATTTTTGTGAGTCCCGTCTCTTGGCCGCCAATCCGCCCGCGAGCGCTGAGCGCAATGGGTGATGAGTTGGGCCTTGGGTTCCGTTTCCCCATCAGCTTCGTCCGATGCCAGCATGTACGAACAAACGGATCCTTCCGTTGCAGGAAGGATCCGTTTCTTTGTGAGCCTATTGTGAGGGGCCTCTGATCTCCGCCGAGCCCGGAATCCTTTTCCGGCCTCGGGAGCCAGGCTCCTAGTTCGCGTCGACAAGACAGCCTGCGCCGCACACCGAGAACGCTGGCTCCAGAGTTCAGCTGGCCCGCGCGCTGGGGCTACTTGATGTTGAGCGCGGGCTTGTCGAATTCGGGCAGCAGCGGCGCACCGAGGTACTTGAGAGCCGTCGGCGCGATGTGCAAGAGGTGCACACCGTCCTCGGGAACCTCGACCTTGCGGTTGGAGAGGAAGATGCCCGCCACGTGCTGGGGTGCCACGGAGACGTGACCACCGGACCAATTGCTGGTGTTCGGTTGGAAGAGCGGGCCGGCCACATAGTTGCCATCCTTCTTCACCAACTTCAATCCGCCGGAGGTGGTGCCCCAAGAGACGCGGTAGAAGGGCTTGAAGCCAACCATCAAATCTCCTTCGCGATCGCGGAAAGGACCGTCGTGCACGTCGTCGATCAAGACCACCTGTTCCACCACGGGGATCGGGGTGCCCTCGCGGTCGTCGGTCATCGTGGTCATCTTCGCCGCGATCTCTTCGAGCAAAGCTCGCGCGTCCTTGGGATCCACGATGCCGTCGATCTCGCGTCCTTTCAGGTTCAGGTAGATCATGCCGAGGCCCATGGCGTAGGCCCGTGTCTCGCTCCAATCCACGAAGCCCAACATGGCTCCCTGGGCCGGGTGCCCGATGTTGTCGGAGACCTTGAGGTAGCCCTCTTCCGCCAACCAGTTATTGAGGTTGACCTGGTGACGGAAGCTCTGGAAGCCGTGGTCGGCGCAAACGATCAAGGTGTCCTCGGGACGCATGTAATCCTTTTGCACCCAACCGATGATGCGGTCGATCTGCTTGTAGATGGCCGGGATCGCGTCGCGCAGTTCGATCTCTTCCCCGAAGAAGGTCATCTTGCGTGAAGCGGCGGCCTCGTCGTACATGGGATGCTCCTTGTCGTAGAACTGGTAGGTCATGTGCTGCACCCGGTCCGGGGTGGAGAACACGCTCATCAGCACGTCGAAGTCGCCTTTCTCGAGGGCCGTGCGGGTCAAGTCCTCGCGCCACTTCATGGTGAACTCGAGGTCCTCCAACATGGTCTCCGCCGTGATCACATCGTCCTTGTAGGGCATCGTCGCACTCGCCCAACCGAAGGTCTCGAAGGGACCTCCGATGCGCTTCGCCAAGTCGGCGGAGAAACTCGGGGGTTGACTCACCGGCTGCCAAAACTGGGCGTCTCGGGGGTCGATGTCGAGGGTGTTGACGAAGAGCGTGAACATCTCGTCGGAGTCCTCGATGATCTTCATGCGCGTCACCGCCTTGGCCTTGATCAAGGGGTTCAGCTCGAAGCTGATGTTGTACCAATCCGACCAGGTGTCGGAATCCAAGTCCTGGGTCTCGCTTCCTACGGTGATCTTGGCGCCGCCGGCGCGCCGCACGATGGTCATCGGCGCTTCGACGCGCGCTCCATCCGCTAGCTGAGCAGTGAGGCCCTTCTTGAGTTCGCGCAAGCGCGAGCCTTCTTTCCAGCCCGTGCCGCTGGAGGGTTTCAGCAACTCGTCGATGTCCGCAATCTCCTTGTCGATCTGACCCGTGCGGAAGAAGTTCTTCGGTCCATAGATCGCGGCCTGAATCGATCCGGCTTCCCATTCGGGCAGACGGAAGACCGTGCCCGCGGTGTCCGAGGAACGTCCCTCAGGACCGGGTTCCATTTCTTCTTTGTTCGTGGTGTAGACGAACCACTGACCGTTGTCGCCGCGGCAATCGGGCAAGCCCAATCCGCCCAGCACTTCGGTGCCTTCCACGTGGGGCTTGTCCCAGGCCATGGCGGCATCGATCACCACCGCTTTCGAACCGGCGCGCGCGGCCAAGTCCCAGAAGGAATCCACTTCCACGGGGTTCGCGACGATGCCGGGGATCGAGTCCGGCACGTAGGTCTTGGCGGTCTTGGCGCCGTAGGCCCCCACAGCGCCGAGCAACAAACTCAGGAATGCGGACAGCCCAAACTTCAGGCGCAGGACCACCTTGAAGGCCAAGAGGAACAGAATCGAAACAGCCAAGCCGACGATCGCCATCAACATGTTCGCGTCATAGGCGCCCAGGAAGTTGACGATGGGCCCTGCTTGCAAGTCTCCGATGGGGCGTTCTACCGTCTTCTGGTGGCCGACCATCGGAAGCGGTGAGCCCATGGCCGCGACTTCCTCGTCCCCCACTTTGAGGGCGCGCTTGACGAATCCGGGGACACCCGTCTTGGAGGGGTTCTGCCCGGTGTTCAGCGCGGCCCAAGCCACCGGAGACTCCGCCGAGTAGGTGGTGCCCAGGGGTGCAAAGGTGCCCGTGTCCGCCAGGGCTTGGATGTTGGGCATCTTGCCCTCAGCGGCGTAGCCAGCGGCCGTGCGGTAATCTCCGCCGTCGAAGCCCAGGACGATCAGGCGCCCCTTCTCAGCGGCCGGAGCGGAGGCGATCGAGCTCGGGGGGACAATGGCGACCAGGGCCAAAACCACGGTCAGAAGCAGAAGCGTCGGGAAGAAACGACGGAACGAGAAAGTGGGTCGATGCATCGGGGATCGGTGCTTCCCCGTCCAGGCCGGACGGGGGTACCATGCGCGCTTCACAGGCTCCGGGGAGGACTCTCCGGGCCGTCGGCCAGCACGATTAGGTATGAAGGGATTGGTAAAAGTAGAAAGGGCGCAGAGCCTATCAGCAAGTCGGGCTTTTCGGTCATCTGTACGAGGAGCCGTAGCTCCCGTGGGGAGGAACTTCCGAAAGTGTCCCGCAGATTCCCGTCAGGCGGGCCGGGCCGGGGCTTGGCTGCTGCTGGTCATCGCCATCGTGGGCCTCGCCACCTGGAACTATGTGAAGCGCGGCCCAGCGCCCGAGCCGCAGGCCATCGCTCCCCGGGCGGACGCCGGCATCGAACTCGGCGCCCCGCGCCAATCAGGCGCAGTTGCGGGCAATCCATCCGAGGCCCCCGTGCAGAGCGAACGGGGTCCGTTGAACGCGGCGTCCAGGTTTGTTGGCACGGGCTCCCTGCGCGGACTGCTCACCACTCGCGACGGAAGTCCCCCGCCCCTGCCCTACACCCTGTTCGTGGGTCCCAGCGGAACGATCGAGGGCCGCGAGTATGCGGTCCTGCGCCAGTCCGAAATGCATCAAGCGGAGTTCGAACTCAAGGACCTGCCCTTGGGAGGTTACGACGCTTGGGTCAACGCGCCAGGCATGAACTCGCGGCGCTCGCCGGTGCTCCTGACACAGGTCGCCAACAGCCCCTACATCATCCTCAAGGTCTTCCCCACAGGATACTTGGATGGCTACGTGGTGAACGAGGACGGCCGGCCCGCCCAGGACTTGCGCGTTGAGCTGGCCCAAGCTTACGGGGAAGGTCGGCGCATCACCCAGACGCGCGCCGATGGTTCGTACTTGATCGAGGACATTCCCGACGGGGACTACACCCTCAGCTTTGGCCCGCAGGAACGGCCCCTGCTGCCGTCCCGCGACTTGCAGTTCAGCGCGCCGGGCATGCACTTCAGCAAGGTCGTGCTGCCGCCCACCTCTGACATTCAGTTCTGGACCGTGGACATCTTCGGCAAGGCAATTCCCGACGTGACCGTGCGCGGCTTCTCGCGACCTGGAGGTCGGATCGAAGTCGTGACCGACGGACGCGGCCATGGCTGGGCCCGCAACGTCCCGCCGGGCAAGTACACCTTGACTTCCCAGGATGAAGAGGGACGCAAAGCCAAGAGTGCCTTTGTCGTCAGCGGGGAGCAGAACCAAGAGTTCTGGATCGCAGTCAAATAGCCGAATCCAAGGTAGCTAGCGCCAGTCTGGCCAGTCTGGATAGTGGGAGGCTCTCGGTTCTGCGACTCGCATGGCCCATGGTCTTGTCGTTTGTGTTGAACAATGGGTTCCGCATCAACGATCAGTACTGGGTCAAGGATCTTGGAGGTGCCGCTCAGGCCGCGATCGGCTCGAGCACGATTCTCTTGATCATGAACTTCGCCGTGGCCTTCCTCTCGATTGGCGGCAGCATGCCACTCATCGCGCGTGCCACGGGGGCTGGAAATCGAGAGGAGCGGGACACGGTCATTCGCCACACGTTCCTCTTGACCGGGGTTATCTCGGTGCTGCTCGGCGTGCTCGGTTGGAGCTTCGCGGACGAACTCACGGGTCTCTTCGAGGTGGACTCGGACGTGGCGCCCCTGATGACCACGTACATGAGCGCGATCTACTTGGGGATTCTGCCCCTGATGTTCGCCCCCCTCCTCGACAACCTGTTCATCGGCATGGGGAACTCCAAGCTGCCGATGATCATGCAAGTCCTCGCCGTCGGTTTGAACCTCGTGCTCAACCCAGTCTTGATCTACGGATCCTGGGCTCCCGAATGGGTCGGGATCGGATCGGGTTTCGGCATCGCTGGAGCAGCCGTGGCCACCTGCATTTCCCGGGGAGTCGCGGGGCTCTTCGGCATCGTGATGCTGCGCAAGCTTTACGGTGTGCGCTTCGGCTTGAGCGGCAGTCCGCAAGTTGCACGCATGTTGCAGATCCTGCGACTCGGGTTTCCGGTGGCCCTCTCCATCGCGATCTACGCGGGAGTCTACGGAGTGCTTTTCGCCCTGGTGTTGGGGCCCTTGGGCAAGGACGTCGGAGCGGGCTTTAGCATCGGATTCAACGCCTTTGAGAGCGTCAGCTACCCCTTCGCCCTAGGAGTGGCCATGGCCGGTGCCTCCCTGGTGGGCCGCAATCTGGGGGCCGGGTCGGAGCAAGGCGCCTGGCAGACAGTTCGACATGTGCGCTTCATGGGGCGCGCGGTCGGCCTGAGCTTCGCGTTGATCTTCTACTACGGGGGGCCCCACATCGTGCCGCTCTTCACGGACGACTCCGGCGTCACCCTGGAGGCCCTGCGCTACGTGGGAATCCTCGCTTGGTCCCAAGTGCTCGTGAGCGAAGAGGTGATCCACGAGAAGATCCTGTTCGGTGCTGGGCACCCACGGGCCATCGTCTGGATCAGCACCCTGGGAAATTTGCTGCGCATTCCCCTGGGATGGTTTCTTGCGGTGGACCTGGGATACGGGGCCGCCGGCCTGTGGTGGACAATCAATGTCACCTCGCTGATCAAAGCCGTTTTGCTCAATCTGGCCGTTCGGCGCGGCAACTGGGTGCGCCCAATCGGCGGCAGTTTGAGCGCGGGGGCCTGAATGCGGGCGGGTTCTCTTCGCTTCATCCATCGAGTAGGGCTAGACTCTTTGCCCTGAATGCCCCCCCCACTGAACCTGGAGCCCCATGGCCGCCACCCCTGACATCTTCGACATCTCGAGCATCGACCTCGATGCGCGCATCGCGGGCCCTGATGAACTCAAGGCCCTCTTGGCTCAGCGGGGAACCTTCGAGATGCTGGATGGGATCGTTCACCGTGACACGGAGGCAGGGATCATTGTCGGCTTCAAGGACATCCGCGCGGACGATTGGTGGGCACCGGACCACATTCCCGAGCGGGCACTGTTCCCGGGTGTGCTGATGATCGAAGCGGCGGCTCAATTGTGCTCCTACGACTACAAGCTGCACCAGCCGGAGAACGCCACGAAGTTTCTAGGCTTCGGCGGCGCCAACGGAACTCGCTTTCGCGGAACAGTGGAACCGGAAGGACGCATGTACTTCGTCAGCAAGGTCAACCGCATCCGGCGTTCGCTGTTCTCTTACTTCTCTCAGGGCTTCTACAACGGCAAGCGCGTCTTCGAGAGCGAGATCCTCGGGGTCATCCTCGAGTAGAGCTTGCTCGGGCCGAACGAGAAAGAACCGAGGCCGCTCCCCCTGGAACGGCCTCGGTTCTTTGTTGTGTCTCGGCCTTGGCGCTAGAGCCCTTGGCCGAAAGCGGTAGGCGCTTGCCGCACGGGGATGGCCTCCCCTTCCGCGTCGAGAATGTTGAGCACGTCCAACTCCAAACAGCGGCAGGGCACGCCAACAAGCCCCGAGATCGAAGGCTCCGTCATGCCGCCTTCGCCGGTGACCGCTTCTTTCACGTAGGTGCCGTGTTGTGTGCGCACGCTGACAAGCCACTGATTCGGCTCTTCTGCGGGCTGCGCAGACAGGACTTCCAACCAACGTTCACGAACTAGGTCCGCACGGCGATGGGCCACGCGCTGGGGGGTTTTTTGGGCGAGGTCGAAACGCTGGCCGACGAGCGCCTCGAAAGCGCCAGCTTTCGGAGTGCCTTCGACTTCCGCGCGCACCATGTACTCCTTCGCGTTGTGGGTCTCTTTCAAGAAACGCACGCGCGGCTTGTCGGACCAGTGCAACCCTTCGATCTCGAGCCGGCCCTCGTTGCGACGGTTGATCTCGGCCTCTAGTTCCGCCAGGTCCACCTTGAGCTCCTTGGGATTGATGAACTCCAGCACGAAGGGCCTGCCGCGACCCAGCATGCGCACGTCGATGTCTTCACGGCCCGCCCCGTGGAACTTGTTCTTGCGGGTCTTGAGGGCTGAGCCGAGTACCCAGCACACGAGCTCTTGCACGGAGTCGCGGGTCAGCTTGCCGAAGCCCTCGCACTTTTCGCAGCCCCGGCGGCGGCGCGGGTGCCCTTTGCATTGGGGGCAAAAGAACACGGTCTGAGGCAGATCGCGGGTCAGCTTGCGGTAGCGGCCTTCGATGTAGACTTTGCCACCGGGCAGGTTTTGGGGGTCCGGAACGGAATTCATGGGGTTCGATCGCACTTTGGATTCTGAAGAGGCCACGCCTCTCCCGGAACGGATGGAACGTTCCTACGATTTGGCCCAGGTCACAGAACCCGGGCCGCTGGGCCGCAGAGGATAGCGGCTGTTATCCCCGCTGCAAGCCTTCGGCCCGAGCCACCCGGACCCTACAATGCTGCCGCCCCCGGCAGTC
>CALCXM010000148.1 GCA_937905825.1 uncultured bacterium
CCACTATCCCCCATGGGCTCAATCCCCCGGGATATACAGGTCTGCATAAGACACGTTAGGCAGGCAAGGAGAACATGGCAATCCAACGTGAACGGGAGTTCCTTGTCGAAAGAGATCTTGCTGGCCGTCTTTCGGTAGGATTCGAGTCGACCCGCATAGATGAGTGCGTTGCGGAGGTCGCTTCGCGCGGTGCGCTAGGAGTATTCGGTTCCCCCGGTCATGGCTTCACTGGCGACAACCTGGACTTCCTCGGTCTCATGCCCGATTTGAAGAAGGTATGGTTTTGGGATGTCACGCTGCGTGACGTGGCAGGCTTGTACGCCTTGAGTGACCTTCGCTACTTCGGCGTCCATCCTGAGCGGCCCGCCGTAGATTTTGATCGCCTGGCCAGTCTTGAGGAGATGGTCTGGCACTACTCAGCCAACGACACAAATCTCAACTCCCTGGACGCCCTGCAGTTGCTTCACCTGTGGCACTTCAATACCAAGCGTCGCTCGTTCGAAGACCTCGCGCTGCCGTCGCGCTTGGCGGAGTTGCAGATCAACTGGGCGAATCCAAAGTCGCTGGATGGGTTACCAGAGCTTCCGGAGTTGAAGAGACTGGAGATCCATCGATGTCGCAACTTGGAATCGATCAGCGACCTGCCTAAGATCGCTCCAAACCTGGAACACTTGGTCGTCGCTGCTTGCGGGCGCGTTTCCGATGGGGCTGATGTTGTGAAATACATGCCCCACCTAAGGCACGCATTTGTCCGCGATCAGGTTCTAGTTAGCTCATGAGAACAACGCAGCCTAACCCGGTGATGCAGACGGCTGTCGGCTTCGCCGACACCGCTGATCACCCCAACCGTTAGACAGACCATGATTGCTCTCATTGAGGTTGCAGACAAGATGACTCCCGTCGGCCAAATCTGGCTTGGGGGGGTCCTGTACGCCGCGATCGCTCTTCTACTTTCCCTTGTTGGCCGATGGGTGCGGCTTGCAGTCGGTGCCGCTTCGATCCTCTTGATCTGGGCTGTTGTAACGGGGTCACAAGAGACCGGCTTGCAAGCGGCCATCGTTGATGAACTTGGAGCCACCTACATCATTATTCAGTATTCGGCAGCTTCGCTTCCTCTTGTAGCCTGTCTCATGACGGGGTACGTCCACCGCTTGATCTTGAGAGTCACCTCCGCTCAGCCTAACCTGGCGATGCAACGCGCCGGGCTTTGCCCGACCGCTGATCACCCAAACCGTTAGCGAGGCTGGCATGACTCGGAGAATCGAAATTGCAAATAGACACCGTACTGCCGTACTGACGACCGCGCTAGGTCCACGCGAGTATCGGACTCTTGTCCCGGTCAAGCCCTCGTGCGTGCCAAGCGCAGTTCCTTGAACTCCTCAAACTGAGCAGACACCCCATGCAGTACGAGCGCTAGCAGACTCATCGGTGCTGCAGGGGAGGCCAGGATCAGGTAGGAGCGCCAGTACTCCGCGCCGAAGATTTCCTGCCGGGCGATGACGTCCATGACGAACAGCAGGATGGGTATTCCCAACACCAGTAGTCCGATGGATGCTCCCCACAACACGCGAGCGGAAAAGTAGCGCGACTTGCGGGTGATCAGTCCGGCGGTCCACCACATCACGCCACCCAACATTAGCAAGGGGCCGATCAGAAACGTGCTGACCATGCCCAAGTCATAGGCAGTCGAAGTGAGGTACCAAAAGCCGATCACGATGGCGGCGATCGATAGCTTGATGGCCCACTCTATGCGAACTAGCTTGGGCTCCTTGCTCCAGTAGGAAGCATGGTCAACACGCAAGTGAGCTCGCCCGCAGTGGGCGCAGCGTTGGGAGGCGCCTTGGGTGCTCACCATGGGGGTGTAGCAGTAGAGGCAGTACTCGAGGCTGTGGATTCCCCGGCCCGATCCTGGTTTGACTCTCGGAGCGGGGGGCACCGGCTTCACATACTCGAAGTGTTTCGGTTTCGGTGCGTCCTGATGGTTGGTTGCGTCCAAGATCCTTCTCCAGGGTAGGCGGATATCGCGTCAGTCACCTTCCTCCACACTAGCACCCCGACTGGCAAGATGGTGACCAATCCGTAGCGGAAAGCGGTACGGAGCCCGGGCAGTCCCCACCACCTTCAGCAAGCTGATGAAGATTGCGCAGGCACCGTACTGGCCGTACTGTCAAACCCGATGATGCAGCGGATCGGGCTACGACCGACCGCTGATCATCCCAACCACTAGAGACGCGGCGCGCCAGATATACCAAGCAATGAATGATCCTCGAGCCGCGGCGGCGGCGTACTACGACTTCGCAACCCAAAAGACAGACGACATCCCGTTCTACATCGCGCACCTCCCAGGCGCGGACGCCTCCGTGCTTGAACTCGGGTGTGGGACGGGACGCGTGACGATTCCCCTCTCGATGCATTGCCGCTTCGTTCACGGGCTCGACCACTCGGAGGCGATGATCCGCGGTTGTGAAGCCAAGCTCGCGGCCGCGCAGATCCCGACGTCGAAGGTGACCGTTCAGTTGGCTGACGTCACGGAGTATTCTCTGGGACGCCGGTTCGATCGAGTCATCGCTCCTTTCCGGATGCTTCAGAACCTGGCCACGGACAACGCTGTCGATGGGTTTTTCCAGCGCATTGCCGCGCACCTCGAAGCCGATGGCGTTGCCGTGGTCAGTGCCTTCAATCCGAATCGGACGCGAGACGAGATGGTCGCGCACTGGACCGTGCCCGCGGAAGAGCTTGAGTGGGAAGCCCCCGACGGCACCGATACGGTTCGGTGCTTCGTACGGCGGGCCCGTTTTACGACGGAGCCGCTGGTGCTCTACCCGGACATCATCTACAGGCGGGTTCGAGCTGGGAGGGTCGTGGACGAGGTCGTGCTCAGCGTGCCAATGCGCTGCTACTACCCGGAGGAGTTGGTTCAGCTGGTCGAGCGCCACGGTTTCGAGATCGCCGACACGTGGGGCGGCTACGCTGGCGAAGCGTACGGGAGTGGAAATGAACTGGTCGTCGCAATGCGGCGTGGTGTCTAATCGGATACGGGATACGGAACCAGGTTCACTTTCACACCCCTGCACCGTTGATTGCC
>CALCXM010000149.1 GCA_937905825.1 uncultured bacterium
ACTTACCCCTCGATTGCGTCCGTCAGGCTCCCACTAAAGGTGCAGGAGAGCCACAGAAATCCTGTCGCACCCACAACTCCCCTATTACATTGAAATCTGCCCAGAACCGAACTGCGGGGCTCCACTATCTGTGAAATCAGCGCGAAGAGTCCTTGCACTCTACGTGAAAGAAGCCTTCCCTCGTTCTCGGCCTAGTGCGCTCTGCAACGGAACTGCCTTCGATGCCCCGCGCCCCTAGACTGCCCCAATCCCTTCTTTGACGGGTTGGCACCTGCTGACCCTCCCGCCGAGCTTTAGAAGAAGAGCAATGACATTCGACATTATTCCTGGAAACGCACTTGGTTGCCGCACGAATGCTCACCGCCACGGATGGGACGGCTCAATCTGTGACGACGCCTCCGAGTGGGCCTGCGGTATCGAAGCCGACTTCCGTACGAAGTACTGCGCAACGGGCACCCCACGCTGCTTCCACCTGCACCTCTTTGACGAGGATGGGCCCTCTCTAGTCATCCCGGACAGCGGAGTCGGTTGGTTGTTGGGGCAGAATCCGAACGTATTTGACGATCAAGTTTTGCTGGTTTGGGCACCCCAGGCGGAGGAGCCCCACGGCATGGTCGATGGACGTCCGGTCGGGTCCCTTATGGCCGGGGCTTACCGCATCAAGACGGTGGAACGCATCGAGCAGCGCAACCACATCGAGTGGCGCATCCACCCCTATGAAGATGGCTGGACGTACATGGGCAGCTTGGACACCCAAGCACCGCGCTTCATTCACCTCGGCGGGCCCTACATCAAGCAAGTGGACCGCAAGGCGATTGGCCCGCTCTTCGAGTCCGCCGTGGAGGCTGGTTCAGAAGTGACCGAGGATTGGACAGTCGAGGAGCGCGATCGCCTGATCCATTTCGCGGCCAAGATCGACGGTTGGCTGGATCTGGCGGAAGAGCGCATTCAAGCCCTGGGGCCCCAGATCAAGCCCACACCTGCGGCGACCGCCCCTGCACGCTCAGCGGCAAAGCGTCCCGAGCCCGAGTCTCCCCAAGAGATCGAACCTCAGCTAGCGACGCGCTTGATCCCCCTGCCCTCCAAGCCACCGTCCGTGGAGGCCCCGGCCAGCTACCCGCTCATCGAAGAGGGCAAGCTCAAAGGAATCGAAGCGGTCTACGGCAAAGAGACCCTGCGAAGCCTGCAGGTGGCGGCCATGACTCGCGCGATCGTACTGCTGCGCGGACCCGCGGGAGTCGGAAAGAGCCGAATGGCCCTCGACCTGATCGACGACCCGAATCGCGAACGCACCTTGGTGGTGCCCGTGTCCGCCGGCTGGAATTCCCACCAGGACCTGCTCGGTCAGTGGAATTCGACCGCAGGGACCTTCGAGCCCTCGCTCTTCACCAATTTCATGCGGGCCGCCGAGCTCGCCTGGCGTTCCGGCGACTTTACGACGCGGATCGTGGTGTTCGAGAATTTCGACCTGTGCGCCCCAGAAAACTGGCTGTCTGAGATTCTTCTCCGCAGCCAATATCCTGACCAAAACACCTGCGAGCGAACCATCCATTTGCCTGGCAATGCCGTGCGCGGATGGGCGGCAGACGCGGGCTCGCGCTTGCTGATTTCCCCTGCGGTGCGGTTTGTGGGCACCTTGGACATGCCCGTCCGCAGCTCGACTCTCTCGCCGAGATTGCTCGATGACGTCGGCATCGTTGACCTCAACGTCAGCGCCGCCATGGCCATCAAGCTGGTCTCCCCGGGTCTGGCCCCCAAGCAATCGGAGGCCTTGATCGCCTTAGACGGAATCGTCCGTCCTTTGCACGCAGGGGTGACTTTGACCACCACTGTGGCGATTCGAACCTGCCTCGGCGAGCTGGAAGGGCTCGACCTGGACGCCTGGAAAGCCGTCGATTTCGTCCTCGAACAAGAGATCATCGCCAAGCTCGAGCTGCTCGATCCGGCCAGCGTCGAGGAGAGAATCGCCCACGAGAGCATCGCCTGGGCTGAGGGCCTCGGCAAACGATTCGTGCGCAGCGCAGGCCGTCTGACGACCTGGGGCGAACGGATCAGCCAGGTCCATATCTTCAAAGGATCCTGAGCAAGCAGGCTTCGGCCAACCTCCCCCACGAGCGGCCCGGCGGTATCCAACGTCGGGCTGCTCGCATTCTCTGACGCAAGCAGCGCGAATGCGGGGTAGACTATGACGCCTCATTGTCCACCAGATCCTCCCCATGGCCACCGAAACAGCTGCCCCTATCACCGTTTGCCCCGAATGCGGAGCGAAGATCCCCAAGGCCGGGATGTCCCTGTGCCCCTACTGTGCGTCGCCCTTGGTGTCGACGCCCGGCAAGGACCAGGACCGCAACCCGATCCTGAAGAAGCTCGCACGGATCGAGGAAAAGCCGGAGTTCGAGGAGTCCAAGAGCATTTCTCCGCCGTGGACACCTGAGTACCAGGACGCGCGCAACCGCCAGACTCAAGGCACCATCCTGGTGATCATCGGCGCCGTCATCACTGGACTCGAGTTCGCCATTGGCAAGGGCAACCCCTTGGGGTTCCTCTTCTTGGCCGGAGTCATCGTCTCCCTGCTCGGCCTCGCCAAGGCGATCCGTGGAGGAGCCATCCGCAGCCGCTTGGACGGCATGCCGGTCTTGATGCGCAGCTCGTTCATCGTCACGCGACGCAGTGAAACGGAACTGAACGGGGACGTGATGTACTACTTCTTGCTGACCTTCGGGGACGGCAGCGAAGGCGAGTTTTCCTACCCGGGTCGTGGCGTTTCCCACGACCTCTACAGCAACGGCATGACCGGCACGGCCTTCACCCGCGGTCAAGAGCTTCTGTACATCGAACGCATCCGCGGTTAAGCGGAGATGGATCCGGTACGCATTGCGAGCGCTCTCTCGCGGGCAGTGGACGGGCTTCAGTTCGAGCCGCCAGTCACCCATGTCTACAACCCGCTAAACTACGCGAAGAAGCCGCACACGGCCTATTTGAAACGTTTTGCGCGGCCGGGCATCGAGGCTCTCTTGCTCGGGATGAACCCGGGGCCCTTTGGCATGGCCCAAACGGGTGTGCCCTTCGGCGAGGTTTCGCTTGTGCGGGATTGGCTCGGTATTGAGGAGCACGTCGGCAAGCCACCGGTGGAACATCCCAAGCGTCCGATTCAAGGTTTCGCTTGCGAACGATCCGAGGTCAGCGGTCGACGCCTGTACGGCTGGGCCGAAGAGCGCTTCGGCAGCCCGGACGCCTTCTTCGATCGGTTCTTTATCTGGAACTACTGTCCCCTGATCTTCCTCGAGGAAACCGGGCGCAATCGAACCCCCGACAAACTTCCCGCGGCAGAACGCGATCCGCTCTTTGAGGTGTGCAATCAAGCCCTGGTGCGAATCGTTCAACAGTTGAAGCCCAAGCGCGTGATCGGCGTGGGCAAGTTCGCCGAGAAGCGTGCGATGGAAGTGCTCTCGCACCTCGACGTGGAGTTCGGCACGGTCCTGCACCCGAGCCCCGCCAGCCCGATCGCGAACCGCGGCTGGGCACCGCAAGCGGACAAGCAGTTCGCGGCGATGGGCTACAAGATCTAGAGGCCC
>CALCXM010000150.1 GCA_937905825.1 uncultured bacterium
GTCACGCCGGCGTTTTCCAGGCCGTGAGGCTCCCACTAAAGGTGCAGGAGAGCCGTATTTGTTTCACCTAGCGACGCATGATTCGGTGTTGCGCAAAAACGCGAGCCCCGCAAGAACGCCCCTGTGACGCAGTAAATCCGGCCAACGTGTCGTACCGCGTTGATTGGTGGAGTGTCCGATGTGGAAGTCCTGTTGCTAGCGTCGCGCTCGTTTCGCTGAGTTGTTGAGGCGCTGGAAAATCAATCGAGCTGTTGAGGGTTTGCATCTTTGGCTGTTAAATTCGTGGTGCAATATGCATGCATCACATTGGTTTGCAGCGCATAACCCCCCCCCAAGTAGACAATCAAGACAAAGGGCCTTACTTCGATGGCATACTCTTCTTTAGACGCTCAAATCCAAGAGCGAATTGCGGTCTTCACTTCCGAACTTAGCGAACTGATCCGTGCGGCAGCTCTAGAAGCTGTCGGCGACGCACTGGGCACCAACGCGGGTTATCAGCGTGGACCGGGTCGTCCTCGAAAAACGGGGATGCCCTCGCCGCTTCTCGGCAAGGGTGGTCGTAAGGTTGGCGGCAAGCGCGTGCGCCGTACCGCTGCGGACCTCGAGCAGTTGATGACCGATATCCACACCTACGTGAAAACCAACCCGGGCCAACGCCTAGAAGAGATGAGCGCTGGAATGGGGATCAGCTCCCACGAGATGAAGCGCCCGATCGTTCTCTTGCTTGAGAAGAAGCAGCTCGGCAAGAAGGGTCAGCGCCGGGGCACGACCTACACGGCCAAGGGCCGTCGCTAGTTTCGTCTGCCGAAGCATGGGCTTCCGCTCGCTTGCGCTCAGCAAGCTCGGCTAGTCGCGGACTCTGCTCTCGGCAGTACGCAAAGCCTGCTCTCGGCAGAATGCAAAGCCTGCTCTCGGCAGAATGCAAAGCCTGCTCTCGGCAGAATGCAAAGCCTGCTCTCGGCAGACAGTGCCCTCACCAAACAACGATCCCCCGATATGCACCAGCAGGTCGGGGGATCGTTGTTTGGCAGGGCGCACTCCGCATCAAGAACCGAACCTAGCTAGCGGGTTTGTGATTCACCATCCACTCGGAAAAGGCTTCGAGGAAGCGGCGGAAGCCGGGGATGTGTTGTTCGGGGAATCCGATGCGTTGCGGGGCGTCTTCAAGCGCTTTGTCAAAACAAGCTAGCCAGATCTCGCGGGCCGCAGCATCAATCTCAAATGGCAGATGGCGTTGGCGCATGCGGGGCGGGCCGTAATGTTGATTGAAGAGCGGCGGACCCCCCAGCAGCTGAACGAAGAAGGCAGCTGAGCGTTCGGACGCGGTGTGCATGTCCTCAGGGAACATGGGGCGCACGGGGCTTTGCTCCAAGTGCTCGTAAAGGGTCGCCAGCAACTCGAAGACGCCTTTTTGGCCGAGAGCGGGGAAGATCTCCTCGGATGGACGGTCCACCTGGGGCGGCCCGCTGGGGGGCGTGTAAATCGGGGATTGGCGTTGGTGCATGGAGGCTCCTCTGGTTTTGAAGGGGGGATCTTAACGAGGCAAGCTATGGTCGAAGAGATGGGGAGTCGTAGAAACATCGCGATCGTGGTCTTGCTGCTCGTCGTCGGCGGATTGTTTTGGCAGTTCTTGTCCGGGTCGTCGGGCGCTGCGGGCAATCAGTCGGACGTGGGGGGGCTCGTTCGCGAGGCGCCCGCGAAACCGGATGCAGAAGAGCCCCGCGCGACAGAGGCCCTTCCCGAACTGAAGCTCGAGCGCGAAGTTGCCGCTCCGCAGGAGCTCGCGCCAGAGCCTGACTCGGAACCCACCAAGGCGGTCGTGGCAACGCGCGGGATCTTCGGCCGCGTGACGAGCAAGGGTGGCGATCCAGTCCCTGGGCGTGAGGTTCTGATCTCTTTCATGGGGCCCATGGGGGGGAACAGGTTTGCCTCCGCAACGACGGACGTTGACGGGAACTATGCGGCCCTCTTCGACCTAGGGAGGTTCGTGCAATTGCTGAAGAGCTCCCGATCCGACGCACATGCGGAGTGGATCGAATGGGCGAAGGAGGTGGTCGCGACGGGCGACCCGATCGCCTTGCAGTCTCTCTCGAACAACCGTCGGAATGTCGACAATTCCGCTTGGCTGGAAGTCGCCGTGATCGACTCCGGGCTCAAGGCGCAGAAACGCATCGACCTTGTGCCGGGAATGCCGGAGCAGAGCCGCGTTGACCTACGACTCGAGCCACGCAGCGATTTAGAGGGGCAAGTCCTGGGTGCAGGGGGTGTCGTCGCCGGCGCCAGCATCCTGTTGTTCGATGGCGATTGGGTGCTGCACGGCACGGCCCTCTCAGACGCCTCCGGGAACTTTCAGATGAACGGTCCGCCACCCGGGCGCTACGTCCTGCACGCGCGCTTGCCCGGTGTCGGCGCCGGGCAAGTGGCTGGCAACTTCGTCGGTGGGGCGCTGCGGGCTCCCTTTCAGACGATCCTGCTGGGGGGGATGATGAAGCTGGGCGGCGAGGTCGTGAACCCAAAGGGCGATCCGATTGTGGGCCTGCCGCTTACCGCGATCATCGACACTCTCGCTCAAGAAACGGAAGACGTTCTGTGGCCTACCCCGAGCGAGTTGGCCCAGGCCGAGTCCCTGGGGGCCCTGTGCTTCTCCGAGACGACGACGGGGGGGAAGGGCGTCTTTGCGTTCACCGCCATGGAGGCCGGCAACTACAGAATACGCTTCGAGAACGTTGCCGAAAGGTACCAGCCCGAGGGCCTCTTCTTCACGGGGACGGACCATCGCATCCTCTTTTCAGCGTGCCTGTTGAATGTGAGTTTAAAGGGCAAGGCCGAGGACACCATGGACGTGCGCGTGCACTGCGTCGCGTTGGGAGAAAGCCCCACTGGTGTGAAACAAGAACGGAACCACCTTGTTCGGGAGTGGGGCTTTGGGAGCGCGAGTTTCATTGTCGAGCCCGGGCGACTCTGGCAGATCTATGCGGAGCGCGACGGGAAACGACAAGGGCAAGCCTTTGAGCGGATCCAGGAAGGGGACTACAAGACACTCGTTGTTCTAGAGATTGGCCCGTGGGGATCGAAGGGTGAAAGGATCTACTACTCCAACGATCCGCCGCCCCCCGTTCAAGCGACCCTTCAAGTTGAATTGACTGGTGAGAAGGGCAAGAGCTACGAAGGTCTGATCACTCTGCGAAACATGGCGAGCTCCGGTGATCGCCCAGTCTTCGAACGGCAGCGCATGCGAGGGGAAGGCTTCACGGGACTCGACAAGGGTCTGTACCGCCTGCGCGTCGAGGCCGCGGCAGATAGCCGACCGTTCCTGCCCCTGGACTATCCAGGTTCGTTTAGCTTGCACGGTGCCAAGCCACGGACCGTCAAGTTGAAGGTCACGGAAGGGGGCCGACTGCGCGTGAAGATCGTCGATGCAAAGGGATCGATTGTCAGAGGAGTGACCGCTCACTTGGTCCCTGAGGCGAAGGATCTGCCGCAAATCCCCCTGTCCTTTGCGCTCAAGTCGAATGAGCAGCCCGCGCCGGTTCTACCCGTCGGGGAGGACTACGCGCCGTGCACTCCGGTCGTGCCCGCCGGTTCCTACACCTTGGTGGTGCGTGGGGCGGGACAGAAAACGATCATCCCCGACCGCAAGGTGGAATTCGAGGCAGGGGAGACGCTGAACGTCTCGATCGACCTGCCTTAGGAATCGCGGTTGCGATGCGACGATGCGAACCGCCGTCGCCGATTCACTTGGCCCTTAGCCGGGGCTGCCAAAGGGTGCGAAGAGCGAAACGATGCCTCCAATGAACATGCCCTGACCGAGCATTGCGAGGGGGTCGCCTCAGGTGGCGGTCAATCGGAGAGCGGCGCCAGCGGCGATCAGGACCACTCCAAGTGCTTTCCATTTTGTAGGACTCATGACACCAGTCTACGGGCCCCGCGAAAACTTGCGACGGCCTGAAGTCGGAAAGAATCTAGGGTCCCCGGAGGGGAATGGGCCGGGGTAAACTCCCGCCATGTTCAAGGATCTGATGCGCTTTGATACGCCCACGGCACGCCTGCGGGCGGTGGCTTTCGTTGAGGGCTTGTCCTTCATTCTGCTCATGTTCGTCGCCGTTCCAGTGAAGTACCTGTTGGAGAACCCGATTGCGGTCCGCGCCCTCGGGCCGATTCACGGGGTACTCTTCGTCTGGTTGGCCTACGCGGCCTTTGAAGTTCGAGGCCTGCGTGGCAAGCCCATGAGCTGGTTCCTCAAGATCGGCGTGGCTTCCCTGATCCCCTTCGGAACGTTCTTCTGGGACCGAGCCTTCGCCGTGGAAGACGAGGCCTATCGCCGCGAGCAGAACGGCTAGGTGAGCTGCTCGCGACGGGCTAGGGCCGACAACTCCTTGGAGTGCGAAGAGGAATTGCCACTCTGTTTATCCGAGGGGCATGGGTAAGCGTTTCGTTCGAGGAAGATGTGGTCGGTCACTGGGGATCCGATTAGCGTCATGCTTAGCTATGCCGACAGCGGTCGGCGCGGAACTCCCGCGCAAAAACAGGCGTGCACGGATCGAACGATCCTGCCCCCAACCGAGACCAAAACATGAACCTCCGATTGACCTCCCTGTTTCTCATGACCGTGGCAGCGGCCGCGCCCGCGGTGGCCTTTGTCTCCGCAGATGGCGCCGCGCCAGTCAAAGTCGAAGAAGAGAAGAAACCGACCGTCCTCAAGCTTGGCTCGATCGTGCCCGAGACCGTCAGCCTGCCCGACTTCGATGGCAAGAGCACGAGCTTCAAGGACTTGCGCGGCAAGGTGGTGATCCTCCACTTCTGGAGTGATCGTTGCCCCGCCGAACGCCACGCGGATCCCGTCTTCAAGAAGATGGAAGGCACCTACGCTGGCAGCAAGGACGTCGTGATGATTGGCATCAATTCCAATCAGATCGAGCTGGGCACCGAGCCTGCCAAGGACGCGGATCGCTCCGCCCTTTACGGCAACCTACGCAAGAAGGTCAAGGAAGTCGGCTACAGCCACTCGATCCTGGTGGACCACGGCAACAAGGTCAGCGACCTGTTCGACGCGCGTTCCACTCCGCACTGCTTCGTGATCGACAAGAAGGGGGCCATTGCCTACACCGGCGCTTTGGACGATGATCCCCGCGGCAAGAAAGGCGAGGCCGCCACGAACTACTTGGTGGACGCGACCACGTCCTTGCTCGCTGGCGAGAAGCCGGCAGTCACCACGACCAAGCCTTACGGCTGAGGCATCAAGAAATAGCCCTCCCGTGTGGAGGGTGACCAACACCCATGAACCGTTTCCTTGTCAGCGGCCTTTCGCTCTTCTTTCTCGCCTGCTCTCCAGCACCGGAAGAAGTTCCCGAACCACCCGCTGCTGAGGCGACGGTTCCTTCTATTTCTATTCTCGACTACGCGGGCCTCGAGGCCGCCGTGGAGGCTCGCGAGGGATCGGGCTATCTGCTCAACTTCTGGGCCCTGTGGTGCGCTCCTTGCGTCGAGGAATTGCCGCACCTAGTGCACGTTGCCCAGCGCTACCGGGAGCGCGGGGGCGAGGTGATTGGCGTTAGCTATGACTTGATGATCCCCGGGGATGATGCCACTAGCATCATGCCCAAGATGACCAGCTTCATGCAGCGTCGCACGATCGACCTACCGGTTTGGATCTACGACGAGGACGACTACGAGCAAATCAACGCACGATTCGACCTGCCCGGAGAGGTTCCCGTTACCCTAGCCATCGACAAAGATGGCAAGATCGTAGACCGTCAGGAGGGCGCCGCAGACGAGGCGCGCTTCGAAGACATGATGCGCAAGGCACTGGGAATCTGAGTGCCGCGAAACCTATCCAATGTTTGAAGAGCTGATCCACCTGATTGAAAAGCACCCGACGTACTCCTCCGCCATGAGGAATGCCGTCGCGCGCAACTTGCCCCTCGTGCTGAACTACCACACGCACCAAGGGGAGGGGACCTACTGCGTTTCGATCTGCACCAAGATGGGCTTCCCCGTTCCGTTCTTCGAGGAGACCGACGACAACCTCGAGGAGCTGGTGCACGTGCGCGGCTTTGGAAAGGACCGCGAGCAATGCCTGCCCCTGTTGACTGGGTTGAGCGCGGAGTTGCGCAAGCACTTCAAGCTCCCCGCAACACCAGAGTTCTACTTGGACGGCAAGCCGCTTAGCGACGTCTAGAGCGCGGCTTGTATCGGGGGCTGGGAATGGCCCTCTCGCGGAGAGTTCGACGGCCAGCCAGCGCCTGCAGGGTGATTCTGTGACCGTTTTCGATTGGGACACTAACAGCTCTGAGCACCTTCAATTGAAGGTTCCCGCACCCTTTGATTCGGATTTTCAAGTTCTTGTCAACAGCTGAGCGGCGCGGTGACACATGGGGGTGTCGTCCGCAATATCCCAACTCGGGACTATACTTTACCCACCCCAGGATCCGGAGCGGAGCCGCCCCCGCGCCCACCGCCCCAGCAGGCGAGTCCGAATCCATTCCCCCGTCACACCTATCTTTGAAAATGACCCCAATCATTCAACCTCTCGCATTCCGTGGCCTTGGCCTCCTTTCGGCGCTCGCACTCGCCGCGCCTCCGGCGGCAGCTCAACTCATCGAGACCCAATCGATAACTCCGGCGGATCACGCCATCGCAAGTGGGGAGTTCAGCAGCCCAATCGCAGGCTGTTTTCGAGTTCCGTCCATCAAGGACGTCGCGTACTTGTGTGGCGACGCGCTCGTCTTCTGCAACGAGCCGGCCGTGTTTTCCGACATGAACGAGCTCACGACCGGAGTGACCGATCTGGTCGTGCGTCGGGACGAGGAGCTCGACCAAATTTTTGTGCTCATCAACGGGACTCCCCGCGTGATGGAGTACGGCTCTCAGCAAGGCGGCTGGACGGTCGATTCCGTCCCCGGGGCAACCGGTTCCCAAGACCGCATGATTCGTGGAGACGTCGATGGGGACGGCAGCGATGACCTCGTCGCCTATTCCAGCAACACGAGCAAAGTCACCGGGTTTCGGTTTCAATCGGCGAGCTCTAACAGCGTTCAGGAGTACTTCAATCTCAATGTTCCAAATGGGATTCTCGACGTGGCCTGCCTGAATTGGAATGGGGACGGTGACGCAGAGATTGCCCTCCTGACCGCCAACAAGGTCGAAATTTTTGATCAGGCTGGGGCTCAGCAGGCGTCCTTCTCTTGCCCCTCCAACACGAGCCACTTGACCGTCTTTCGCAACGCCGGGGAGACGGAGGATCGCTTGGCTTGGTTCTGGGAGGTTGGCACAAAGAACGTCGAAGCCAAAGTCGTCTACGCGAGTGGGCAGGAGGGTCCGTACTTCCTTCCGAGCTACGGGCTCGCGGGTGTGACCACCGGGGATTACAACGCCGATGGGCTAACGGATCTTGTGCTTAGCGCAAGAACAAGGGCCGAAGGGATTGTCCTGGTGCAAGCGGACTGGTGGCACAAAGCGAGTACCGACTCTTTCACCGGCACGTCAGGGGACAACCTGACCTTCCACTTGGACACCCAGGTGACTGCGAGTGCTCGCGCCTGCGCAGCAGTCCTTGTAGACCTGAACAACGATCAGGACCTGGACCTTGTGCAGCCGGACCAGTACGCCGACGAGATTGCGATGTTCATGAGTGATCTCACCTACCTACCCACTGTTCAGGGGGTCATCATACAAGACCGGGTGATCCTTCAGGGGTGGGATGAGAACGGCAATCAAAGTGGGGAACCTCGGATGCTCTTCTTCGATGTCTTTGGTCCCAGCTACGCGATCCCAGAGATTGGGGTTCCGACCGAACTCTCGGTCACGGTCTATGTCGCGGACAGTCTCTCGGGAGTCTTCTCCGTAGATCAGGTCGGAACACACGTGTTCCCTGCGCAATGGGGGCAAAACAGCACCACCTGTGTGGCAAACGTGGGCCTGGACATGCCGCATCTAAACCGAGGTGACGGCAGGGTTTATTGCTTGAAGTGGTGCTGGGTTTCGGATGCCCGAGGCGAGGATCGCTTCTATCCCTCGTATACGGAGCTGTTCGTGAATTCTCCTACGACTGCCTTGGTCTTAGAAACCTGGCCGGGGTTCCGGGAGCTGGAGACGTTGGTCGACCCGGTGAGTGGGGGGGGAGGGCAACAGATGGCACGCCCGCAGCCCGCTCCGGTGTTCGGTCCTCAACCCGTGTGTGGAACCGGTCGCGTGCCGGTGCCGGAACCGCCGCCCCTCTAAGGGAACGAGCGAAATCCGAGCCCCATCACATGCATGGAGGCGAACTTCGGGTCGGTGAACGCTGACTCGCGTTTCAAGTCTTCGATGGCCCCGGCAAGTGCTCTTGCCGGGGCTTCTCCGTTGAGCAGATGGTCTTGCAGGAAAGCCACAAGCGCGAGAGTCCCATCCACCTCGAGATCATCCGGCGACAGGATCACCGCTTGGGCGCCGGCCGCGAGGAAGGCTCCGCCCAAGTGCGTGAGTCCGTCTTCGCCCTTGCGCTTGCGACCCTTCTGGGCTCCGCAAACGGATAGGATGACGATCGGGGGCACTTGTCCCAAGTTCTCGATGTCCTGGCAGGAAACCCTCGCGGGGCTGCCGTCGCTTGCTGCGAAGAGCAAGCCTGCCGGACGCGCGCGGTTGGGGTCCGGATCCCCGTGCATGAAGAGGTGCAAGACCTTTGCGCCCGAGGCCGCTGCTGTCCTTAGGTTCATAAAGGTCGCCGCGTCTGCCTGCCACACAGCGACTTCGTTCGGGCGATCGCATCCGAGCCGCTTGCGCTGCTCCTCACTCAAGACGATGGGCGGGAACTCCTGCTCCAGACCTGCCGGCGTCGTCGGAGCGAGGAAGAGGGCGATGGACGGCGCTGTTGCGCTCGAGGTGGGCAGCGCGCGATTCGCCAACAGCACACCGATCGGGACCGAGGGCAGGTAGGCGACGTCGAAGCGTTGGCCGAACAGCTGCTTCCCGTCGAAGGGCAAGACTTCGTAGGGGATGTAGTCCGTGAGCCCCAGCCCTCCGATCGACACCTCCTTCCAGTGGGCCATGTGTGCAAGCACCCGCTCGGGAATGATCGCGTGAGCTAGATTCGTGGCGAGGTTCGCATAGTTTTGCCCGCGCTCATTCGTGTAGAGCCCGTCATAGAGAAACGCCTCGCGATGCTTTTCGATGAACCAGGCGCGCTCGAGCTTCTCGTGCCACAGGCTCTCGGAGTCGAACCCAAAGACGTGTGTTTGGATCGGTGAGGGCAGGTACACAAGCACTCCCCGGGATCCAGTCACGAGAGCCGCTCGAACCTTGTCGAAGCCGTCAAACTCGTAAGCCTCCAAGCGGGCCATGGATCCGAGTGCTTGGGACTTGAGGATCCAGCCAAGCGCGCGTTCCAGCCCGGCGGGCCCTGGTTCCGCGTCTATGCAGCGCTCGACGAGTTCGCTGATCAGGTCCCTGGGGGGCCCGTAGTGAAAGAACCCCGCTCCGCCGGGACGCGGCTCCAACTCCTTGACGCGCTCGAAGAGCTGCAACACGCAGGTTTCCAATCCGTCACGAATCTGCTCGACGGACGCAGTGCTCAGGCGCGAGCGCATGAGTCCCGCGATGCAAGCCGGATCGGAATGGGGCCGATCGTCGTTTTCGACCAAAGCGTCGATCCTCCCTTGCAGTTCATCGTAGGCGAGGGCTGCCGGCTTTTCCTCGCCGAGGCGTTCGAGCAAGATCGTCTTGTAGCCGAGGGCTTTGAGCGCCTCGTGATCGCTGAGTTGTCCCGAGTCGAGGGCAGCGTCCAGGTCAGGCACCCCTTGGCTGGCGAGTTCGGGGTCCTCTCGGTAGAGCTCCGCGCGGGCGAGGCCCCGTTGAAAGGTGAGGCGGATGCGCGTGCTGTTCAAAAGCCACTCAGGGTTCTCATCGAGGATCTTGCTGAGGTAGCGGTCGGCTGCCTTCATGCGGTTGATCGATAGCAAGAGGGCGCCTCGATGCTGCGCGCTCGCGGAAAGGCAGGTTGAGTTGTTCGACAGCGCGGCGAAATTCGCTTCCTCTCCCACATGCATGGATGCGTCGTCCGCGTTCCCGATCTTGATGTAGAGATCGGCAAGCACACCATGCAACGTGGCCATGTGCTTGTCATTCGCTTGGATGGCCGGGGCCTGCAATAGCTCTAGGACCGCCGGCTCGATGGTCTTGATCGCAACGCTCGTGGACTCCATGTAGTAGAGATTGGCGAGGACGCTTGGCGTTTTGACGAGAGCGTCCGGGTACCGGTCCACCACGTCGCGAAGGAGTTCCAGAGCTCCGTCGGGGTCGGTTGGTGCGAGCAGATCTGCTAGGCCAGACGCCGCGCTCAGCGCACCAGTTCCCACCTGCAACTTCTCGGACTGCTCGAGGCGAATGCGCATGAGCCGAATACGATCATACTCGGGCAGGAGCTGCGCGAGATCGATGTCTGCAGCGTTGAGCCGGTGGCATGCGTAGATGAGCCCCGTGTACTCCTCCATGGAGAGCGCGCGGGTGGCCCGCAGTGAGTTCAGTTCCAGGAATATCTGAGCGATGCCGGGTGCTGCCGTGCCGTCGCCATTTCTATGGAGGGCATAGAGTGCTTCGACTTGGGCTCCGAGGGTCTGGGCTTGCTCCGGCGGAGCTTCGATCTCGTCCCCGGCGGCGGGTGCGGGCGTGGGCACCTTCTCCCAGGTGACTACTCGGAGACCGACCAGGCCGGCCACGAGAGCCGCTGCTCCAATCGCTGTCCCGCGGCGTCGAAGCAGACGACCTCGAACAAGACCGCTTCGGTCAGCTTCTCTCTTTCCATCTTCTTGGGTCGCCATTCCGGGTCTTCCAGCTCTTCTGCTGTGATCAAGAGCTCGCCTCTCGATCCCGCAGTATTGTCGTAGACCCGAACCTCATAGAAACCGCCATCAGGGATTTCTAGTTCCCAGTAAACGCGACTGAAGTCTGCGTCATGACCTTGCGGACCGAACTGAGCTCCGGATGTGGTGCCTTCGCCCGCTTCCTGGGTTGGTCCGAGGTGCGTGGCCCGTTCTGGCGTCGGCTCTTCCTCGCCGAATCCTCCGGTCAGGACAACAGCCAATATGAGGGCGGCAGCGGCAGCAAGCATGGCGACGGATCGAAATCGCCAGCGCCCACCCCCAAGCGTCCCCACGGGCTCTCCTGCGGCCAGACTGCTAAGCACTCTGTCGACTTGTTCGTCCCCGGGGAACTGGTCCATCTCCAAGGCTTCGCGCAGGATGGACTGCATCTCCAGGTCTCCTCCCTCGTTGAGCATGGCGCTGATCTGCGCGTGCTCCTTGAGTTGCGTTGAGCAGCGGGGACAGCCCGCCACGAGACGGTGGACGCGCTCGTCTGCCTGGGGGACTTCCTCCAAGAGCACGCGGCGCACGAGTTCTTCGTGTTCCGCGGAGTTGGCAAGGCCTTCGATCTCTTGGTGTTCGTTCATCACGTTCCAACCTCGCCGGCGAGCGGCGCAAGGATCGTGCGAAGCTTCTCGACGGCTCGGTAGTAGTGGGTCTTGGCGGTGCTGGGGGCGACTTCGAGCAGTTTAGCAATCTCTTCGAAGCTCAAGTCCTCGAAGTGCTTCAAGCGAACGATCTGGGCCTCTCGCCCGCGCAGGTGCCGCATCAGGCGATTGCCCGAACTGTTGCTGTCCGGGGTGGGTTCTGGGGCTGGAGCGGCGATCGCGTAGACTTGGTCGAATTCGCTGCTGGTGACTGGCCGCCGGCGGGAGGCTCGCAGGGCCGAGAGCAGTTCGTAGGAGGCGATGCGGTAGGCCCAGGCTTCGAGTGGCCCGCGTCCTTCGTAGCTGGACAGACGGCGCCAGATGACGATCAGCGTGTCCTGCACCAGATCTCCCAGTGCCGCGCGGTCCAAGGGGCGTCCGAAGCGCGCGTTGCGAATGCGCAGAATGGATCCCACGCAGCGCATGCGCATGACGAAACTCTCCACAGCCTTCGTCTCGTTCGCGAGGACCCGCCGAGCGAGCTCCAGGTCGTCCTCGTTGCTGCTTGTGTTCGTCAAATTAGGTTCCATGGGGTTCATGGATACTGCGTGAGGCGAAGGCATCATGGCCGACACGATTCGGAATAAATGTCCCCGATGGGGAGAACGGGCAAGCAGTGGAGCCGCCTCGGGCCTAGAGCTTGGCCAGCCAGCCGTCCATGACGTCTAGCAGCTCCTTCTGAACCTCCCCAGGAGTCCTCCCCGAGCGTTTGAGAACCTCAAAGCTATGATCACCGCCTGCGATGATCGAGAGGTCGAAGGGAGCTCCGTAGGCCGCCAGTTCGCGCTTCAAAAGGTCTAGGTCACACAGGGCGTCCCGCGTTCCTTGGACGAAGAGAGACCGTTGCCGGATTTTTGGGAAGTGTTCCGAGCGCAGCTTGTCGGGTTTGCCGGCGGGGTGCAGTGGGTAGCCGAGGTACAGGAGTCCAGCACAGCTCTCTCCGGCCGCCGCGAGGTGACTCGACATGCGCCCTCCCATGGACTTTCCCGCGAGCACGATGCGATCCGTCGCGGTGCGCTTTCTCAAAGCATGCAGCGCGGCGAGGTGCACCTCCTCCAGCTTCGGCGTTCGGTCCGGCGGGAAGCGCCTTTGCTCCTGCGACATGCGTTCCATGTACCCGTACCGAAAGCGCATCACCCCGTATCCGCGATCCACAAGACCCTCGGCGGTGCGCCCCATGAACTCGGATTCCATGGGGGCGCCCGCGCCGTGGGCGAGCAAGACGTTCAAAGCCGGCTGCACTCCCTGCGGCCGCTGGTGGATGGCGCCGACCTCACTCACGTGGGGATGGTCGACGGCGACCTGCAGAATGTCGGTGATCATGATGAACGCAGTTTGTGGGCCGGGCGGGGCGATCGAAATACAATTCGCCCCCCGTTCCCTAGAAACGGAGGGCGAGCGTCGAGCACGAGCTGTCTGCTCTGCGGGCCTACATCCAGGTGATGGAAAGCCCGTCCGAAAGGTTGAACCCGTTGGGCCCACCCGTGGGGTCCCGGTACCAGTACTGAAAGTTGACGGTCGATCCTGGATTGAAGAGGCCGCCATTGGGGAAGCTTTCTAAATCCACGAAGCGCAGCACCTGACCGTTGGCGTCACCGAACTGCGCCGGTTGGATGCGTTGGATCGATCCGCCCACGCAGCGCAACCCGTCGCCGAAAGGCAGCTGGGCTTGGTTGGGGCCGAAGAAGAAGAGGCCAGGGGTTCCGACGGGCACGTCGTGGGCGGCGAGCCGCAGGAAGTTGTCGGCGCTTTCGGGGCTGCCGATTGCGCTGATCGACGCGGGAACTCCGGTGGAGTTGGCGAGGGCCGTGCAGTAGTTGGTTCCGAGATCAGCTTCCAACTGGAAGTTGAGCACCACCGTGGACGGATCTCCCGTCTGATTGAGCCACCAGGTGAACTCGCCGGCGGGGAGCGGGGGCAGGAACCCGATCGCGCCATTCATGGAGCCGACCATGGGCAGGATGTCGAATCCAATATCGAAGCTGCCATAGACGCGCCCGCCGAGCAGGTCAGCGGCCTTGGTGTTGTCGAAGGGCGTGGTGAAGATCGGCCCAGCCTGGACGCCGAGGAACGCGAGGTCCCCCAGAGCGGAGGTGTAGTTGATCACGTGCAGGGCGCGCAGGCGCATCCCCGCGGGCACTGTGACCGTGAAGTAATCGATGTCCCGTCCGAAGGCATCTCCCTGTTGGCTCGCGGTGATTCGGTTGTTGCCTGGACCCAGCGCGATGGCTGTGGGGTTCAATCGATCATCGGAAATGTCCCCCGAGATGGATTCGTCGTAGTCCGCCGCGAAAGAGGGCAGGGCGAGGAACGCGATCGAGGGGACTAGCAGAAGGGGTCTCATGGGAATCTCCGGTTCGGGGGTGCGGGGAGCGTGAGGGGCAGCTCCTTTGAGAGCGACGACTCAGCCCTTCCGTCGCAATCCAATCGGAGAATTCTTGCCCCATTCCCTCTGGAGCAGTTCGAGGATCAAGAGCTTCTTCGCTAGTGAGGTCCCGCCTTACTTCTTGCGGTACTTCTTCGTCACGTGCTTGGCCCAAGCCTCGTCGAACTCCTCAGGGGTCATCTTGAAGTGCTCTGCGAAGGCTTTCGTTTGCATGACGATGGAGTCCGCTGCGGTCGGGCGTTCGTTTCCGATGGCACGCTGGCAGGTCGCTTCCAAGAAGCCATTCATGTCCAGCTTGAGCTCTTCCATGGCGAAGGTCAGCTTGGACCAACACACCATGTGATCGCGGGCCTTGAGATCGGAGTACTGCAGGAACGAGAACATCGATTTGCAATCCGTGTAGAAGTCATTCTTAACGAGCATGTACACGCGCGGCTCCCAGTCCCAGGTGTCGTCGCCCATGTCGTACACGATCGTGCGGCCGTCGAAACGGGGCCACTGGGGATCGACGCTCTTCTGTTAAATGTGGGCGAGGCCGAAGGCCAACCAGCGCGGGGCGCGGAACTGATTGTTGTTGTAGCCGTCGACGAAGTTCGTGGCGATCGAGGCGGCCACCATGCAACGGAACATCGTGTCCGTGGGAGCGCCCTTCTGGGAAGACCAGGCTTTCGTCGTGCCTTCGATGCTAGCGCACACGATCATGCCTTCATCCATCCAGCCGGTGCGGTACACCGACTCGACCTCTGCGTTTTCGTAGGTCCTCAGGTAGCGCCCGAACTCGCTTTCCTTCTGGCACAGCAACAATAGGAACTTCTTGGGGTGCCCAAGGTTTGGGCAGTTCTCCGGGAACTTCTTGGGGTCCAAGTTGAAATCGACCATGAAGCGCGCATAGAGCTCCTCGGCCATCTGGGCGTAGAGGTGCAAGCGCAGCCAAGGGTCAAGTTTTTTCTTGGGCGTCTTCATGCGCCCGATCTTGCCCTCGAGGCGCTTGATCTCTTGCTTGAGGCGCGCCTTCTCCTCCTTGTTGTTCGGGAGCGAGTAGCTGCCTAGGCTCGAGCCGATCTTGAAGTGCTCGGTTTCGATCCAAAGCATCGGGATGCCCCCGATGTTCTCCTGGACGGTGATGGTGTCTTCACCGGATCGCCACGGAAAGAAACCGACACGCTCGTATCCGAGGGCCTTCTCCAGTTTTGAATCCCCTTGTGTGTAGGGATCCACCTTCTCGAATTCTTCCATGTCCCCTTCCTCGCCCTTCTGGGCGAAGCCAGGCGTCCCAGTGGAGAAACCGAAGAGAACGAGCAGGGTGAGGAGCGGCAGCAGGGCGCGCAGTTTCGTGGGGTCGAACATGACTGATGGGATGCGGACGAGGCGAGTCACGGCTTAATAAGAGTAGGGGCGGCGAACACTGCCGTGTTCGCCGCCCCTTGACTATACTTCTGGCAAAGCAGACTTATCTAGCGCGAGGCGGTCGATGTCTCTTTGTCTTGCGCAGCGGCTTTCTGACGCTTGAGCTCGTTGAGGTAGTGGGTCTTGATCTCAGCCTTAAGTTCGGCGAGTTCAAGCTCTTCCTTCTCGAGCTTCTTGGCGATCTTGGCCAGCTTCTTGGAACCAGGGCCGTCTTCTTCGAGGATCTTCTCGCGCTTGACGGTGTACTCGCGAACCCGGGCGTCAACGACGTCGAGCTTGTCGAGAACCTTAGCAATGTTCTTCAGAGGCTTATCAGGCTTGGTCTCGTACTCGAGCTCGAGTAGATCCAGCATGGATCCCCAAAGCTCTTTGCGTGAGGTTTCGGACTGAAGGGCGTTGTGGTTCGTACCGTCGATCGAGCACACGAAGAGGTGCTCGGGCGTTTTCTCGGTGAACACGTTGTGGAAGGGGTGGTTTTCGTCCATCACGTCCACGGGCAACTTCACGCAGTGGAACCAAGCTGACAGCAAGAAGGTCTTCTCGTTGTCGATGCCGCCTTTGAGCAGCGCTTCGTCCGTTCCGTTGCAGACCTTGCATTCACGCAAGATAAGCAGCGGGCGTGGGTCATCCCCAGCGATGTATGCCACAGCCTCTTCGCGAGTCATTGCCTTGCGCACGACTCGTGAGGTGGTCCCTTCAGGCCGCTTGCCTGCTTCCGGTGCGTACACCGGATAGTCCCACTTCATCTTGAGGAAATCATTCGAGCTCGGGCCTCGCACCACAGTTGGCATCGAAGCACCAGGTGCACTAGCACCACCAGAGGGACCCGCACCGGATCCCG
>CALCXM010000151.1 GCA_937905825.1 uncultured bacterium
TTCGGCGGATGGGTATGCAGGTTTATGTAGGCCCTTTGGAGCTCTTACCCTCCTGGGCATGCTGATGCATAACCCTCAGACCATGGGTTCGTTTCTCGATTACTGGGTTTGCACAAAGCACGAGATGGGGTTGTCAGGCAGAGAGCAGGAACTGCTGATCTTGCGAATGGCCCTTCACTACGAGTGCAACTACGTGTGGAAGCATCATCTGCCGGTCGCTTCGGAGTTGGGCGTGACCCAAGGGGAGCTGGATGCTGTGCGCGTGCTCCCATTGAACGGCGGGTTCAATAGCCGAGAGACAGCACTGCTGCTGTTGACGGATGAGATGGTCGCCGAGCGGAACGTCAGCAAGTCGACGTGGGACCGATGCAAGCCTCACCTCAGTGATTCAGAGGTCATCGACCTGATCACGATCGTCTCACAGTACGTTCTGTTCAGCCTGACGAACAACGTGCTGCGGGTGGACGTGGAGCGAAACCTAGCTGACATTGAGCCACTCCGCGAAGGAATCTGATTCAGAGGAGCCGTTTCACGCCGCGCTGCAAGCAGGCCGCCCGGGGCCCGACCTCGGTCGTGTTGCCCTCCGCGAGCAAGGCGAGCAGCGTCAGCCCGCTGACTCCGATCCGGCTCCCTGCCGTGGTGCGCATCGCCAGCTCCTCCGTGGCTGCCGGCCAAGAGCCGTCGTCCTGCTGTTGCTCGCAGAGCCACTCGAGGGCCGCGCCGGGCTCCGCGGTGACCGCGGTCTCCGCAGCAGGTTCATGATCTGCGTGATGCGGGCCCGGGTGAGGTCGTGCTGATGGGCGCTTCCGGAGCTCTGATGCTCTCCGGGCCCGTGGAGCGATCTCGGTGGGGAGGGTCTTCGGCGCTCCCCCTCATGCCCGGCAGGTGGCTTGCACTAGGGTCCAGACTGAGCTCCTCCGACTGCGCAATCGAAGGCCTCAATGGCTCCCAGTCAACGGCCCCGAAGCGCCTGACCAAGCACGCATGTACGGTACATGCCAAGGCCTCAGTACACGCGTCCTGGTGCCTCTGAGTGCGCCTCGATGACACGGCTTGCGCCGCCTTGCGAAAGGCCTCTATTGGCCGTAAACTGCGTCGAAACAACTGTTTCGGAGCCAAGCACTGATGATCATCCATGGCTGCCGGGTCAAGGCAAACTCGAAGTCAAGCCATTGCACAGCTTCGAAGGCGAAGGCACAGCCCTCGTTCACTGGCCGCCAGGTGAGCGCTTCGTACCCCATCAGCATTGGGGCGGTGAAGAGGCCTTCGTTCTCTCGGGGACCTTCCAAGACGAGCACGGCAACTACCCACAGGGGACCTGGCTCCAGAGCCCGCACCTGAGCTCCCATCATCCCTTCGTCACGGAAGACACGGTGATCTTCGTCAAGACAGGCCACCTGCCTATCAAGTGAACGGAGTCAGTCGCACTCTTCCCTGTGTCAACTGCCTGGCAAGAACAGCCGGGCATTCCCAGTCAGGCTAATGCTGTCGAGATGCCCGGACACATTTTGCGTCGCTACCACGGCGTGGACATGGCTGCTCTGGCCGTGATGGGTGAGTACGCCGCCCGCGTCGGATGCGTAGAAGCCGACAAGTACAACGGGCTCGTTCACGCCTTCGAAGGTCCATGGACTTGGACCGTCGGGATTGGCGATGGGGCAAGAGTGGTTGAGTACGTGGAGGTGCACTTGGCTGGAGTCTCCTTCGACCTTGAATGGGAAGGGCAGCGTGACGTCGATGCCCTCGGCAAGGGCGATGTCGCGCACGGCGGTCTCGAGCTCTTCTAGATTGGCCACGCGGGGCAGTAGGTGCTCGGCCCATGAATCCACCTGGGCTGTGACCAACAGAGTGGCTTGCTCTCCTTCGACGGGCGCGCGGACCCGCATGGAAATCCCAGCACCTGACTCGATCACCTCGGCAAGATGAATCACGCCATCGACGACTGTGATCTCGGCGGCGAGTCCCTCTAGTGCGCCTACCGCGAACGTGTTCGGACCGACTGCCTCGTCCAAGCTCACGCGCCCCTGGGTTAGGCCATCACGGAGAACGGCTTTCATGGCGCCCCAGTGTTCGACATGTGCTTGTGGAGTTGGAGCGGTCAGCTCTTGTGGCATGACCCCAAAAACTGGTCCAGTGCTTATGGTGTCTTTGGCACCAGAGGCGCAGCCAAACACAAGCAGTAGAGGCAGGAGGGAAGTGGATCGTATCATGGCGAGATCGTAACGAGTCACCGAGCGCCGCGCACTAAGCATCACCGATCCGCGCGGCTGTACCTCCCAAGCTCGAGGTGGTTCGAAGCGCGCGATGTACTGGATCGAGACGCTTCGCACGTGTCGCGAGCTAGCAATCGGGTGGAGGACGGTAAGAGCTGGAGGCCAGCTGGACGGGCGGTCGATTTTATTGGTGGCAGCCCTTTGGATCGATTATTCTCCGCAATCAATAAGCGCGACTCATGAGGGCTTCAATCTTCTTGGACGCGCTTGGGTTTATGCCCTGCTATGCGCGAGGCGGCCCATGTCATGAAGACTTTTAGGGCACAGCAAGGATCTCGCCATCGGCTTGCTCCCTTTTGGCGATGTACAGCAGTACCTTGCCGGATCCATCGATGGACGGAACTCTTATGCGTATCAATACAACGGTCGCTCTTGCTGCCCTGTCTCTAAGCTTGGCCACGGGCTGCCGCGAGCAGCCGGCCGCACCTGTTGCCAGTCACATTTACACCAACGGGAATGTCATCACCCTCGATGGAACCCGGGGCACCGTGGAAGCGCTAGCCGTTGCCGATGGCAAGATTTTGGCTGTAGGTAGTCAGGCTGAAGTACTCCCGTATCAAGGCGGAGCTACGCAACTGATCGATCTAGATGGCAAGACGCTCTTACCGGGCTTCGTCGACGCCCACAGCCATCTCTCCGGAGTGGCAATACAGGCCATCTCAGCCAATCTGTTGCCAGCGCCTGATGGCCCCGTTAACAACATTAGCGCTCTGCAACAGACTCTTAGGGATTACATGGCAAGCTCAGCGGTTGTCGCAGAGCATGGGATCGTGATCGGGTTTAACTACGACGACTCCCAGCTTGATGAGCTCCGTCACCCGACTCGTCATGACCTTGATGCGGTGAGCACGGAGCTGCCCGTTGTCGTTCTTCACCAGTCAGGTCACATGGGTGCTTACAACAGCCTCGCGCTGGAGATGGTGGGGATTGGGCCCGAGTCAGCCGACCCAGCCGGTGGAATCATTGAGCGCGAGGCCGACGGGAAAACCCCTTCGGGGGTGTTGCAGGAGAATGCTCACTTCGCTGTGATCTACAAGCTGATGCCCGAGTTCACAGAGGCGCAATACAGCGAGGTGCTTAGGGCCGGCACGGCGATTTACGCCGCCAATGGTTTCACCACAGTGCAGGATGGCAAGACCGATCTCAAGACCTTGGAGACCTTTGCCACGCTCTCCGCCCGGGGCATTTTTGATCTGGATGTTGTTTCCTATGTGGATTTGACGAGCGGCAGCGAAGACCCTTTGATGCAAGGGCCATTGCTCTCACCCAGCTACACCCACAACTTCCGTATTGGCGGCGTCAAGCTGACGCTGGATGGCTCACCCCAGGGGAAGACCGCCTGGTTTACCCAGCCGTACCTGAGCCCGCCCCGTGGGCAAGCGGAGAGCTACGCCGGCTATGGGGCGTTCACCAATGCTGAGGCACTGAAGTGGATTAGCCTAGCCTATGAAAACGACTGGCAGTTGCTGGTGCACACGAATGGCGACGCCGCCATTGATCAGCTCCTTAGCGCCGTCGACACGGCAACTGCAGCGCACCCCGGTACGGATCGCCGTACCGTGATGATCCATGGCCAGTTTCTGCGTCAAGATCAGATGCCCAAGTTGAATGCTCTTGAGATCTTCCCAGCCCTCTTCCCCATGCACACTTTCTACTGGGGCGATTGGCATCGCGACTCTGTCGCCGGCCTCGAGCGTGCCGAAAACATCTCGCCCACGGGCTGGATGGTTGAGCAGGGCATGAAGTTTTCAATCCACTCGGATGCCCCCGTTGCTTTCCCAAGTTCCATGCGCATTCTTCACAGCGCTGTCAATCGCACTACGCGCTCAGGCGCAGTGCTTGGGAAGCGGCATCAGCTCAATTCGCTGGACGCCCTAAAGGCCATGACCATATGGCCAGCCTTCCAGCATTTTGAAGAGCAGGCGAAGGGCTCTTTAGTCGTTGGCAAGCTAGCCGACCTGGTCATCTTGGATAAGAACCCCCTGACCGAGAGCCCTGACGACATCCTGAGTATTCGCGTGCTGGAGACCATCAAAGAGGGACGCACTATTTATTCAGCACCCCATTAAACGTGCTGGCTATTGAGGTCGAGGATTCACCTCAGCCTCGATAGGCCTACTTGTATGCCGGGCAGAAGTCGAGTGATTGTCTTAGCGCCCCGTTCGAGACCAAGACGATGGGGCGCTGCCAGTAATCCGCGGAGTTCCGGACGGCGGACGGCTCAGTCTACGACCAGCGCGCGCAGTGCGTCGGCGGCCGTCGAGACCCGCGATGGCACCACGCACTTCATCTTCGAGCCAATTGCATTTAACGAGCGCCTGGCGGCTCTCGTTCCGCCACCGCGTTTGCACCAGCTGACCTATCACGGGGTCCTAGCCCCAGCTGCCAGTTGGCGCAGCGACATCGTCCCTGCGCGGAGTTCCCGTCGCCGTGCCTCATGCGGCGGAGCCAGCCCGCTCCCACTCCATCGCTACAGCTTCGCGGAGCTGATGAAACGAGTCTTCGGAATCGATGCCTTGACGTGCGCGAAGTGCGGTTCAGAGCGCCGCTTGATAGCAGCCCGCAACTCAACAGAAGAGGCGAGCGGCGAGGCCATCACGAAGATCCTCGATCATCTCGAATTGCCGAGCGCGGTGATTCGGCCGTCGCCACCCCGCGCTCCTCCCAGGCTGAGTTTGAGTTTGAGGGGTGCTAACGAGAAGCAAGGACGCGAGTGCGCTGAGGCTCGTGATGGGGGAGGTGTGGCTATCCACCTGCATGGTGCAGGAATGTGGTGGATCTAGAGCGCGTTCCGTACCGCTTGAGGTGAGGGGTGGTGTCCGCGAGGGGGCAGGCGGGGTAAATCGGGGGCTCGTTGGTTCGGCGGATGGGTATGCAGGTTTATTTAGGCCCTTTGGAGCTCTTATCCTCCATTCACCCGCGCTGTCTCAAAATCGTTGACAACTTCCGGAATTTGCCAGACCATTTAATGGAGCTCCGTTGGAGCGTCGGCGCTAAATCACGATAGGGGACCTCCACGCCCAAGAACAACGCCCAAGAACAACGCTCAGGATCACCAATATGTTCAACAAACACACCACAGACTTGCCTTCGGTCTTCAAAGGAACTTTGCACTTCATCGCTATCGGTCTCTTCTTCGCCAGTGTCCTCCCAGCCAACGCGCGCGGGCAAGG
>CALCXM010000152.1 GCA_937905825.1 uncultured bacterium
AGCAGATACCCAGCCCGCGCAATCTCCACCAGCTTCCTGAACGTGGTGGAGATTCGGCGGGCTGGGTATCGCCGGTATCGCTCAACGCCAGATCGGGAAGTCGAGTTCTAGGTTGTCGCGGCGCATGGTGGGGGTTTGCATGCCGCCGGTGAGTTCGGTGACGCGGGCGCCGACGTATTCCATTAGTTGGGAGGCTCGGATGGCGGTGTCGTCCTTGCCGGCGCGGCGGTCGCGGAGGCCTTCGAGGACGGCGTAGCTGAAGACGCCGTTGGCCCACTTCTCGTCTTCGTAGCTGTATTCCGTGCCGGAAGAGGAGGTCACGACGACGGCGCCGGTGCCGCGGCGCAAGTCGGTGAAGAGGGTGCCGAGCAGCTCGCTTAGGTCTTCGGTACGGGAGTTCTTGACCACGCGCAAGCCACGGGTGGAGCCCTGCTTGACGCCGCTCGCGACGCTGACTTCGAGTAGCTCCGTGCCCTCTGGCTCCAGTTCGCCGGAGTGGCAGGTGTCCATCAAGACCAGCTTCTTGCGGGAGGGGATGCCGTCCACGAGGCCCTCGAGGTCGGCGTAGGACAGCCCGTGCTCGGCCGGGGAAGCGAAGTCGATGTCGTGGGTTCCGAAGAAGTAGTCGAGGTCGTCGGAGAGCACACCGTGGCCAGCCACGAAGAGCACGACTTGATCGTCCACGTCCGCTTGCATGAGGAACTCGCGGGCGGCCAAGATGGAGTCGCGGGTGGCTGCTGAATCGGTCAGTAGCTTGGAGTGCACCTTGCCATAGAGACCGTTGCTCTCAAAGGCCGCGGTGATGTCCCGGGCGTCCTTGGCGGCGTAGACCAGGCTGTACTCGTCCTGTAGGTACTCGCTCACTCCGATGGCGAGCACGTAGGCATCGGGCTGGCTTTCGGGGGCGCTGCAGGTCACTTCGAAGGTCGAACGCAGGGACTCGAAGCCCGCCTGGTTGAGGCAGGAGACTTGCACCTTGTTGCGGCCGGCACTGAGGCGCACTTGGATTTGACCCTCGTACTCCGAACTGGACGGCGCTGAAATGTCGCGGCCGTTCGTTCCCCAGACCGGAACGTCGTTGACGAACAGGTTGATGCGCTCCAAGGGGGAGCTCGCTTGCGCTTGAATGCGGAAGCTCAACTCACGCTCTGCCTGGGAGATCGGAAGCTCATCGCGGGCGAGAATCGAAAGGGTCGGGACTTCACCGCCGGCGGCCAGGGACTCTTCGCTGAAGCCCATGCGACGAATGCGCTTGGACCAGGCTCGTTTGAAGAGCTCCGCGATGTCTGCCGAAGAACGACCGAGGCGGCGAACGATCAGGTCCGGGCGATTGAGCCGCAAGTCGAATTGTTCAAAGGGGTAAGAGGTCATGCCATCCGCGAAAGCGACCAAGTGGTGAGCCTGGGGGCTCATGGTGTAGTGGCCTCCGGGCAGGGTGATGACCGTGTCCTCCCCGCGACCGATGATCACCGTCGCCACTTTGCTGAAGTCCTGGGTGTCCCACAGGATCGTGCGGCCGTCCATGGAGGTGCTCGCCAGGGTCTCCCCCCCCGCACTCAGGGAAAGGTCGCTGATCTTGAAGCCGTGGGCTCGGAGCTCCTTTGTCAAGGAACCCGACTTGCGATCGTGCACCAACACTTTGCCGGACATGTCGGCGCTTGCGATGCGGTTGCCGTCCACGCTGAAAGCAAGGTTGCTGACGATCCAGTCGTGGCCTGGGAACTTACCAACCTGTTCCCAAGTCGTCGTATCGAAGACCAGGACATGGGGTGTGGCGTTTGAGTTGTCAGCGGCCGCTAGCCAGCGTCCGTCGCGGCTGAAGTCGAGGCTGCGGACATCGTCTCCGATCAAGTCGACGATCACCTCGCCGGTCTCCGCATTGAAGATCGTGGCTCCGATGCCGCGTTCGTCGGTGCTCATGGCACCCGCAGCTACGAGTTTTCCATCGGGACTGAAAGTGATCGCTCCCGGATTGATGACCTTGCCTTCCCAGATGGGTTGCGAATTCTCACGGTCCCAAACGAGCACTCGGCCGGAGTACCAGCTAACCGCGGCCACCCGCTTGCCAGTAGGATCGAAGGCGAAGGCCGTGGGTTGAATCCCCGGTGATTGCAGCACGCGCTCGACCTTCGCACGCTCCAGGTTCCAGAGCAGCACAGCACCGTCCTGTGTTCGCTTGCGGCGTGCCGGAATGATGCCGAGCCAATCGCCGCTGGGGTCCCAGCTCGCTTCCCAACAGTTCTCCACCGTCGCCAGGGTGCGCGCCGTCGCTAGATCCAGGATGCGCAAACGAGCGTCGACCCCGAGGATGGAGAGGTAGCGATCGTTTGGATGGAACTCGGCGTTCTCGGGCTCGACCACATCCCCGCGCAGGCGGCGAGTGCGTGTCCCTTCCGCTACATTCCACAGGGCGGGGGTCTGTTGAATCCCGGCACTCGCGAGCAGTTGCCCGTCGGGGCTAAAGTCCAGAAACTCGTAGGCACTGCGCGAATCGTCGTGCATGTCCTTCAAGGCCTCGCCTGTCGCGAGGTCCCACAAACGAATGCCGTGGGGCTCACCAGAAGCGGAGGCCACTCCGGCGAAGGTCGTGCCGAAGGAGCCCGCGAGCCGGCCGTTCTTGGTATCGATCGCCAGCGCACAAATGGGGTCCTTCGCGACGAATTGGCGCAGGACTTTTCCATTCGAGGAGTCCAACAAGAGCAGGGAGTTGCCACTGGAATCCCCCACGATCAGTTGCGAGCCATCTCCGAAGAATCCAGCTCCCTTTGGTAAGGCAATGCGGGCGACCGGGATGCCATCGAGTTGCCAGACCGTGGACTCCGGGTGCTCCAAATCCACCAGGCTGACCCGGCGGCTCTTGTCTGCAAGCAGCACGTGGCGACCATCAGGGGAGAGCTCGATCAAGCTCGCGTCTTCCCCAGGCAGCGTGGCGACCAGTTGCTTGGACTCCCAATCGTAGACGCGCAACTCGCGGCCCTTGCCTTCCGCTTCCCGCAGGCGCACGGCGAAGCGCGGCGCGTGCTTGGCGAAGTGAACATTCGAGGCGCGCACTCCATCGAGCTCAAAGGCCACTACGGTTTCCTTCGAGTCGTAGTCCATGACGTTCAGCACTCCCCTGGACGTCTGCCTGTCCCAGACGGTGGCGACGATCCGGGTCCAATCGGGGGAGGTGTACCAAGGATCGACGCGCCCATCCCCAAAGGCTTCCGTGCTATCCGCCCCATGCAAACGCAGGCCGGTTTCAATTTCAAACAGTCCGCCGATGGCTCGGAACTTGGAACCGTCGGGGCTGAACTCGATGTACTCAATTCCATAGGGCTGCGGCATGTAGCGCAGCTCCTTGCTCGAGGAGAGGTTCCAGATGCGCACCGCCGCGTCGGATCCTTCGCCTCCACCCGTGGCCAGGTACCGGCCATCCGGAGTGAAGTAGGCCACGTAGGCATCCCCGGGGTGTCCTGATTGCAGGGCGAGTTCGAGGTCCCAATCGGAAGCGGACTCGATGCTCGAGTCAGGCCCAGCGATCGAACCGATGGCGGGCAGTCGTATGGATGGGCCCAGTGGCGGCAAGACCCAATCCGGTAGGGCGGGCTCCACGATCGCGGGAGCTGGCGGTTCGTTGACCACTTTGGGCGCCGGCTGCGTTGCCGGTTCGGGCGTGCTCGTCTCCACCTCTTGCGGCGCCGCTGGTTCGGGCTGCGGCGCGGGAGGACTCGGGCGGGCGGGCCCCGCGGAGCCACCCGACTGCACGCAACCGATTCCGAAGGAGGCCAGCCCAAGTAGGACCGGCAGGAGCAGGGAGGAGACGAGGCGATTCGAACGTGTCGGCATTGCAGCTTTCAAACTCAGGTGCTCGGGCTGCGATCACAGGCCGAACGGCGATCAAAAGGAAGGGTCAGGGGTCCTCATCCTATCGGCCAGGCGCCCGAAATCCTGAGGGAGTCACGCCAAAGCGTGGGCCCTCGGCCGCCATTCCCCGCGCCCGACTCGATTTGTCCAATTGTCGAGCATTCCCAAATGCTCAACCCAAGCGGGGCGTGGCCTTGATAAAGTTTTGGAGTCCGTCCGTGCGACCGTCTCCACCGAATCCTGATGAGCCCCTTGCGATCGACCCCGTGCCCCCTCTTCGCAGGAGCCCTCTTGGCCATGGCCCTGGCCAGTTCCTGTGGCTCCAAGGATGACGTTCCGGTGCCGAAGCCCAACGTGATCGTGGTGGTCATCGACACCTTGCGCGCGGACCACCTTCCGTTCTATGGCTACGGGAAGGACACGGCGCCGTTCCTCAACTCCTTGGCCCAACGGGGCGTGGTCTTCGATCGCGCTTGGGCTCCTTCCTCTTGGACGGCTCCCTCGGCTGCCTCGATCTTCACGGGCATGTACCCATTGCAACACGGCGTCACCCAGGGGCTGAAGCTGGTCAAGAACATCCAGCAGAACGTGGACCCGAGCCTCAAGATCAATCGCATTCCAAGCCAGATCGAAACCTTGCCGGAGTTCATGAGCTCCCTCGGCTACCGCACCTACGGCATCGCCGACAACCCGAACATCACGGACGAGGAAGGCTTCCAATCAGGCTTCGAGTTCTTCCACACCTTTGAGAACGACGGCGGCGAGAAGATCAACGGGCAACTCGCGCAGTGGGCACCGCAGATCAAACAGGATGAGAACTGGTTTGTGTACTTGCACTACATGGATCCGCACTTCCCCTACGAGCCCCGAAAGCCTTGGTTCGAAGCCCCCGACGGGCTTGTGGTTCCTGGTCCTCAAGAGCTGAAGGCCATGGACCCCGAGGTGGCCCGGCCGGTGGTGAGCGCCATGTACGACAGCGAGATCCGGGCCGCGGACGAGTTCATCCGCGAAGCCTTTGAAATGATCGGCGCTGACGAGAACACCGTCGTCCTCTTTGTCGCCGACCACGGTGAGGGTCTGTACCAACGGGATGGCAAGCTCGAACACGGCTTCCTCTTGTACTCGGAGCTCTTGCATGTGCCGTTCCTCATCGTGCATCCCGGAACCAAGCCGGCTCGTTCGCGAGTGCAAGTCAACGTCAGTTTGGTGGACCTGCTGCCGACCCTACGGGAAATCCTGGGCACCCCGCAGAGCCCGCTCGAGAACGGCGAGAGCCTCGTGAAGCACTATATGGCCAGCGAGCCGCCGGCCAACGATCGAACGATCTTCTCCATGCGCTCGCGCCTCGAAGTGTTCGGGGGTCAACGCAAGCGCGCGGTCATCCACGGGAACGACAAGTTCATCGTCACCTACACCAAGGAAGGTGAGGAGTTCGAGCTCTTCGACATCGGGAACGACTGGGGCGAGTTGGAGGATCGCGCGCTCAACGAAGGCCAACGGGTCGCGGAATTGCATCGACTGTGGAAGCAGTATGAGGAACAAGCCCTCAACTTCGACGGCGAGACAAGTGAACTCAACCTTAGCCCCGAACAGATCCGAGCGCTGGAGAGTTTGGGCTACGTGGAAAGCGCGTCGGAGAAGGACGAAGAGTAATCGCGGCTAGCCCGAACAAGGCATGCAGGCCCGTTCGAGACCGAGGCACTCGGTTCCCTTTAGCGCTCGGAAGGACTTGACCCCCGGGCGAGCGGAGCGTGTCATCGAAGGAGCCACAGCACTCGAAGTCGCCTCATCAGAAGAGGGCCAGCAGAAGCGCACCGCTAGCAAAGACTCGTGGCCGTCTTCACGAACCGTCCGACCTAAAGTCCCCGCTCCAGACGCTTGATGTCCGCCGCCAACTTAGGCTCATCGGGGCGGATTAGCCGGGCAGCGCGCAGGTGCTTGAGGGCCTTCTGCTTGTCTCCGAGAGCTTGCCAGGCACTCGCTAGGTGAACGTGGGAAGGGTAGCGACTTGCATCCACTTGCAGCGTCCGTTCAAAGTACTCGGCGGACTCCGCGAAGCGCTTCAACTCGAGCAGCACAACCCCCAAGGTCTCCAGGGCAGCCACGTGCTTCGGCTGGCGCTCGAGGATTTCCCGCAACACCTTCTCGGCCTCTTCGTTTTTGCCGTCATGTTGCAACCGAGTTGCGACGGCAAAGGAGTAGTAAGACTCCACTTCGTCCGAAGGAGCTGGGGCTGTGCTCGGCTCCAAAGGATCTGGCGGTCCCTCGCCCTCGAGGCTGCCCAGGGCCGCGTATCCGAGCTTGCGCAGTTCCAAGACCTCCTCTTGGTTCAGCTCGACCTCGCCCCCTGAAAGCAGGCGCGGCCGATTGCTAAGGGCTGCGATGCTGTCGCGGTACCGGCTCAAGTCCAACCCCTGCGCGCCGAACAGATTCTCCGACTCCCTTGGATCCGCGTTCAGGTCGTAGTACTCGGGCTTGGAACTGTGCAGGTACTTGCCCTTGTCATCCACCCAACCGCCGAGGGGACTCCAACCGAAGTTGTAGTAGCCGTAGTAGGACTCGACGTACACGCCACGATCCGCTGGAACGTCTCCAAGAGAGAGGTTCAGGCCGTCCAAGTCTGAGGAGCTGCCGAGGCCAAGCTGCTCGAGGAAAGTTGGAAAGAGGTCGACGACGCTGACCAAGCCCTCCCGTCGCTCTCCCGCCAGACGACCGTCGGGAAAGCGCAGGATGAATGGGATCTTGGTCGTCGGGTTGTAGCAGAAGGCACCGTGACTGGATTCCCCGTGGCGATCGAGGGACTCCCCGTGGTCAGCCACCAGCGCCAACATCAACTTGTCCTTGCCCACCTCTTCGTCCAGGGCTTGAAGCAAGCGACCGATGTCCACGTCCATGGCGGCGACCTCGCCCAGGTAGTTGTTGCCACCGGTCATTTGGAGGAACTTCGGCGGAGGCTCGTAAGGCGCGTGTGCGTCGAAGTAGTGCACCCACAAGAAGAACGGGCGGCCTTTGTCGCGCTGCTGCAACCAAGCCAGGGCCGCGTCCGTCACCTCATTGGAACGCCTCTCGGTGATTCCGGCACCAATCCGTTGAGTGTGTTGTCGAGGCCCCTCGTAGACGTCAAAGCCCTGATCCAGTCCGTACGTCTTCGCGAGCACCATGGCTGAAACGAAGGCTGCCGTTTGAAAGCCAGCCTCATGGGCGCGCTCCGCCAAGGTCTCCGCCTGGGGACTGAGCCGCATCAAGCCGTTCTCGCGCACACCGTGACGCAAGGGGTAGAGCCCCGTGAGCATCGAAGTGTGCGCCGGCAAGGTGATCGGCGCCGTGGTGTACGCACGGTCGAAGGTCAAACCCTCTGTTGCCAACTTGGAGACCGCAGGGGTGAAGCCGCGATTCTTGCCGTAGACATCAAGCGCGCCCGCATTGGTCGTATCCACGGTGATGAGCACACCGGACGAGGGCAGGGGCTCCTCCACCGTGCAGCTCACGAGTGTCGCAATCAGCAGGACGCAGCCCAGCGTCCGCTGGCAAGAGAGAGAACCTGAAGCTGGAATCATGGCGGCGATTCTACAGCCCACCGAGCCGTTTGACACCCGTTCAGCAGGGTGCTCACGGGCAGCCAGGGGATTCGAGCGAACCTTCTCCTAGGCCACGACAAGGAGCATTGCAACCCGCCACAGGCTAGGCCTCAACGGAATTCGATTAGGGGTGAGCGACCCCCTTGGCCGAAGGAAACCCGGAACCCCCCCTTGGACAAGCCGCCCATCTTGGTCCAATCAATCCTTGGCGGTGCCCGCGTGGCGTCTGCTGTCTTGCGCTTCCAACCCAGCGAGGAATGGACATGGATACCAACAGCTTCGATACGTCCGATAAAGAGAGCGTCCTTGTGATCGACAACGACGCGGTCGTAGGACGGCTCGTTCAACAGGCCTTGAGAGGTTCTGGCTACGAGGTGTTGCTCGTGGATGATGCGAATGATGGGCTCGAGCTTGCAAAGCAGCAGCGCGGCAAACTCGATCTGCTGATCACAGACTTGATCATGCCGGGCATGAACGGGCGCGTGCTCGCCGAGATGATTTGCGCTGAGGACCCGATGCTGCGCGTGTTGTTCATCTCCGGCTACTCGGCGGACCTGTTGGAAGAAGAGGACGCCGACGTGGAAGGCGCTGCGTTCCTCGCCAAGCCCTTCTCGATGAAGGAGCTCGTTGCGAAAGTTCGAGAAGTGATTCATCCCGAACGGGCCTGAAGCGAAACGGCTCAATGGGTGCGCCGCGCGTTTTCTGCGTGACCGGCGCGCCCCGGATGCGTCTGTGACCTTGGCGGCGGAGATTTCTAGCCTGCGGAGGACACGAGTGAGTGGAGGGAAGAACTCCACGGATCGTGAACCGGCCCGGGGGCGACCTGCGTCAGCCCTCTACGTTTCACGGGATCCAACACGCATCCATCATGAATTCAGTTCTCCATCGCATCGTCCTTTCCGTCGCTACTATCGGCCTCTGCGCCGGAGCGATTGTGGCGGCTAGCAGCTCCCCGACGAGCCCTTCCGGGGCAACGACGACCCAAGGCACGCGCACCTCCCTGCGCACCAACTCGCCGCAGTTTCCTGCGGGTCCAGGGCAACCCTTGTCCGCTTCCTTTGAAGCTCCCTTTCTCACGCTCAACCACCTGACGGACTTGGTGGTGACCCGCAGGGAGCTCGACACCGGAAAGCTCCCGGCCCTGCTCGCCAACCTGCGAACGCAGGCGGGTGGGATTCCAAGTGGGACTCAGATCGCTTCGGTCATCACCTACAGCGGCCCGGACCCGAGTCTGCCCGGCTCCACCACATCGAACTTTGTCTACGGAGTCTCGCTCATCCGCCAGTATGGAGTTGGGCAGGAGCGTCACGAGTTGTTCCGGTTGGACAACGCTAGTGGCACGTACTTTGAAGTTCCCGAACTCAGCTTGTGGATGGATGGTGCACTGCTCACGGACGATCTGCTGCTGATGAACTTCGGTTGCGTTCCCCCCGATCCGGCGGGCGGTCCGGCCCCGCGCACGGAGATTGAAGTGCTGCTTCCGCCGGCGAATGTTCCCTTCGTGGATGCCTGGCCCAATGGTGAGGCCGCGGTGGAGCTGCGTTTGGCCTTGCTTCAGACCACGCCCTTCGAAACGGGAATGAGCATGATCGGGGCCTATGGGGGATCGATTTACGCGGAGATCCTGCAGGACATTCTGGATTGGTTCCGGGACTGCAACGCCAACCCGTTCTGCGGAATCGCGATCGTCCCGAGCACGTGCACGCTCACGATCAATGGATTCCTCTGCAAGATCGACAAGAAGGCCCTCGGCTGCCCCATGCGCAAACTCAACGCGACGATCCTGGAGGGAGTGACCCTGCCCGAGTCCGGGTTCGCCACGCAACCCATGGCAAAGGCCTGGGAATTCCGGGATACCTTCCTCAGCAAGTCGGACACCGGTCGGCGCTACACCAACTGGTTCTACCAACTCGGCGCCCTGCTCGAGATCGATCTCGTGGAAGTGCCCGCCTACGTTGCACTTTTGAGCAAGGCAGACCACGCCATGGACGTGCTCTTGGACGAGCTCTCCACGGAAGTCGTGATCAGCCAAGACCTGGCCGACTTGATCCTAGCTGTCCTCGTCATTCAGAAGAACAAGATCACGCACCCGGGCATGCTCTCCATTCTGGATCAGGTCGAGGCTGATTTAATGATCTTGACTGGCCTGAAACGATCTGACTTTGTCATCCTCTTTAGCTAGTCCGCTCGCAAATTGAGCTGGACGGTCCATGGGATTCAATTCTCTGGACCCTTTGGGATGGGGCGCTCGCCCCGCACGAGTTGCCCTTTACCCCAATCAATCATGAGAACTCCATCAGTGATGCGCCTGTTCGTCTTCGCCTCTGTCCTCGGTTTGGCAGCCCTCTCCTTCGGCTCCGAGAAAGGCCCAGGTGCTGCACCCCTTGTGGATGCTGGCGATGAAGTTTCCGCGCAACCGATACAAGCCGCTCAAGAACGAGACGCGATCGTGGGTCTCGTTTACCTCACGGTCAACGGAGACTGTGGCGCGTGGCCAGCATCGGCGGAACGCGCAACCCTCAGCCTAGCGGCCAAGGAGATCGAGGGCCCCTGGGTTCTCTGGACGTTCAAGACATACAACGTAGGGACGATCGCTGGCTTCTTGAATAGTAGGAAGTACGGCAACGCCAACCCCCCTTGCCTCCTAGCATTGAACCGGGAAGGGAAGGTGCAAGCCGCTTACGGGGAGATTCAAAACCGCCTCCACCTCCAACAGATCTTGAAAGACCTCGCCGCCGGTCGAGGGACGAAGGCAGACATCGAGCGGCGGTTGAATTCCAACCCGGCAGACACCCAAGCCCTCTGGGAGCTCGCGAAATTCCAAATGGCTTGCCCCGCCCTCGGAAGCTTTGAGATCACTCACAAACGCATAGCTCAACTCGACCCCGATCGCCGCACTCCAGCTGGGGAGCAGGAGTTCTTCTTGCGCGCCCTCATGAGCTACTTCGGCAGTGAGTCGTTCAGCTTCCTCAAGCCCACCGCCGGCTTGGGCGACTTGCGAGACACGATTCGGAGCTTCCAGCACCGGCAAGTTCGCTGCGAGGCGAATGATCGTTTGGCGACCGCCTACATGCCCCTCGGCGACGGCGAGCTCATTCGCAGCTTGTTCTTGGAGGCTTGGAAGGATCGCGACCCGGAGGACTGCGGGGTCCTCGCGATTCGAATTCGCGAGTGCCTACTCTGGCCGGACGGAGAGCTTGCGGAGCTAGAGCCAGCGTGGAGGGAGATCGACGCAGTCGCGACTGCTGCGCAGCACTAGCGTCCCGTCCTAGTCTGATGGCCGGTGCGCGACGGGACCCAGGGACTCCGTCCTCATCGCCCCTAGGGCAGCGGCTGCATGCCGTCTGGTCCGCCGCAGCGCTTCAAGCCATCCAGACCCTTGGACCACTCCGGATCGCGATCCGCGTAGGTATGGCGCCACTCCACTTCCGGAACCGGATCGATGATGTTGGCCATGGCCAGGTCGATGCTGCCGGGCCAGCGCTCCGAAGCGAAGGTCAACGTCGTTCCGCAGTTCGTGCAGAAGCGTCTTTGCGCGTCGGTCTCGGTCACGTAGGTGGCGAATTCCTGCTCCCCAGCGAAAACCTCGACGGCGTCCGCATCAAAGCACAACCATGAGACGAAGGCCGCACCGTGCGCTCGCCGGCAGTTCTCGCAATGGCAGTGGGCCCCATTGGTCGGCGGCTGGCTCGCGTGCAATTGAACGCGTCCGCACAAACAGTGGCAACGAATTGGATCCTGCATGCTGATCTCCTCAAACGCCGTAGATCGGCCGCAAGGTCTCTTCCAGGTGCCGCATCATCGGATCCGCGGAAAGTGCCTGCCCGGTGGCGCGCTGGCAGAGTTCTGCTGCGGAGTAGCGCCGCCCGTGGGCGTGAATGTTCTCCTGCAACCAACCTCGCAAGCCCCCGAACTCCCCAGCAGCGATTGAGTCCGAGAGATTGGGCAGATCCTTTTGCAGGGCCTCCCAGAACTGCGAGGCGTACAAGTTGCCCAGGCAGTAGGTGGGGAAGTACCCCATCAATCCGAAGGACCAGTGCACGTCCTGCAAGCAGCCTTCGCTGTCGTTTTGAACTTCGATGCCCAGGTACTCTTGGACCTTGGCGTTCCAGGCATCGGGCAAGTCCTTCACCGCCAGATCCCCCACGAGCATCGCGCGCTCTAGCTCGAAGCGCAGCATGATGTGCAGGTTGTAGGTCGCCTCGTCCGCCTCCACACGAATCAAGCTGGGACGCGCAGTGTTGACCGCGCGATACATGTGCTCAACGCTCACGTCCTTCAGCTTCGAATTCAGCATGGTGCGCGCGTGGGGCATGGCCCAGGTCCAAAAAGCCTCGCTGCGGCCCACCAGGTTTTCCCAGAGCCGCGATTGGCTCTCGTGAATGCCCAAGCTGACCGCTTCACTCACAGGCAAGCCGTGAAAAGCAGTCTTCGGCAAACCCTGTTCGTAGAGCCCGTGTCCGCCCTCGTGCATCGTTCCGTAGAGCGACTCGGTGAAACGCCCGCCGTAGCGCGTGGTCAAGCGCGTATCCCCCGGAGCGATGCCCGAACAGAACGGGTGGGCCGTGGTGTCCAAGCGTCCGGTCCCCAGATCGAACCCCATGGTCTTCAACACGAACTGGCCGAACTCGTGTTGGCGCGCTTGCTCCATCGAAATGTCGAGGGGCGACTCGTCCGGCGGACTGGAACTGTCCGCGAGTTCCGCGATCAATCCGGCGAGCCGCCCGCGCAGAGGCGCGAAGATCGCCTCGACCTGCTTCGCGGTGGCTCCCGGTTCGTAGAGGTTCAAGAGCGCGTCGTACAACTCGCCGCCCTCCGCGTAGCCATAGCACTCCGCCTTGCGCCGGGTCAGCTGCAGCATCTTTTCCATGTAGGGCTCGAACAGGGAGAACTCGCTCTTGGCGCGCGCTTCCTTCCAGGCCTCCTGACTTTGGCTGCCGACCTTGGCGGCTTCGGCCACGAGGTCCGCCGGCAGCTTCGTTTCCAAGTCAAAGTCCCGGCGCGACTCGCGCACGTTGGCGGACTGCAGCTCGTCCCCCATGACTTCCCCATCCTCTTCGCATGCGGCGATCATGTCCCCAAGCTCCGAGCTCGTCTGACGCTCGTGCAGCATGCCGGCGAGCAACGACATCTGATCGGAGCGCGCTTCCGCCGCGCCTCCCACCATGTAGGTTTCTTGATCCCAGCTCACGAGATCCGCGACGGACTTCAGGGTGGCGGTTTTGCGTAGGGTGCCCACGAGGGCTTCGTAGGATGGCTTGCTCATGGCCGGATGATAGCAGGGCTTTGCGGCGGATCGGAGCTTTCAGAGGCTCCGGAGCCGTTCATTGGGAGCACGCGTTTGGCAAGACAAGCGAATGCGGCCGACAAAGGCCTTGAGGCTCATCGAGCGCGCACCAGCGCTTGCGCCGTGACCGAGCTCGTGGGCACTTTGGTACCGAAGCCCGAAGTCGAGCTGGAACTCGTTCTCGGACTCGGACTCTTAGAAATCCGTGAGCATCCGAACGGCGGCCTCCGCATCCGAGTGCATGGCCCACTCCATGGGCGTCGCCGAGAACCCGTCGTCTTGGATCTCCATGTCCGCACCGCGCTCGAGCAACAGCCGCAGACACTTCAGCCCCGAGTACTGGGCAGCCAAGTGCATGGCCACCGCGCCGACCCCGTGTCCAGTTCCGCCAAAGTCGTGCTTCAGATCAGGATCGGCCCCGTGGTCCAGCAACCAAGTCGCCACGTCCTCGCGGTCGGAGTAGATCGCCCACAGCAAAGGCGTGCCGCGGTACGAGTTGGAGTTCACGTTCGCGCCGCGTGCAACGAGGGCTTGCAAGGAGCCGACTTGGCCATTGCGCGCCGCCCAAGCCAGCGCTTCATCGAGCAACTCTTGGCGCTCAAAGGTTCGCTCCCAATCCGGCCACTGAGCGGTCGGTCGATAGAAGTCGAGTCCAATCTTGGCTGCAGCGCTGGGAGTCTGTCCTTCAAAGAAGCGATCTAGGTCGCGCCCCAAGGCCGCCGCCGTGCGCAAGTTGTCGGAGACCGAGGGCTGAGCGAGCAGCTCCCCCAACGCGGGTTTCGCGTAGAACAAAGCAAGCGCAAGCGCCGAGCCGCCTTCGGTGCCCAGCAGGTTTCCTGCGCGCGCGGCTCCGGCTTTCAACAACGTGTTCGCGAGGTCTTCGTTCCCGGTCATGGCGGCGGTGTGCAAGGGAGCCCAGCCTTCCGCATCACTTGCGGAAGGATCGGCTCCCGCACTGAGCAGCAGCTCCAGCACCGCGTGCTGTTGGGCGCTTGCTTCCACCGGCGGCAGCGCGCGCTCCCCCGTGAACGCGTCGCAAGCTGCCAAGAGCAACGTCCATCCGTCCTCGTCGGCGTGCTTCACGAGCTCGGGACTGTCGCGCAACAGGCGAGCCAGATCAGCGGCTCGCCCTTCCTCGCAGGCTTGCAGTGCATTCGCGAACGGCTCTTCCGATGGGCTCATGCAGAAAGCATAAGGAACCAGCTCCGCGCGCGCTCGAATCCTCTACCGGGAGCACCTGCTGCGATCCAGCCTGCCCGGCATCCCTGTGGCGTTGATCGCTGCTCCCCGCGGCTTGGGGGGCGAGCTACTCCGCCATGGTCAGCCATCTTCTTACTCGCTGCCAGTTCGAGGGCGCTTGATCCCGAGCGCCTTTAGCTTGGAAGTCAGCGTTCCCGGGTTCATCCCGAGGAATTCCGCAGCCCCCTGCGATCCCGAGATCTTCCATTGGCAGTGGTCCAACACCGCCGCGAAGTTCCTGCGTTCAAGGGCCCGCATTTGTTCGATGGTGAGCAACTCGGGCTGCGGCGATTCTTGCGGCGAGTCCACGGGGCCGCGCGGACTCGGCATGTCCAAGTTCAGGCGCCCACCCCGCGCGCCGATCAAAGCCCGTTGAATCACATTCTGCAGCTCGCGGATGTTGCCGGGCCATGAGTACGACTGAAGCATCGCGATATCCTGTCGGCGTAGCTTCGGTGAGGATCCGGCCGGAGTCCCTGGGGATTGATCGATGAAGTGCTGGGCAAGCAGGGGCACATCGGAGAGCCGTTCGCGCAGGGCAGGAACTCGAATGGGAAATACGGTCAAGCGGTAGAACAAGTCCTCACGGAAGCGTCCCGCCTGCACAGCCTTTTGCAGATCCCGGTTCGTTGCAGCGACGATCCTCACGTCAACGGAGCACTCCTTGTCGTCACCAACGCGAGAGAACTGCCCTTCTTGCAAGGCTCGCAACAACTTGCCCTGGAGCTCGAGCGGAATCTCTCCCACCTCATCCAGGAAGAGCGTTCCTCCATGGGCCACTTGAAAGCGACCCGCGCGGTCATTGACCGCTCCAGTGAAGGAACCCTTGCGGTGACCGAAGAATTCACTCTCGAACAGCTCCCGGGGAATCGATGCGCAGTTCACGCGCACGAGGGGCTTGTTCGCCCGCGGACTGTTCTCGTGGATGGCGCGAGCGACGAGCTCCTTGCCCGTTCCGGATTCGCCTTCGATGAGCACGGTTGCCTCGGTCGGGGCGACGATCTCCACCTGCTGTATCAGGTGCTTGACCGCCGGACTCTCCCCAACGATTGCGCCGTAGGATTGCACCACCCGAATCTCCTCACGCAGGTAATCGCGCTCGAGCTCCAGTTGCTTGCGTAGTTCCGCCACTTCGTCGAAGGCACGGCTGTTGGCGAGGGCCGTGGCAGCGTGATCCGCAAAGGTCCGCAGCCATTCGAACTCGACCTCGCGAAAGCTCTCGCGGCAGAAGAGCGCGAGCACCCCGAGTCGTTCCCCCCGAAAGACCAAGGGCTGGCCAGCGAAGCAAGCGATGCCCTCGCGCTCGACCCACGCAGGCTCGGCGATCCAATCCTGGCTGTCCGCCACGTGCAGCAGTTGGGGCTCACCGGATTCGGCGATCCGCCCAACCTTGCGGCTGCCCAGGGGGAAGCGTCGGAAGCGGCCGCCGAGTCTTTGATGGGTTTCCGATCGGTCGTGGAGGGAGTTCCCAGCGCTTGCGGAGAGGTGCAGGCAAAGGTCCTGGCTCTTGCATTCGCTGCGCAAACTGCAGTCAGCGCAAACGTCCCCGGGGGCCACAAGCCAGATGCGCACGAGCGCCACGCCGGGTTCCCGGGCGAGGTCCCCCACGATGTTCGCGAGGACCTGGTCGGCGCAGAGGGCCTGGGCCACGTTGAGGGCGGCCTTTTGGAGGGCTTCGGGATTCAAGCCGCCGAGAGTAGGGACATCTCATGACCCGGCCCATGAGATTTCTCGACTTCATGACTTCTCAGCCCCACATGCAGCCCCCGAGCAGACATCTAAGCTCAGTTAAATACAGGACTTAGGAGATACCTGACGCGGTTGGCACGGCCCGTGCTCTAGGAAGCGCAGAACGAGGGAGAACGAGAGCCAGCCCCCTGGGCCCGGCACCTCGCGCGACCTCAACCACACACAAACCTCCAACCTAGGAATCGAAATGCTCTCCCTTGCCACCCTCAGCCTGCTGCTCCCCCTGACCCTTCCCATCCACAACTCACCCCCGGCGCCCGAGGCCGCGCCAGCGGTCACCTACGGAACCGTGCCCGTTCAGGGGCTCGACATCTTCTACCGCGAGGCTGGAAATCCCGGCGCCCCGCAGATCGTTTTGCTGCACGGCTTCCCCACTTCATCGCACATGTTCCGCGACCTGATTCCCAAGCTCGCCAAGGACTTCCACGTGATCGCTCCGGACTACCCGGGCTATGGCTTGAGCTCCGCGCCCTCGACGAAGGAGTTCGACTACACCTTCGCGAACATCGCTTCGATCGTGGACAAGGTGATCGAGCAGCGCGGCTTCGAGCGCTACTCCCTGTACCTGATGGACTACGGCGCTCCCATTGGCTTCCGCATCGCCGAGGCCCATCCGGAGCGGGTGACTGGACTCGTCATTCAAAACGGCAATGCCTACGACGAGGGCTTGCGCGAGTTCTGGGATCCGATCAAGGCCTACTGGAAAACTGGCGGCACGGTTGAGCGCGAGGCGCTGCGAGGACTCCTGAGTCTGGGCGCGACCAAGTGGCAGTTCCAAGACGGAACCCGTCACCCCGAACGCATCAGCCCCGACAACTGGCTCGTCGTGCAACCCCTACTGGAGCGTCCCGGCAACGCGGACATTCAACTCGACATGTTCTACGACTACCGCACGAACGTCGCGCTCTACCCCCGTTGGCAAGAGTACCTGCGCAAGCATCAGCCGCCGACCCTTTTGCTCTGGGGCAAGAACGACCAGATCTTCCCGGCAGAAGGCGCCCACCCCTACAAGCGAGATCTCCCCAAGGCCGAGCTGCACCTCTTGGACACCGGGCATTTCGCTTTGGAAGAAGACGGCGATCGGATGGCTAGCAGGATGAAGGAGTTCCTGCTCCGTGAACGAACCAACTAGCCCGCGAGGACGACTGTGATGACCCATCCGATCCTTCCCCCCTTTGACGAGCAAAGCGCCCTGCTCAAAGTCCGGCTTGCGGAGGACGCCTGGAACTCCAGGGACTCGGAGCGCATCGCCTTGGCCTACTCACCCGATAGCCGCTGGCGCAATCGTTCCGAGTTCCTGCAAGGTCACGCTGCTATCCGACAATTTCTCAAGCATAAGTGGAGCCGAGAGCTCGAGTACCGCTTGGTGAAGGAACTCTGGGCTTTCGGCGACTCCAAAATTGCGGTGCGCTTCCAGTACGAGTGGCACGACTCCGCAGGCCACTGGATTCGATCCTACGGAAACGAGAACTGGGAGTTCGACAAGAATGGCCTCATGAGTTGGCGACAAGCCAGCATCAACGACATCCCGATCCTAGAGCGCGAGCGGCGCTTCCATTGGGACCTGTCCGCGCCGCGACCTGCGGACCACCTCGGCCTGTTGGACGATTAGTGCGCGGCAAATCTAGAGCGGAGCGCCGGGGCTATGCACCCGGCGCTCCGCTCTTGCTGGCAAGGCGTCCGGCTGGCGAATGCTGAACCGGAGAATGCACTCGACTACTCCCCCGCGGGCCCTTGCACGATGATCATCGACTTGCCGAGCCCAATCTCCATGCCGACCCGCAACTCTTCGCGCTCGCCTTGTGCGAGGACCTTGTCCCCATCGATCTTGGGTCCGTCCTCATCCACCAAGTTCAAGATGGCGAGCCCATCTCCCTCCGTCACCAACTTCGCGTGGTGGCCGTCCACCTTCTTGTCCATGAACACGACCCCGCAGTCGATGTGGCTGCCGAACACCAAGCCATCCCGGGCTGCGAACTCGCGGGGCTCCCGGTTGGGCTCGATCACTTTCAGGGTCCAGGTATCGCTCATGGCTGGGATTTGGTTTCGGTGCAGGAGAGTCGGAGGGGGGATAGAAGCGCGAATCCTACCCGCTCGAGCCGGGTTGCGACGAGCCCTTGTGGTGCCCATGGGCTCGTCGAGCACTTCTTCGGGCCCGACGAACGCCGCGGGCCACCGTCCGCGGCCCACATTCACCGATTCAAGCAGCCGTTGGTCGCGCCACAGCCCCCTGCCCTATGCTTGCAGGAGCAGGCCCCAGCGCCTGGACGCAGGGCGAAACGACCCGGAGCTCCTTTTTTTGGGATTGGACGGAGTCGGGGGCGGCCACAGTGACAAGTAGGGGCATCGTGAACGGACCCGAAGATCGACAGTTTCATAAGTTCCGGCTGACCGGAAGCCCACGGGCTCTAGGCGTGGTCTACGACCTCGTCGCCCCAGAACTCCTGCGTGTAGCCGCTCACCTAGCGAGCGATCCCTTGGAGGCCGAGGACCTGGTCCAGCGCACCTTCGTCACCGCCATTGAGAAGGCCAGGAACTTCACGGCCGGTGAACCAGTGCTCCCTTGGCTGATGGGGATCCTCGCCTTCCACGCGAAGAACGAGAAACGGCGTGCCGCGCGGCGTCCGGATCCAACTCGCTTGCGTCAGCGCGTGCCGGGGCAACCGATCGAAGAAGCGCAGTCCCAAGAGCTCGATCGGCACCTCGTGCAGGCCCTTTCCAAATTGCCCGAAGAGCAACGCAGCGTGTTGACCTTGCGCCTGCGACATCACTTGAGCCCTGCGGAAATCGCCGAAGCCTTGGGGCGTCCCGCGGGAACGATCCGTTCGCAGCTCGCGCGAGGCACGCAGAGCTTGCGACATCTCTTGCCTGCGGGGTTGGTGGCTTCCACGTGCTTAGCCTTCGGGTTGCCGCGGGGCCTTTCTGCCCTGCGCGAAAGCTTGCTGCACAAGGCGACGGCCACACCCTACCCGAAACTACTCGCGGCCAAGGGCTACTGCAGCTTGGCCCTCGCCCCCATCGCCGAGGCCCTCATGATGAAGAAACTCATCGCCGCTCTCCTCTTGTTCGCTGCAATCCTCGGCACACGTTCCCTGCTTGAGCCGGGAGAGAATCCAGCAACTCGGGCCTTGCAGCTCTCCTCGACACAGGACCCCTTGCCCCTGGCCAAGACCGTGGAATTGAAATCGCAAGAGGGAGCGCCGCAGAGTGCGCGACAGGAAACGAGCCTTGCACAAAGGGAGTCGGGGAGCGACGCCGACGGTCGAGAGGCTCTGGAGAACGCGGTCGGTTCCCTTCGCATCTCCTTGTTCGACCACGCGGGGAACACCGTCCAAGATGAGATTTGCCTGCTCACTTCTTGGGACCCCGTGACGCGCGCGTCGCAGACGACCCTCCTTAGAATAGACGGGCACGGGACGGCCATGGCCCACGAGATCCCCGTGGGCTATGTGCGCGTCCAGGCCCTGCGCAGCTCGGTCGTGACAACACGGGTCCACGCGGGCGAGGTCACCGAACTCGAAATCCGCCTGCCCCTTGGCATTGAGGTTCGCGGCCATGTGATCGACAAACACGGAAAACCCGTTCCCCACGCCCAGATCTGGCTTTCGAAGCGCGACCTCAGCAGGGAAGGTTTCGAGGTCAAGCGCGCGGACGGGGCCGGGCGCTTCCTATTGCAATCCGTGAGCAAGGACAACTACGTCGCCGCCTTCGCTCCCGGTTTCGGCCTCAGCTACCTGCAGGCTCCCCGGGGGGCGTTGGGTGCATCGACCGACATGCGCATTGTGCTCGACATCATCGGGAGCCAGGTCGAGGTTGAAGTGCTCGATACGAACGGGAAACCCATCGAAGGAGCCGAAGTCGTCATCGGCAATCTGCAGGCCACGCCCTTCCGCGACCTGGGGAATGGATTGAGCGCGCCCCCGCCCGCGGCCCGCCGGGGCAAGACAGACTCAACAGGAGCCGTCACCCTGACCTCCGTCCCGATCGGTGCGGTGCCCCTCTGGGTTCGTTGCTCAGGATTTGGCACGGCCCGCGGCGAGCTGCAAGTTCGCGCCAACGTCCCGCAGGCGCACACCATCCGAATGGCTCCAGAGGCGCAAGTCTTCGGACGCATCCGCAAGCCCGATGGAACTCCGAGCGCGGGCAGCGATGTTTGGTCCGGGACACGACATAGGTTTGACTCCAGCGTTGCCACCTCCGACTCGGAAGGGAACTACCAACTCGATGGGCTACCTGCGGGCGACGTGCTGATCCGCGCCGAGGTGAATGGCCACGGGCTCGCGGAAGTCCAGGTGAACTTGTATCCAGGAGAGACGAGGCAGCTCGACATTTCCGCCGAAGTTCAACCGCGTATCCATGGCCAACTTGTTTCTGATCAAGACAAGCCCTTGCGCGAACACGTGGTTGTCGCCATGAGCGAGGATGGACGCCGCATGGTCGATAGCGACACGACCTCGGCCGATGGATCCTTCCACTTGCTTGTGGAATTCGGTGAGACCTACAGCGTGTTCGCCTTTCCACCTGGAAGGCAGTTTGAGTTCCCGCTCGTCGCTAGGAAAGGCGTGCGACCCTCCGCGGATTCGTTGGCATTGCGAACTCCCGAGCGAGCGACAGAAACAGCCAGCTTGCACTTCCAAATCCTGCTCCCAGACGGGCAAGCGGGCGAAGGAGCCTTCCTCCAGGTGCAACACAAGGACCTCAACCTGTTCAGGTCTTTCGAAACACAAGCGCGTCCCGGCAAGTTCGAACTCGAAGGCCTCTTGCCCGGAATCATTGACATCACGGTCAGGCACCCAGACTTTCAAATGCTCAAGCTCGACTCGGTTGCTTTGGAAGCCGGCGAGCGCAGCGATCTCGGGACGTTGAGCTTTGCCCCTGCTTGCCGAGTCTCAGGAACTTTTCGAGGGTTGAAGGCCGAGGCCCTACCCGCCGGCGCCCACATGGGCATCGGCCAGGCGAGCGGCGAGTACGGAAGCATCGAAATCGCGGGGGCCTCCTTCAAGAGCAGCCCACTGGCCCCGGGGAGGCACTTCCTCAACCTCAGCGCAGACCACTTTCTCCCGATCTACAAGACCCTTGACCTCGGGCCGGGAGAGAACCTGGAGCTCACCCTGGACTTGGTTCCGGCGACGCTGCACCTGGTTCGGATCCGACCAGCGGATGGAGATCCGTCGCCCAATTCAATCGGCGCCCGCATGCAATCGGGAGACGGCGCGCTCGTTTGGAGTGGCAGCATGCTGAGACAAGCCGACGGCAGCTTCCTCGCCCGGCTCTCTGTCTTGCCAGGGAGTTATCCATTCCATGCCAGCTCGGGCGATGGCCGCACGGTTTCGGCGCAACTGACTGTGCACGGGCTTGGGGGCGAACCAGAGGAGACGGCGCTGCAACTCTCGCGAGCGGAGGACTAGCGTCGAGCTTCTTTACACTTGCGTCATACTTTCCCCTAACACGGCCGACGGCCCTGCCGTACTGCGCCCCCATGAAGACGAAAGAATCATGGACGGTGGTGTTTGCGGGGTTGCTTATGGGTCTGACGAGTGCAGGTTGCAGTCGCGGGCCCGCGCAAGAACTCAAAGCGGGAAGCGGAGTTGAGCAAGTGATGCTCGACCAACAAGTCGCGCAGGAAGTTGCTTCAAGCAAGATGAACGCCGCGATGGACATGGAGGTCATGGCGGACAAACGTGCGATGCGTGAGCTCACCAAGAACGGCTCCATGTTCGTCACTTCCGAAACCCCCGGATTGCCCCGTGTGCGTTTCCCCGATGGACAAGTTGGCGCCAGCGATTCGTGCGCGGTGCGCATGGGCAACAAGCTCAATCGACAAGTCCCGCCAGCCTACGTGAATGGCCAACCCGTAGGCTTTTGCTGAGTGCCTTGCCCTGACGTCTTCGTGCAAGACGTTCCTGTTTTTGTGAAGCGCAAGGGTTTGGAGTATCGCGACTACCTCGATGACCGAGAAGCTGCCATCATCGATGAGGAGCACTGCGTTCGACTCAACTACGAAGCCTACTTCTTCGGCGACCTGTGGAATCGTGAGCGCTTCCTTTCCGACCCGGTGCTGTACTGCGGATTGCTGACGGACCCGATCACGCGCCAGCGCTTCCGGCCTAGCGAAGAGTCTCCGCGCACCTCCCACGAGGGCGTCGTCTACTACTTCGAATCCGACGACTCCCGCTCCACCTTCAAGGAAGCTCCGGACATTTATCGCTTGCCGGCTTGGGCCATGTAGGCCCGCAGGGGGAGGGAGCGTTCGGCAGCCTGCGAGGGTCAATCTAGAAGGCCTCGCAGGATTTCTTTTGGATCGCCGTCGCACCCGGAGGTCCCCGCTCGTCGAGTTCTCTGAAGCGGCCAGATGGGCTGGTGCGCTGCTGAGACAATCCTCCCTCCCAAGGAAACCGATGACGAGCACATCCACCTCCGCCCAGGACTTTGAAGCCTTCGGCAAGGCCTACGACTACGATGCTGGCTACTTGATCCAACTCAGCGAGACCTCCGAAGGGGCCCTGGCCGCCTTCACGGCTGCCATGGGGCTTTCCAAGTTCCGTGAGGAACTGCCCCTGGATGCGCACTTCGTCGCGCGCATAGTCGCCATGCAATCCGAGGACTGCGGGCCCTGCGCGCAGCTCAACCTGCGCCTGGCTGTCGAAGCTGGAGTCGACCGGGAGTTGTTGAAGACTCTGCTGGAGTGTCCCGAAGAGTTGCCAGCGGAGCTGCAAGACGTTCGCTTGCACACTCGAGCGGTGATCGAAGGAAGCCCCGCAGACCCGGAGCGCTACGAGCGTCTGCGCGCACGTTGGGGCGACGCTGCTTTCTCGGAACTGGCCACTTGCATCGCGGGTTGCCGACTCTTCCCCACCATGAAGCGCTCCTTGCTTAGCTCGGCCGTCTGCCAGACACTCTCCCTCGACTTCTAAGCCACCCCATGGTCTCCCCCCTAGAGTTTGAGAGCCATCGCACCTACCTTGTCCGACTTGCCTATCGCATGTTGGGCACGGTGGTGGACGCGGAGGATATCGTGCAAGAGTCCTACTTGCGCTGGCACTCGGCGGGCCAACCGGAACTCAAAACGCCGCGCGCTTGGTTCACGCGCACCTGCACCCGACTGTGCCTCGACCGCTTGAAGTCCGCGCAAAAGGAACGCGAACAATACCCGGGTGAGTGGCTGCCGGAACCCATCGATGACGCTGGCCCCTTGGATCGACGGGAGTTGGATGACACGCTATCCATGGCGCTCTTGGCGACCATTCAAAAGCTGCGTCCGGAAGAGCGTGCAGCCTTCTTGCTGCACGACGTCTTTTCGTACGAGTTTGAAGATGTGGCGGAACTGCTCGATCTCGAAGCGAGTCACTGCCGCCAACTCGCCTCCCGGGCCCGTCGCCATCTGGCCGGGGACGTGACCCGCTTTCCCGCGGAAGAGTCCACCCTGACTCGCGTTTCGGAGGCCTTCTTTCGTGCGCTAAGCTCCGGTGACTTGGGCGCCTTGCGGTCGGTGTTGTCCGCTGACGTGGTGCTGCACTCCGACGGCGGCGGCAAGGTCAGCGCAGCGCGGCATCCAATCCGTGGACACGAGAAGGTCCTGCGCTTCTTCGATCGAATCTTCGTCTCGGCCCGCACTCCAGCCAAGCTAGATCGCACGCAGACCTGGTTCAACGGCGGCCCTGGCGTCTTGGTGCTGGAAGAGGGGGTGCCCGTTTCGGCGTTTCAGTTCCAGCTGGTCGATGGAAAGATCGTTGGGATCTACGTGCAACGCAACCCGGACAAGCTCGGCATGTTCCGCACGCTGGCCGGTGGGCCAAGCATGCGGGGCGCCGGGGAGTGAGCGTTTTGGTCAGTGCTTTTCTCGATGCAGAGGGAGGGCGTCCGCTGAAAGGCAGCCCCCCCATTTGGGGGCCAGGAAGCTAGCGCGCAGGCTGTTCGCTGAAGTCCCCCAAATTGCCCTCAGCCCGGTTTTCGCCCTCGAGTCATCATCAACGGATCGCCGGAAGCAAGATCACAGGAGCTCCACGGGCGCCCCGCAACCCCCAGCGCCGGCAGAATCTTGGACAGTTTCACAATAGTTCTGAGAATCACTGCGGGGGAATCGGCCGGACGTCGCGCTCGAGGGTGAACGAAACCTATTGGTCTCCTACCCCCTGATCGAAATGCGACTGATGAACTCCAAGGTCACCCTGACCCTCCTCGCCTGCTCCCTCGCCTCCTGCGCCAGCGCTCACCTGAACCCGGCCGAAAGGGCCGAATTGGACCCGACCACACCGCGCGGCGAAGTGAGCCTCTTTCACGAGAGTTCGAAGATCGACCGGCTTAGCATCAATGACCCCGGGTACCTCCAGGAAACGAGGCTGAACGTGGACCGTGAGCGCACCGGCGTCCGCTTCACCTACGGGGTCGAATACGTGCAAGGCTATGCAGAGCTCTTCTCAGGTGAACTGCTCGGCTCCAGCGAGGAGTACGGCGGCTTGGCGATCGGCGCCATGGCCGAAGTCACCCTGCACAAATTCGACAACGGTGCGAGCCTCTTCCTGCCCTACAAGATCGGTCTCAACCTCGGGGGCGGTGAGGGTGACTTCGGATCCGAACGCATCGACTTCGCCACCCTCGAAACGGTGGCCGACCTCGGAATCGGAGTGGAGTTTCGCGGCTGGCGCCCTTCCCTCGGTGTCACCAGCCGTCACCTGCGAGGCTTGCTCGAGTTCAATGGCGAGAAGCAACCCGACGAGGGCTACGACGAGAACGATTTCAACGACCTGGAAGCCGACACCGTCGCGGGCTATGTCGAGCTCGCCTACCGTGCACCGGTCAGCCCCCTGCAAGTCTCCGTGCGAGTGCTTTCAGGGGAGGAAACGGGCCTCTACTTCGGGACCAGCTTCCTGTTCTAGCAGGCGCAGCTGTCGCGCCGAGGCTGTACGCGCTGCATGCAGTGCTCTGCCAGACTTCGCGTGGGGCCCCTGAGCCAAAAACGGCTCGGGGAGCGCCCTCCAGGGAAACCGGGGAGGCGTTCTCAGCTGGGGGCGACGGTGCATTCTGCGAGTCTGCTGACTCGCACAGGGTCATGGGAACCCGCTATCCTTGCAGCAGCTTTCGCCAATGCAATCATGGTAGACCCCGACCCGACCGAACTGACCCGTCTCCTGCGCGGCCTCGCTGATGGTGAGGTGCAGTCCCGCGACAGGCTCTTGTCCTTGGTTTACGAACGACTGCATGAGGTCGCCGAGCGAGTGTTCCAGCGGGAGACTCCAGGGCACACCATGCAACCCACCGCACTCGTTCACGATGCGTGGATGAAGCTTGTGGAAAACGATCGGGCCGCGTGGGAGAACCGTACGCAGTTCTTTGCCGTGGGAGCCACCGTCATGCGTCGCATTCTGCTCGACTACGCCCGGGCGCGCGGTCGTGACAAGCGCGGCGGAGCTCTTCGGCGTGTCTCGATCGTGGACGAAGCGATCCCCAGCCCACAAGCAGGCGCCGACCTGCTCGAGCTGGATGTCGTGCTCTGCAAGCTACGGAAATTGGACGAGCGCCAACACTCCATCGTCGAGCTGCGCTTCTTCTCCGGGCTCAGCGTAGAAGAAGTTGCGGAGTGCCTGGGACTGTCCCGGCGCACTGTCGAAGCCGAGTGGACCATGGCCAAGGCCTGGCTGCGTCGCGAACTGGAAGCGGAACAACAGCGATGAATCCCAAAGACAGCGCGGAGCTGCACCGGCGCGCGAAGGCCATCTTCTTCGACCTGATGGACACCCCCAAAGAGTCTTGGGAAGCTGCCATTCACGAGCGCTGCGCTGCGGACTCGGCTTTGGCGAAAGAGGTGGCTTCGCTGCTCGCGAACAAAGAAGCGGACACGGATTGCCTGATGCCGATGGTCAGCGCCGACTGCGCGCCGCTCCCGTCAGAAATCTCAGCAGCTATGATCGCCGGTCTCTCGGACGAACTCGCCACAAACTCTGAGTGCTTGGATCCTGGCCTCTCCCAAGCCCGACGATTCATTCCGGGGAGCCTGTTCGCGGATCGCTACCGAATGCACAGCCGTCTCGGAGCCGGGGGCATGGGGGAAGTCTGGCGCGCCACGGACGAAATGCTCGGGGAAGCGGTGGCCCTCAAGTTCATCCGCAAGCGCAGCGCAGGACATGGTTGGATCCAACGCCTGTTGCAAGAGGCCGCCGTGGCTCGGCGAGTGAGTCACAAGAACGTCTGCCGCGTTCACGATGCGGGGGAAATGGACGGCGAGTTCTTCCTCTCCATGCAATTTGTGCAAGGGTTAGATCTCGCCAAAGAGTTGCGCAAGAACGGGCGTTTCAAGCGCGGCCCCAGCAAGCGTTTGGCGCGCGAGCTCGTCGATGCTCTGGTCGCCGTCCACGCCTGTGGATTGCTGCACCGCGACCTCAAACCGGCCAACATTCTGCTCGACTCGGAGCACACCGCTCACGTCTCGGACTTTGGCCTCGCGGTGACGAATGACCGACACATCGAAGAGAATTCGCAGTCAGGCACGCGGGTCTACATGGCCCCCGAGCTGCAACAAGGCGCGGCGCCCTCCCAAGCCAGCGACGTGTACGCATTGGGGCTGATTCTCTACGAAGCCGTCACCAACCGCCGAGCCTTTCAGAGTGGTGAAGAGATCCGGCTCGCGGCCGAGAACGGTGAGCTTCCACCGCGGCCTTCGGTCTTTGTCACGCGCGTCAACGCCGTGCTTGAACACATCATCCTACGCTGCCTGGATCCGGAGCCGAGCGCGCGCCCCTCGGCCCTCGACTTGCAGCGCGCCTTGGCATTGGAGGATCCCCTGGAAGCGGTTCTCTCCCTTGGGGACGTGCCCACGGCCGAGGTCATTGCGACCTCCCGCTCGCGGGTCGCCCTGTCCCCCAACAAAGCCAAGTGGGTCGCCCTTGCGACCCTCCTGCTGCTCGGGCTCGCCGCGCTTCTGACCCGCCTGGGCGCAGTCAGTACGCTTCCTGAAGCAAGTCCCGGGCAGAGGGCCAAAAGCACTCGAATGCTGCTCCAAGAGTTTGGGATTCCCCCCGCGCCCTTTGAGAAGTACTCCTATTCGCCAACTCCCGAAGGCCTGGAGCTTGCCGGCCAGTCGCAAGGGACGGAACTGTCGGGCACATCGGGCACCTTGGGTTTTTGGTACCGGAGTTCACCGGCATCCATCTCCCCCACGAGCGCCGCGAACCAGCTGTTCGGATTTGGCCGGGCCACGTTGTTGGATCCGCCGACAGCCAGCGCCGGCATGTCCTCGATCTACTTTCATCCCGATGGAACACTGGGGTACTTTAGGAGCGTGCCGCAAGCGGAAGTCGCTGCGCAAGGGGCACTCCCGAGTGCGCGCTTTTTTGAGCTGGCAGGGCTCGAGCAAGCGGACTTCGATCCAGTCGCCCCCTTGCAACCCACGACTGGGCCCGCGCGCACGCACCTGGCTTGGCAGTCCAGGGAATCAGGCCTGCGCGTGGAGCTTTCAGGAACTGGACAACGGCCGTTCTCTTTCGAGACCAGGGCCCCGCAGCTAGATGAAGCTGCATCCAGTCTTGATTGGGCGAAGCTGGCTGGCCTACTGAACTCGATCCTGGTGCTCGCTTTGTTCGTCATCGCCGTCCCGAAAGCCCTGCGCCACTTTCGCTCGGGCCGCGGGGACGCGTGGGTCTCCTTGCGACTCGCCGTCATCTGCGGTGGCAGTCTATTCGCCGCTTGGATAGCGAATGCCGACTACCCGGATGGATCCGTCAAGCGCCTTGTGTTCGTCATGGCTGGAGTCTTCGTGTGCCTGTCGAGCAGCAACCTGATCTGGATCTTCTGCGTGGCGGTCGAGCCAAGCCTGCAAAGCACTTGGCCGCGAATCTTCGTCACCTGGAGTCGCTTGTTGCGCGGGCAGCACGGGGGGCGCGGAGTTCGCAGCGACTTGTTGGTGGGCATTTGCCTCGGCACCTTCGCCGTCTGCCTTCAAGCGCTCTCCTCAGCTTTGAGCTGTGAAGCAGACTGGACGGCCTCATCCACGAGCTTGCTGCGTGGGGCGAACTGGCTAACGTGGTTCAGCAATCTCGCTGAAACCATCCCGGGCTCGCTCCTGCTCAACCTAGAGTTCGTGGCTGTGCTCGCAACCCTCGGCTGGATCCTGCGCAGTCGACGGGCCAGTGTGATTGGCACGGGGCTGGTCGCGTGCGTGATCAGCGCGGGGTCCACGGAGAGCGGATTGGAAGCGGCGCTCGCCATGCTTACCGTGCTGCTGATTCTGTATTGCCTCTTGCGGCACGGGCTGCTCGCGTCCTTCACGCTCATCCTCTGCCAGGAATTGCTCGTGAGCACGCCGATGCCCCATTCGGGCTCTGCTTGGTACGCAGGTGCGTTCTACGGGACCCTCGCATTGATCCTCCTTGCGCTTTCCTGGGCGACCCGGCCATTGCTGCGGCCCCAGGAAGTTCGGCGGGAGCCCCTCTCCTAGCCCGGAGGCGGAACGTGGTGGTATTCGCCGCCGCTCTGCTCCGCCAGAGATTGCAGGAAGACACTCTTGTACGACTGCAAGCTGATGCAGTGAATCTTGACCTTGTCGCGACGGTTCCACTTCTTGACCACGCGCAGTAGCTCGTCCGGATCGTCGACCGTTCCACCTTTCGGATCGCCATCGGAAATCAGGTAGATCGTGTCCATGGCCTTGTCCGCGAAGGCCGCCTCCAAGGCATCGTGCAAGGCCGTAGCCCCCAGGGTCTCTTTGCGTTGAACGAACTTTGTCGAGGAGACGCGCATCGCCTCGTTCAAAGTAACCAGTTGGGGCGCCATCTTCTCGAAGGAGGTGCCAAAGCGAATGATGTTGAAGAGTTGCTCGTCCTTCATGCGCTCGATCACGCCGACCATCTCCTCCGAGAGAATGTCGATGTGCTTGAACGTCTCCCACTTGTCCTCTTTGTTCTTGGCCAGTTCGAAGATGCCATTCATCGAATCGCTGACGTCGAGAACGAAGTAGATGCCCTTGCCCTTGGGATTCAGGCCGTATTGAGAACCCCGATTGCGGCGCATGCGCTCTAGGTCCCGCGACTGCGTTTTTCGGCGGGCCCCCTTGGCATCCGGGAGCACGAACGTCTGGCCCTCCTTGCTCCACCAAGTGCGCCAGCGGTGAGGGCGATCCCCGAAGTCCTCGCCCGTTAGTTTGCGCAGGGCATCGTGGATGTCGACTTGCTGCTTGTCCTCTTCCACGTCGAGGCGCTCAATCAAAGCCGAGATGCCAGCTTTTTCACGTCGCGCCAGAACGGCCTGCAGAGCAAGCTTGCGCACCTTCACCAGCTTGTCAGCGAGCAGAGGAAGCACGAGATCGATGTCTCCGATTCCAGCGGAGCCCAGAGCAATCGCGGCCATTTCTCGTTCCTCCTCGTCCTTCGAGGAAGCGGCCCGTTTGACCGATCCAGCGGCATCCTTGGCCGTTTTGGGTCTCGCGAGCAAGCCCTTCAAGGCCTGCCCTTTGGGGCCCGCTGCCTTTTCCTTCTTGAATCGTTCACGCAGTAGCTTCGTCGCGGCATCGCCATCTCGCAGAACCAGCGCAGCGGCAACGAGGGCACGCAATTCATCATTGGAAGCGTCGGCTAACTTTCTAAGGAGAGCATCCACCTCGCCGCCGGGAATCTCACCGAACGCTTCTATGATCGAGCGGGCGTTGGAGGGAAGCACACCGGGGCGATCCAGCAGCTTCGTGGTTCGACGCAGGTCCGTCGCTCCATAAAGCGCCCTGAGCGCCTCACGCAGTTGCTCTTGTGTTCCACTATCCGGCACTCCGAAACTCACCAACACATGCTCGAGGCTGTGCGCGCCGCCTTCTTTGATGAGCAGATCGAGCACACCCCTTAGCAGCTTCTCGCGCACCTCAAATGTCTCGTAGCGCTCGAGGTGGTAGAAGAGCTCCTTCTGCGCGAGGGGCCCAAACTCCGCCAGCACACCAGCCACAGCAAACACGTTGTGCTTCGTGGGTTCCTTCAAGGCTTGGTCCAGGAACGCGATCACTTGCAGCTGCAGTTTCTCGTCGGCGTCTGCAAAGCTCTTCAGGCAATAGAGCACTGCAAGACGATTCTGCACTTCCAGTAGAACTTCATAGCCCCGGACGATCGCCGCGAAGGCTTCTTCGTCCTTGCGCTCTTTCAGCTTTCCGAAGATCCCGCGAACATCGCAGGCATCCCGCTTGGTGAGGACTTCCTGGAGAAGCTCTGCAGTCGTTGGATCTCCCGCTCTGGCGGCGAACGGGGTCCCTGCTAGCGAGAAGCAGAACAGTGCGGCGAGCAGGACGAGCATGCGAGTCTTCATTGGAGCAGCATACCCCAGATTCTGCTGCTCAATCGCCCTGTCCCGCCGCCTGCCAGGCAAAGATCCAGAAGCGCATCTGCTTCGTGTGGTGCACGTGACGCCAAAGATCGGTATCGACCGCGGCCCCCTTGTAGTCGCTCCGGTCAACGATGAGGTACACGGGGTAGCCCTCAGGAATACTCTCGCGGGTGAGTTCCCTCGAGGCGCTGCCCTCGAGCACCTGCAAGCGACTGTCGAGCAGCTGCCGATCATGAACAGCCAGGAACTCGTAGGGGTTTCCACCGAAGCCGATCGTCCCGCGCTCATCGGGCGAGATCAACGCGCCCCGTTGGCCATAGACGGGAACCAAACCCGTCGGGTCGAGGAACAGGGCGTTGGGTTCCGTTGAACTCCGAATCCAATCAAACAGTTCGGCCTTCGCCTCCTGGTTTGTGAAGCGCAAGTCCCGCCCGACCTCTTCGAACCGAGTGCCCCAATCCGTGTGGTAGTTGAGCTTCTTGAGCAGGCTGTAACTGGGCGTCAGGAGGAAAACTGCTGCAAGCGTCCACGAGACCCAAGACTTCCTGCACCAAGTCACGGCCAAGAGTCCGCCTCCGGCAAAACCCAATGCCAGCATTGCCACGGACAGGTACTTGTACTCCGTTCGCAAGGGCTGGCTTAACGTCAGGTACAACCAGAGGGAGGAGAGGAAGACTCCCAGGAAGACCAACATGGGCGCGCGCTCCAAACCCTGCCTGGCGCTGTCTCGCCGTAGATACAGGTAGCCGAGAGTTGGCAGACTGATCAGTGCCGCCCAGACCAAACCTTCGCTGCCCGCGGCGAGGTCAAAGATCTTTGTGTTGCCGCGCAAGGACTCCGCTACTTGCAACAAATAGGGAAAGGTCACGAGCACTGAAATGGCACCCACAACACAAATGCTGAGGCCGCGCTTCCAAAGGGTGGGACGCTGTTCGAGCGAGCCACTCCATATGAAGAGCACAGCGACCACGGGCGTCCCCAGGACGAGGGACGGCAACATGGGCGGGTAGAAAAACGAGCAGGCCAAGAGCGAGAACCCCAAGCCCGCGGCGAACGCCAAGCGCTTCCGTTCCCCGTAGTAGCCGATCAGACTCGCCATCCAAGTCAGGCTGAACAGGATGCCCAAGGGCATGCCGCTCTGATTCACGAACTTGACCACCGCGGGCAAACCGCGCGGATCAAAGAACGTCATCCCGAACGGAACGCCTACCCAGTCCGTCATAAGCCCGGCGGGCAGGAACGAAGGCGCGCAAAGCGCTCCGAAGGCGCTGGCCAAGATCATCCAGAAGCGGGAACCCGGGCGCTCGCTTGGCCCTCGACTCCGGACGAACTGCTTCGCGATCCACCAGGCCGCGAGCATCGATCCTGTCAGGGCCCCCATGTTGATCAGCACCCCCGCCCAGGAAGGCGCAAAGCCCATGGCCACAAACTGGGCGGCCAAATAGTGATAACCCCAATAATAGGGTAGTGGCTGATCCCCCAGAAACGGGTGGGTCGGCGGCAGGTCCGTGTGCAGGATCCGGTAGATGATGCTCGTGTGAATCAGCCCGTGATGGGAGTAAACACGGTTGAGCGGGTTGAGCGCCAGGACGCCGAAGACCGGGGCGAGGCCCAACAAGAAGGCCAAGAGCCCCCGAAATAGCCCTCCAAGCGCGGCTTGGGCGCCCTTTTCGAGCTCTTGGGGGTGCGCTCCGGCCGGTGCTTCGACGACCCCTGGCGCACCGGGTCCTCGGGAATTGGGAGGGGGAGACTGGGACAAAGGATCAGATGGACCTAGGTGAGAAGCGCGGCCCACGTGGGGCAAGAAGGCGCATCCTACACCCTATTCTGGGGCGGCTAGGCTCTTTTTACAGGCCCTAAGCCCCCTCTGCCCAAAACCACTGAAATGGGTCCTAGATGGGCGGAACTTTGTCTACAAAAAGCTCGTCCCCCTCATTCAGGGCGTACAGTCTATTCGTGATTGCGCCCGTTGACTGGGGGGTCAGCTTCATCAGGGAAAGCAGCTCCGTGCTCATTGCACGGCGTCGAAGGACCGTTCGCTCCTCGCAATCGAAACTGATCTCGAAAAGACATCCGCTCCAATGATCTTCCCAACCCTGCTCGCTCTCGCAATGCTAGCGCCCCTCCAAGGCGCTCCGGCATCAGGTGCGTCCCAACCGAGTCCAAGGCTAACGGCAGCTCAGATTCAATCCATGCAGAGGTTGACGCGCAGCGGTCAGGGATCCAACAGCGTGACCCTCGGTGGCGCACTCACGACGAGCGCAGCCAATGGCAGCGCGTCCATTTCCCCGACCCGCACACCAGGGGTTTATCGGATCGTTTTGCCCGATCCCGGAACTGGCTGGGAAGAGAGCCTGATCCTCGGCGTGCCCTCGGTGCAAACCCCGGGCCCCGTCCCCTTGCTCGTGATGTTCCACGCTCATGATGTGAGCGAGTGGGACTGCTACGTGAACGGGAACGCTTTGTTTGAGGAGGCCCGCAGCCGAGGTTGGTACGTCATCTCGCCTTTGGGGGCGCACCAGGTCAACCATGGCATCTACTACGCCCAGCAGAACATCGAGTACGCCCTGAGCCTCTTCACGCAAAAGCTTCCGATCGACACGGACCGCATCTACGGGGTGGGCTTTTCCATGGGCGGCGGCGGGGTGATGAGCTACGCCTCCAGGCACCATGATTTGAACCTGCCGCGCTTCGCCGCCGTGACGAATCACACCGGCACCGTGTCCGTCGCTTTCACGTACTACAACTCGGTCAATCAATCGGTCTTTGAGCACCCGCTCATGTTCAATGGGTCCCCTGCCGTCGCTCCCTTCCTGTACTCCCAGGCATCGTCGATTGACATCGCCTTCGGAACGAACCTTGTGGACTCAACCACGGATCAAGTCCGCAACCTAGCGCGCGGCTCCGTTCTGAATTTCTACGCGGTCAGTGACCCGCTGGTCAACGCGGTCTTGGCCACTCAACTCATGAACAACTGGCTGCTTCAGATCCCGGGCATGGACACGACTCTCGTGACCGCGCCCCTGAGCACCCACGCCTGGTCGACCTTGGACGAAGTCGCTGTTCTCAACGCCATGGCGAGCAAGACCCTGCAAACCCCGACCACCGGCACGCACGAAGTGCTCGCGGATCGCGAGGCCAATTGGTTCCACTTCTACGTCCGCCAAGACGCAGGCAACCAATTCACGCCTTTCCGCTGGACCTACGACGCCATTGCGAACCGGCTGACCATCGACCAGACCGAGAACCTGGCGAGCATCGATGTGCGCACCGACACCCTTGGCCTCGACACTTCGATTGACTTGGAAGTCATCATGAGCACCACGGACGGTGGCTCGGAAGTCACCACGCTCACCGGCTACGCGACCCAACCCCTAGAGGTCAAGCGTGCAGGAGTCGTGACCAGCAGCTGGAGCTGGGACTCCATCGGTCAAACCGTGACGCTGACGGAGTCTGACCCTTCAACCGCTTCCGTCTGGTTGATTCGCCCCTAAGAGGCCCAGTATCTGGGGGCACGCACCGAGAACGCGGCCGCTAGCCGTGGCAGCCGCAGCCAGTGCCGCAGCCCATGCTGCCGTCGATTAGATCCAGAGGCGTCTCCGCGTGGCTCGCTGCTGCGCCAAGTTCGTCCGCGAGTTCGCAGACGCGATCGTAGTAGGCCTCGACTCCGAGACCACTCAAGGCCGCGCCGAATAGCTCGGCCTCCTCGTGGGTGACGATGTCCAGGTAATTGATCGAGGGGATGTGGTAGGCCGCGAGGGTCACCACGTCCGCGTCGCGTCCCTCGTACCGCTCGTGAACCACGAGGCGGAAGCTGCGCGGGCTCGCTCCCTCATTCATGATCGCGATGGCTGGCTCCCCGTCCAGCAGGGCGCTGCTGTCGAACACGAGATCCGTGGAGTGACGCACGATGTCGCCATCCTTCAGCATCTCTCGGAACTTGGTGAGCGTCGGAGGATTCCCGTAGCGTTCCCGAGCGGCCTTCGCTTTGTCGTAGACGTGCCCCTTGAGGGCCTCGTAGCCGTCGCCTTCGGTCAGATTGAGTTGCTCGCGTTGCATGCTGAAAATCCTCGTGTGAATAGGAAGAGCGGGCCGGCCCAGTCTGAATCGATCTGGACCGGCCCGCCACTAGTACGGCTACTTGTTGTCGTAGCGCTTGCGGAATTCCTCAGCAGCCTTGGCGCGAGCCGCGGCTTCCTCGGGATCCATCTTGCCGATGAACCACTGGTGGTCCTTGTGGGCAAGCACGTCGGCGATCTCTTCTTCCAGGTGCTTGGCAGCAGCCATTTTGGCCTGGTCTTCCGAGCGCATGCCCTTCTCGATCAGGTCCTCGAGTTCCGGAATGAACTTGGCGTAGAAGTGCTTCGCCACCTCATACGTACCGTGCCAGTGCGTGTAGTCCGGCCCCATCATCGAGGCGCCGTGACGGGCGCGGCGACCCTCGTGGTGCCACAGCTCGAAGTACGTGAAGTCCAGCGGGTTGCCAAACTTGATCGGCTTCAGCAAGGGCTTCGCAGCGGCGTACAGACGGCCGGCGGGCTTGGCAAACTTCTCGTTGTACAGATCGATCAGGCTGTCGTACTGCATGTAGAAGTTCTCAACCCACACCGTGTTGTGGCAGTTGATACAGACGTCCTGCATGTTCGAGCGGCGCACTTGCCACGGAATGTCCTTGCCGGGAAGGCCCATCTTCGCATCAGAAACTTCCGGGCGCACCGAGACGGGCGGACGGTTGTTCCAACTGATGCGCAAACCCACGTCGTGAGTTACGGCCTGGTTCTTCGTGGCCGACATGTGGCATGTGGCGCAAGTCGGGGCGTGGTAGTAGTCCTCGCCGACAACCCACTTCTCAGCATCCAAATTCATCTTGTTGATGTTGGCTGCGAAGGCGATGCCGTGCTTGGACTCTTCGTAGATCTCTTTCTGAGGGTGGTCCGGTCCCATGTGGCACTTGCCGCAGGTATCGGGGTGACGGGCTTGGGCGGCGGAGAACGTGTGCCGTGAGTGACAAGCAGCACAGGAGCCTTCGCTGCCGTCCGGGTTGATGCGGCCGATGCCCGTGTTGGGCCAAGTGGCCGGGTCAAGCTTGCCACCGGGCAGCACCTTGATCTCGGAACCGTGGCACTGCCAGCAGCCGTTCACGGCTGCGGAGGAAACCCCTTCCGGGTGTCCCTGAGTGACGAAGCCGCGGTTGCCTTCAACCACTTCGGCCAGCACGTTGTCAAGGGACCCGAGGATGCGGCCCGCCTTGCTGTGGTGCGAATCGGCGAACTCCTGGACTTCCCGCTGGTGGCAGCGGGCGCAGTCCTTGGGACTCACGATCACGGAGATCGTGTAGTCGTAGTGGTTCATGGCATCCTTGTCGCCACGCTCGGCGCGGTGACACTCGTAGCAACCTACGTTGCCGCGGTAGTGCTTGCTCGCGCCCCACTGCTGGTAGAGCGCCATGCTCTCCCGGCGGTGACATTCGATGCACTGCTTGGAAGCCTCGGAAAGCTGGGGCAAGCCGATGGCTTGGGTTGCCGTGGGGTGCGGGGAAACGGACGCGGGGGCAGAAGCCACTTCGGTCGTCTCTGTCGTCACTATCTCCGTCTCGGAGTTCCCCGCATACGCTGGGGATCCACCAAGGGATAGTAGCGACAGGACAATCAGGCCAATTGTCGTCTTAGGTAGAAACATGGTTGTCATCCTTGAACCATGGGCTCGGCCTCGCGGCCGGCTTCCAACTGGTTCTTGTCAACAGGGGAGTTCGGGTCGTAGTCGGAGTCGATCGTCATACGGCCCGAGAGAACGGGAATGCTGATGCGTACAAAAATGGTGAAGAGCAGGAGCCCAAAGGCCCAGATACCAAAGCAGATCAACGACTCGTTGAGCGTCGGCATGTACTCGACAACCTCACCGATTGGTGAGGGAATGAAAGCGGGAATGATTAGGCCCATGCCTTTCTCGACCCAGATTCCGACCACCACGAAGGCACACGCGATGCTCATGAGCGTCTTGTTGCGGCGTAGGGGCGTGAGCAGGCAGCAGACAGCGAGGAGCTCCAAGCTAATCGCCGTCCAGATCCAGGGAACCAGGGCATTGTGGCCGTGCAAGCCAAAGAGCAGATACTTCCACGAGACCGCGTGAGCAGATCCCGCGTAGAGCTCGGTGAAGATCTCGCTGCCCAGCATGAACAGGTTGATCAGGAGCGCCACCGTCACGATTGAACGCAAGGTCGTCAGCGCCTTTTCCGGGACCTTGTACAAGGTCACTCGATCAATGATCTCGAGGGCCAAGATCAAGAAGGCGGGGCCAGCTGCAAAGGCCGAGGCCAAGAAGCGCGGAACGATGATGGCCGAGTTCCAGAAGGGTCGACCGCCGAGGCCCACGTACAGGAACGCCGTCACCGTATGGATGCTGATCGCCCAGAAGATCGCCAGGAAGACGAAGGGGATGTAGAAGGCCCTCGTCGGCGGCCGTTTGCGATAGGCGCAGTAGACCAGGTAGCCGCAAATGTGCGAGTTCAACAACAGGTAGCCGTTGAGCACAATCACGTCCCAAGCCAACATGGACATGGGGAAGTTGAACTTCAGGAACAGGTGGTGAAAGCGATCGGGTCGGCCCATATCCACCACGACGAACAAGAGCGCCATGACCACGGCCGCCACGGCGAGCAACTCGCCGAAGATCACCAGGTCATGCAGTTCCTTGTTGCGATAGATGTAGACCGGAATCACCAGCATCACAGCCGCCGCGGCCATGCCCACCAGGAACGTGAAGTTCGCAATGTACAGCCCCCAGGAAACCTGGTCTGTCATGCCCGTGACCCCAAGCCCGTGAACCAGTTGCTTGGCGTAGGCGTTCAGCCCCACCAAGGCGACGATCGTGAGAATCGCCATCCACAAGTGGTAGCGCCAGTCTCCGACCAGGCTGATCCGGAAGGACCTCCAAACAAATCGGCAGTAGTCCACCATCTCAGCCTTCCTGACCTTCTGGACGGGCGTGGCGCTCGTCGAAGTAGTAGAAGAAGCGAGGCAGCGTACCGACGTCTTCCTTCAGCACGAAGACGCGCTTGGTCTTCAGGATTTGAGAGACCTCACTGCGCGGGTCCAACACGTTGCCGAACTTGCGGGCGCCCGTGGGGCAAACCTCTTGGCAAGCGGGCATTTTTCCTTCTCGGGTTCTGTGCAAGCAGAAGTGACACTTCTCCATGACGCCCTTTTCGCGTGGACGGTTGGACAAGTAGGACATGTCTGGGTTGATGTCCTCGGGTTCAAGCTCCGGCGTGGAGAAGTTGAAGCGCCGCGCCCAGTAAGGGCAGGCAGCTTCGCAGTACCGACAACCGATGCACCAGTCGTAGTCCACGACCGTGATTCCGTCCGGCTCCGTCCACGTCGCTTCGACGGGGCAGACCTTGGTGCACGGTGCGTCGGCGCACTGGTGGCACTGAATCGGCATGTAGAAGTGATCGCCAGAGGGAACCTTGGGCCGATCGTAGTCGTGCTTGCCAGCCTCAAGATCGAGGGTTCCCATGGGCATCTCGAGCACACGGATGTACTGGATCTCGGGGGAACGACTCTGATTGTTCTCATCCACGCAAGCGTAGACGCACTTGCGACAGCCGATGCAGCGCGACAGGTTGAGGGCGTAGACGAATTCCACCCCTTCCTTGGGCCGGATGTCCCGCAAGTTGGGCTCGATGTCGTAGCGTTCCTTGACCTTCGCGGAGATGCGGTTCAATGCGATTTGCATCTCGCCCTCGTCCATCTCCTTGTAGTGCTTTTGGATGAACGCATCGACCGTCGGGATGTCGTCCGCTTGTAGTTCGAGCAGAGGGCTCAGGGCGGCAACGGCTGCGGCCATGCCGCCGACGGCTGCCCCGCTATTGCGAAGGAAGCTGCGCCTGGAGAGCCCAAGGCCATCTTGGCGAAGAGCTGGATTGGCGCTGGAGTTTTCGTTCGACATGACGTCAGGGCTTGGAGCTAGAGGAACCTGCGGATGGGTGACGTCTGCGCAAGGGATTGCGCTGATCGAAGTGGGGCGTCTGCAGCGTGTTGTCGCTGCCGCCATGGATTGAGCGGGGCGCTGGCAAGGGAGCCAAGGGCCGGAAGGCGGGATGGTGCGGGTCGTGGCACTCCGTGCAGAGCATCAAGCGACGCTCCGGGGCGTCCATGTCCCAGGACCCTCTGGACTTCCCGTGCACGCCCGTGGACCAGTCCCGGTAAGTCGGTCCGTGGCAGCTAGCGCAAAGTTGCTGAACCTGGCTGAACCCGATCTCAACCTTGCCGGGCAAGATCAGCATGTTGCGATTCTCGCGGGAGTGGCAGTTGTAGCAGCGCGCGTTGAGGCCGTGCTCCAACTTGATCTCCAGGTGCTGATTGCGCACTTCCGCCTCTTCCAGGCCAGATTCGAAGATGCCGTGGCAGGAGTCGCAGCTCATGGATTGACCACCCATGATGCTCACTGGAGGGTCCCCCATGATCGTCCTGGCGGCGTCGCGATCGATGTCTTTGGGGGCAATCGAGACCCGCTCGGGACGGTGCAGGTGACCGCTCCCTGACCCGAGTGCAAACCACGCCGTAAGGAGCAGAAACAGGGTCGTAATGAAGATTCGCATGGATATTGGGGGGGCCTCTGAATCGGACCTGAGGCCAACAAAAAGACCTTAATATCCCCTGTCGACACCTCAAAGGATTTACCGGTAAAGAAAGCCTCAACATTGCCCTTTGTTGCAACGGAAGAACCAACTTTGGGCGGACTCTCGGAGGCACGCAACAAGCACAGAAAACGAGCGCTGCGCGCTCACCCAGAAGCCTGGAGATCTTGCAACCTCCGCGGTCCTACCAAGTTCGAGCAGCGTCGTTGCCAGTGCCCGAGAAAACGACTTGCGACCGCGCCCGCTACGCCTCCCATCGGCGCTGTTTCTAGTGACAAAACTCCCCTGCAAATCGCTCCCGTGAAGCAGCGACCAATAGCGCCAGATGGTCGCAAGCAGTCGGCTGGCATTCGGGCCCAGCGGCAACCAAATCGGCGCCACTGCTTGCCCGACAAGCACAACGACGAGCTCCCTGAAGCAGTCCGCCAGCAAACGGAAGGACCCCGAACGAGCTCCCCGAAGGATCCACGGAATAGCCCCCCCTAGCCTGCGCCACAGATAGCGGGTCCTTGGGGCTAGCGTTTCAGCAGATCCCGGCGCTGGATCGTGGCCGCAAATTCACGGGCGATGGCGTCGGCTCCGAGGTTGGTCACGTGGACCTCGCTGGTGAAGAGATCGGGCTTCAGCCCCTTTGCCTCGCGCTCCAAGCCCATTTGAGTGACCTTGTCCCCAAGATCACAAAGCAGTGCCTGCCTGCGTTTGGCCACCTTCCGAACCAGATCGTTCGCGTGACGGAATCCACGCAACTGATCCGCCTTGGATTCCTTGCCCATCAGCGTGGAGACTTTCATGGCCTGAGTTCCAAACATGACCTGCGCACCGTTGGCTTTGGCCAGGCTAACGATCGAGTTCAAGTTGCGCTCGAAGTTGTCGAAGCCCTTGTCTGTCGTCCAGCGGAACTTGTCTTTGTTCTTGCGCTCGTCGTAGTCCGTGATGACCCAGCTCCCTAGATCCATGCTTTTCTCGCGATGATCTGTGAGGTACGCGCGCAGGGTCATGTAGGTCCAACTGCTGTCCAGCCAAGTCTGCCGATAGCGCGGAAACACCGCCCGGCGGTGGGTATTGTCCGATTGAACGTTATCGTACAAGGCGCCACGCATGTCGTTGATCGCGTGGTAGACAATCACCAGATCGGGATCGAGGGCCAGTCCGCGGAAGGCGTAGTTGGCCAAGCTCTCGTAGGAGGTGAATCCCTGGCACCCTCCATTGATGACCTCAATCTTGCGCTCGGGCATGACCTCGAGCAGACGAGTCTGCAGGCGCCCCGGCCAGGTCGTCGCGTTGGAAGTCGGTCCGTGCCCGTAGGTAGATGACCCTCCTAGGCACAGAATCCGGTAGACACCTTCCGGTTTCTGCTCTTCAATATTGGGACCGCGAAACCCCAAGGAGTTGTGGCTCACCTGGTGAGAGTCGCCGTCCGGGCTACTGAAGTTTTTCTTCGGCACGTAGGCCAGGTAGGGGTGGGCCTCGATCCGCGCGAGGCGCACAAGCCGCCGGATAGGATCCAACTCTTCCGCCCTGAGCCCGGGAATATCGATGAAGCGCGGGATCGTCTCGAGGGCAGCGATCATCACGAATAGAGATCCGAAGAAGGCGAGCAGGCGCTGAGAGGATCGGGACATTGGCTGGACAGGCAGTTCGAGGAAGTTCGGGCCGATTCGGGGACAAATGGGGTGGCCGAACCAAGGGCCCGAACAGGATAAGCGTTTCCCGGGGTCTCCGCTATCCCGGGCAGAGCTGGCAAACCTGGCGTTGACTCGACAGTTCCAGATGAATCCACGAGGACAGATTCGGTGTCGGCCCCTGCCCTGGAAATCTTCCGGGGTCGAGGAAGGGAAGCGCTGAAGGATCCGGTAGCCTTTTGTGGTTAGCAACACGACTCGCAATCCCGGCCAGATGAACATCCTCCTAACCTTCCTCGGTCTCTTCATTGGCGGCGCATCGGGCAGCGTCGGTGGCGCGTTGATCGGTGCTTGCGCCGGAGCGGCTTTCGCTTCGACGATCCAGCTGCGCAAGCGGATCCTTGAACAGGGCCGAGAGTTGGTCAGCCTCGCCAAGGAGGTGCGCTCGCTGAAGGGCCAGTTGGCCCACCAACCAGTGGACTCCGGGAACGACTCGTATCCAGAGCCGGTCGCTGGACAGCAGGAACCGAACCTGGCGCAACAAGAGGGAACAACGCCCGCGAGCACGGCGCGCTCAACACGTGAGTTTGCCCACGCTGTCTTCCGGGACGAATCGCCAACGAACAAGCCCGCGGCACCCGACGAGGGAGACTTGGATCCGTGGCCAGAATTGGGTGCTCCGACTGTGAAGGCTCGCAGCAGCGCCCCGCGCGCAATGAGCGCCCTTGATCGCGCCGGTAGCAGAGCCGCGGAGGCGATCCGCGAGTTCTTCACGGGGGGCAACACGGTCGTGCGCGTGGGGCTCTTGGTGTTGATGGTCGGCGTTGTGCTGCTACTCAAGTACGCGGCCGACCAACACATGTTCCCCATCGAAGCGCGCATGGGGAGCGCGGCCCTGTTGGGGTTCGGCTTGGTGGCCTTCGGCTTCCGTCAACGTGAAGCGCGACCTGGCTTCTCCACCACCCTGCAAGGCGGCGGCGTCGCCATCCTGTACTTGGTGGTGTTCTTTTCCATGCGCGTCTACGGGCTCTTGCCGATTCCCCTCGGCTTCGGGCTGCTCGCCGCCATCGCGCTCTTCAGCGGGACGCTGGCTGTCCTGCAAGATAGCTTGGCCCTGATCGTGATCGGAATCGTCGGTGGATTCCTGGCGCCGATCCTGGCCAGCACTGGGGATGGCAGCCACGTAGCACTCTTCAGCTACTACCTGCTGCTCAACCTGCTGATCGTAGGGGTGGCTTGGTTCAAGTCGTGGCGACCACTCAACCTGCTCGGCTTTGGTTTCACCTTTGGAGTCGGGACCATTTGGGGCGTGCTGAAGTACACCCCCGAACACTTCGCGAGCACCGAACCCTTCCTCGTCGCTTTCTTCCTGATGTACGTGAGCATCGTGGTGCTCTTCGCTTGGCGTCGTCCAGCGCAGTTGAAGGGCTGGGTCGATGGGAGCTTGACCTTCGGCACGCCCTTGGCCTTCTTGGGTTTGCAGTACGAGCTAGTCAAGGACATGCCCTTTGGCATGGCCTACTCCGCTGCCGGCATCGCCGTGGTTTACGCCGTCGCCGCCAGCGCGCTCTTCCGCCGCGCTCCCCAGGCCATGCGCAATCTGGTGGAAGCGTTCCTGGCCCTCGCCATTGGTTTCGGCACCCTGGCGATCCCCTACGGATTCAGCAATCACTCACTGACAGGCGCCACTTGGGCCGTCGAGGGTCTCGGGCTGTACTGGCTCGGAATTCGCCAAAGCCGTTGGTTGTCGCGCGCCGCTGGTTTGGTCTTGCAACTGCTCGCTGGTATCGCCCTGTGCGTGAGCCTGATCATGCAAGACAACTTGCCCCCCAGCCTGCCGGTGCTCAACGCACCCTACTTCGCGAGTTTCCTGTTGGCCTTCTCGGGCATGGGTGTGGCCTGCTTGTTTGCGCGCAAGGAGGGGAAGCTGGCAAGTGCCGACAAGCTGGCCAACCTACTCATCCCCTGGGCGATGCTGTGGTGGTACCTCGGCAACGTACGCGAGCTGATGGAACATGTGGAGGTCAACTATCGCTCCGCTAGCCTGCTCGCACTGGTCGCCGGCACGAGCCTGTTGTTGGAAGTCTTGGGCAAACGACTCAACTGGCTCGCGGGACGCCTGCCGGCGCTCTTGTCGGGCCCGGCGATGCTCTTGGTGCTATTGACTGCGTACCGATTCGACTTCCGGGGCTTGAACGACTCCAACGATCTAGCCCGGGCAACCCGAGGTCTGGAACCGTTCTTGCGCCTGAATCCCTTGGAGTTCGGCGGTTGGATCGCGTGGCCCCTGTGCCTATGCAGCAGCTTCTTCGTGCTGTTCCGCATGAGCCGCGATCAGAAGTCGATTCCGCTTCCATTTCATGCAGGGACGCTCTGGACCTTGGCCCTCTTCAGCGCCTTGACGTCTGCCCACATGGTCCGCAACTTCGAAGAACTCGGCTACGCCTGGCCCGCGGCAGCGCTCGGATGCGGAGTCTTGGTCGTCCTGGGGTTGGCTGGCAAGCTGCGAGACAAGATCGTGGATGAAGACTTGCGGCTGTTCTACCAGCGCGTGGCCTCCGGCGGATTGGCGCTGGCCGTCGCCGTCTGGATGGTGCGCACCTCCCTGCTCAGCTCCGGTCATGCTGCGCCCTTGCCCTACTTGCCCCTGATCAATCCGATCGACGTGAGTTGTGGCCTCGCCTTCCTTGGCATCCTCTTTTGGTCGCGGAGTCTCGGACTGCGCCTCGGCCAATACCTCACGATTCTGCTGTTCCTGTGGTTCAACGGCGTTCTCGCTCGGACGGTTCACCAATACACGGAGGCCGACTATACGCGGCAGTCCCTTTGGAGTTCGGTCCCCATGCAAGTCAGTGTCTCCGTGAGCTGGGCACTGATCGGGTTGGCCACGATCGGTTGGGCCACACGCGCGAAGTTGCGCCCGATCTGGTTTGGCGGTGGCGGTTTGCTGGCGGTGGTCGTCGCCAAGCTCTTTTTCGTGGACCTCAAGCACCTCAGCAGTGTTGCCAAGATCGGCACTTTCCTGGTCGTGGGTCTCTTGCTCTTGGTCGTCGGCTACTTCTCTCCTGTGCCACCAGCCGAGGTCAAACCCAAGTCCGACCCCGAACTCGACGTGGATCCCTCATGAACCTCTGTGCTTCTATCCTGCCCTTCCTGTTCACGCTGCCGGCCCTTGGATCCACAGCCCATGAGCCGGAGCTACGCCTGCTGAAGCAGGACTTCGCCCGGGGCATTGAGTTGACGACCGGAAACAAAGACGCGGTCCAGACGCTGCTCTTGCCCGAGGTCGTCTACATGACCTTGAGCGATCGCAACATGCGCGACTTGCGCGTGTTCAACGGCGCCGGCGAAGAGGTCCCGCACGCCCTGCGGTCCTTAATGGATGCAAAGCGCATCGACCATGCGGACGTGGAGCTGCCCCTGTTTCCCCTTCGCGCAGAGCCCGGTGGAAACGCGCAGATCGGCGATGTCTCCCTGCAACTCAAGCGCAGCCCGGAAGGTCGCGTGATCGAGTTGAAGGCTCTGGCGCCAACGCAGCAGGTGGATGCCGACCGGACTGCGCCAGTGCTCGCGTACTTGATGGACTTGGGATCCTTGAGCCGTCCGGTCACGGCCCTCAGCCTTCTGCTCCCGAGCACGCAGGAGAGTTTCCTCGTTCCCTACGCGGTGGAAGCCAGCAGCGACCTGGCTACCTGGTCCACACTGGTCGCACAGGCAAGCTTGGCCAGCCTCGACCGGGATGGAGCTCGCTTGGAGCGCACCCGCGTCTCCTTGCCCGCGACTTCCAGACCCTACCTGCGATTGCGTTGGCTCGACCAGCCGCCGCCGCTTCCCCTAGAGCGCGTGCGCTTGGAACTCGCGAGCGAGTCCGGCGTCCCCGCACGACGTCTCGTGGAGCGCCTGGGCAAGCAAACGGAAAGCACGCCACCGACGTACACCTTCGAGAGCCTGGGCGTGCTACCCGTCAATCGCGTGCAAGTCGAACTCCCCGACACCAACACGCTGATTCAAGCCGCCCTCAAGACTCGCGATTCAGAAGAGGCCCCCTGGCGCACGGCCCTCGATGCACGCTACTTCCGCATCACGAACGGCGTCGAATTGAGCAACGACCCGCACCCGATCGCGACCCACGTGGCTAAATTCTGGGCCCTCTTCGTGGACCCCCAAGGGGGCGGATTGGGAAGCGGCATGCCCACCTTGCGACTGGAGTACTTCCCCCACCAACTCGCCTTCGTGGCGCGCGGCGAAGGCCCCTTCACCTTGGCCTTTGGAAAGGCTCAGGCACCTCATTCCAACTTCGACTGGTCCACCGTCACGCAGATGCTAACGGGTGAACAGCGTCGTGCTCTGCCGGAACAATCCGTCACCATGGGTGAGAGCTTTGCACTCGCCGGAAGCTCGGCCTTCGTTGTGCACAAGGAAGACCGCAGTCTGCAACAGGCCGCCCTCTGGGCCGTGTTGATCCTCGGAGTGGCCATGCTCGGCGGCTACTGCTGGAAGCTGTTTCGCAAACTGCCCGCGCCGGAGATTCACAAGTAGCTCGACTGCAGTGGACTCCTGCTCGACGGAGGCTGGTGCTCCTCAGCCCAGGGCTTCAAGGGCTCAGAGGGCCCGCGCGATCTGCTCGGCAGCCACCCGGTTGCCCTGGGCATTTGGATGCCCTTCGACGAAGTAGTGCGAGTTCGGTCCGCGACCTGGGATCTCGAACACCGGCAGGAGGTCCAACGCCCGGATGCCCTGGTCCCTGCAAAACTCCAACAGGGTTCTCCCCGGAAGATCGCGGTCCAAGGCTGCTGAATCCTCACCGTAGACGCCCGCGATCTGCTCGAACGAGGCAACCTCGGTTTGCAATCGCATGGGCATGCGGACGAAGAGCAACTCCGCACCCAAGCGCTCACACTGCTGCGACATGCCCAGGATTGCCTGCCTGGCGAGATCCAGCTCCTCCTGCACGGACCCCTCCGGTTCTTTTCGCGAACTCAACAACATGCCGCGGTAGGCGTGGTGTTTGAAAATCCCGTTCTCCGTCAGCCAAGGCATGCAGGCAGTCTCCAACCGGTTGTAGAGCGCGGAACGCCGGGCCCAATACCAGCGACTAAGCAGTGAGGGCGCTCTGCCGGCCACGGGCAACGGATCCGGGCCGGGCCCCTCAGAAGCCAAGCGAAGGTCGTGCAAGCCACTCTTGCGTTCGACCACAAACTGCGCGCGACAGTTTTGCAAGTCGTTGCCGTCATAGAAGACAACGACCACGTGGGTCGGCTGCAAGCGTTCCCCGAAGCGCTCGAGCAAGATCCGCTCGTGCCGCGGACCATAGCTGGCCACAGCAGCGTTGAAGACACGCACCTTTGGCAAGCGCGCGGAGAGCTGCTCTTCTAACCTTGCGGCGATGGTTTGTGAGCCGCTGACCCCGAAGCCCACACAGGTGGAGTCCCCCAGCAACAGGACGCGCGCATCTCCGGGCACCACGGAAGTCGGCCACTCTTCATCGCGAAAGCCGTCCGAGTTCGTCTCGAACAACTCGGCCGCGTACTCGGGGTGCAGGAAGCGTCCGCTGAAGTTGGGCGCGAGCACCCGGCCAAGCGCGGGATCGTCTAGGTACAAATCCTCGGCCACGCACTCTTCCGTGGGGACGATGCGATAGGGGGTGATCGGCCAACGCCAGGCCGCCAGAGCTTCCCCAAGCGTCAGTGCCAGGGTTGCGGAGAGGCTGAGGAGCAAGAGCCGCGCGAGGCCCCTGCGCCGGCGCAAGGCCACGAGCCAAGCCAACTGCACTAGGCCCAGCAAGGCGAGCGTGAGGAACACCCCCTGGGGCCAACGGGCGTAAGGCAGCAGCAGAATGGAGCTGCTGACGCTGACGGTCAAGGCCGCCCGATTGGAGGTCTGTGTGGTGCTGGGCATGTTTGGGGTGGCCCGGACGATTGTCTGGAGCGTCCTGGATGGACCCCGGGGTCTCGGCTCGGATCACTGTACGCCATGGGCCCCACTTCCGGTGCATTCCTGGCTCTCCCGCCGCGCCAAGCCGACTCTCCCGAACAATTCTTTGGCCGCGGGGCAATCCCGGCCGAGCCCCGCCGTCGTATGCTTCCCCCGTGAAGCTATCCGCACTAGAACTCAGCCGCATGATCGCCACTGGAGAGAGCTCCCACGTGGCCATCGCGCCGGAGCTGCCCGACGACGAATCCATAGGACAAACCCTGTCCGCCTTCGCCAATACGCGCGGCGGTTGGCTCTTGATCGGCGCCGTCCCCGAAGGGGAGGTGATCGGCTCCAGGGACTGCAGTGGCGACATGTCGCGCATCCGACTCGTGGCAGAAGAGGATCTGAAGCCGGCCCTCGGAATCGAACTGAACACGGTTCGAGTTGGGAAGGCGAACGTGATCACGGTTCATGTCAACACCTCCGACAATCGCCCGCACTCCATGCCCGCTGGCAAGAAAGGGCGAGCGGAGATCTTCGTGCGCGTGGGCGAGACCAACGAGTTGGCCGATGGCGCGACCCTGAATGCCCTGCGCTCGCACCGGGTCGTGTCCCGTCCGAAGAGCGCTTTCGAGGAGAAAATCCTGGAGTGGGTCGCGGCGCAAGAGAGCGATGGGCAGAACGCCGACGGCGGTGTCTCCCCGGCAGACTTCAGTCAGGCTGCCAACGTCGGCGAGCGGCGCGCCAACAAGGCCTTCATTCAACTCGAAACGAACGGCTTGCTGATCGGACACGGAGAGCGCGGGCGCCGCTTCTACGCGTTGCCGTAGAGGTCTGGCCCCTGTCGGCCGGGCCTCTGGCCCACTCACTGATTTTCGTCCAAGGCAAAGAGTTGAAAGCGCGCCGGGCGCGCCGGGTCGCTTGGATGCTCGCTCTTCCACAATAGCTGATAGCCCGGAATGCTGTCGCTGTTCTCCCCCAGCAAGTCGCTGGCAGCCGTCTCGGCCAGGGGTTGCTCCTGACTTCGAGGGAAGCCGGCGCTATAGCGAGAGGCGTGCATCACCCAAAGCATCGAGCGATCGACGACCAGGTAGGAGCATCCATAGTCGGCTCGAAGATGATCTCGAAGCCCCTGGGTGCTACCGCGATAGAACGCGTTCCAAAAAGCCTCCACTCGCCGGCGCGCTGAATTCCGTTCCCACTTGGGCTGCAAAATCATAGGGCGTCCGGTTTGCGCGAGAATGGCCGTGGAGCTCATGAAGTCAGTGGCCACCGGCTGCCCCGGCGGCACATGAATTTCGACCGCGTTCACCAACTGCGCAAGTTCTTGCACGCCACTCTGGGGACGGTACCAAGCCAACCGATGCCTGGACTTCGCTTGGCTGGAGTAGCTCAGTTGCCCGAACAAGAGCAAGCCCGCGATGATCGGAATCAACCTGCAGGCTAATTCGGCCAGGCTACGCGTCCCCTCAGCTGAGCTGGACTGAGGAACACGCGACTGGGCGCTTTGCTGAAGTCGCACGAAGAGAAACACCGCGAGGGGCGGCAAGAGGATCGCTGGTAGGCAAGACATGCGCACGATCAGCCAAGTCACGGGCAGGCTAAGCAAAGCAAACAACCCCAGGGCCGGCGCGCTTCGCGAGTTGCTGAACAGGCTGTAGAGACAAGCGGGCAAACCCACGAACAACGCCACCCCGAGCAATCCCGGGGCGAGGGCCAAATCTAAGGTCGCGAAGGGTCCTTGCCAAAGCAGGCGTGCATCGAAGGACAACTCGTTTGGATCCGCTGGCAGGACGCCCCCATGCAAGACCTTGGCGAGCAGCACTTCGTACACGTGCCCAAAGTTGGAACCACCCGACCCCAGGACAAGGGCGCCGATTCCAAGCGAGGCCACAGCCAGGGCAACGGCGCTGAGCCTTGGTTGCCGCGGGCGCAGGCGCGGACCAAGCCACAAGCTGCTGAGCAGTCCCATCGCCCCCAAGAAAGCCCCGCTCCCCAGACTTGGAATGAGCACGTAACCAAGCGCAAGGATGCCCAGGACCAGTGGTCCCTGGGTTCTTAGGGGAGTTCGACCTTTGACTAGGAAGACCACAAAGAGCGCGAGGACCTCCAAGGCGCAGACGAAGGACATGGCGTGCCATGTGGCGAGGGCCAGTACCGCGAGCAGAGTCGCCCAAACGGCGGAGGCCCGCGATCCGACGCGCAGGGCACGCGCGAACAACCAGAGGTGCAAGGCAAAGAACGTCAAGCTCAAGTCCTCGCGAATCAACACAAAGCCGATCGTGCGGAAGCTCGCGGGTGTTCCGAGGTAGAGCAGGCTGGCCAGCAAGGCAGGCCAACGTCCTCCGCAAAGTTCGAAGGCCAAACCCCACACTCCCAGAACCGCAAGGGCAGCCATCAAGGCAGCCCCGTAGTGACACCAACGCAACAGGGAGATGTCGCCGCCGAAGTGCTTCCAACTCCAACCGAGCAGGAACTCTTGACCTACGGTGTAGTCCGCCGGGATGTCCACCTTCTGCGGGTACGCGATGCGCGGGTCCGCGTTCCAGTCCTCTGGCAACCAGTCTTCCGCGTTGGCCACTTGAGACGTCAGGTAGTACAGAAGTCCCGGGTCGCTCTTGAGCAGGCCGGCTTCCGGGCCGCGCTCCAAGGCCCCATCCATGGCCGCCGTGTCCAACCGAATCCAGGCACTCAAGAGCACCAGCAGAAACACGATCAAGGCATCGAGCCAACGTGATCCCGCATGACTTGGGTCGGCGCCGTCGAGGCGATTTTCTGCTACTTGGGACACGGGAGCGGAGACTACCACAACCGTTTAGGGAAAGCGGGCTGGTCAGAGAGGGAAGGCAGCGGCTGCTCCCAGGTAGCGCCTCGCAACAATGGGCTGCAAGACCGATCCAAGCGCGCTGCTGGAGGCGCCTCGAGGGTCGAGGCGGGTGGCGCGAAGCCCCCTTCTCTGCGAGAATAGAAACGGTGACGGCTTCCGCAAGCTGTCCCTCGGCGTCTCGCAATCTAAGTCCTGGTCAGCCCCATGAGTTCCTCCCAACGTTTCCGAATCTCGCTTCTCCTGCTCGGCTCCTCACCGGCACTCGCAATCGCTCAAGTCCCCGCGCCTGCCTTCACTGATGTCACCCAGCAAATGGGAATCGACTCGCTCTACGCACCGAGCTCGTTCATCAACTCGACCTACGGTGGTGGCGGCGCCGTGGGCGACTTCGACAACGACGGGGTGCCGGAGATCTTCCTTATGCGCGGCGGGTTCCACGGGACCCCAGATCGCTTCTACAAGATGGGGCCGGGCAGTGCCTACGTGGACGAAGCGGCCGCCTGGGGATTGGACGAAGTTCACAATGGCCGCGGCTGCACGGTTGGCGACTTCAATGGCGACGGCTACCTCGACCTCTTCGTGACGAGCATGGGGCCCCCGCCGGCCGCAGCTATGGGCAAGCACAAGCTCTTCAAGAACAACGGCAATGGAAGCTTCACCGACGTGGCTCCATCCGCGGGAGTGGACTTCAGCTCTTCGGTGGTTCCGGATGGCTGGGGAGCGGCGTTCGGCGACTACGACTTGGATGGAGACCTCGACCTATTCGTCACGGGCCACGCCCATGGGAACAGTGGCTCGAGGCTGTTCCGCAACAACGGGGACGAGACCTTCACGGATGTGACCCAAAGCTCCAACATTTTCAACAACTCGCCCTCCTCGATCGCTGGCTTCGCCCCGCGCTTCATGGACACGAACGGGGACCGCTATCCCGAGCTGCTGCTCGCGGCTGACTTCGGCACCAGTCGCTACTTCCGCAACAACGCCAACGGCACCTTCACGGACATCACCCAGCCATCGGGGGTCGGCCATGCGGAAAACGGAATGGGGCAGACCTACGGAGATTGGAACAACGACGGTCTCGTCGACTGGTACAACTCCTCCATCTACTACCCCCTCGCCAATTGGACCGGCAGCAAGCTCTACCTAAACCTCGGGGCCCACAGCTTCCAAGACGTGTCCGCGGCAGCCGGAGTCTCCAACAGCGGCTACGCCTGGGCGGCGATCTCCGCAGACTTCAATCACGACGGCTTGGAAGACATCGTGGAGACCAACGGAGAGCTGACCTTCAACGGCGGAATCTTCAACAACCAGCAGTCCTTCCTCTACATGAACGTCGCGGGGCAGACCGCTTTCAATGAGATGGCGCTTCCCTCGGGACTGGTGCACACGGACCAGGGCCGGGGCATGTTCAACTTCGACATGGAGGGCGACGGGGATCAGGACGTGCTGATCATCTCCTTCAACGGCCTTGCGCGGCTCTACCGCAATGACATCGCTGGAGCACCGGGCGCCAATTGGTTGCGGTTGTTCCTCGACACCAGCACGAACCCGCTCCTGGCTCCGAACGGCTATGGAACCAAGGTCACCTTGACCATCGGACAAGAATCGCAAACGCGCTTCATGGTCGGCGGAGATGCCTACTTGAGCTGCAGCGAGCTATCGGTCCACTTTGGAGTTGGAGCACAGACGTTGATCGACGAAGTGCGCGTCGACTGGGCAGACGGCCAATCCACCCTGCTGCTGAACGTCGCGCCCAATCAAACTCAAACGCTGCTCGCTCCCGCGGCCAACATCCTGGCGCCGACCATCTACTGCGTGGGCAAGACCTCCTCGGACGGTTGCTTGGGAAGCATCTCGAGCGCGGGGCAACCCTCACTCTCTAGCGCCCAAGCCTTCTCGATCGACGCCTCCACGGTCAGTCGCAACAAGTTTGGGCTGCTGTTCTACGGCTACTCGGAGGCTTCGATTCCGTTCCAGGGCGGAGTGCTGTGCGCGCAACCGGCCCTCAAGCGCACCAGTGTGCAGAACTCAGGGGGCGGCAGCTCAGGAGGGTGCTTGGGAAGCTTCTCCTTTGACTTCAATGGCTACTTGCAGGCCGGCATGGACCCTGCCCTCTTGGCCGGGTCAGAGGTCTACGCCCAGTACTGGTACCGCGACCCGATGGACGCCTTCGGTTCGGCCCTGACCAACGCGATCAAGTTCGGCATCGCGCCCTGAGCGGCGGGACGGGCCTCCCCCGAGCACGTTCCCCTAAAAGACGAGTGCCGGGTAGTTGGCGTCGAGCTCCGCGCGCAACTCGGCGTAGTTCGAAGCGAAGGGCTCTTGCATGAGCTCCACTTCGTTCATCAAGTTGTCGCTCTCATAGGGATCCGGACGCAGGTGGTAGAACTCTTCTTGAATGCTGATCGAACCACTTGTTTGGCGCCGAACGCGCTGGATCAGCTTGTAGCCCTTTAGGTTGCGAATGGTGCGTTCATGCTCGTCAACGCTCCAACCGACCGGCGGTCTGCCGGAGGGCGACGGCACGAAGTTGTCGCCGAAACGCTCGGCGTACAGGAAGTCGCGAACGGAACTCGTCTGTCCGGTCAAGATCGGCAGGATGCTGTGCGAGTCCCGGAAGCCGTTTGGATCCGCCGGCAGCGTCGCCCCGGCGATGTCCGCGACGGTCGCAAAGACATCGGTCGCGTCCACCATGGCGTTCGTGCTGCGTCCGCGCAGGGTTGGACTGACGTAGGGCGATTTCACGATAAAGGGAACATGGACGCCCCCGTCGTAAACCGTTCGCTTGGTGTGCAGGCCAAAAAACGGGCTGACGGTGGCGAAGCTCTCGCTCCCATTGTCTCCCATGAAGATGATTGTCGTGGGCAGGTCCGGCCGGTCCACGTCCGCTTCGACCGCACAAAGAATCCTTCCGACCTCGTTGTCAAGCCACTGCATCATGCAACGGGCCCGTTGCTGTGTGTCCGTCGGCTGATTGCAGTTCGGCTTTCCGATCACGGGCCCGTCCAGGCCGATGCAGCCGGCGCGCTCGGGAATGATCGTTGGCAAGTCCAAGGGTTCGTGGGGTGCGTTGAAGGGCACGTACAAGAAGAACGGCTCGGGCATCGTCTTGATCAAGTGCACCGCGTCGTCCGCCGTGTCCAAGGTCGCGTAGTCCGTCACCGTTGCCAGGCAAAAACCATTCGAAGGTGGCGTGCACTCATCGAGCGCTGAGCCAATCGAGGTGGCGAACAGCTTCTCCCAGACGTTGTACCCCTGCCCAATGAGGTTCCTGGGGCTTCCTGCGTATTGGTCGAACCAACGATATGGAGCTTCCCCGAGTGCGTGGAACAGCCCATCCGAAGTAGCCAGGGCCGTGTTGTGCGCCAAGTGCCACTTACCAACCGCTGCAGAGTGGTAGTTGCCCAAGGTCGACGTGCGCAACACCGTTGGGAGAATTGGCTGGTTCAGATCCAAGCCACCTCCAAGTTCAACGGGGCCCCCCACGTTGCGACCGATGCCAGAGCGAAAGGCCGGCAGGCCCGTTAGAAGCTGCGCACGACTCGGTGAGCACGACGGGTTGGTCCAAGCGTTGCGGAAGGTGAGGCCCGTGCGCGCCAGGTAGTCGATCACCGGCGTGGTGTTCTCGTAGCCCGCGAGCGGATGGCCCGCGTAGTACTTCTCGTAGTTGTGAACGAGGTCCACGCCCACGTCGTCCGCCAACAGAATGATGATGTTCTGTGCGGCACTGGGGGCGCGGCCGGCGTCCCCCGGGAAAAGGGTCGCGGTGCTAGTCAGGAGAGCGAGGAGCGGGAGCATATTGGGCGGCGAGCTGGCGAGATAGAAATAGGGCCTCGTTCAACTCTACCCCAGGCCCAGGGGCCGTGGGGATTCGAACCCCGGGGGACCGCTCATGCACGCGCTGATCAGACGCAAGCTCCTGCCCCACAATGACCTAGGAAGCCTCTAGCCCGGTCTAGAGGTCCCGCTCCTTGCGAATTCGCGCCCAGGCCTCGTTGCCCGCCGTCAGCTTCTTTTTGGCGAACTCCATGAACTCATCCGGCATGCCCTTCGACTGCAAAACGTCCGGGTGGTATTCGCGCACGATGCGACGGTGAGCAGCGCGAATGTCAGAGTCCGTCGCCGCTTTGGTCACACCCAACACTTCGTAGGGGTCGACCGCGGCCCGACCGCCCATCGCGCCAAAGTTTGCGAGGCAAGATTGGTAGTCCGATTCCCCGAGGCCCATTGCACGGCCAACGCTGCGAATCAAGGCCTCTTCCTCCGCATGCAGCACCCCATCCGCGTGGGCGACGTTCAACAGGATCGTCAAGATGTCGCGCAAGCGATCCGGTTGGTGACGCATCAACTGGCCCAGTTGGGTCGCGTAGTCCTCTGCAGGCGTGTCGTTGTCGCGGGCCTCGTTGAAGACCCGGGCCGCGCCCTGACGTTCGGCCACGGACATCCCCATGCTGTCCCTCAAGAAGCAGTCGAAGGCCTGCACTTCGTCCGTGGTGACGCGCCCGTCCGCCTTGGCCACCTTGGCGGCCAAGCTCGTCAAGGTCACGGCAAAGATCGCCTGGGCTGTGGCCTGGTCGGTTGGCATGGACCCCAGAGCTGCTTGCCCCGCCACATCCCCAACCCGTGAGCCGAAGACCATGCCCAGCAGTGCGCCGATCGGACCGCCCATGGCGAGACCGATCGATCCTCCAAAGATCGCTCCAAAAATACCCATGGGCGCAGTCTAGACGAAGGGCGCGTTGACATGAGAGACCCGCAGACCTGAATCCGAGAGTGGAGCCCCAGGAAAGTCAACAGGGACAGCAACAGGGTGTACAGGGGAGCGTGGACCACGCACGCCTTTGTGCCCCCCCTGAGGCAGCTGAGCCGTCGGGAATTCGCGAGGCCAAATCAAACTCTCGAAGCGGATCAGTCCAAGACCATGGCGGGGAATTGAACAAGGATCCTTTGCTCGTGAGCATCGGTCGCCTGGCAGACCTGCTGCGCAGTCGGCCCCCACCCAACCATCACCTATGCACTTCTTCGCGTAGGATGGAGCTTTCCTTTCATCGCCCAGGAACACCCATGAACGTGCTCGGTCTCCAATCTCTGCTGCCCTGCCTGCGAACCCCACGGTTGCTCGTCGCCTGTTTGCTTTGCTCCCCACAGGGTTTGGGGCAAGCAGCCAGCCACCATGTGCTGAACTTCGAACGCATCCAGCTATCGGACATCTACTATGCCGAAGGAGCCGGATTTGGCGATGTGAATGGGGATGGCCAACTGGACCTCGTGTACGGCCCCCATTGGTACGCCGGACCCAAGTTCAAGAAGAGGGTTGAGCTGTACCCGGCAAAGCCCCAGCCCATGTCCTTCTACGCGGACAACTTCTTCACCTGGCTGCACGACTTCGATGGGGATGGCGACGCGGATGTTCTCGTGGTTGGACTGCCCGGAACTCCGGCGTTCCTGTTCGAGAATCCGGGCCACGAACACTTGGACAAGCACTGGATGAAGCACCAAGTCTTCGACGCGGTCGCCAACGAATCCCCGCAGTTCCTCGACTTGGATGGGGATGCACAGCCGGAGTTGGTTTGTACGTCGGGTGGGCGCTTTGGTTACTTGGAATACGACGCAGGTGCGCCCTTCGCCCCCTGGAATTTCCGCGTGCTTTCGGACCAGGCCACCCACGTGCGCTTTGGCCATGGTCTAGGAGTCGGGGACATCGATGGGGATGGCCGCCAAGACGTGCTCTACCCGGGCGGCTGGTTTCAACAACCCAGCGACGCCGGCACGGGCCAGTGGGTCCATCACGCCGCAGCGTTCACCAGCTCCTACGGGGGCGCCGATATGTTTGCCTACGACGTGGACGGAGACGGCGACCAAGACGTGCTCGCGACGGTGGCGGCCCACGACTTTGGTGTCGCTTGGTACGAGCAGACGCAAGTGGATGGCCAGCTTGTCTTCCTCGAACACTTGATCATCGGATCCCAGCCACACCAAAGCCCCTACGGCCTGGTCTTCAGCGAACCGCACGCTCTGGGCCTGGTGGACATGGACGGCGACGGCTTGAAGGACCTCGTCACGGGCAAGACTTACTACTCGCACCATGAGAAGAGCCCCATGTGGGATGCGGGCGCAGTGGTCTATTGGTTTCGTCTCACGCGAACCGAACAGGGCGTGAACTGGATTCCGTTTCTCGCCAATGGGGAAACGGGCATCGGCCGACAGCTCTCGATTGTGGATGCGAATGGCGACGGCCTACCAGACATTCTCGTGGGCGGCATGCTCGGGGGAAACGTCCTGATTCAGAAACGCTCCGCGGTCAGCAAGTCGGTCTGGGAAGCTGCCTGCCCCAAGCCCTATGCGCTGGATCAACAGCGCAAGGACCGCGGTGCAGCGGAAGAGCTTGACCAAACAACGGGCCGTGTACCGGGGGCCATTGAAGGGGAGTCCATGACCGTAGTGAGCATCAGTGCTGGCCAGGTTTCGACCCAAGCGATGGGAGCCTTCCCGGGGGATCGATGGAGCGGCGACCAACAGCTCTTCTGGCGCGGCGCCAGCCCGGGAGCGCGCTTGGAATTGGAGTTCACCATGAAGGGCCAAGGGTCCTACGAGGTGGAGGCGAGCTTCACGGTGGCCGGGGATTATGGGATCGTTCAAGTCTTGCTGAATGGCAGCCCACTCGGCGAGCCTATCGACCTGTTTCACTCCCCGGGAGTCACCACCAGTGGAACTCTCAAGCTCGGACGCCGTGCCCTCGAAGCGGGCCCCCAGCGCTTGACCTTGGAGTCCGTTGGAATCAACCCGGCTGCAAAGAAGGCCTACATGGTCGGATTCGACTACCTGCGACTAGTCCACCTATAGGGCCCGGGGAATCCTTAGGGCCTCGCGGGGACTTCTCCCCCGCAGCGAACTCCTTGGGTAGCTGTCGCGGTGCTCTTCGATGGATGATTGCCGATCGCTCATTGCCAGGTGACCGCCACGGCGTTGGAGAAGTTGAATCCGCCGCCGCAACTGTCGGAAGGGTCGCGGTACCACCACTGGTAGAACAGCGTCGCTCCTGGAATTGCGTGGTGATGGGCCCCGAACTGATTCGGCCCATAGGCAGCCGCGCCCGCGCTGTCCGCGACCATCGCCTGCCAACGCTTTTGACTCTGGGAGCACAAGAGACCATTGCCGATCGCCAGACCGCCGGCCGCGAATTGCAAGTTGCCCTGAAGCAAGAGCCCCGGGGAGCCGGGCGCGGAGGCCTCAATCGTGAAGTTCAAACTATCCGCGGTGCTGAAGGCTTGTCCGCCCGAGTGCAAGACAGCGCCGTTGGAGAAGGAGTTGGGGCAACCCGCTCCCATGGCGCCAGGGGTTCCACAGGGGCAGCTCCCACCTGTTCCGTCACCAAAACAGAAGGGCACTTGGGGGGAAGGGCCATCAAGATTGAACAAGTACGCCGCACCCGCCCCGGGGGCCGAGCTGTCTCCCTGGTCCCCATTGAAGTCCGTGGCTGAACTGTTTTCCCCGGGAGACCCAACGATCAAGGTGTCTCCTTGCAGATCAACGGAATGGCCGAAGGCCGTGAACGCAGCTGCGTTGGAGGCTTTCACAAAGGACTTGAACACCCAGGAGCCAGCTTCCTTTTCGAAGACATACGCAGCCCCGGAGTTTTGAGCAAGATCGTTGGCCATCTCTCCATCGATGCCTGTGGCGTTGCTGTCCTCCTCAAAGACACCGACCACGAGCTTGTCTCCATCGATCGCAAGCGCGTCACCGAAATGATCTCGAATTCCGGGGACCGGTGGCTTGAGGTAGGTGGTTTGCACCCAGGTCGTTCCATCAAACTCGAAGACGTAGGCGGACCCTGCACTCGGGACGCTGTTGTCGAACTGGTCCCCAGCGGGGCCCGTTGCATTGCTGTCCTCGTAAGTCGCGCCCACCACGATCGCCCCACCTGAGTAGTCCAAGCCACAGGCGAAACGGTCCCCCTGTTCTGTGTTGGATCCCTTGAGGTAGGCAGTTTGAGCCCAAGTCCCCGCGCTGCGACTGAAGACGTAGGCCGCGCCAGCGCTGGGGGCACTGTTGTCGGTCTGGTCGCCGTTCACTCCGCGCGCTGCGCTCGCTTCCATGTTGGCTCCAATCACTAGCGTGTCTCCGTGCAAGGCCATGCACCAGCCGAAGTGATCTCCCGAGTCCATTTGGGCGGGCTTCAAGTAGGCCTCTTGACTCCAACTTGTTCCGGTCCGATTGAAGACGTAAACGGCTCCCGCATCGAGCAACGAGTTGTCCGCTTGGTTTCCATTGACGCCCGTGCCGTTGCTTTGCTCAAAGTAGGCAGCCACCGCCACGCTGTCTCCCGATGCGGATACGTCCCAACCTAAGTTGTCCATCGACCCCGTGTTGGAAGCCTTCAAGTAGGCCTGTTGCGTCCACACGTTGGCTTCGCGCACGAAAACGTAGGCGGCTCCTGAACCGAAGGCGGCGTTGTCCATTTCGTTCCCGTTGATGCCGCTTGACGCGCTACCTTCCATCAACGCGCCGACGACGATGGTGTCGCCGGAGATCGCCACGCTGTGGCCAAAGTTGTCGCCGGCCTCGGCGTTGGATGCTTTCAGGTACGCTTGCTGCCTCCAAGCGCCTGCAATTCGAATGAACACATAGGCCGCACCGGCATTGGGCGCAGCGTTGTCCAACTCCTGGCCGTTGACCGTCGTCGAAGAGCTATCCTCCAAGGGAGCTCCCATCACCATCGTGTTCCCCGAGATCGCGACGTCGAAACCAAAATAGTCCCCGGAGTCGGTGTTCGAAGCCTTGATGTAGAGTTGTTGAGCGACGGGATCGATGGTGATCGGGTAGATCGCGTCGCTCTCGTCCACGACAAGCTTCAGTGCATCCCCGTCGGCTTGGAAGCAGGCGGGCAGTTCCTTGCCAAGCGCATCGAATGCGTAAAGCCCGTGGTAGTCCACGGCCCCCGAACCAGTCGCGCTGAGGAAGGTGATGTCGGTTCCGCTTGCGGAGATGTGCGCATCCCATTGCCCGCGCACCCTAAGACTGAGCACAAGCGGCCCCTCTTCGTCGTTGCCTTGTGGTCGAGCTTGCAGGCGGTATCCGTGCTCTAGGCCGCGCGCATCATTGATGTACCACTCTTGCAAGCCGCCGCCCCACTCATAGGTCAGCTCGCCGCCGTCGGCAGAGACGCCAACGGGTTCTGACACGGGCGTAGATCGGTTCTCGAATCCGTAACTCTCGAGCTGCAGGCCCCACACCCAAGCCTTGGAAGCCGGACGGGCCTGGAATGCGCGGCCATCGAATTCAATGTTCCAATTCTGCCCAGGGTTGTGGGCCGACCAGCCGCTTGACTCGGGGCGTACCTGGTAGACTGCCGCTTGACACTCAACAGGTGGCGGATCGGGCAGCTCCCTTTCAGCAGTGGCCAAGGTCGAAAGTAGGGTTCCACAGAAAACGAGCAGGACGGGCGAGTGGATGCGATGCATGAATTCTCCTTCGTCGGGTCCTTGCAGCGAGTCGCAGCTGGAGAGCGAGTCTCCGTCCCGGGCGCGTGCATGAACTGGCGATTGATTGACGTGGCGATGACGCTTGGCTGGCTCCCCAGCTACCCAGCATTGCGTCTTGTACCGGGATCGGGGCTTTGACGAGAGGAGCTGGCCTGTCGCCTGCGAATGCCCCCCCAGACATCCCAGAGTTGCCGCCCCAGAGAATCCCGTTTCAGGAATTGAGGAAAACAATCCACCCAGTCGCGAGACCCCTGGTGATCGACACTCCGCCCCCCCGTGGTGTCCTCTCTGGCAGCGATTGGGGGAGCATGATTCTTGCGGCAGAAGAATTGGAGGAATGAATTCTGCCTCTTCATGGGGGTCACGTACTCCACTCCTCAGGCGCCCTCAATCTGCTGCCTGCGGACCCCACTTGTCACTTTGGCCAGCCCCGCAACCTGGGCGTCGGCCACCAACCCGCACCCGCCACAACGGACATAAATGCCTGCTCAACCTCTCCTGCTCAGAATCGCTGGCTTGGCTTTGCTTTCCCTTTGGGGCTCGCCAGTTCCGGCGCACAGTCAAGAGTCGACGATCGAGTCCCATTGGGGGCAGTGGCGCGGCCCATTGGGAACGGGGGAAGCTCCGCAATCTGTTCCGGTCACGACTTGGTCCGAGCAGCAGAACGTGCGCTGGAAAGCGCCCCTGCCCGGGCTCTCACACTCCTCACCCATCGTCTGGGGAGATCGCGTGTTCGTCACCACAACGGTACCCGTCGGCCCCATCCGTGAGCGCGTTCCAGATGATGCGCCCGGTGCACACAACAACGCGCCGGTTACCCGCGAGCAAGAGTTCGTCGTCATGGCTTTGTCGCGCGAAACGGGCGAAGTGCTTTGGAGCAAGCCAGTGCATCGACAACTGCCCCATGCGGGCGCCCACGACTCGAGCTCCATCTCTCCCGCATCACCTGTCACCGATGGGGAGCTCGTCTTCGCTTCGTTTGGTTCCTATGGCATCTACGCTTTGAGCCTCGACGGGGAATTGGTTTGGCAAGTGGATCTAGGAGATATGCAAATCAAGCACGGCCACGGCGAAGGCAGTTCGCCGGTCTTGTACGGGGACATCCTGGCCGTGAACTGGGACCACGAAGGAGAATCATTCGTCGTCGCCCTCGATCGCGGAACCGGAAAGGAACGCTGGCGTGCAGCCCGTGAAGAAGTGACTTCGTGGTCCTCTCCGATCGTGATCGAATCGGAAGGCAAGGCCCAGCTGATCATTCCGGGGACCGAACGGGTGCGGTCCTACGAACTCAGGACAGGCAAACTACTTTGGCAGTGTGGCGGCCTCTCGCACAACATCGTGGCAACGCCCGTGTTTGGAGATGGGTTGCTGTTCGTGTGCAGCAGCTATGAAAAACGCGCGATGTTCGCCATCCGGGTGGCAGGCGCAAGCGGGGACATCACGGGAACGGACCACGTTGTTTGGTCCAGGCGTCATCGCACGCCGTACGTCCCCTCGCCACTCTTGTACGGTGGAGCGCTGTACTTCCTGAACCACTACCAAGGGGTGCTATCGCGCGTGCGCGCTGCGGATGGCGAAGAGGCCTTGGGTCCCTTTCGCATCGACGGCTTGTCCGACATCTACGCGTCGCCGGTGGCTGCGGCGGGACACGTTTACATCACGGATCTCGAAGGCATGACGGTAGTCCTGCGCCATACGACAACGCAGCCGGAGGTGGTCGCTCTGAACCAGATCAATGACAAGGTCAGCGCTTCCATGGCGATCGCCGGGGATGAGATCTTCCTGCGCGGTGAGCGATTTTTGTACTGCATCGCCCAAACGGCCCCGAAAACGCCGCCGCTGAAGTAGCCCCGGGCTCGAGGCTGGGATTTCGATAAATTCGGCGGCGCTTCCCGCTTTGATCGCCCGCCGCTTCTGGGGGGTTCATGCTCTAATCGAGCCCCCCCACTTCCCCCAGGTATTCTCAGCATGCAATTCTCCGCCCTTAGCTGTCGGCTTTCTATCGGCCTGACCCTGATCGCAACCACCTTCCTGGCCCCTTCGGCCCAGGCCCAAGTCGACTACTCGGCGAACGGCTGGCCTTGGATCGCCACGACGAACAGCGGCCCGGACGCGGCGGTGCCAGGTTGGTACTACAACCTGGGCATCACGGGCATGCGCATCGAACTCGTCGCCAACGCGCCCAAGGAAATGGTCGTGCGTTATGTGTTCCCAGGCTCTCCAGCACACGGTCTCGTGCAAGTGGGCGATCACCTGATCGGCGCCGGCGGCATGAACTTCGTCCAGGACCACCAGGATGGTTACGGTCCCGCGGTCTTTGGCGCCCAGGGGCCGGTGAGCGAATTTGCGGCAGCCCTCGAAACGGCTCAATCCTCTGCTGGGAACGGCAACCTGCAGGTGCGCATTTCGAACGGCTCGGGCTCGAGCAACATCCTGTTGAATGTGGGCCAGACGTACGGGGCCTTCTCCAATAGCTTCCCCGAGAACTGCCCGAAGTCGCGACGCATCCTGGCGGAGCTGCTCGACTACCTCGTCCAAGAACAATCGGCGAACGGATCCTGGGGCAACCCAGTCAACGATCTCTACGCTAGCTTGGCGTTGCTCGGCAGCAGCAAGCCAACGCATCGAGCCGCGGCCAAGCAATGCGCTCAGAACCTGGCCAACACCACCGCTGGATCCAGCAGCGACTGGCTAGTCAACTGGCGCTACATGACCGCGGGCATCGTGCTGTCCGAGTACTACTTGCAAACGAGCGAAGCTTGGGTCCTGCCCGAACTGACGGAGGTTCGGGATTTCCTGCTCGCTTCCCAATACGTGAGCCACAGCCAAGTGGATCCCAACGCAGCGATCAGCCACCCGGGAACCTTCCCCAATGATCCCTTGGACTCCTTCGGAGGTTGGGGTCACAACCCGGGGTTCGAAGGTTATGGACCCATTTGCATGTTGACCGGAGAAGGCGCACTCGTCTTCGCCTTGATGCAGCGCTGCGGCCTCAGCATCGACCAGCAACGTCACGAGTGGGCCTACGAGTTCCTCGCCCGAGGCACGGGCACCAACGGCTACCTTTGGTACAAGGACGAAGTCGCCTCGAACAGCAACTGGGCCGACCACGGACGGACTGGAGCTTCCGCAGTGGCAAACTGGCTGAGTCCCTACCCCGAAAGCCGCTACCGGCGGCGCGCCCTCAGCCACATCGGCGTCATCGGCGCCCACCCGCAGAGTTTCCCGGATACGCACGGATCCCCGATCCTGGGCATGGGCTTCGCGGCCATGGCAGCCAACTTTGAACCGATCGATTTCCGCTCCTTGATGGACTCCAATCGCTGGTGGTTCGCCCTGGCTCAGTGCACAGACGGCAGCTTTTACTACCAGCCCAATCGCGACAACGCGGGCTATGGGGCAGACTCGCGCATCAGCGCAAGTGCGGTCACCGCGTTCATGTTCAGCATTCCACGCAAAGCCCTAGTGGTCACTGGCAAGCCCTGAGGTTGGAGGCGCGGAGATCCAACCCATCTGCGTTTTTGCAACTATTTTTTCGCCAACTATTCTTTTTCGCGATGGAGGTTTTCCCACGGTAGCTTTGGCAAACCCTGGAAAAGCACACGCGCGAGACAGTCAATCCCAAGTCTCTTTCAATAGGTGGCGTTTCGAAGGGCAGCCCTGCCGGCGTGATTAGAAACACGCGGGCTCTGCCTCACAACCGATCCTCAGGCGGGAGCGCGGTTGAGATTCGCCTCTCCCAATGCTAGTTTCCGCCTCAATCCGGGCTCCAAACTAGCGAACCCACCATCGATGCACATCTGCCTCTCATTCGGAAGACTGCACGCGCGCCACAACGGCCTGGGTGAGTTTGCCCTGCACCTCTCGCAAAACATTGCGACAGAGGCACATCCGGATATCGAGTTGACGGTGCATGCGGAGGAAGTTTTCGCCCAGTGGCTGCACCCTCGCTTTCAGTTTCAGAAGCAGAAATTGTTGAACCGCATTGGGCTCGGTGGTCCGTCGGGGGTCACCGTTTGGCACACCCTCTCGCAGTTCTACAAGATGCCGCCGCCCAAGTCGGCCCACAGCTTGGTCACGATCCACGACCTGAACTACAAGTACTTCGCTCGCCCCGCGTCCCAAGAGCGCGGGCGCAGACGGATCCTGCGAGCCCTTGGACACCACGGCCACTTGGCCTCGATCAGCACCTTCGCGTCCCAGGACATTCGCGAGACGTTTACGCTCGATCAAAAAATCAACGTGGTGCTGAATGGGGCCACCTCGCTCGTGGGCATGGAGCCCGCCAAGCCCAAGGGAGTTCTGCCCGAGCCCTTCCTGTTCCACGTGAGCCGTATGTCCTTCTCGAAGAACACGGCCTGCATCCTCGACCTGATTCGCGCTTGGCCAGAGATGAACTTCGTCTTGGCCGGACGGAAGCACACCGACACGAAGCGAATCAACGACACGATCGTGTCTGAAGGCTTGAAGAACGCCCAGGTCCTGTTCGACATTCAAGAGTCAGAGAAAGCCTGGCTGTACCAGAACTGCGCGGGATTCCTTTTCCCTTCTCTAACTGAGGGCTTCGGACTTCCCCCTATCGAAGCGATGCACTTCGGCAAGCCCACGTTCCTCTCCCGGCTCACCTCCTTGCCCGAGGTCGGCGGGGATCAAGCTCACTACTTGGATGAGTTCGATCCAGCCTCCGTTCGGGCCGTGATTGAGCCTGCCATCGAACCCGCTGCCGCTTCGGCCAAGTCCGCGGATGTGGTGGCCCACGCGGGGAATTTCACCTGGGCCCGTTGCGCTCGCCAGTACCTGGGTGTCTACGCAGACATGGCGGGAGTCCCCAGAGAAAGCATGGTCAAGCCGAATGGGTCCTGAGCGCGAATCGTTCCTGAGCTAACGGGCGACATCCTGGGCTACACCGATCGAGCGCAACAGGCTGGCCCTAATCACGTCGTCCGCAAAACGAGCGCGGCAGGAATCGTCGGCGGCTACTCGTCTGCGATCCGCCTCGGTCGCACTCAGCCCGCGAACGTCTTGCAAAGCCTCCACCAAGGCTTGCGGCGCGAAGGGATCGATGCAGTGACCGATGTTTCCGCCCTCGAGGATCTCGAAGGGCCCGCCGTGATCGGGCCCGATCATCAAGAGCCCGCGCGCGGCTGCTTCGGGATAAACCATGCCGAAGGGTTCGTCCAAGGTCAACAGGGCAAACACGTCGCAACGGTCGTAGATCAAGCGCAGCTGCTCGCTCGATAGGTAGCCGTGGATCTGGCATGCCTGGGCTGGCATGAGCTCTTGCGCGAGAGTCGTTAGCTGCTCACGCAGGGGTCCATCCCCGACCAAGTGCAAGACCGCCGTGGGATCGTGCTCGAGGTAGGCGGCGAAACCGCGAACCACCGAGTCCACGTTCTTCAAGAGTTCCAAGCGAGTTTGAACAAGGACTTGCAGTCCACTTTGCGCCGTGGGTCCATGGCGTCGCCCGCCCTCGGGGAAGCGCACGAAGGGGTAAACCACTTCCTCGTCGCAGCGCCCATAAATGGCCCGGGCATTCTCGCGGGTGAACTCAGAGATTCCGTAGAGGCTATGCAGCTGCTTCGTCAGCTGGATGTCTTGCTGAGCGCTGCGCTGCTGCTTGCCAATCTCGCGCTGATTGTTCGCGTCCGCCATGAACTCTCTCCAGGAGCGCGTGGCGAAGTCGCCCGGGTCCGCCAGGTCCGATTCAACACGCGCGGAGAGGTAGGGGTTCGCCAACCTGCGGTGCAGAGTTCGCGGGGGTTCGTTGCACTGCCAGATCCTCTTGCCGGGAATGTCGAGGGCCCCGAGCATCAGGTTGCACGGTGCGTTGTGCGCCACAACAAAGTCCGCGTCCGAGAGCGCCGCCTTGGCCCGCTTTCCCTGGGCCAGCACCTTGGAGCAGCGGTCCCAATTGAAGACCCCATCGGTCCAGTGCTTCTCGCGCACGACTCGAACGTCGATGCCGGCGAACTCCGCGCCCCAGTTCTGCTGGTCGAAACCATAGGTCACCACGCTCACGTCCAGCCCACGGTTGAACAGTTGCCGGGCTTGGGTCGCGCAAAGAAACTCTGCGCCCCCACGCACGGTGAGCGAAGGATGAAAGAGGGCGATTCGAGGCACTCGGTCTCCGAGGGTGAGGAACTGGGCTGGCCGGGAAGGGGAAATCTTGCTTGTCCCAGGCCACCAAGCCCAGGGCAAGTCCTTCCGGTCCGCAGCAGCAGGATGATAGAGGCCGAGGAGAGCCCGGAACCGATGGTTTTCCTGATTCTGGCCCGTTTCCCTAGGATCCGCGGTCGTGCCCGGGGACCCCACGGACTCTCGAGCCCTCTCGGGTCATGAAGCGCTGAAGCGGATCCGATGGAACTGCCATGAAGCTCGAGACGAGGACTTCAGGCACCCCAGGAATCCTCGCGCACGAATCCTACCTGGCACGGACCGGTACGGCACCATTCTCTGTTGACGGGCCTGGGATGGAGTTAAGCTCCGTCTATCCGAGATCCCATGGGCGCTCGCCCGCCCTTCGTCTACCCCTCTGCTGGAGTCGCCTTGTCTCGAATCGCCCTCTTTCATCCATCTTTCCGGACCCGGGGAGGAGCGGAATTCCTGTGTGCGAATCAGGCCCGGCGAATGGTGCGTGCGGGTCATCAGGTGCGATTGGTGACGTACGAGTTTGACCCGCAAGTTTGGGCCGAGGAGTTGCCGGGAATCGAAGTCGTGGTCGTTCCGAAACGGCCGTGGACCGATGAGGCGTTTCGCTGGACTCGGTCAGCGAAACTCCAAGCCCGGGCCCAGCGCGCAAGGGGAGCCCTGCGGGAGGCTGACCTGGTGATCGCTCACAATCACCCGTGCAACCTGATGCTGGGCGCCTTGGACCTGCCCGGTCAGAAAATCTGGCAGTGCAATGAGCCGCCTCGTGCCCTGCACCGTCAGCTTGCCAATCCCTATCTCTCGGCTCGCGTGGAATCCGACCTGGTCGCCCCGCCCGATTTTGCCACGCGCTCCTGGAGAGAGTTCCTGTCGGAGAAGAGCAATCATCGTGAGATCGCGAAGCGAGAGCGTGGCGCTCAGCAAGACATCCAACTAACCGGCCAGCTCCACAGCCTTTTCGCCGTCAGCGAGTTCACCCGCGAGAATGCGCGGGCAATCTACGGACGCTGTGATGAAGAGGTCGTTTACCCCTTCGTGCGCTTCCCCGAGGGCGGGCGGCGCCATGGACCCACGGCGCAAAGTGGACTGCAGGTTCTCGTCCAAACCCGCTTGGAGCTCTTGAAGAACGTGGACTCGGTCATTCGAGGATTCGCCCAGTACCTTGCGCACGATCCCACGGCGGTCCTGCACTTGGTCGGGGACGGACCCCTGCGCCAGCAGCTTGCGGACCTAGCCCAGGAGCTGATGCCGCCCGAGGCTTGCCGTATTCACGGCTACCTAACGAGCGAGCAGCTGCGCTTGATCTACGACCGTTGCGACGTGTTTGCCCTCCTGACTTTGGACGAACCCTTCGGCATGGTTTATCCGGAAGCGGCTGCGCGTGGGCTTTTGATGATCGGCCCAGATCACGGTGGGCCCGTTGAGATCCTCGAAGGCGGCCAACTCGGTCAGTGCATTGATCCCTTTGAGCCGCTGGCGTTGGTCGAGGCCCTATTCGAGCTGCGAGGTCTAAGCGCTGCGCAAGCGGAAGGCCGTCGCGACGCCGCGGACCGCTCTTGCCGGGCCCGGTTTGGCGGACAGGTGATCGAGGAAAAGCTTTTCCGCGCGTTTGGGCTGTCGGCCCCATCAAAGTAAGGGCCCGTCGAAGTCCTGCCGCTCAAGAGCAGCGACCGTCAAGTCATCCGCGGTATTCGCTGGGCCCCCGCTCGATCCGAGAATCCGGCGATCAGGGCATGCGCTTCGCGGAACACCAATAAGCCGTTGGAAAGCCCGGCTCTTCTTCGCCGATCCCCTGCAGACTTTCGATCTCGAAGCGCTCCTTCAACAAGTGGCGAATGCCGTACTCGGTGAAGCGCCAGTAGTCCGTCGGTGCATGGTGAATGCCCTGGCGAAAGGGCAGACCCAAGAGCAGTGTTCCCGCGGGACTCAATACCCGATGCAGCTCGCGGATGGCAGCGTTGAAGTCGAGCAGGTGCTCGAGCACACCGCTGCAGAAGACCGCCTGGAAGGCACCGTCTTCGACCTCGGGCATGCACTGAATGTCCAGCACCAGGTCCGTGCCATAACCCTCCGTCACCTCCGACGTCACGTAGGCGGAAGCGGAGGAAAAGTAGTCCCGGTAGTTGCCACCCTGGCCATCCCCGTCGTCCGAGGATCCAACCGAGAGGACCTTGCCGGGGAGACCCTTGCAGTGCTCCGTCAACCACTTGTTTGATTCGACGCGGCTCGCGGAAACACCGGGCCCCTTGCTTTTTCGTCCCACAGCATCTCTCACTTTCGAGGCCCACTTCATCGCACGAGAGTAGTGTTTTCGCCGTGGCGCTACCAGGCTCGAGCCGCGAGCGCCCGGTCACTGGGCCGCCGGCCATTCCGGTTGTGCCCAGGACCCCGAATCCCTCGGGACAGGCTGTTCGGAGGGCGGTACCCCGCATGCTAACGTATGCGCAGCGCGCGGGGCGCGACTCCAAGCCCCCACCTTCGAGGCCTGCGGGGTCCTCGCGAGGGCGCGCCCACTCCGTATCCGCATTCCGCATCCGGTAGAGTCCACATGCCCTTCAAGATCGAACTCATCATTGCTGACCGCGGCTGGATCTTGGAGAAGATCGCCAAGGAGATCGAGAAGCAATGCCCTCCGAGCTGGGAGATGCGCATCGCCACGGAACCGTCGGATTGGGGCGACCTGCACTACTTCATCCCTTACTCGAAACAACCTGAGCAGAAGCCCGCGATCTCCGCGTGCTTCTTCACCCACCAGGAAATCGTGGAGCCCGCCCACAGCAACTTCTTGAAGCAGGCCGCGCGCGCGGACTACTGCGTCTCCATGTCGGACAAGTACACGCGAGTTCTCGAAGAGCATGGCGTCGGCAAGGTGAACACCATCGAAACCGGCGTGGACCTAGACGCCTTCAACATCCGATTGCAGATTGGCGTCGTGGGCAGGACCTATCACACGGGGCGCAAGGGCGAAGACCTCTTGGCCCAGTGCATGGACCTCAAGAACATCGAGTTCCTGTTCACTGGTTCCGGTTGGCCCGGCCCTTCCGTGCATCTGAGTGACGCGCAGCTGCCTGGATTCTTCAACAAGCTCGACTACCTGTTGATCCCCTCGCGCATTGAAGGCGGCCCTGTCCCGCTGATGGAGGCCTTGGCTTCCGGGTGTCGCGTCATCTCCCCCTCCGACATTGGCTTCGTGGAGAAGTTCCCGCACATCCCCTTCAAGAACGGGGACGCGAGTAGCTTGCGCAAGGTGTTGAAAGAGCTCGTCGCCGAACGCCAAGAGTTGCGCAACAGCGTCGCTCAGTACAGTTGGGAGAAGTTCGGCCTGCGCCACATCAAGTTCTTTGACGAGATCGCTGCGGAACGGGGCTTTGCGCGGGCTGCTGACGAGCGTCAAGCCGTTCCCCTAAAGAAGCTCTACCTACTCTCCAGCGGCATCGAATCCAGCCATAAGGGAGGCCCCACCACGCGCATGGCCCTGATCGCCAAGCACGCGCAAGCGCAGGGGCTCGCCGTGCAGCAGATCTTCGACGCGGCCGAACTCCCCGGGGACGACACGGACAGCTCGATCCTCCACATCTTCAATTCCTGGCCCCCCCACCGGGCCACGGGACAGCTTCTGGCAGCCAGAAAGAAGGGCTACTACGGAGTCTATTCGTCGATCGCGATGAATCTCGAGCACGAGAAATACTTCACCTCGGTCATGCCCGAGCGGGTGGCGCGACTGGCCGGGGTGCCGAGCAAGGGAAAAGAAGGCGCGCCCGAGACAACGGTCCCCGGGGACTTGCGCAGCGCACAGGACTATCAAACTAACCCGGACCTGATGCCTGCCGAAGTCATCCCTGGCCACTTCAGGTCCCTGCGTGAATCCGTTTCCTGCGCCGACGGGGTGCTCTTGCTCAGTCACTACGAGGAGAGCTTCTTGCAGCGCGTCGGATGCGAGCTGCCCGATCACGTGCTCATCGACAACGGCGTCGATTCCGCGATCATGGCTGCGGGGGACGGACGGCTCTTCAAGGAGAAGTACAAGCTCGATCGTTACGTCCTGGTCGTCGGCCGCATCGAACGGCGCAAGAACCAAGCGGGCATCGCCGCGGCCTTGGCGAACTCAAAGCTCAAGCTCGTGTTCATCGGTCGCGCCTTGGACGGGGACTACCAGAAGCTCGTGACACGCCTCGGCGGTAAGAACCTCCTGCACATCGAGCACCTAGAGGACCGGCAATTGCTGGCCTCCGCCTATCACGGAGCCAGTGTTTTCCTGATGGCCTCATGGGCCGAAGGAGCGCCGCTCGCCGCTTTGGAAGCCGCTTCCGCTGGAACTCCCCTTGTTTTAAGCTCGATGGCGTCGGAGCAGGAGTACTTTGGCGACGATGCCCTCTATGTTCACCCTCTCGATTTGGAGGACATCGCCAGCAAGGTCCTGCAAGTCGCCGACGACCCGGAACTTCAAGGCCCAAAGCGGCGCAAGGCCTTGTCCGCCAAGTACCAGCCCCGCTTTTCCGCCGAGAGGCACGCCCAGCAGACCCTCGACTTCTACTCCAAAGTGCACACCAAACAGTTCACCGATCCGACGGGTGTCGACCGCCCGCAGCCGCAACTGGAATCCACGGGGAGCGGGCTTGCAGACTTGGTTGCCAGTCGCCCCGGCGAACCGATCAAGCTGCACCTGGGATGCGGAGGGATCCGCTATCACGACTTCATCAACGTGGACCTCTACCCGGCCGTCGAAGGGGTTCAAGATCAATCCCGCTCCGGTTGCGTGGCCGACGTGTTCGAAGACATTCGCGCCCTAGGGCTGCCCGCCGAGACGGTGGACGAAATCTACTGCAGCCACGTGGTGGAGCACTTCGTCCGTTGGGACGCCTTGGAGATGTTGAAGGATTGGCACAGGATGATGAAGAAGGGAGGCAAGCTCGTGATCGAGATGCCGAGTTTCTGGCGCTGCGTGGCGTGGCTCTTCCACCCCTCGAAGACCAAGCGCGGGCTTGCCAAGGACCAGTTCTATGGCAACCAGTGGGACAAGCTCGACTTCGAAACGCACCGCTATGTTTGGGGCGCCAAGGAAATCCGCAAGCAGCTCAAGCAGATAGGCTTCGGCAAGGTGAAGGTCAACCACCGCACGCGAACCCACCACCCCGGACGCGACATGCGCATCGTGGCCACCAAGTAGAAACACCTGAGAACGGTCCTGAATCGGGCCCTTCTCTTCGATCTGACCAAGCGCTGCCCGAGATCTCCAGCTAGGATTCGCAAGCAAGATGGCCCCCTCCTATTCACGTGTTTTGGTCGTTGGCGCCTCGGGCTTCATCGGCCAGCATCTCGTCCAGCGCCTGCTGAACGATGGCATCCAAGTGGAAACTTGGAGTCGCGCCTCCTTCGAACTGCCGAGCGCCCTGCAAGCCAGTTGTCACTCTCGAAAGGTCGACGTGCTCGGAGACGAGAGCCTGCCCGCCCCGCCCAGCGGCGGTTGGGACGCGGTCTTTCAACTCGCCGGCGAGTCCCGCCCAAGCCGCTTCGTCGGCAACACGCACCTGCGCGCTACCGTGCGCATCGCTGCCAGAGTTGCCGATCACGTGGCGCGTACTTCACCCGCTTGCCGCTACTTCTTGAACTCGAGCGCCTACGTGTACTCCCCCTCAGAAGTGCCCTGCACCGAAGACTCGCCCACGGAGCCCACGGGTCCCTACGGCCTCAGCAAACTGCTCGCGGAGGACGTCACCCAAATGCACCGCCAGCACCTGCACGTGACCATCGTGCGCCCCTTCAACTTGATCGGTGCGGGCTTACCCGACGGGCTCTTCGCCACCGACCTCTTGGCGCGCTTGCGTGATGGCACAGGCCCCGTGCAACTGCCTACGCCGAACTCCGAGCGCGACCTGCTCGACATTCGAGATGCGATCGAAGGCTATGTGGCTTTGATGGGCGCCAAAACCGAGAGCGGCAGCGTCTTCAATTTTTGCTCCGGCACAGGCACCCCAGCGGCGAGCCTGGCCGAGGCCCTCTTGGCTCAGATCGGCTCGGCGCGCGACGTACGCTTTGAAGGAGTCGCCGGTTCCCCGCTCATCGGTGATTGCTCGCGGCTCAAAAGCACAGCTGGTTGGGCCCCGCGCTGCGGCTTGGCGGAGATCGCGGAATCCCTCGCAACGCGGCCCTAATCCCATCCCCCGGCGGATCCAGCAAGAGCGCCGGGGAAGGCGATCTGGCCTTGTCCAAGGATCGGGCAGCATCTAGACTGCCGCCGCCCACCTCCTGCCGAGATCTCGAAAGCGGGAATGCAGCGCCTCGACGGTTAGAATCCGTTCTCCAAGGCAACCGGTGTGGCCTCCCCAACAACTCTCGACGACATGAGCGAACAGAAAACAGCCCTGATCACCGGCGTGACCGGGCAAGACGGCAGCTACTTGGCGGAGCTTTTGCTCTCCAAAGGATACGCGGTCCACGGCATCGTGCGCAGGTCCAGCGTGTTCACCACGGCCCGCATCGATCACCTGCACATCGGGCCCAACCCCAACCCCGACTTTCACTTGCACTACGGTGACCTTTCGGACGCGGGCGCACTGCGCAATGTGCTCGACGATGTTCGCCCGGACGAGGTCTACAACTTGGGCGCCCAAAGCCATGTGCGCGTGAGCTTCGACCAGCCCGAGTACACGGTCGACGTGACCGCTGTTGGCGTGCTGCGTTTGTTGGACGCGATTCGTAGCTTCCAAAAGCACTCCGATCGCAAGGTACGCTTCTATCAGGCGGGCAGCTCCGAGATGTTTGGTTCCGCCAAGCCGCGCCAGCATGAGGGCACGACCTTCCAGCCCCGCAGCCCCTACGCCTGCGCCAAAGCCTTCGCTCATTATCAGGTCATCAACTACCGCGAGAGCTACGGGATGTTTGCCTCCAACGGCATCCTGTTCAACCACGAGAGCCCGCGCCGCGGCGAGAACTTCGTGACGCGCAAGATCACCCTGGCCGCCGCGCGCATCAAGCTCGGCATGCAAGACAAGCTTTTCCTGGGCAACACGGACGCCAAGCGCGACTGGGGCTTCGCCGGCGACTACGTGGAAGCCATGTGGCGCATGTTGCAACACGACGAGCCCGGTGATTTCGTCGTCGCCCTCGGAGAAAGCATCAGCATCAAGGACTTCCTCAAGCTGGCCTTCGAGCAGCTCGATCTCGATTGGGAGCAGTACGTCGAAACCGACCCACGCTTCTTCCGCCCGGCAGAAGTGGACCACCTGGAAGGCGATTCCAGCAAAGCCCGCAGCACCCTCGGCTGGGAACCCAAGCACGACGTGCGCTCCCTGGCCAAGATGATGATCGAAGGCGACATGAAGATCGCCCAGAAGGAAAAGACCCTTTTGGAAGCGGGTCAGGCTTAGGCCCCAGGGACTCCCTCGGAACACGAGTCCGGCGTACGGCGAGCCATTCGCCGTACGCCGGATTCGTTTCGATGGGGAGCACGCTCTCAACCTATCCTTCTAGCCTGTAGGCACCGACGACGCGTTGTCGGATTCGCATCGAGTGCGACGTGAGTTGAGTGGCTAGCTCGAACCTTCGCCGGTGAAGACGAAAGACTCGGGGTCGGTGTGCGTGGCTAGCCTTTTACCGCAAGACTCTTTCTTGCTCATCACTTCGCCGGTTTGAGCGCGCTCATGGTGTCCAGTACACCGCCCATGCATTGGAGAAATTGAACCCAGAGCCCGTGCAAGTGTTGGCTGGATCTCGATACCAGAACTGGTGGTTCGTGGGAACGCCCGGACCTAGGCTCCGCGCACCAAATGGGCTGCCCTTGAAATCGATGAAGGTGAGCGTTCCATTGAAGTTGGTCAGAGGCACATGCGAGCGAGCCGTTTGTCCCCCAGTGCAAAGAAGGCCGTCGCCAATGGGCGTACCGAGTCCCCCGTTCACCGGATTCGCTCCTCGAAGGATCAAGCCGGGCCGGTTGTAGATCGCTCCTGACACAACCAGCCGAAAGGCGTCGGAGGACAGGCTTGCCCCACCGAATCCAGTGAGCCGGACGCCATGCGCGCCGCTCGAGTTCCGGCAACCTTCACCTGGATTGCCATTGGCGCTGCAAGGACATGCTGTGCCGCTGCCATCTCCGAAACAATTGGGCGCTCCGGAGTCGCCACCAGCGTTGAGGGCCAGACAGTGAAGCGCACCCACCGCGACAAACATGAATCCGTGGCCAAGGGGGGTGTCCGAAATCACGCCCTCGTCGTCGCTTCCCCATGGAACGATTTGCTCCTGCGCGTGAACGAGGTCAAGCTGCGGACCTGCACTGCCCACTGCGAGCACGAGCGCGATGCGCAGAACGTCTTGAAGCATAGAGCGGGCTAGTGCCCTAAAACACCGCGCGGGTCAGGCGGTCGAGGATCTTCTGTTCGTGGTCTTGCAGCAGTGCCGCTTGTCTGGGGATGATTAGGCGGTAGACAGCAGCGGCGCCGAGGAACACCAGGATGCTGATGGGCAGGTAGACGGGCACGGGAACGCCGACGTTGAAGAAGTCGAAGGCGCTTTCGAGGCCGGCAGGCAAGGCGATCGGGCAGAGACACAGGGGCAAGAACAGGAGCGTGAGGACTTGGATGAAGATCACCTTTCCTTGAGCGCTGTCGGCCTTCATCATCCCGTCCTTCAGCTTCATGGGAGCCACGATCGAGATGAAGTTGGAGTACAGGCTGGTGATCAGGTAGCCCGCCGCCAGGAGAAACCAAGTCGAGAGGAAGTGCAGCAAGCTCTCGGGATGGAGTATCTGCAAGGCGATCAGGCCCATGGCGCTCAATGCGAGGCAAAAGGGCGCGCAGGACAAATTCTTGCCTTGCAGCAGACTCTGACGAGAAACAGGCGAGAGCACGAAGGCGCGGAAGCCGTGGCGATCCAGACCGAATTGGTTCTGCAAGAGCTGCATGACCGTGAAAAGCCCCATGCAGATCGCCCCGAGCGAAAGGTAGGGCCGCATCGTGGCCGAGATTGTCGTCCCCCGATTGGCGAGTAGCGCTGCCGCTCCAAACACCAGCAGCAGCAGCGGAGTCAGCATCACCATCTTGAACTCGGCGGAACGCAAGAGGGATTGGGCTGCGGCAACGGCCACGCTCGAGGTGCTCTCGTCCACAAAGGGCAAGGACCGGCCCACGAGCATCTCGCGACTCGCTTTTCGCGCAGCCCTCTTCTTCACTGGAGCCGTCGCTGCCCCGCCCTTCTTCCGGTCGTCGATGCCTGTGACGAAGCGCAAGGTCGTTTGATAGGAGCGTCTTAGGCTGAAAGCAGCGACCGCCGCCAAACCAGCGAAGCAGAGCAGACTCAAGAGCACGTCGCCCTGGAAAGCGAGTTTCGCTCCCAGAGCCAGCCAACCGATGGGCAGCGCTATGGCCACGCGAGTCACCCACGTCTCTATGAGCAGGAGTTTCGCTTCCTTGCGCGCCTTCCGTTTCACCTTCCACTCTTCGAGCTCCGGCTGAACAACCGCCTTGGGATCAACATCCCCATCCTCGGGATTGAGAGCTGCAACCTCATGCGCTTCGGCAGGGTCAGCTTGCGTCGGTGCGAGTTCAGCGGGAGCCTGCTCGTCGACTGGGTCGGAGCCCTCCTCCACCAACCCCCGATCCGTCAGCAGTTCGATGTCCGCAGGGTTGAGCGTCGCTTGAAAGTCGTCATCGTCGTCGTCGAACCCGATCTGAATGAGATTCGGGACCTGGGCGAAGAGCGCGAAACTGATGGTGAGCAACACAATGATGTTCCGCTGCTTGCGCTTGTCGTGAATCATCGTCGCCAGCCAACCGCGCAACTGATAGGTCAAGGCGGTCAGGAACCCCACGTAACCCGCGATCAACGGGAACAGCACGAGCATCTGCGGACCGAGCACCACCACCGAAGCGCTCGCCAAACCGATCATCGGTGGCAACACCACCAAGAGGCTCACGCTCACGAAGGAAGTCAGGTAGTTGTACAGGTGCGCCCCCAGCATGGAGGCCGGTAGGTGCAACAAGCTGTGGATCGTGATCGCGTCCGAACGTTGCAGCTCGGTCACCACGCCAATGCTCCAGAAGAACGTCAAGGCAGCAGTCAGGCCACACCAGACCAAGAGGATGCCCACGGGCGTCGCCTCGGGCAGCAGTTCCATCCCAAGGGCAAAGGAACCGAGCAGGCCCGCGATGGCGATCAGCAACAAGAGCACGACCAGGACCGTGAACAGAGTGTTGCCGAGCTTGCCCCGGCGCTTGACCAAGTTGACGAGCATGCGCCAGCGCATCCAAAAAATGGCGCGCAGATGATCGAGGTTCACGCGCCGGCCTCCTCGAACCAGCTGAGTTCCTTCTCTTTTTCCACCTCGTTGCCGGTGACTTCCAAGAAGCGGGCCTCCAAGGATCCCCCACTACCGAGGGCCGCGAGGGAGGTTTGCTCGACCAGCTCGCCCTTCACGATGATGCCCACGTGGGTGCACAAGCGCTCGACGATTTCGAGGATGTGCGAGGTCAGGAAAACCGTGCGACCGCGACCCACGAACTTGCCCAACATGTTGCGAATGGTCCGGGAAGCAATGGCGTCCACCCCTTCGAAGGGCTCGTCCAAGAACAACAGATCGGGATCGGGCAGCAGCGCGGCGGCCAGAGACAGCTTCTTCTTCATGCCGTGGGAGTACTCGACCGTGAGCTTTGCCTCTTCCTCGTCAAGACTCATCATGCCCAGGAGTTCATCGATGCGGCCCTGCATGACACTCTTCTCCATGAGGTGCATGCGGCCGATGAAGGTCAGGTGCTCGCGGGCGGTCAGGTTGTCGAAGAGCGCCAGATCCTCAGGCACCACCCCGATGCGCTTCTTGAGAGCGATGCTTTCCGTGGCGTCCAAGGGATTCATGCCGAGCACGCGCAGTTGACCTGCGCTAGGGGCCAGGAGGCCCGTGAGCATTTTGATAGTCGTCGACTTGCCCGCCCCGTTGGGCCCTAGGAAGCCATAGAACGTGCCTTGCTCCACCTCCAAGTTGACAGCCTTGACCGCCTGGAAGTCGTGGAAAGAACGTGAGAGGTCACGGGTTTGAATGGCGAGTTCCATGCTAGACAGGTTCGTCGAGGATCGATCGAGTTGAGGGGAGGGCGACTGAGGTGGGTGCCCTTCGTCGACGCACGATTCTATTTGTTCTGCATGGCCAGCGCGGGGTTTTTCCATTGGCCCGGGACTCGTGCGCCGTGCCCCATCTCAACCTGCGACGATCGGCGAGTCCGAGCCTCATGGAATCGGAGAAAACTGGAGTCGGCGACCGACAGGATCGAAAGTCGCTGTTTTCGCCCTTCCGACCCGACTCGCCCCTCGACAAGGGCCGCTGCGCCAGGGAGTATGCGCCCATGATCGTTCAGCGCCGAACAACCACCACAGCTCCCCGGGCCGCGTGCCGCCAACGGGGACTGGAACGCGGTCTGTCGTGAGTCTCTTCGATCTGCAACGACGGCCCTGGCTCGGCGCACTGCTGGTGGCTTTGTGTGGGCTGGTCTACGCGAACAGCCTCGGCGGAATGTTCGTCTACGACGATTTCGGAACCATTCGCGGCAACCCAAACATCGAGAGTCTTTGGCCCCTTTCGAGTTCAATGTCGGCACCTCCGGGTTCAGGCGCGAGCGGGCGACCGATCGTGGCGCTCTCCCTGGCGATCAACTACGCCATCGGCGGGCACGAGGTCTTCGGCTACCACCTGTTCAATGTACTCGTGCACGTGCTGACCGGGTTGGCGCTGTTCGGTTGTGTGCGTTGGGCATTGACTTGGCGTGCGAAGGGAGCCGAGCCGGCCCTTTCGCCGGTGCTCGCGGCGACCTTGCTCGCCGGCCTGTGGATGGTCCATCCCTTGAATTCGGCCGCGCTCAATCACGTCACCTATCGCAATGAGGCGCTGCTCGCGCTGTTTTACCTAACCTGCCTGTACGGAGCGATTCGAGCGCAGTGCGCGGATGCCGGATTGGGGGGCACGAAGCCTGGACCTTGGTTGCTGCTCAGCTGCTTGTCCTGCGCGGTTGCCATGGGCTGCAAGGAGATCGCGGTCTCCCTGCCCCTCGTCGTCTTGGCCTTGAGTGCGACCTTGTTTGAGAAGGGCTGGTGGCAAACCCTGCGCGAACGCCGGCTGTACTACACAGGACTTGGCGGCACCTGGCTGCTCTTGGCTTGGATCATCTCCACCGGCGACCGCGGCGAATCCGTTGGCGTGGGAGCGGAAGGCATCGGGTCGCTCGACTACCTGCAAACTCAAGCGGGCGTCTTGCTGCACTACCTGCGGCTGTCCTTCTGGCCGGACCCCTTGGTGCTGGACTATCGCGATTGGGCTGTGGTGCGCGACTGGCAGGCGGCGCTTGTTCCCGGGGCTGTGGTTCTCGGGCTCTTTGCAGTTGCAGCCCTTGCGCTCTTGCGTCGCAAAGTCCTCGGCGCGCTCGCTATCGCCTGTTTCGCGGTCCTCGCGCCAACTTCGAGCTTCATTCCGATCACGGGAGCCATCGCGGCCGAGCATCGCATGTACCTGCCGCTCACGGCGCTCGTCCTGCTCGTAGGAGCCTTCGTCTTCCAAGTCTGTCGACGCCTTGGCCTTCAAGGCCGGCGTTGCGAGCTGGTGCTCTCGCTCTTCGCGCTCCTGTTGATGGCGCCCTTGGCTTGGACGACGGTGCAACGCAACAAGGATTACGAAACGGGCATCTCGATTTGGCGCGACACGGTCGAGAAGCGTCCCGGGAACTCCCTGGCCTGGTCCAACTACGCCAGCGCCCTGCGTCGCCGAGGTCATCCCGATGAGTCGGAGCAGGCACTGCGCAAGTCCATCGAACTCAACCCCGGCAACCACTCCGCCCTCGAAAACCTCGGCATCCTGATGCGCGAGAGGGGCGATCTAAGTGCATCCATCGACGCCTACCGTCGAGCTGGTGAGGCGCGGCCCGACATTGGATTGCTGCAGATGAAGCTCGGGCGCGTGCTGCTTGAGTCGGGCAATCTGGCCAGCGGTCTGCAAGCCTTGGACAGGGGACTGCAGCTGGGCTTGCCCGCGAACGAGCAGGTCAGCGTCGCCATCGAGGTCGCCACCGTGTACGCCACCGCCGAAGAATCGAACCTGCGCAATGGCCCCCGCGCGCTTGAAATCGCCCAACAGCTCAATCAGATTTCGGGGGGAACGAAGCCCCAACACCTGAGTTTGCTGGCCGCCGCTTTCGCCGAGACAGGCCGCTTTGCCGAGGCCATCGCCACCGCCGAAAAGGCCGTTCAGGCGGCTCAATCCCGAGGACGCAGCAATCTGGCCAAGCGGCTCTTGGGCCAGCTCGAAGCCTTCCAAGCGGGGCGCCCCTGGCGTCAAGAACGGTGATACGGTCCCGTGCACACTGATGTTGATTCACAACAAGATGATGCCGCACACAGTCACCCCGATGGACCTGAAGATGACAGGTCCCTGCTTTGCTGAGTGAACCGTCCCCAGGGAATCCGACCCCGCGTGTAGCACGACCTTGTTGGAGAGCAACAACAAGGTGTGCGAGACCGTTTTCTTTCAACGGTCTGCTAGCTCCTTTAGCAACTGCTTCGCTTCCTCATCGCTCGGGCGCAGGTCGAGCACTTGCAGCAAGAGCTCCTGCGCGTCCTCGTCTTGACCGAGACCGTGCAGCGCCTGGGCCAGGTGCAAGAGTCCGTCGGGCTGGTCCATGTACTGCTCTAGGTTGAAAGTCAGAACGAGTTCCGCGTCCGCAAATCGTTTGTGGCGCAGCAGCAGCCAGCCCAGGGAGTCCAGCGAACTGAAGCGGTAGATGTACTCGATCGTCGGGTGCTCGCGCAGCTCCTCGTAGGCCTCAACCGCCGCGTCGAAGCCCTGCTGCTCGAGGGTCCGAGCGAAGGGCAGGTCGATCGTCGGACGGGGCAGCTCAACCTCCTTCCCGAGCACGGTCTCCAAACAGATGTTGGTCAACTCTCGGATGGGAGTCGCGTCGCAGTTGCCCATCAGCACGATTCCGAGGTCCAACTCTGGCACCATGAAGACGTTCGTAGCAAACCCCACATCTGCCCCCGAGTGGCCGACAATTCGCATTCCGCGAAAGCTGTCCACGTTCCACGCCAAGCCGATTCCTGACCCCTGATCCGCTCTAAACAGCAAATCGAAGCTTTCCTCGGACAAGAGCTCGCGCTCCAAGTCCGCCCCCCGGCTCAGGTTGAAGTGCATCCACTTGCACATGTCCTCTAGGTTCGAGTTCAGGGTTGAGCTAGGTGCATGCCGCCGGTTGTAGGGGTAGTGCGCAGAGGGCGAGTTGTCGATGCGCGGCCCATAGAAGTTGGAGTGACCCCGCGTGCGCTGGAGCTTCGGCGTTCGCGAGGGAATGAACGAAGAGTCCAGCATGCCCAAGGGGTCCAGCAGGTTGCTCTCGACGAAGTCCTCGAAGCTCGTGCCTGAGACCTTCGCGATCAAGTCTCCCAAAACATCGAAGGCCATGTTGCTGTAGGCCTCCGCAGTTCCAGGTGTGAAGCGCAAGGCCTCGCCCGTCAAGCTGCGCACATAACGCTCCGCCGCCCCCTCGTCGGTTTGCGGTTTGTCCCATCCGTAGTCCTTGACGTCCGGCATCCCGGAGCTGTGCTGCAGAACCTGTCGGATCGTGATCTCCCGGTACATCTCACCCGCGACCTTGAAGTAGGGAAGGTGCTTCACCAACTTGTCGTCGAGCTCCAACTTGCCCGCTTCTTGCAAGAGCAGCACCGCGCTGGCCACAAAGGGTTTGGAGACCGAGGCCATGTGGAAGATCGACTTGGAGTTCACAGGCAAACCCGTTGCGCGATCCGCCGTCCCAAAGCCCTGCATGTAGAGAGTCTCGCCTCCCTGGGTGATTGCCACCGCGAGTCCCGGGAGCTCGTGTTGGTCAAGCACCTGGCCGAGCAATGGCGTGAGCTTCTCCGCGAGAGCTGCGGCAGTGATGTCTTGGGAAGGAGCGCAAAGAGCTCCGAGGAACATGAGCGGGAGGCACAGCATCGGCGAATCCTGGATGGGTTGGGAGATGGGGAGCGAGATCGGAATGTGGGCGCGGGCACTTCTTGGAACGCTGCTGCACTTCAGGGCTGGCCCGCTGGCATGCTGCGTCCGTGAATCCTAAGCGCTTCGCAGAGCCGAGATATCGAGATTCAGAAAGAGTCTATTCTTCAGCAGGCCGCGCTCCAGCCGCGCGTCGCGAGCGGCGCCGGGGGAGTGGCGAAGGGGCCGTGACCAGGCCCAAGCCCATTTTGGGTTCGCGCGCCCCCCTGCGGGTTGCGGGGCCGAATCTTTCCGGATCGGGAAGCAAGCGGCCAAAAAGCGTGCTGCCGGCCCCATGCAGCCGGTGCAGCCCATGGACCTCCCGCAAGTCGGCAGGGGTTTGCGCGGACCCGCAGGCCATCCACTGACTGGCCCGTCCAAGACCCTCCGCCGCCAAACTCGCCGCCAAGGTCCCCGGCATCCCTCACCCCGGGCTCCCGCGGGGAGCCCGGGCTTTCTCATGTCGGAATGATTCGCCCCAGATCAGCCCCAAGGGGACTCCCCCGGGGTCCATCCCGGGATTAGAATGCCGCGCCTAAAAGTTAGGAAAAAAGGAACAGCATGAATCAGTGGACAGTTCAAGACAGCAAAAGCCTCTACAACATAGAGAACTGGAGCCTGGGATACTTCGGCGTCAACAAGGCAGGGAATGTCGAAGCGAAGCCGGAGGGATCCGCCGATCGCTTGGACCTGCGTGACCTCGTTGATCAGTTGAAACGTCGTGGGGTCGAGACCCCGATGCTGTTGCGTTTCGACGGTGTTCTTCGTTCGCGAGTGCGCGACCTCTTCGAAGCGTTTGACAACGCTCGCAAGGAGTTCGACTACCCCGCCAACTATCGCCTGGTTTATCCGATCAAGGTCAACCAAGAACGCGAAGTGGTAGAGGCCCTGCTCAAGGAAGGACGCAGCCGCGGCATGGGCTTGGAGATCGGAAGCAAGCCCGAACTGATCGCTGTCATGACCTTGCGCGGTGGCGCGGATGACAGCCTAGTCATCTGCAACGGCTACAAGGACGAAGAGTACATCGAACTCGCGCTCCTCGCCCAGAAGCTCGGGATCACCCCCGTGATCGTCATCGAGAAGTTCACGGAACTAGAAACGGTCCTACGCAAATCCGCTGAGTTGGAGATTCAACCCATCATCGGGGTGCGCTCGAAACTGTCCTACCGGGGCTCGGGTCGCTGGTCGGAGTCCGGCGGCCATCGCTCCAAGTTCGGCCTGACGACCCAAGAGATCGTGGCGGTGGTTGAGCGTCTCAAGGGGACGGACCAGCTCTCTTGCCTGCGCCTGCTGCACTTCCACTTGGGCAGCCAAATCACCAACATCCGCTCCCTCAAGACCGGGTTGCGCGAAGCGACGCACACGCTCACCGGGTTGTCCGAGATGGGCGTCAATATCGAGTGGTTCGACGTAGGCGGCGGACTAGGAATCGACTACGACGGTTCGAGCACGAACTTTGACTCGTCCATGAACTACTCCTTGCAAGAGTACGCCAACGACGTGGTCTACCAAGTAGGCGAGGCGTGCAAGGAAGCGGAGATCAAAGCTCCGACAATCCTGACGGAATCGGGCCGCGCACTCTCCGCGCACCACGCGGTCCTGATCACGGAGGTCCTCGGCGTCTCGGCTCCGGTCGAACAGGAAGCTCCCAAGATCCCCGACGACGACGACCACGAGCTCGTGCGCGACGCTCACGAGCTGTTCGGTTCCATCACGGAGAAGAACTTCCAAGAGGCCTACCACGATCTGCGCGAGGTGCGCGAGCAGGCCCGCATGCTGTTCAACACGGGCCAACTCACGATGGTCGATCGCGCCAGCTTTGAGGTCTGGTACTGGAAGGGGCTGCAGCGAATTCACCTGGTGACCTCCTCCCTCGACTACGTGTCGGAAGAGTTCGCAAATTTGGAGCGGGATCTGGCGGAGACCTACTTCGTCAACTTCTCCCTCTTCCAGTCCCTGCCCGATTCCTGGGCCATCAAGCAGCTCTTCCCTGTCATGCCTTTGCAGCGACTGGACGAAGAGCCCACCCAACGGGGGGTCCTGGCGGACATCACTTGCGACTCCGACGGCAAGATCGATCGTTTCATCAGCTTGCGTGAAGTCAAGCGCACGCTCGAGTTGCACCGGGTGCGCAAGAACGAGCCCTACTACCTCGGTATCTTCTTGGTGGGTGCCTACCAGGAGATCCTGGGGGACATGCACAACCTGTTCGGCGACACCAACATCGTCCACGTGGACACCGACGGCCAAGGCAGGCCGCACCTGCACCACATCGTGCGCGGGGAACGCGTCCAGGACGTGCTCGCCCATGTGGAGTACTACGAAAAAGACCTCCTGCGGGACATGCGCCGACACATCGAGGACAGCCTCGACCGCGGCCTAATGACCTTCGAGGAATCCGCTCTTGTTTGGCGCCGCTTCGAAGCAGCGCTCAACGGTTACACCTACCTTTCCCGGGACTCCGCCAAGAAGGCGAAAGCCCCCACCCTGCCCTCCTAATAATGAAGATCTCTGAAGGTCACCTCGTCGAACTCGAATACACCCTCCAAGTTGAAGGCGGCGAAATCGTCGAATCCAGCGCAGAAGAAGGTCCCCTGCAATACCTGCACGGCGGCGGAGACATCCCGGAGCTGCTAGAAAAAGCGCTGGAAGGCAAGACCATTGGCGACAAGGTCGAGCTGACCTTGAGCCCCGCGGACGCATTCGGCGAGTACGACGTCGAGGCCCTGACCACCGTCCCCCGCGACGAGTTTCCGGCCGACGCCGAGCTCGAGAAGGACCAGTGGATTCAAGTGCAAGTCGTCATGGATGAAGACGACGAGCCCGGCGATGAGGACGACGACGAGGAGTACGACATCGAGATGCGCGTGGTTGAAGCCAACGCCGAAAGTGTTGTGCTCGACGCCAACCACCCCTTGGCGGGCAAGACCATCACCTACAAGGTCGAGGTCAAGGATCACCGCAAAGCCACCGCATCCGACCTGGAAGAACTCCACGTTCACGGAGAGAACTGCGACCACGACCACTAGTCGTTCGATGTCCCACCCCTTTCTCCGTAACTATCGCGCACTGGATTTGCCCGATGGACATCCACCGGTCTTGATGGTGGTGATCGATACGGAGGAAGAATTCGACTGGCACCTGCCCTTCGACCGCAAGAACACGTCGGTCGAATCCATGCGCCACGTCGAGAAGGCTCAGGAAGTCTTCGATGAGTTCGGCATCCGGCCGACCTACGTGGTGGATCACCCGGTGGCTTCCCAAGAAACGGGATACAGCCTTCTACGCGAATTCGTGAGCTCCGGTCGTGCGACGATCGGAGCCCACTTGCATCCCTGGGTTTCACCACCCCACGAGGAAGGCGTCAACTCCTTCAACTCCTACCCGGGAAATCTCTCGGCACGTTTGGAGGAGGAGAAGATCGCGCGCCTCACCGAGCAGATCACGCGCACCTTCGGCGCTCGGCCGACGATCTACAAAGCGGGGCGCTACGGTTTCGGGCCCAACACTGGGGAGATCCTCAGCAAGTTGGGGTACGAGATCGACCTTTCGGGCTTCGCCGGATTTGACCTGTCCGAGGACGGCGGTCCCGACTAGTCCAATCTGGCGAGCGTGCCCTACTCCTTCGGCCTGAAAGGGGATCTCGTCGGCTTGCCCACCACGGGAGGCTTCGTCGGCTGGCTGTCGCGCTTCGCGCCGGGCCTCTACCATCGCTCCCTCAGCGCGCCGTTCGCGACCTTCCGCTTGCCCGGCATCCTCTCGCGACTCGGTGCCCTAGAGCGTTTGGCTTTGAGCCCGGAAGGATTTACCCTCCAGCACCAAAAGAACCTCACCAAGAGTCTTTTGGCTCGGGGGTCGAAGGTTCTAACCTTCGCTTTTCACAGTCCCTCGATGCAGCCCGGGCAAACTCCCTACGTGCGCAGCCAAGAGGACCTGAAGAAGTTCCTCGCGAACTGTCGACAGTACTTCGACTTCTTCCTCAACGAAGTCGGAGGAGCGACGATGGGCGCCCTCGAGCTCCGCGAACTTCTCGTCAATCCGTCCGCCGCCAACTACCCCCACCTGACCCTTTGAAAGCCCTCGGAATCTCCCCCCTCGACAAGGACGCGAGCGCCTCCCTAGTCGAGGACGGCACCATCCTCTTTGCCTCGGGCGAAGAACGCTACAGCCGCAAGAAACAGCATTCGGGGTTCCCGGGCCAAGCCATCCGCGCCGCCCTGGAAGCGACCGGCACAACGGTCGCAGACATCGACGAGGTCAGCTACCCCTTTCTAGACTGGGAAGAAGAAGCCAGGCACATCGGCAAGGCGATCAGCGCTCAACGGGAATTTCTGAGCTCGACGCGGACCCCCAACTTCTCCGCTCTTTTGAAGGCGGCGGACGCGCGGGTTCCCATGCGCACCGATTCCGTTCACGGTTTGGCCACGCCGAACCAGAAAATGGAGCGGCCCTTCCTCAAGCGCGCGGCCTATTGGCTGTACGGCATCTCGGGTTACAGCGGGACGATCACAAACAAGGAATCCAAGGCCTGGGCCGCGCAAGCCATCGCCGATCACCGGCATTGGTCCGGCGAGCTTCAGAGTGGTCTCCAAGAGCTCGGACTCGACGGCAAACTCAAACGCTACGAGCACCACCTCTCCCACGCGGCGAACGCCTACCTAGCCAGCGGGTTCGAACGCGCCCTGGTCATCACCTTGGATGGCTATGGTTCCGGCCTCGCCGGCTCCGTCAGCTTGGGCGAAGGGGGCAAGCTCTCCCGCAAGCAGAGCCTGCTCTACCCCCACAGCCTCGGCACCTTCTACGAAGGCGTCACCGGCGCCCTCGGCTACACCCCCGACCGCCACGCGGGCAAGATCGTTGGGCTCGCAGCCTACGGCGACCCCAACGTGCTCGGCGAAGCGATCCTGGCCAAGTTCCACCAAGAGCCGGGCGACTACCGCATCTTCTCGCCGCTCAATTCCTTCTTCGGCCGGCACGTGGCGACACGCTTCCCGATGATCGACGTGGCTGCTGCTTATCAATGGGTGCTCGAACAAGTGGCTTGCCGCTTGGTGGCTCATTGGGCCAAAGAGCTCGGTTGCAGCAAAGTCGTGCTCTCCGGTGGCGTGACTGCCAACGTGAAGATGAACCAACGCATCCACGAGCTCGAGGCCATCGACGGCATCTACGTCTATCCGAACATGGGCGACGGCGGATGCGGGAGCGGCATCGCGATGCACGCCACCTGGGAAGGTGGCGTCCGCGACCCCTTGCCCAGCGCCTACCTCGGACCGGATTACTCCGACGACGAAATCAAGATCGCCTTGGACAAGGCGGGTCTGAAGTACGAGCGCCCCGCCAACATGGCCGCGGAGGTCGCCAACCGCATTCACACGGGCAACGTGGTCGCACGCTTCGCCGGCCGCATGGAATACGGCCCGCGCGCCCTCGGCAACCGCTCGATCCTCTATCACGGTCGCGAGCCCGAAGTGAACCAGTGGCTCAACCAACGCCTAGGCCGCACGGAGTTCATGCCCTTCGCCCCAGTCACCCTGTGGGAGAAGCGTCACGAGAACTACCTCGGCCTGACCGGTGCCGAGTACACCGCGCAGTTCATGACGATCACCTTCGACTGCACGGATCACATGAAGAAGAGTTGCCCCGCGGCCGTGCACGTGGACGGCACCGCGCGCCCCCAACTCATCAAGCGCGAACTCAACGAAGGCTACTACGACATCCTGGCCGAGTACGAAAAGCTGTCCGGCCTTTCGTCCCTGATCAACACCAGCTTCAACATGCACGAAGAGCCCATCGTGCGCACGCCGGAAGACGCCATCCGCGCCTTCCTCGACGGCCGCCTGGACGGCCTCGCGATCGGCGGCTTCTACGTGCAAGCGCCGGAGAAGTAGGGGGGATGGCGGGCGGCAAGGGGAGGATTCTGTTCTCCCCCTGCGCTCGGGGCTCCGCCCAACGGGGCCAGGAGTCGTGGGAGAATCGATCGCCGATTGAGCTCAAGGGACGAGCCCGCCCGATTTCCACCATGTCGCAGTCATGCGTCCTAGCGGGAATTGGGCGGGCTTCGTTTCATTGCCTACCAGAGGGAATCCTGACTAGGTCCCCCGAGCTCAGGGAAGCCAGGTCACGAACAATGCATTTGAGAAGTTGAAGCCCGCGCCGCTGCAGGTGTTCTGCGGGTCGCGATACCAGAGTTGATAAATGTTGGCGGTGCCTACGCCATAGCTTGATGCGCCGAAGGCTCCGCCCTGGAAATCGGTGAAGGTCAGGACACCGGACGTGGCGACCTGCATCTGAGATCGAGCAGTCTGGCTCCCCGTGCAAAGCAGGCCATCCCCAACAGCTGTTCCGGCACCGCCGTTCAAGGGGAGTGATCCGCGCAGGATCAGGCCAGGACTAGAACTCGGCAATCCGCTGATCCGCAGACCGAAACTATCGAAAGCCATGCTGGCGTGTCCCGTTCCCACCAGCAGCGCGCCCGCTCCTGCGCTATTGGTGCAACCAACATTTGGCGACCCTCCCGTCGAGCAGGGGCAAACGACCCCACCGCAGAAGGGCTGGCCGACGTTTGTGTGGATGGCAGCGGAGTGGTTTTCGCCGGCGGCTATCTGGATAGCGGCAAAGCTCGGCCAGGACGGGGTTCCTGAAACTTGGCCCTGGTGGTCTCGGCCCCAGGCGGCTACGGAGCCGTCTGCATGGAGCGCCAAGGCGTGGTTTGCGCCCGCGGCAACTTGTGTGAAGCCCGATCCGGACGGAGCGTTGGAAACCTCGCCAAAGCTGTCATTCCCCCATGCCGCAATGGTTCCGCTGCCGTTCAAGGCAACAGAGAGCGTCGTGCCTCCCGATAGCTGGACGTAGCCAGTCCCGGTGGGCGTGTTGGAGACCACGCCACTCGTATCTCTTCCCCACGAGACAATCGAACCGTCGGAGCGCAAGGCCAGCGAGTGATGCATGCCTGCAGCCACCTGCGTGAACCCTGTTCCCAGGGGCGTGCTTGTGACCTGACCAAAGTCCACGCCCCCGCCATTGTTGACGCCCCAAGAGACGATAGAACCATCGCCCCGCAGCGCGATCGAGTGGAAGATGCCCGCGTCGACTTGAATGAATCCAGTTCCGATTGGGGCGTTCCCGACTTGCCCTAGGCTGTCCAAGCCCCATGCTGCAATCGACCCATCTGAGCGGAGCGCGAGCGAGTGGTATTGGCCGGCCGCGACATAGGTGAAGCCTGTTCCGGTGGGTGTACCGGAGACTTGTCCGTAGTCGTTGCTGGGCGGCCCCTCGACCCCCCAAGACGCGAGAGAGCCGTCGGCCCTAAGGGCCAGAGAGTGATGCGTCCCCGCTGCGACTTGCGTGAACTCAGCCTCAGTCGGTGTGCTCGACACTTGCCCAGCGGAGTCATTGCCCCAGTCCCGCACCCAGCTGTGCGTTTGGGCCGAAGAGTGCGATGCGGCGAGCATCGCAAAGCCAAGGGCAAGCGAGAGTCGTGAAGTTACAACGAGTGATTTTGAATGAGTCATGTGCAAGCGGTCGACGGAGGTGTCGAATCGGTGAGACGAAGAGTGAATGGCTGGCGCCGGTTCCAAGAAGCAATGGAAGCCGAGGCACTCGTCCGGGATAGCGAGGCTTGGAACACCGCCGGGTGCTGCGTCATCCCAGCGGCAGTTCTCGTAACCTTCCCTCAAGATAGTGGGGATTCGAGGGCCCGCTACGCAGAAAATTGAGTCGCAACGGGCCACACAACCCCGCCTGAGTTTCCGGGAAACTGCGCACAAGTAGCGTCCTTCCGGGGAGCGAGAGGACTTACTGCGGGCTTAGTGCCGCTGGGGCAAGGTGTGAGCTCGAGCGTCGAAGCGGCCCGCGTTTCCCTGATACTCGAAAGGCATGCCCAGCGAAGCCCGAAAAAAATCCACGGAGGATGGGATTGAGAACTGCTGGCAAGCAACACCCCCGGACGTGTGCCCGCGTGTGGTACTTCCTTGTTGAAGAGCAACAACAAGGTGTGCGACACGGTATGGCAATACCAACTTTGGGGTGTACGGAGGATGGACGGTTCAGCACGCTTGGTACTCGATGCACCGCCAAGCCGCCACCGGCTAACGGGTAGAAGCTGTACCACTGCGGACCTCGCGACTCCTGAGCCACACCCACATGACAAAGAACTCCTTCCTGATCCTGCTGCTTGCCGTTGCGGGGATCGGTTTCCTGCTGAGCCGGACCTCTGGCGACAGCGCGGAGCTCCACGAGCTCACACAGCAAGAGTCCGGAGAGGTTGACCTCGAGCCTGCAGAGCGCTTGAAGCAACTGCCAGTGAACCCCTCCGTCGAACGTGCGAACTCAGCGCCTGTTGCGCGCGATCCCGAAAGGGTCGAGGTCGCCCCGACTCAACCAGCGACCCCAGCCGCAGCTCCGGAAGGCACCTTGGAAGTCTTGGTGCGCGGCCCCAGCGGGCCACTCGGGAACTTCGAGGTGTTGGTCATCACCGATGCTAGGTTCCACACGGCGCAAGAGTTTGAAGATCCCGCAGTTGCGGATGAGTTGATGCGGACGCGCGGAAAACCACGGGTCACCTCAGCGAGCGGTATCGTGCACATCCCCGTGGCGGAAGGTTGGTCCAGCTTGGTGCTTGGGCGCGCGGAAGGACTCTGGGGAAGCCTGGCGATTCCGCGCAAGGCAACGGAGCAGCAGGTGCTCGAGCTCAAGCTTGATAGAACCCTGCGTGCCCGGGTGCTTGGCCCCGATGGGACTCCTTTGGGCGGAGTCGAAGTGCTGGTGCACCAATTGGACCCCTTGGGTCAAAGGCAACTGCGATCCACCGTGACCGCGCCGGAAGATGGAGTGGCCACCTTCCGCCACGCCCAGCAACTCTTCGCTCAGGAGGGAGGCGGCAAGTCCCTCCAATTCCGCCTTCGAGCGTTGACGCGGGAGCCCGTCACAGAGGCGATCGATTCAAGCAAGCCCGATGCTGAAATCTACACGCTCCAATTGCCAGAGACGGGGCGCGTTGAGGTCCGCGTCCTGGATGAGAGCGCTCGTGCATTTCCGGACGGGGGCTGCCAGGTGCAGCTCGGTTTCGTCGCCGCAGGTGAACTGCGTGAGGATTCCCCCTTCGCCAGGCGCCGCGGGCATGGCCTGCGCAAGCCAGTAAGTGATAGCAAGGTGATTTTTGAACACGTGGAAGTCGGGCTCGAACTCGACGCCGCTGCATCCCGCGGTGGCTCGACGATTGAGACTCACGCCTACGGCAGCGGTCCGCGGCGAGCCGGAGAAAGCGTGGAGCTAGAAGCGCAGTTCGGAACGGATCATCCCATCCTGCGCATGCAAGCGGTGGACGTGGAATCCACTCCCATTGCGGAGACCTTCTTTGACTTGACACTCACGACACCAGGCACGATGCAATTGGGGGATCGCAAGGAACACCTGCACGCGGATGCGCAGGGCACGCTGATCTTGGACCTCGAAAAAAGCCAGGTGGGGTCGGCCCTAAGCTTGAACATGGTGCTCTCGGATCCCCGCTCCTGGACCGCGCGAGTAGAGGTTTCACAAGCGCTGACTCTAGGCATCAATGATCTCGGCACCGTCATTTTTCAGACCCCCGAACTCCTGGGGAGTGGTCATTGCGTTACGGAAACGGGTGACTTGATCGGTGGTGTCGAGTTGGCCCTGCAGAAGGTCGGCGGTGATCCTGGAGAGTGGGTCGACGACTACAATTTCAGCCTTGCGGCGGCAAGGGATGGGAGCTTCGAACTGGCAGACTTACCGCCCGGCACCCTCTTTCGGCTGGGGGGCTCCAAGTCTGGGTACAGCTCAAGTTGGCACGAGTTCAAACGCGGTCAGAAGAACATGCTGTTGGTCTTCGAGAGGGAGGGCGAGATTTCCGGGAGCGTGATCGCGGATGCCGGCATTCCTTTGGGTCGTCTGCTGGTCCAAGTCCTTCCCCATCCAGCCGACAGCGAATCCCTCTCTTCTCGGGATCGGAGCTCCCCCGTGCAGGCGACTGGGGCGTTCCGCATTGGCGGCTTGACCTCCGGCCTGCGCAGCTTGAACCTGAGCATGTCTCGCTCGAGCGCTGTACTGCTCTCCGTTCCAGACATACAAGTCATTGCGGGAAGCAAGTCCTCTGACTCTCGGCTGCAACCCCTCGACCTACGCGGAAAGCTCTGGGCGCACGAGCTGACCCTTGTGGCACCGAATGCGAATGCCAAAATCCAGGGCTCCTTGCGCTATGCAGCGGAAGGCTCCGAAGAACTCGACATTCAAGTTTGGGGCATCTCCTCAGTGATCACCATGCTGAGCGCAACTCCCCGGGTGGATTTCGAGCTCCTCTGCGATGGCTTTCGCCCTGAACGTCGCACGGGGTTCAGCGGCAAGGAGGTCATCCAGTTGCGTCGTGGCTTGCCCGTGAAGCTGATCTTGACCGGCGCTGGCCAGATCCCCGATCCACCACTCTTCCTCTCGGCCACCCTGCAACGCCCGCCCGGCGGCTTCGCCAGCTATGGCGGGAACATTCAGTCCTTTGGCGAATCCCGGGAGATTGAGATCATCGCGCCCGAACCGGGAAGGTTGGTCGTGACCTGGATGATCTCCAAACAAATGGGCCAGGGGGGAATCGGAACCTCCTCCGTGAGTGAGCCTCCGCAGTACGTCGAACTCTTGGATGTGGGTGGAGAGCAAGTCTTCGAAGCCCTGTTGAGTGCGGAGGAACGCACACGAATCATCGGCGTCATTGAGGGGACCCTCGATCGCTGAAGTTTGGATTAAGAAAGCGCGCCCGAAGTCGGCGAATGTCAATCAAGGCAGCGGCCTCACGCCCCATGCGTTCCATAGCGACTCCAGACTTATTACAAGCGCGCGCATCCTGGAGTTGCCGCACGCGCCTACTTCCGCGGTCGACGATAGCGGCCCGGCTCCCGAGCGTAGCGATCGAACTCCACAAGGAAGTCGACACCTAGCTCGCGATTCAGAATCTCCTGCTCCTGTTCGGAGGGAATCTCGTAGTCCGGGATCAGCTGCCAGGAGCCGTCACTCTCCGTCTTGCGGCCATCCTTATTGCGAGTCTGTGCGAAGGCGCTGAGCACCTTGGGCATCTCATCGGGGTAGTGCTTGACGAGCATGTCCACGGCACCCGAGGCCAGTGCGGCCGAGTCCGCTTGCCAGCTATTGCGGCTCCAACCTGCCAAGTCCCCCGCCGTGAGTGGCGTCTCACCGCGCTCTTCCATCACGAGCGGCAAGCGCTTGGCCCAACTCTTGTGCTCCTTCTTGGAAACGAATCCGCTGCGGTAAGGGAAGCAGTAGACGTCCTTGCAGACTTTCAGCTCCACGTGCCATGCGAGTCCTTGAGCGAGCCAGTGCGGCTGGCGGCCGTAACGTTCAAGGGTCAAGAGGCGCGCCAAGCGATTGACCAGCTCGTTCTCCACGTTCCAAACCTCGCTGTTGGGCACGTCGAGCAGCCAACCCGCGCTGAGCGGATCCTCCAACAGAAAACCAACGCCCCCGGTCGCGGCGCTCGCCCAACCAGCCAAGGCGGGATTCGAACTGGCCGCCGCTTCAGTGATTGACTTGAAGCTCTTCGGGCCACTCAAGGGAAAGAGCACCGCCGTTCGAACGGGAGCGGCGGAAGCCTCCCGGGTCGCCGGATCAAACAGCTTGTCGAAGATCGCCACAGTCTTCTTGCTAGCGCTCATCAGCCGGCTCGACTTGGTCCCCTTCGGCACCCAAACCAGAACGCGGTTGTCGCGACTCGTGTTGGGTATGTAGGCCTTCTCCACGATCTCCCCGCTCATGAGCTGTTCCGCAGCCCAGGCCCCCCACACCTCCATGGTATCGGCGGCGGCCTGTTCATAATCCCCTTGCCGCGGCGCGGGGAAGAGCAGGGGCAGGCAGAGCAAGGCGAAGGAGAACAGTTTCATGGTGGGCGGTGGGCAGTCGAGTTGTTCGGCTCACTATAGCGCTCACCGCACCTGGTGGGCTGGGCCGGATCGCTGCCCCTGCAACCTTTCTACCGGCTACCCCACTCCGTAGGTCGAGGCCCCGAATGGGCTGCCCTGGAAGTTGGTGAACACGGCTGTGCCGCCGGTTGTCGCCTGAATCTGGGAGCGCGCGGTTTGGCCCGAAGTGCACAGCAACCCCTCCCCTATGGCGACTCCGAGTCCACCGGGAACTTGTTGCTGCCCGCGCAGCAGGAGTCCAAGGATGTTGCTGGGGGCTCCATTGACCTCGACACGAAATGAATCCTGGGAGATCGAAGCGTGTCCAATGCCATTTCATGACGCGCCCCCCACACCTGCGGAGTTCGCACAACCATGACCCGCTTGACCGAATGCAGCGCAGGGGCATCCCGTCCCCGTTCCATCACCAAAGCAGTAGGTGGTTCCACTGTTCCAGCCCTCGTTGAGATCTGTCAGCGCAAGCGAATGGTACGCGCCGCACTTCACCGAGCGGAATGTCTGCCCAACCGGCGTACCGCTCACCTCATTGCTGAAGTCGTGGCCCCAAGACGTGATCTGACCAGCTTGCTGCAAAGCAGCGCAGTGTTCCCAACCAGCCGACACTTGGACAAACCCAGTCCCCGTGGGCGCATTCGATGTCACCCCATAGTTGTCCCAACCCCAAACCTTGACGGAACCATCGGCACGCAGGGCCATGGCGTGACCGAGCCCCGCGGCCACTTGGGTGAATCCCGCTTGCGTCGGGCATCCGGACACAATTTGGTGGTCATCCGTGCCCCACGCCTCAATCGATCCATCGCTCCTACAAGTCGCGCACCTTGAACTCGGTGATGGTGGCTTGACCACCGACGATGCCGAGGCCGATGGCGGACGGTTTCAGAGGGAGGTCCGCTTCAAGCACGAGGGCTTCGTTCACGAAGACTTCTGCGTGTCCTTTGCGCACGCGCAGGATCAGGTCGAGCTCTTCGTTCTTGCGCAAGCGCACTCGATCCGAATGGGCAATGCCCCCCTGTTCCGTATAGATGAACGCGCCGGCGCCCAGCAACATTGCTTCGCAATTAGCTCCGTAGCGAATCTTGACTCCCCAACACTCCCTGCCGATCTGAGCGCGCAGGCGAATGACGCAATCACCGCGGGGTTCACCGGGGGCGATCACATGGGACCAATCACTGCCACTCGGGTTGTCGCCCTCCAATTCCCCGCCCTGCGCTTTCCACTTGGCAATCTCATCCTCGGGCTTCAGGGAAGAGAGCAGCGGCTTCCAGGACTCGGGCTCCCCCAACAGGTCCCCGGGCAAACCAACTGCGGGTCCGGTCAGCAGAGTGAACTCACCCCCATCACCGCGGCGTTGGCTCAACAGGGTTGCAAGTGCAGGCCGAATCGGAAACGCCCGCAGTCGTTTGTGCCAGCCCTTCTGCACATCCTGCAACGACTTGCCGAGCGCCTTGCGAAGCGGCTTGCCGTGGTAGTACTCCATGACCTTGCGCGGCTTGTAGGTTTCGAGCAGGTAGAGAAAAAAACTGCCGGCCACGTCGTAGGCGTTCAAGCCAGGGTTCGCGCGCAGGAAGGCATAGAAGTCCGGGTGATCCACCAGATCCTTGAGGTCGGGCAAGCTGCCGCGCTCGAGTTCGTAGGCGGCAACCGAGTGCACCGGGATTCCGTGCACGTACTCGAGCACGGCATTGGCAATGCCCTCGGCAAAGAACATGTTGCGCGGCTCGTCTCCGGTGGACTTCATGGCGGCGACCACGATGTGCACGAGTTCGTGCTTGCGCGTTTGGTCGTTGTCCCAGGGAATGTGACTCTCGCGTCCCGCGGAGTAGCCGCCCGTTCCACTCACACCTGTGATCTCCTCCATCTCCTTGAGATCGTCATAGAGAAAGAGGTGGAACGGTTCCTTGTCGTCGACCAAGCCATCGATTCCGAGCTCGCGCAGGATTTCGGTGTACTCCAGCTCCACCAAGTGCGCCGTACGATCGACTGCTGCGCCGGCCCTTGAGCCTAGCCGGTAGTGCACTTCGAAGTGCTCGGTGGCCTGCACCTCGGAGAGCGTGCTTTCACAAACGGGAAAGGCACCGGAGGACGCAAGAGCGAGAAAGGAACCGACAGCGAGAAGTGTGAGTGAGCGCATGGGCTCATCCTAGCAGGTGATCCTGTCCTTGCAGATAGTTCCGAGCAGGCGCGATCTCCGGCACCATCGCAATTCTGTTAGCGAATACCCGGGCGCGGAATCACAGCGCGCGTTGGTAGTGTGGTTTCCAGACGTGGATCGTCAATGGCACGCTGATGTTGAGGAAGAAGCAGGTCGCCATCAAGGTCGTGAAGGCCTCTTCGCTCAAGATCGAATGCTGCACGTAGGCGATGTCGAGCACCACAAAGGCCAGCTCCGCCCGACCGAGCATTCCGAAGCCAATCATGATGCTTGATGCACGGTTCATGCCCCCTGTAAAACGCGCGGCGAGGCCGGCGCTCACGATCTGAAAGAGCATAACACCAATCGTCATCGCGGCGATCTCAGGCATCAAGGAGACCACGAGCTTGAGGTCGAATTGGATCTGCGTGCCGAGGCTGACGAAGAACACCGGGCCGATCCAAGAGAAGGCAATGTTGTCGACAATTCGACGTGTGTCCTCGAAGGATCCAGTCCCCTCTTTGTGAAAGAAGTACTCCTCCGAAAGCACGAGGCCCGCGAGGTAGGCGCCGATCGCCGGGTGAAAGCCGAACTCGTGACCGAGGATGGCGCAAGCCACGGCGAACAGAAGTAGTTGCAGGACAGCGTGTTCACTGCCACCGAAGCGCAACGCATCGCGCATACCGAGGCGTCCGAGGCGCGGAAGGACTCGCAAGGGACCCCGTGCTCCCTGCGGCAGGATCCAGGCACCGACCATCCAGATCAGCGCGAAAAAGGCGATCGCTTTCGCCATGACGAGGAGCAGGCTCTGCACCTCAAACGGCACGTCGCTGGTGATGACGGGCACGACGACCGCGACCAGCGCGAGGGAAGCGATGTCGTCCAAAACGGCGGACGTCATGATGCGCGTGGCGACCCGCGAGCGGTGCAGCCCTTCGCTACGCAGGGAAATCATCGTGAGCGAAACGGCCGTCGCCGTCATCGCCAGCCCACAGATCAGCGAAATGTAGGCATCTCCCCAGAAGAAGTCTGCGACCCCGTAGGCAGCCACAAAGGGACCGAGTGCGCCAAAGAAAGCAATGCCCCAGCTGTGGCGCACGCTGCGCATGAAGTTCCCGGCGGTCTCCTCGAAACCGAGCGCAAACATGATCAGGACGATGCCTAAATCCGAAACACCGCGAATGAACTCCGAGCTCTCGCCGGGCAGCCAACCGAGTCTCACGAACACCGTGCCCACGGCCAAGTAGTAGACGACCGGGGTCATGCGCGTGGCACGCGCCGCGACGACGGCCAGCAAGGCGCCGGACCAGATCACAGCCAGATGGACAAGATCGAGCATACCTCTCCAGTTATAGCGCTTGAGGAAGGCGGTGGTTGTCGGGTATCGGTCGGAATAGATCCCGCATCCCTTCGATGGTTCGGCGCTTCGACTAGGAGCCTGTGCCACAGATACGGCCCCGGCGCTTCTGGCATCGGACGGGTTCGCGCGCCCCAAGCACTGCGCGAAGCTGTGGCGATCGACTGGGGAAGTCGGCCTCAATCCGGGCTGAGCCTCCCCGATCGAGGCTCCCGGAGCGAATTCCCAGGGCGTCACGGTGGCCAGCGCCGAATCTCGAGCCGCTTCCGTTTTCACGGGGCCGGGGAAGCGCTAGAATTCCGGCCCACCCGCTACCACCCCCTGCAAGTCACCAAATTCCAATGCAAGTCATCGAGCAACTCAAAACCATGGACGAGGAGCGTTTCGCCGCGATCTACGAGTCCCTGGTCCACCAAGGCTTCGGGCCGCTCGACAATGAGGTCGCCAAGGCGCTCAAGTTTCGCCCCCAGGCCATTCGCAAGCTGCCCCTCGCCAAACGCGCTAAGCGTGCGAAGAGCATCCTCGAGAATGGAGCCAACGCGGAGATGTGCTACGAGATCTTCGGCAGCTACCTGATCAAGGAACACAAGGAACTCGTCACGAGCTTCCTGGACTTGACCGGCGTGAAGCACGAGGAGGGCATGATCAACAGCATCGAGGAAGACATGCCCGAGGGCAGCAAGGTGGCCGACGCCGCCAAGGAGTTGGACGGCAAGCACGACGCTGCAGACGTGACCCTGTACCTCTCCTTGTGTGCTGAGCAGTGGCCTCAGGTTCCGGAAATCCAAGAGCTCTGGGCGTCGCGCAAGGCCTAGTCCCGCTCTATTCATGAGTCGATTTGCCAATAGTCCCAACTCGCTCTCTGGCGGTG
>CALCXM010000153.1 GCA_937905825.1 uncultured bacterium
CCGAATGAGCCTGTTGGCCGAATGAGCCTGTTGCCCGAGCGAAGCCGGGCACCCAAGCACCGGATCCCGAAGGCTTCCATCAAGCGGAAGCCTTCAGGGGGTTGGGCTACTTGGAAGCCCCCGCAGAGGCCTTGACGGAAGAGGACTTTGCGGATCCTTTGCTCTTGTCCAGGTCTGATTCAGTATCCGCAGCAGGGTCGGAATCCTTGGCGCTGGCCTTGGCGGCTTCCGCTTCCTTTTCCTTGGCGACTTCCTCTTCCGTGGGCTGCACGAGAGTCTCGCGAATCCAGCCATCGAGGGCGTCTGCAAGGTCTGGGTTGTCGATCAAGAAGGTCCGAGCGCGCTCTTGACCTTGGCCCAGACGAATTTCGCCTTCCTCCGGGTGTGCCAGGGAATACCAGGTGCCCGAGCGCTTGACGAAGCCGGCGGTCATGCCCATGTCGAGCAACTCCCCTTCGCGGCTGATGCCGCGGTTGTACATGATGTCGAATTCGACCTTGCGGAAGGGGGGCGCGATCTTGTTCTTCACGACGGTCACCTTGGTGCGGTTGCCCACGGTGACGTCCCCTTCTTTGATTTGTCCGATGCGTCGGATGTCGAGGCGCACAGAAGAGTAGAACTTCAAGGCGCGGCCACCGGTGGTGGTCTCGGGGCTGCCGAACATGACGCCGATCCTCTCACGGATCTGGTTGATGAAGATCACCATGCAATCGGATTTTGCAATGGCTCCGGTCAGCTTGCGCAGGGCCTGACTCATGAGTCGAGCGTGCAGTCCAACGAAGCTATCCCCCATCTCTCCCTCGATCTCCGCCCGGGGCACCAGGGCCGCGACGGAGTCGATCACGACCACGTCCACCGCGTTGGAACGCACCAGGGTTTCAACGATCTCGAGGGCCTGCTCACCGGTGTCCGGCTGGCTGACCAGCAGGTCGTCGAGCTTGACCCCCAATTTGCGGGCGTAGGAAGGATCCAAGGCGTGCTCCGCATCGACAAAGGCGCAGATGCCGCCTTTCTTTTGGGCGTTGCCGATGACCTGCAGGGTCAGGGTGGTCTTGCCCGAACTCTCCGGACCGTAGATTTCAATCACACGGCCCTTGGGCAAGCCCTTGCCGCCCAGGCCGATGTCCAAGGCGATCGAACCCGTACTGATGCATTCGATTTCATTGACGAGTCCAGAATCCGCCCCCAAGCGCATGATCGCGCCTTTTCCGTAGGAGCGCTCGATGTCTCCCATGGCGGCCTCGAGGGCCTTCAACTTGGCGGCAGGCGTAGCGGGACTAGCGGCGACGGACTTGGTGGGCGTTTTGGATTTGCTGGCTTTCATAGGACGCAGGCCTTCGTGGCAGAGCAGAGGCGGGACCGCGCGGAGGCGGTGATCTAGGATGATCTGGGGAACGGTGAAAACGAAGGGAGAGCCTAGCGCCGGCCCCACCCGTGTCGTCTGGGCGATATTAGATGCCCACACGGGGGTGGTTCAAGCGTTCGTTCGGATTTTGTTCGGGTCTTTCCCTAACGAGAAATCTTCCCGGTCCGCGCCTGGTTCCAAGTAGAGCCCTAGGGGAATCCAGGGGCGTTTCTTGGGTGCAGGCCACCCTTGCAGGTTGCCTCCTGCCCTAAAATGGAGACCTGAAAACCCAAAAGCGAAGACCGTAGAAGTAGACCTGAGAACCGTCGAAACCGGAATCGCGCGCTGCGCCCTCCAACCGACTAGACGTTTTGGAATCAGGCCGGCCCCGCACTGAATCGAAAGCTTGCACGTTGAGGCCCCCTTCCCTTTGGAAGGATCGCCAGGGCGGGATCAGACCGTGACGATCGACATGAGCTCTTTGTGGCGCGCAGCGAGTTCGTCCGCCGTGCGGTTGGCCAAGGGCTGGATGCCGAAGTCTTCCACGCAGAAGGAGGCCGTCACGGTGCCATGCACCATCGCCTGACGCATGGTCTGCGAGGAGGCATTCCCCGTGGCCGCGATGTGCCCCATGAATCCGCCTGCAAAGGAGTCACCCGCACCTGTGGGGTCCACCACGTTCGTCACGGGGTAGGCCGGCAGGGAGAAATGCACATCGGGGCCGATCAGGAACGCGCCGTGTTCGCCCTTCTTCAGGATCACGTACTTGGGACCCATCTCGAGCACTCTGTTGGCGGCTGTGATCAGGTTGGCTTCGCCGGTCAGCATGCGCGCTTCTTCATCGTTCAAAACGATGGCGTCGATGTGCTTGAGCAGGTTCAAGAGGTCGTCCTTGGCGATGTCAATCCACAGGTTCATGGTGTCCGCCATGACGAACTCCGGCTTCGTGACCTGCTCGAGGGCGTGCAGTTGCACCGCGGGCGCCGCATTGGCCAGAAACACAAACTTGGAGTCGCGGGAAGCCTCTGGCACCTTGGGCTCGAACGTCTCCAGGACGTTCAGTTCCGTGAAGGTCGTGTGCCGGGTGTTCCAGTCTTTCTCGTAACGTCCGCCCCAGCGGAAGGTCTTGCCCTCAACGATCTCAACGCCCGTGGTGTTGACCCCACTTTTCTGCATGGCGGCGATGTCCTCTTTCGCGAAGTCCGTGCCGACCACACCCACCAAGTGCGGGTCGGTGTAGTGACTGGCGGCAATCGCAAAGTAGGTCGCCGAACCTCCCAAAACTCCCTTGCGGGAATCGTAGGCGGTCTCGATGTCGTCGTAGGCCAAAGTGCCGATGACTAGCAGACTCATGGTGGGCAGGGGCAGTGGAGTTGGGGGAAGGAAAAGAGGATTGGCGCAGGATGAGACCCGTTTCCGGGCCAATCGTCAACCGCCTGACTCGGAGCTTTCGCTGATCTTGCGGGCTTCCCGGCGGACTTCCGCCCCCCCGGGAAAGAGCAAGCTCAATCCCCCCAGGAGTCCGAGAAACAGGTTGCAGAGGCGGTAGGTCAAGCTCACCGCAACACCCAAGGCGGCGGTAGAGCCCATCATGAGGAACAGTTGCTTGAAGGCCGCTTCCCCCACTCCCCAACCGGAGGGCGAGATGGGGATGGCGGAAATCAGGTTGGCCACGGGCACGATCCCCACGTAGGCGCTGAACTCCAAGGAGGCGCCAAAGGCATCCCCAATGGCGTACACGGCAGCGATTACCGCAAAGTGATTTCCCGAGGACAACAAGAGCGCCAAGATCAATTCGAAGGGCTTGTTTTGAAAAAGGGTCGCGCTCTCTTCCAGCTTCTTGAGCCGCTGCCCCTGGGGCAACTTCTCGAGCAGTCGATCGATGCCCAAGGCCCGACGCGGTCCTGGGGAGAGCACGAAGAACATGCCCACGGTGACCCCGATCGAAACAGCTAAGCTCGGAATTTTCAGTGGCTGGAAGCCGCCACCGATCGACCAAATGATCCCGGTGGCCACCAGCACAAGAGCCCAAAGCCCCACCATGCGATCGATGACCACCGTGGCGAGGGCGTCCGCTCGACGGTCAGGATGCTCGCGCACCGCAAGAACCGCCTTGGGCAAGTCTCCGCCCGTCAGCCCGGGCATCACGAGGTTGAAGAACACTCCGAGAAACGCCAAACGCAAGGTCGTCCACCAGGAAGTCGGGCAGCCAGCCAAGGCCAGAATGCGCCACCAGCGGGTCACTCCGCACAAGAGTCCAGCGATCAGGGATGCCATGGCGAAGGCCAAGCCGTGACCTTGCAGGTCCAAAAAGACCCGCGGCATGCCCGGTCGCCAATCATAGCCAGGGCCTCCTTCCGTGCGGCGTTCGATGGCCAGGGGAGTGTCCGCGGCTTGGGCAGCGATGGCCGTCTCTGGCCATTCCGGGCCAAGGGTCTGCTCCTTAGAAAAACGAAAGGCCAGGGCCTCCTCACGCCAATTGCCCTCGAGCGATCCCGGGGCCTCCAGAGTCCTGAGCGACGCGACTTGCGGGACGGCCCAAAGCTCCAACTTGTCCCTCCAATCCAAGCCGTTCGCCACCCAAGCCAAGAGGGCCAGGGCGAACAAGACTTTCAGGATCGAGGAGAACTTGAAGCGCTTGGAGCGGGCCCCTTCGCTCACGATCCCCCGTCCGCGGAATCCGCTGGATTTGTGGCTGAGTCCGGGGAAGCCTCCGACTTAGGTGCCGCGGAGGCTGGGCTGGCCTGCCCGCCAGTCATGGCCCGTGCATTGACTCGGGCGTACAGCCAATCTTCCCACTCCTCTTCTCGCAGGGTGGAGGGTTGTCCGGTGACCTTGGCCAGGGCTTGGCAAGCCTTGACCCGCAGTCCGCTATCGGGGTCCGTCACAGCGATGGAGACCATTAGGCTGTACCAGTTCTCTTGGATGTTCAGATACTCCCCTGGATCGAGTCCCGGGATTTCGGCCGGGAAACCGAGCTCGGCCACCTTGCTCAAAAGTGCGGACACCATGTAGGGATCGCGCTCCTGACCAGATTCGTGTTCTGCTCGCAGATACGGCATCAAGCGAGCGATGGCCACTTCACCCCCGGCCTCTCCCAGCGCTCGAACGGCGGCGCCGCGCACCACACTGCCGCCAAAAGTCTTCTCGCTCAGGGCTTGTCCAAAGGCGAAGCAGATGGTGGTCACCTCCAACTCCTGAAGGAAAGCGGTCAGGGATTCGAGCATTGGATCGTCGGCCTGCAGACCCTCCAGCAGGTCCGCGACCACGGGCAGGATTCTGCGGTAGCCGCCCAAATCAAAGGAGGCTTGCTCGATGGCGGCCATGCTGTCCTTCCAAGCTTCCGTGCTGCCCCCTCCCTCACGGGCGGCCTTCCAGCTGGCGTTCAAGTTGTCCAGGAGCACGGCGATGTCCTCGGCCCCCGAGCGTGGAGCGTCGACGCGTAGACGATAGGGCTCGCGGGCGCCGCGCCGGGTTCCGATCAACGACAACGCACGCACCGCGCGTTCCCGAGACAGCACGGAAGGATCGGTTTCGATGATTCGGGAGCACCAGGCCACCTGCATGGCTTCCAAGCGTGGGTTGCGCGCGGAATCGCGGTCGAGCAAATCATCCAGCAGCTTCATGCAGGTTTCACTGGGGTTACTGAGCTGAGTGGGCCGATCGGCGCGGGAGGAGGATGGGGCGCCAAACCGAAAGCCCCTGATCGAGGCGTTCTGACCCAAGGCGTGCTCCACATCGCCCCTGAAGCGAACCGTGTAGTGGTGCTTGCCTGAGGGAGTGTGCAGGCGCTCCAAATTCTCGAAGTGCGCCGCAGGGTACTCCATGTGCTCCATCTCCCAGAGTTCTTTGATCGACGCACAGCTACCCGCGGCTCCGAGCAGAAGAAGGACCGGGAGCACTCGCCTCAAGGGATGATTGGTTGTCTTCACCGCCGAAGTCTATCCGGCCCGGGGCGGCACTTCCTCCCCGTTCTGGCCCGGGAGACGGATCTTTCGAGGGTCCCGCGCTTCTCACCGAGGCGAACATCGGTAGAACAGCCGCAGCCGCGCAGCTCCCCGCGGGATGCGTCGGCACCCTTCGTAGGGGCCTGTTGCCTTGGGCAATGGGCGGTTCCCTTTGGCAATCGAGGCCAGGGGAAAAAGCTTGGTGGAGGCGGCGGGAATTGAACCCGCGTCCCGGAATCTCCGAGCACCGTGCGTCTACGTGCGTAGTCAGCAGTTTAGTTCTCGTTCGCCGATCGCCTGTTGACGGGCTACCTTTGAACAGACGTCCCTAAAGTTTCGCCGGTCCTCCGGGGCGCGGAGAGAATCCAGCTAGCCCGCTGTTTACGTCTCCACCCAGCCACGGGCACTCCGGGCGGAAACGGCAGCTAGTTAATTAAGCTGCGATCGCAAAATTGTTGGCAAGTAAATGCCTTTCCCGGGAGGATTAGCGGGGTCACCTGGGATACCCGGCACGCAACACGGAGACGACTGAAACCGGTCGAAACCAGTGCGCCCCCAAGCTTTGAGCGCGCAATATAGCACGCCCGGAATGTGGAGAGCACCCTTCCATTTGGAAGCTCCGGGGAATCCTCAAAAAACGAAGGGGGACCGATTTGGAAGCGGGGGTTAGAGTCCCGGCATGTCTAGCGCTCGCTCCCCCACTCCCTCCGGCCGTTTTCCAGGGGAACGGGGACCGGCCAGTTTTCGCACGACGCACTGGAGCCTGGTCAACAGGGCTGGGGCGCACGCGGCTGGGGAACTCCAAAGCGCCAGCCGGCGCCGAGCCCTCGGCAGTCTGTTGGAGCTTTACTGGTACCCGGTCTACCTCTATGCCCGGCGCAAGGGCAACGGCGCGGAGGACGCCCGGGACCTGGTGCAGGCCTTCTTCACTAGCTTGCTCGAGAGCGGCAGCTTGGCCCAAGCGGATGCACAACGGGGTCGCTTCCGCAGCTTCTTGCTGACGAGTTTCAGCCATTTCGCCACCAACCAATGGCATCACGATCACGCGCACAAGCGCGGCGGGTTGCAGGCTAGCTTTTCCCTGGATCAAGCCCAGGCCGAGGCCCGCTACGATTTGGAGCCCGCCCAAGAGCAGGACGCGGAACGCATCTTCCTGCGCAGTTGGGCCCAAACTTTGATGGAGACGGTCTTGCTGCACGTGGCCGCCGAATACCAGGAGAAGGGCAAGCAAGAGATCTTCGAAGCCTTGAAGCCCATCTTGGTGGGCAGCCCCGAGAGCGAAAGTTACGGGAAGATCGCTTCGGAATTGGACGTTTCGGAAGGAGCCGTGAAGGTCGCGGCCCATCGCCTGCGTCGGCGCTTCGGGGAGGTCCTGCGCCAGGAGATCGCTCACACCCTCACGGACCCAGCGGATCTGGAAGATGAAATCCGTGGCCTCTTCAGCGCTCTCTCCGGAAGCTAGGGAACCCCGCGCGCCACCCTGGACGGCCCGCAAGAAACTCGCCGCGGGATTCTTTGGCTTTCGCCTGTAACCTTTCCCGAGGCTTCCTTCACCCATGGGTAGACCGATCCCCAACCCAGGATGAATTCCATGAACTGCCCCCAATGCGACGCTCCACTGCCCAAGAGCGGCCCCCTGCAGGGGCTCTGCGCGGCCTGCATGTTGCGTCCCAATCTGAACCCGGACTCCGCGCCGGCTGTGCCCACAAGACACCCCATGCCCCAGCTCTCGGAAGTGCAAGCGGAGTTCCCGCAGCTCCATGTGCAGGAGCTGGTGGGCGTCGGCGGCATGGGGCTCGTCTACCGGGCGCGGCAGATCAAGTTGGATCGCCAGGTCGCTCTCAAGATTCTTTTGCCGGAGCTGGCCCAGGACCCGGCCTTCGCCGAGCGCTTCCTACGTGAAGCCCAGGCCTTGGCCAAACTCGACCACCCCAACGTGGTCACGGTCTACGACTTCGGCGAGCAGGCCGGGCGTTACTTCCTAATGATGGAGTACGTGGACGGGGCGCCCCTGCGCGAGATGATGGACAAGGGCAAGCTCAGCATGCCGCGCATCCTGCAGCTCGTTCCCGAGATCTGCTCGGGCCTCGCTTACGCCCATGAGCAAGGCATCGTGCACCGCGACATCAAGCCCGAGAACATCCTGATCGACCGCTACGGCGAGGCCAAGATCGCGGACTTCGGTCTGGTCAAGTTGCTCGACCGGGATGAAAAGGATTGGCGCTTGACGCGCGCGAGCCAAGTCATGGGAACACCCCAGTACATGGCGCCCGAGCAGATGACCAAGCCGCGCGAAGTGGACCATCGCGCGGACATTTACTCCATGGGCGTGGTGCTCTACGAAATGCTCACGGGCGAGCCCCCTGTCGGGCGTTTCGAGTTGCCCTCGGAGCGGGTGCGGGTGGATGCGCGCTTGGACGCCATCGTTTTGAAAGCCATGGAGAGCGACCCCGACAACCGTTACCAACGTGTGCGCGAGCTAGGAGATCGGGTGGCCCTGCTTTCCGCGGAAGCTGCCCCCGCCGGGCCGATTCAGCCAATAGAGGCGTTCGAGGCGACGCCAGGGCAAAGCGAACTGGATCGCTTCCGAACTCCCATTGCCTTCAACAACCACATCGACCCGCTCTTTGGCAGCCGCTCGAGCCGCGGTCGGATCTGGTTCGAAGCGGACGCGGTGATCATCGAATGGTGCCAGGTCAATGAATGGGGAACGACGCTCTTGCCTGTCACGGTCATGCGACTGTCCCTGCAGGAATTGATGGGAGTGACCTACCGCGCACGCTGGTGGGGCCAGGGCGAAATCACTCTGAGCTGCAGGAATCCGGATGTGCTGGGGGCCTACCCCATGGTGCGTATCGGCGAGATCCGGCTCTTTGTCAGTCTTGGGCAGCGCGGACTTGCGGAACGCTTCAGCCAGACCGTCGGACTCCTGTTGCATCACGCTGCCAGGGAGCCCGGGGCCTCCATATAGCACGGGGCCGAAGGGGACTAGACGAACGCTCGACCTCGGGTGCTCGAGTGCGGGGTCTCGCTTAGCGCCGGCTGGACTTCATGGCGCGTTCCATGTTGCGCCGGTCGTCCTTGTCCCGTTCACTTTGGCGTTTGTCGTAGAGCTTCTTGCCGCGGCACAAGCCGACGAGGATCTTGACCCGACTCTCGAAGAAGTAGAGTTCCAGCGGGATCAGGGTCACGCCCCGTTCCTTGACCTTCTTGTGCCAGCGTTCGAGCTCGTGCCGATGGGCTAGAAGCTTGCGGTCGCGGGTCGTTTTGTGGTTGAAGACGTTCCCGTGTTTGTACTCAGGGATCGTGGCGCCCACGAGAAACAGCTCGCCCTCGATGATGCGCGCATAGGCCTCGACGATGGAAGCCTGGCCAGCCCGCAGGGACTTGACTTCGGTCCCCTGGAGCACCATGCCACACTCCAACTCCTCCATCACTTCAAAGGAATGGTAGGCCTTCTTGTTGCGCGCGATGCTGCGCCGGACTTCGGGCTTCTTTGCCATGGCGGGGAGTGTAATTCGAAATTCCGAGGATCCATCCGTCGAGGACAGATAAGTCGATGGGAAGCATTGACGGCCCCCCACCGCAGCCGTAATCTCCCCCCCTCATCACCCAGCCCGGGTGGCGGAATTGGCAGACGCGCATGGTTCAGGTCCATGTTCCCGTTAAGGGAGTGGGGGTTCGACTCCCCCCCCGGGCACCATTGCTCCCCCCAGCGGAGCGCGCAACGCGCAGCGGGGTTTGGAAGCACAGCCGGCTTAGGCAGGAACGTGATTCAAGCGAGCACGTGGTGAGAGATCGGGGTTTGGGGCCATCGGCTTCCGGCCAGCCGGGAAGCGGCAGATGACCCGTGGACCGAATCCGCGTCGCATGCTCAGCACTCAACCAGGGGCAAAACTCCTCGGCCTAAATCCATCGGCGACGAAACCCGAGCTCTACCGAAGGATTCGCAGGGGAAGCAGCTCCTCCATTTCGTCCCGAGGAGCCTGAACTCCCGTCAGTCATGCAAGCACCGAGCGCTCGAATCTGCGCCCCGGCGTGGCCATCCAATGTGGCCCACGAAGCGAGCCAACCAAGGCGCCCTACAGCGCGCCCGGTGCTCGATAGACCAGAATCGCCCGCTTGCCCATTTCGTCTGGCAGTTCATGCTCCCAGACCGTGTCCAAGGTGAAGCCCAGGCGTTCAGCTTCCCGTTCTCCGGCGCGCACTTCCCGTGACCAGGAGGCGCCCTTGAGCATCACGAGTTCTTTCAAGGAGTGACGCACCTTGCGCAGGGTCCGAACGTTCTCTCGCACGGAGCTCACGTTGCGCACGAGCACGGAATCCACTCGTGTGGTCTCGAGGAACAACTCTGCGCGCACGCCCTCGACCTGCACGTTCTTGATCTTGAACTTATCGAGGAAGGTCTGGATGAAGTCTGTCTTCTCTGGACGCATGTCGGTCAGGGTCACCTTGCAGTGGGGCTCCGATAGAGCGAGGGGCAAGCCCGGCAGGCCTCCGCCGGTTCCCAGGTCCACCACGTGCTTGCCCATCAAAGACATCATCTGGGTGATGCGCCAGGAGTCCAGGTAGTGCTGGGCGGCTACTTCCCTGGGGTCGAGCAAGTTGGTCAGCAGAACCTTGCGGTTGGCCTCCAACATCATGTGTGCGTGTTCCGCGAACAAGTCCAGCAGGACCGCGTCTACGTCTTCCTTTTCGAAGGCCCAGGCCATCGCCTCGCGCAGGATCTTGACCGAGGGGGCCGGGACATCGGGGCCCGGGGGCTCCGGTTCGTCGTCCTTGCGTTTCGCTTTGGTCTTCTTGGGAGCGGCCTCGGCGTCGGAATCCGAGGAGTCTTCGTCGTCTGACTCTTCGTCGTCGTCTTCCTCGTCGTCTTCTCCATCCTCTTCGTCGTCGTCATCATCCCCGTCAAAATCATCCGGATCGAGCACGAGGGAACCCTCTAAGTCCTCATCCAGAGATGGCATGCCCGCCCCGGTTGCACCCGGGAGACTGTCCGCAGCGGAATCCTCGTCCTCCTCGACCCCTACCTCCAACTCCTCGTCAACCACGGCGTCGCCGTCGTCCAGGTCGTCATCGTCGGGTCCGTTCATAGGTAGGGTTTCTGGGGCCAGGAGGGAGGAATGGGAAAGGTGGATCAGACCGTGCCATTGGGCCCGAGACTCCCCTCCCGACTGTCCTAGCTCTCTTTCCGGGGTCAGTTGCCCGGAGACAGGCGAAAATCTGGGGAGTGGCAGGGCAGCAGGGACTCGAACCCCGATCCTACTGATTTGGAATCAGTCGCTCTAACCATTGGAGCTACTGCCCTAGATGGCCAAGAAGACTATCCGCGGTTTCCCCGGGCTGCAAGCTTTGTGCGCCTTTGTGCAGGGATTCCGCGCGCTTCTTGTCCCCTGCGGGCCGGGCATTACAGTAAGTCCTGTCTTCGGGAGTTCCCGATGCCAATCTATGAGCCGAAACAATCACAACAAGGGAAACCGCTCCCGGGGCCCCGAGCCTCCCTCCCCCGACGTCATCGACGCCTCCGATATCGTCGATTCCATCGATGGAGAGCCCTCCCTGCGGGTTATCTCCCGTTTGCAGCGCAACGGGTTCGAGGCCTACCTAGTGGGCGGTTGCGTGCGCGACTTGCTGGTCGGATTGACCCCCAAGGATTTCGACGTGGCCACCAGCGCCCACCCGCGTCAGGTGCGTCGCTTGTTTCCGCGCAACAGCCATGTGATCGGTCGACGCTTTCGGTTGGTGCACGTTCGTTACGGCAGTCAATCCGTGATCGAGACCGCCACCTTCCGCGCGGCACCACAGGAGACGAGTGGCGAAGACGACTTGTTGATCGTCGAAGACAACACCTACGGCACCGCCGCCGAGGACGCCATGCGCCGGGACTTCACGGTCAACGGCATGTTGCTCGATCCCTACCGCCGGCAAATCATCGACCACGTGGGTGGCTTGCGGGACCTAGAAGATGGAGTGCTGCGCACCATTGGCAATCCGTTCATTCGGATCCCGGAAGACCCGGTTCGCATTCTGCGCGCGATCAAATTCGCGACCCGCTTGGGCCTGCGCATCGAAGAGGACACCTGGGAAGCCATGTGCGACGGCGCGGAAGACCTTTCCCGTTCCGCACCGCCGCGGGTCACCGAAGAGATTCTGCGTTTGATGCGCTCAGGCACAGCTCTCGGCGCCTTCAACAAGATGCGGCACTGCGGTGTCTTGGGAGTGGTGCTGCCCGACCTGGATGAGTTCTTGGGAGAAGTGGAAGGAGCCGATCGCATTCACGAAAAACGCGTCTCCAATTTCCGAGCCCTCTTAGAAGCTCTGGATTCTTCCGTACACGACGGAGTGGACGTCTCGACCGCCTCCTGCCTCGCCCTGCTCTTCCACGACATCGTCGAAGTCGAGGCCAACCCCAGCACCCGCACTCAACGGGGAAAACCTGGGGACTTCCACACGGTGGCCGGCGAAGTGCTCGAGGACATGGCCAGCAACGCGCGCCTCTCGCGCCGCGACGTGGGCCGGGCCAGGCGCATCATCTACCAACAACGGATTTTCACGGCTCCTTTCGGACGCCGCTTTCGCCCAGCGCTCTTTTGCCTGAGCGAGGAATTCCCAGAATCCCTCGATCTCTTTCGCCTACGCTGCGAGGCCGAAGGGGAAGGCTGGGACCTCTACAAAGCTTGGGAAGAGCGCTACGAGAGTGCCATCACTTTGGACGACGATGAGGTCGAGTCCGAACGCCGTCAGGCACGCCGCCGGCGCCGCAGGAAATAACCGGGGCAAAATCCGGCCCCCCCTGAATCCGGGGGTACTTTTTGTTGGCTATGACGGCGGACCGGATTTCCGGGTGCACCAGCAACCACGCGTCTCCCTTCGGGGACGAACGCTCCCAGGTTGCGGTGACTCGGTGAGTCGATCGGCGATACGGTTGCAACTGGTGCCCCAGCGCGGGGAAATCTGGTCCGCTCGAGCCACGACCGAGCTTTAAAAAAGGGGCTGCCCCCGCTCGGTCCTCCCAAAAGGGAGGGCGATCCTCCCCCGGATCGCCCTCCCTGCTTCGTTGATGGGGCCCGGGACCTGCCTAAAGCTCAAATTGGAGCCCTTTATTAATTAGGTCATTGACCCGTCAGGCTGCCGCTTGCGAAAGGTCGATAGGACCCTGGAATGATTTGTGAACGAACAGGCTGGTTTGTCGCAATGGTTCGAGGTTTGGGAATCCTCGCCGTTGCTAGCCCCCTCGTGGCCGCAAATGACCAGATTCTGACCCCCTGGGATCTCCAGCAAGGGGACGCCTTTGGCAGCTCCATCGATCTCGCTGATGATTGGATGTTGGTGGGTTCCCCCCGTGACGACATTCAGGGGTTGGATTCAGGAAGCGTCTCCGCCTTTCATTCAAACTTCCGAGGATGGGTTCAAAAGGATCTATTGAAAGCCCCCGACGGTCGCCCGGGAGATCGTTTTGGTGCGAGTGTTGCAATCAGCGGTGACCTCTGCGCCATTGGCGCCCCCCAATCCGGAACCCGCGGTTGGCGCGCTGGGGCAGTTCACTTGTTTCACCGCAAGGGCGAGGTTTGGGCTCACAGCCAAACCCTCTACGCGCCAAATGGGGCCCCTGGAGACAACTTTGGTCATGCACTCGATCTACACGGAAACACCCTAGTTGTCGGCGCACGCTTCGCGGATGGCCGGGAATCAGATTCGGGCGCCGCCTACATTTTTGGACCGCCGCTGGCCTCGGACAAGGCTCTCGAGGGGGGCCTCGCGGACGAGGGCAAGCTTGTCTTCCATCAACGCCTGCGGGCCCCGAGCGAGCACCCCAGCGGGGAGTTTGGCTTCGCCGTGTCGGTCTTCGGAGAGACCATCGCGATTGGCTCCTGGGGCGCGCGGCGCGAGGACGTGGCCTGCGGATCGGTCTATCTGTACACCCGGGAGCAGGAGGCTTGGCACTTGCACCGAGAGCTCTGGGCACCCGTCCCACAGGATGGGGCCTGCTTTGGCCTGAGCGTTCAACTGTCTGAATCCCGTTGCGCGATCGGCGCCCCATGGGAGAACCACGAAATGAACCACGCGGGCGGTGCCTACGTCTGGGCGCGGGGCCACGCTGGCTGGGAAATGGAAGAGCATCTGAAACCTCGCAAGCCCATGCCAGAGGGTTGTTTTGGCATCTCCATGAGTTTGGACCCAGAGGGCAATCGTCTGCTTGTAGGATCGCGGCGCGGCAGTCCAGAGGTTCCTGGTGCGGGAGCCGCAAGTTTCTATGAATGGCAAGGCAAGCGCTGGAACGAACGACGCTTCTGGCAAGCACCGGTGCCGCGAGCTGGTGATGACTTTGGTCTAGCTCTTGTCATCAACTCGTCCCAGGCATTGATTTGCGCTCGCCGAGGAAACTCAGATGGTGGTGCAGGTCACGGTGGCTGCCTCTTTCTCAAGGTGCTGGCTCCGAAGTAGAAGTAGGAGTTCCGGATCCCCTGCGGTTCCCCGCGTCGCTTCTCGCGTGGAACAATTTTCCTGGTGGCGGAAAGCTTGGCCTATGCACTGGGCCATTGCTTCGCGGTTTGCTCCTCGTCGTGCGAAAAGGCAAAGATCCGCGGGTTCCCACGCGAGAGCCCGAACGTAGAGGCCGATTTCTACACTCAGCAAGGGTGAGCTCCCCCGGGGAGAACCATTCTTCCCTGTCCAATTGCAATGAAGCACGAGCTAGACGAGACCGCCCGATGGGAGAGATCCCAGGTCCCAGACTCCGAAGGCGCCCAACGGCGCGCCTGGCTAACCGTCCTTACCGGAACGGAAGCTGGACGCGTGTATCCACTCGCTACCGGCGAGATCACCATTGGACGCCGGGCCGACGCGGACATCACCTTGGAGGACAAGATGATCTCAAGGGATCACACGAAGCTCCTGGTCCAAGCAGACGGAACGGCAGTTGTGTGGGATTGCGGAAGCAGCAACGGCACATTGCTTGGAAGTCGTGCCATCGGTCAAGAGCCGCGCCCCTTGCACGATGGAGCCAAATTGCACATCGGTGGTGCCGTGGTCATGCGCTTTGCCTTCCGAGATCATTTGGAAGAGCACTTCGAGCGCAAACTCTACGACTCCGCTATCCGCGATGGCCTGACCGGGGCCTTCAACAAACGCTTCTTTGCGGACCGGCTACGCCAAGAATTCTCCCATGCGTCGCGCCATGGCCGTTCGATTTCCTTGGTGCTCTTCGACTTAGATGACTTCAAGAATGTCAACGATACCCATGGGCACGCTGCCGGTGACACCATTCTGCGCCGGATGGCGGAAGCGGTTACGGAGACCCTGCGCGACGAAGAAACCCTGTGCCGCTACGGGGGCGAAGAGTTTGTTGTGCTGCTGCGCAAGTCCGGCCTTTCCGAAGGTCTTTTGATGGCCGAACGCCTGCGCCGCTTGATCAACACCCTGGAAATTGATTGGGAGGGAACTCGGATTCCAATCTCCGCTTCCTTCGGCGTGGCCTCGCTCTCCGCGGGCAGTGACAAGAGTCCCGAGCGATTGTTTCAAGACGCCGACGAGTCCCTGTACCGCGCAAAGCGCTCCGGCAAGAACCGAGTGTGCGGCATGAACGTCGGGCACCGCTCCCGACCATCTAGCGACCGACGCGGGGCCTAGAGTCCCGACCGGCGAATCGTGTGAGCGCCCCATGAACAGAAAGAATCCGGTGAAGGCCCCTTGGACTGCCACCGGATTCGCTTGTTCTGAAGACTGCCCTGGGCTCAGGCTCAGGATCAGTCGTAGGCCGCGCGCACGGCTTGGAACTTCACGCGCATGTCGTAGCACATGACTTTGAAGTCGCCCATCGAGATCCCCAGGCGAATCTTCGAGGCAGCCAGGGTGCTCGTGTTCTCGGGCAGTTCCTCGGTGTTCGAAACCACGTACTGGGCGACCACGGACGCCAAGTGCACGGTGTGCGCGATGATCGATTCCGTGTGGGCGAAGTAGGCATCCGCTGGAGTGTGGTGGTAGGAGATGCCCTCCACGATGATCGAGGGAAGGTTCCAACTTTGGGCCACCAGGCCTCCTAGCTCCGCATGGTTCACACCGAGCACCTCAATTTCGGCGCGGTCCTCGGAGAGTCCGGCCGTTTCCCGGGCCATGGCCAAGTGACGCAGAAGGTCGGCGTCCAGGTAGCGCGCCAGAACAAGCTTTCCGATGTCGTGCAAGAGAGCCGCCGTGGAAGCCTCGATTGGGATGCGTCTTTGGGTGTAGCCGCGCAGTCCATCGGCGACCGTTGAGGCTGCCACCGACAAGGCCCACATTTCTCCTTCGGCCATGCCGTACTCAGGGATGGCCCTGTCCACTTGCTTGCGCACGCCGGATCCGATGGCGACGGCCAAGACGGCACCGGCGCCGAGCCGGACCACTGCCTGGTCCACCGTGGCGACCCGATCCTGGGGCGCCTGGGCCGCCGAGTTGGCCACTCGCAGGAGCCGGCCGGTCAGTCCTTGGTCATGGGAAACCACCTCCACCACGTCCTCCAATTGCCAGTCCTCTTTGCCGAGGATCTCGGAGAGTCGGGTGGCGCTGGCCGGAAGCGGCTCTAGGGTATTCGCACGCTCGATGAGATCATCGAGGTTGATCGGCTCATATAACGGGGACATGGGGAATCCGGTGGGGTAAGGGGAGTGACCTCTCCCCTACGTCTCGGCAGATGCTCGGGGTAGAAAAGAGCCCTGTACGGAAGAATCTCTCCTAGAGGCCCGGCCGACAAGGGGCGGTTTCTCGATCGGGTTCCACGGATCGACTGGCAAGGCGCCGGGTTCCCCACATAGTTGAAGCTATATGGGGGTTCAGGCAACGCAGCCGGGCGGTTCGTGGGAGCCGAGCGAGGGATCGCCACTTGTCGTCCGGGCCTCTAGACCCCAAGAACCTCCTCCCGGACCGCAATCAGGACAGCTGCCGCAGGTATCCGCCCCACTTCCGGGCGCTTTGCGGGATCCGTATTTCCCGGTTGAGGGGCGAAATGGTATCCCGTGGCCATGAAGGTTGGACTTTGTTTCGGAGGGCCCAGTGACGAGCGCAACATCTCCGCGGGATCCCTCAAGCCCTGGGTTACGTGGCTGCAGAGTGACCCAGGGGTGGACCTGGAATTGCTCTTTTTCGACCGCCAAGGAGAGCCCTGGAAACTACCCGAGCGCTACGCCTTCACCAACACCTGCGAGGACTTCGAGAGCCAGCTTGCGCCCCACGAACACCTCGACGAAAGCCAACTGATCCAGTGGCTCCAAGGCCGAGATGTGGTCGTGCCCATGATCCACGGCGCCCTGGGGGAAGATGGGGAACTCGCCCGGCGCCTCGAGGAACTCGGGGTGCCCTATCCATTCAGCGATCCCCAAGGCCTGGCGCGTACGTTCGACAAGGAGCTCTGCTACCAGGCCCTCGAAGGGGCCGGCCTGCCGGTTCCACGTCGCTTTCAACTAACCGCCGAGCAATGGGGCCAGGATCCCAAGGGCTGCCACCAACGCGCGCTGCGGGAGTTCTGTTGGAGCGCGGGCGAGGACCAGACCTCGAGCAAGGCCTTCGCCATCAAACCCAATCGCGGGGGCTCCTCCCTCGGGGTTTCCTTGGTGGGCAGCGGCGCGCAAGCCTTCGAGAAAGCTATGGAGTTTGCCCTCGAACAGGACGCCACCGTGTTGCTCGAAGAGTTCCTGAGCGGCACGGAGTTTTCCGTGATGGTGCTCGCAGGCCCAAGCGCTCCGGTGGCCCTCGCTCCCACCGAAATCGAGACCAAACAAACCCTCTACGACACGCGCTCCAAGTACTTGCACGGTTCGGGCACGCGGCTGCACACGCCCCTGCGACGCCCCGCGCAGGTGGTGGACCAAGTGCGCGCCACGGCGGTTCTCGCTTGGCAAGCGCTCGGGCTACGGGACATGGCGCGCATCGATGGCTTCCTCGATGAACGGGGACAGATCACCGTCACGGACATCAACGGCATCAGTGGCATGGGTTTCTCGAGCTTCGGCTTTCTGCAAACGTCCTTGGCGGGGGTTGGCCACGAGCAGCTGCTGCTCGGCCTCTTGAGCCGCGCCTGTGAGCGTGGGGGAATTCCTTGGGTGCAAGAGCGCTCACGCTCTAGCCAACAACGGGTCCACGTGATCTTTGGGGGCCCTACCAGTGAACGCCAGGTGTCGCGCCAGAGCGGCATTTTCGTGGGTCTCTGCTTGAGCGCCCTGGGCAAGGAGGTGCACTTCTACTTCATGGACCGCACGTCGCGCTTCACCGAAGTTGGCTTGTTCTACGCCCTGCACCACGACGTGGCCGAGATTGAAGAATTGATTCGTGGAGCAGAGCGCCGCGCGGACATCGCCGAACTCGGGGGACGCATCGCGAGCGAGTTGCGGGGCAGCCACTTCGACCCCGGCAACCGCACGGACGCCCCCCATCTGAAAGTCGGGCCGACCACGGGTCTCGCAGGAGCTGTCGACTGCGCCGACTTCGTGTTTCTCGCATTGCACGGGGGGCCGGGGGAAGACGGCACCATGCAAGCCGCCTTAGAACTCATGGGCAAGCCCTACAACGGTTGCGGGCCGCACGCCTCGCGTCTTTGTGCGGACAAGGTCGCCGCCATCGAACACATGCAGGCGCGCCAGGACGAACAGGCGCAAGGGGGCCCGATCGCCGTCCCACGCCAACAGCCGGTCACCACCCTCGAGCTGTTTGATTGGACTCAGAGCGAGGATTGGGCAGCCCGCTTTCAACAGCTCTGCAGCGAACTCGGCTCCCCTGCCATTATCTGCAAGCCAGCCGCCGATGGCTGCTCCACCGGGGTCAAGCTCTTGGGAAGTGCAGCCGAGCTGAAGCAATTCGTGCGCGCTATCGTGGGCATGCGGCCGGAACTCGGTGAAGGGGAAATGGGTCCTGGCTCGCGACCGCTACCGCTTCCCGAACCGCCGCCCCATCGTTGGGTCTTCGAGCAAGCCCTGGTGGACATGGACGCCGAGCCACTGCCCGCCGGGGATTGGAATGCAGCCAACCTGCGCAGCTGGATCGAGTCAAAACGCTTCATCGAAATGACCTGCGCCCTGTGCGTGATCCCGGAACGCGGCCTGTGTGCGGCGGTGCCAAGCATGACCGTGGCGCGCTCCTCGGAGCTTTCCCTCGAGGAGAAATTCCAACAGGGAGTCGGCACCAACTTGGAGATCGATGCGTTCTATCCCGCTGACCAGGTTCAATCGATTCGTGAGCGAGTGCTCGGCTGCGCCCGATCCTTGGGCGTCGATGGCTACGCTCGTTTGGATTGCTTCTACGACCAGCGCGAGGACAAGCTTTATCTGCTAGAGGTCAACACTCTCTGCGCCCTGACGGAAGCCACGGTCTTCTACTCCCAGATGCTCTCGAGCTTTGAAGCGAGCCCCGCTCAAGCGCTGGACTGGATCGTCCAGGCCGGCGTCGCGCGCTGCAATGTCCAGTCGAAACGAACTTAGCCGTCGGAGGCTAGAGTCGCGCAGACTTCCATTCCTACCGGGGAGCTGGGGCTCGACATGTAGTCACAGGGCTCCAAGCCGACTCGACGCATGGCCCAGTAGAGATGCTCACGACTGAAGAGTTGAGTGCGCTCGATTTCCGACCACTCGGAGTTTTGGCCGGACGTCTCTTGTTGATGCCAGGCCCGCGAATCCAGGTTGGGAGTGGCGATGAACACCACGCCCCCTGAGCGCAGAAGGCGGCAAGCTGCCTTCAAGGTCTCCAGGGGGGAAACAGTTTGATCGAGCACGTTGGACAGGCTGATCACGTCGTACAGTTCCTTGCCCTCGAGGGCCTCGAGGGGCGCCACTGCAGCTTCGAAGCCCAAGTCAGGTGCGTGCAGCACCGCGGACTCGCGCATGTCGAGACCCACCACGTCGTAGCCGAATTCGTTTGCAGTGCAAAGCAACTCGCCTGAGCCAAAGCCCACATCGAGCCAAACTCCGTCGATGCAACCGCGCATGCTTGAGATGCGGTGAACCACGGCGGCGGCAGCCTGACGCTTGGCAGCGAATTCCGCTCCGCTGCTGGGGACCAGGGCTCCGCGAGTTCGGACCTGCTCCAGGACGCTCTCCTGAAGGTAGCCGTCCACGAAGATATGGCCACATGTCTCGCAGCCGTTCCACGACCAGCTTGGGTCCACTTCTGGGCCCATCAGCGGGTCCTGGGATCCATCCACTTCCTTCAACGTGGCGAAGGACTGCCCCTCGCACAGCGGGCATGCGCTGTAGCGGGTGCGTTCCGCAACCGGGTGGCTGGTGCTTGCGGGAGTTGGATCTTGGACGAGTTGAATCTTCATGGAAATGCGGGACTGGAGATATGTACTTCCCAGGCTTCGGCCCCCCCAGCCCCAAGCATGAGTTCCGACTGTCCCGCCACGGATAGATGTTCATTCCCGGGACGAAAATTGTCGTGATGCGCTTGTCAGCCCAGGGGAGCCCCCTTAGAACACATCCGCAACTTGGAACCCCGGCACCCGGACGCGGGTGGCGAGCCAGCATTGCAACCGGTCCCTGACCCCGGCGCCCTCCCGCGCGCCCAGGCCAATCCGGTCAGCACTCGATGCACCCCAGAGAGGCCAAACGGCCCGTACGACCCCCTAGAATGAACTTTTTCTGCCGCATCTACGGACACACCTGGGTCCACGAAGCCGAGACCCCCAAGGTGGTCTGGAACAACGACAAAAGCCTGTCGGAGCTGTTCCCCAAGAGCGAAGGGGAGCCGACGTTCTATCGTCGCTGCGTCCGCTGCAAAGAAAAGCGTCCCTGGGACGCGAAGTAGTCCGCAGCCCTTGCCCAAACTCCCTTGTCCATCGGCGCGTCCGATCCGATAGGGTTGGAGTCATGGACGAAGTCGGAGTCTTCTTCATCAAGATCGTGTTCCTGCTGGTGATTTCACCGGTGTGGTTTCCCGTAGCAAAAGCGTTCTGGAAGGAAGCCAACCTGACCTTGTATGAGGAAGGCGGCATCTTCGGGCGTATTCCGACCCAGTCGGAGCTCGAACGCCAGCGTTCCGCCGCCGGCTGGCGACCGGATCCCCTCGTGCATGAACCCTGGGGAACGGGTCCCGGCGCTCGACGCCGAGCCGCCACGATCCAACACAAGGAAGGCAAGGACACGCCCAAGTCGCCCGTCTCGAGTGACGGACCCCAGGGCCGACGGTTCTAGGGCCGGCGATTCCCCCCCGCCGCGGAACAATTGCCGGGAGCGATTCCGCGGGTCCTAGCAGGAGTCTGTCTCCATTGCGCTCCATGGGAGAATCCCATTCTCGAGTCAAGACAGCGCGAAGCGATGGTCGAGGTGGATCCTAACCCAACTCCGCGCCCCTGCCCGACTTTGCATGGCAATCGAACGAACGAAAGAGGTTCTCGACAGCATCAGAACCTTGAGCCCCTGGCCCCCGGTGGCCATGCGACTTTTGGAAATCTCTCGCCAGGAGGACGTCACGCCCTCCGACTTGGTGGCCGTCCTGCGCACGGACGTGGCCTTCACGGCACGGATCCTGAAGCTCACGAACTCCGCGTTCTACGGCTTCCAACGCGAGGTGGATTCCCTCCAGGAGGCGGCCAACCGGCTTGGCACGAACGCCCTCGTAAGCTTGGTCCTGACCAGCTGCGTCGGCCAATCCTTCTCCGGCGCGGAGCGCACCGACGAGGTCCACGCCAGACGCCTTTGGGAACACTCCGTCATGAACGGATTGGCCGCCGGTTGCCTGGCTGGCATCAATGGCGATGTGGATCGCAACCAGGCCTACACCGCTGGGCTCCTGCAAGACCTGGGCTGCATCGTGATCTCCAGCCATTTGGCGGATGTGCGCGATGAGGTCCGTAGGGAACGCAACGCGGGCGCTACGGTCTGCGAAGCAGAACGCACGGTGCTCGGCATGGACCACGCACAAATCGGCGCCCGACTGCTCAGGCGTTGGGACTTCCCGGACGTCCTGGTGGATGCGGTGCTGCACCACCACGACCCCGAAAACTCAACAGTGAGTCCGGCTCTGACTTCCCTGGTCAACTTGGGGGCGGCGGTGACCAAGGCCGTGGGCCTCGGAGAAGGCTTGCAGAACTTGACCTATGGCCTGTCCAATTCCGCCTTGGGACTGGCTGGACTCACTCACAATCAACTCGAGCGCATGGAAGCCCTCCTGATGTCGGAACTGCTGCGCGCCCGGGACTTGGTCCAAACCGCCGCCTAGCCCCCCCAGGCTTGCGTCTGGGCGCGGTGTAGCCCGAGGCACTTCCGGATCCCGAGGAGCTCGGGCCGCCGCCCGCGATGGTCGCATGGCAGTCGCCTATGCGGAATCCCTGCTCGGCGCTGGGGCATGCCTGGACGGCACGCGGCGCGCCCGGTGGGCCCCGCAAAAGCGGGGATGGGGTGGGTAAGGGGATTCGAACCCCCGACCTCCGGTACCACAAACCGGCGCTCTAACCAACTGAGCTATACCCACCATCCGCGTTTTGATCCGACTGTCCGAGGGCCCGCAGAGCTCTCTTCAATTCGGAGGTGCGAGAGCATCATTTGGTTTCCCATGGATGTCAAGCGTCGAGAGCACATATCCTTGCGGTATGCAGGTTCAATCCAAACGCTTCGATCGGCAGGTGCGCTTTTCAGCCCTCGGAACAGGGGGCCAGGAACGGCTCCAAAACTCTCGGGTCTTGCTCGTCGGCTGCGGCGCGCTGGGAGGAATCCTCGCCCAATCGCTGACGCGTGCGGGCGTTGGGGAATTGCTTCTCGTGGACCGCGACATCGTCGAGGAGAGCAACTTGCCGCGCCAGGTGCTCTTCGAAGATCGTCACGCCCAGGAGGGCGCCCTCAAGGTGGTGGCTGGGCTCGAAACCTTGCAACGCATCGGCGGCCCCACACGCTTCGAAACCCACGCCCAGCACTTGGATGCGGACACCATCGATGACTTGGCGGAAGGCTGCGACCTGATCCTTGATGGCACGGACAACTTGGGCACGCGCTACTTGGTCAACGACTGGTGCGTGCAGAACAACGTTCCCTGGATTTACGGGGGCGTGGTTGGATCCGGGGGCCTGGTCATGCCGATCTTGCCGGGAGTCGGCCCCTGCTTGCGTTGTTTGTTCGACTCGCCGCCCCCCACGGGCACCTTGGAAACCTGCGACACGGCCGGAGTCATTCTGCCTGCGGTGGGAGCGATCGCATCGATGCAAGCGGGCCTGGCCCTACGCTTGCTCGCCCAAGGCCCCGCGGGTCACGCGGACTTTCCAACGGCGCTGCTCGAGCTCGATGTGTGGAGCGCCTCCCTGCGCCGGCTTGCCATCGGCCGCCAGGAGGATTGCGCCTGTTGCGGCGCTCGGGACTTCAAGTGGCTCGACGAGCCCCAGGGCCGGCGGGCAACAATCTTGTGTGGGCGCAACGCCGTCCAAGTTCGAGGTCTCGCCACGGCCCCGGACTTGGATCTTCTGCAAACCAGGTTGGATCCCCTCGCCAGTTCCACCCGACGCGCGGGCCCCATCCTGCGCTGCGAGATCGAAACCTACGTGTTCACGATCTTCGCGGACGGCAGAGCGTTGATCGAAGGGCTCGACGATGTGGAGCGCGCCATCGCACTCTACGATCGCTACGTGGGTTCCTGAGATGGCTAAGGGACGCAGACAACGCCGGGGCCCGGCGCCAACATCCCGGGGCATCGCAGCGGTGATCCTGGCCGCCGGGGCGAGCCGTCGCCTGGGGCAGTGCAAGGCCCTGGTGGACTTGGACGGCGAGACGCCACTCTCCCGCCTGGCAAGCGCGGCTCGTGAGCTATCGAATTCCAAAGACGAGTCAGGAACCCCGCCGCCCCTGGTGGTGGTCGGCCCCCACGAACAGGAGATCGCGGCCCAGTTGCCCCCGGGCTGCGAACTGTTGCCCAATGACAATGCCCAGGCGGGTCGCACGGGAGGCTTGCAGCTGGCCATCGCCCGCCGCCGGGGCTTCGACTTGGCCGTCCTGCCCGTGGACGTGCCGCGCGTCCCGGGTGCAGTCCTGCGGGCCCTGGCCGAGGCCTGGCGCGCCCAGGGATCCCCGCCCATGGGCTGGCTGGCTCCGCGCTATCAGGGTCAATTCGGTCACCCGATCTTGATCGGAAGTGCCCTGGCCGAGCGGCTCGCTCGATTTCCAGCGGACCGCCCCCTATCGGAGTTGCGGGCCTACGCAGACCCTCTTTTTTCCTTGGAATGCGAGGCTCACGAGATCCTGGAGGACTTGGACACCCCCAGCGACCTAGCCAACCTGAGGGCCCTGCTGGCCAAGCACGAGGATTCGCTCGAAAGAGAATCCGAATGAGACTCCACGCAGGGCCAAGCGGCGGCCGATAGGAATTCCACGTTTAAGTCAACCTACCCCCGCTCGAGGGGTCGACTGCGTGGTTTGAGCCCCCTATTACCCGGCGCCTGACGCCGGATCGGTACCCACTATTCATGAGCTTCCAGGGCGACGTTGGCGGCATTGGTCTCGCTGAATTGCTACAGAGCCTATCGCGAGGTCGGCGAGAAGGTGTGCTTCGACTGCACACCAAAGGCGGATTGCATGCCGTTCTGGTGCTGAACGATGGGGTCATCAGTTTCCTGCCCGGGGAACAGGAAGACTCCAACAAGTGGAAGGAGCACGCGCGCCAAGCTTGGATCCACGACCAGGATTTCCGCATCGACGCCATGCGCATGTCCGACATCGCCAAGGCTCACCGGGTCGAGAACATGTACAACATCCTCGACAGCGAAGAGGTGCACTTTCGCTTCAACCCCGGGGAAAGCATCCGCCGGCCAACCGGCCCGGTGGAAGAAGGCAACAACGAGGGCGGCGTCAATGCGGCGCGCTCCCCGGAGGTTTATTGCGACGGCATGGCGGTCGAGATGTTCCTCTTGGAGTTTGCACGACTCTCGGACGAGACCGAAGGCGTCAAGGACAAGCTGACCTTCAACCACTACATCGTTCCGCGGGTGCTCGACGCCGGCGAAACGACCATGAACCCGGATCGCTTCCTGTCGGAGTGCGATGGCACGAGCACCCTGGCTGAGATTTCGAATCGCCTCGGAATGCCCCTGCGCCAAACGCGCCTGCTCTGCCTGGCGCACATCGTGAATTCCCGGGTGCGCATCGCGGGCCACCGGGAACTCTTGGTGTTGGCTCAGAAGGAACTCGCCCAGGGTCACGTGCGACGGGCCGCCGCACGGCTCGTGGGTTGGATTCAAGCCTCCCCCCCCGGCGCGCTCGACGAAGGGGACGCGGGTCTCTTGGCCAACGAATTCAAAGCGGACCGCATGGGTCCCCTGCTGAACTTGATGCCGGAGAAGGTCACGCGTCAACTGCTGCGGCGTTTGGATCACGCACTGCTCGATCCGGAGGCTTCTGTCCGTCACTGGCGCGAGCTGCATCGACTGAAACGCAACGCGCGCATCATTGAGGTGCACTGCCTCGCGGTTGAATTCAACTGGGAAGAGGACCCGGAGAGCCCGAGCTTGCGCGAGTTGCTGGACGGCGCGCGCCAGTTCCGCGAAGAAGCATGCCCCTGGCGCGCCCAGGCCTTCCTGCGCATGGCCGCTAGCCGTGAACCAACCAACGCCAACGCACGCCTGGACATCGGTCTCGGAATGTTGGCCGCAGGCATGATCGAGGAAGCGGCCGCTTGGATCCTCGACGCCTCCCAGACGCTCGTGGCCGCCGGTCATCCCAACAAGGCGATTCCGGCCCTGCGCACCCTCTTGGAAACCGACGGCAGCATTCGCGAAGCGCGACGAATGTTGGGACGCCTCAAGCACCTGACCGTCCGCCGCCAGCTGATTCGCAAGAACTCCTTGGTGGGTGTGGCCATCGTCGCGGTGCTCGCAGCGGCGGCCTGGGTGCGCATCAGTTCGGAGGAAGAGCGCGAACTCAAGATGGCCGAGATCGCTGACTTGATCGAAACCCCGGTGGAAGCCAGCGCCTTGCTTGACGCCTACTTCCCCGTGGATGACTCCGAGCGAGTCAGCAACTTGCGCGAGATGATCTTGGATCGCCGCAAGTACCAGGAAAGCGAATGGCGCAATGATTGGCATGAGCGCTACCGCGAGGCCCAGCTGGCCTGCCGCATTGACGACCCCCTCGTGGGCTTGAAGCGCGCCTACAACATGCCCGAACCTCCGCACCTGATAACGGTGACGGAACCCTGGCCCCTGATCTCGGACTTGTTCAACGGCCTCGCCGTGCGCCTGGAAGTGCTGCACGCTGAACTCGGGGAACTGAGTTTGGAAGGACTCGATCAAGGCAACCGTGAAAAGGAGTTGAAGTTGACCTTGGACGAGGTGCTCGAGCACGTCAGCAAGGAAGGCGACAACAAGAACGTCGGGGACCTCCCCTCCCGTTTGGAATCGCTCTCGAAGGACCTCATCTTCCGCATCAAGGAACGTTCCAGGTTGCTGGATGAACGAGCCCACAAGGACCTGCGTTTCAAGCAGGACTTGATGCTTGCGGGAGCCCGTGCAGACTCTCGCGCGGGACACTTGGAGCGCTCCCTGGAAACCTACGAGCGACTGCTTCTGACCGACGACTCCGGTCGCCTGACGGAGATTCTCGAGGAGGAGATGACCGACCTTCGGAAACGTCTCTCCGCCATCGCCAAGGCTCGCTCCCTGGCCTCCGCTGGCAAGCACCAGCAAGGCATCGATGTCCTGATCGAGGCGTTCGGCAAAAAGAACCCGCATACCTTGCCCTGGACCTTTGACGCCTTCCCCGCCGGAGCTCTCGTTCATATGGCCGATGGCAGCAAGCGGCCCGCGCCCTTCATTTATGAATCTCGGCCCGGGGAACGGGTGGAGTTCTTCGTGGAATTTGAGGGCCATCAAAGTCAAACCATCGTGCTCGAGGACCCCTCCAACACGAAGATCTGGCTCTCCAAGTTGCCCGAGCGTAGTTGGCGCGGCAGTGGCCGCATCGACGCCCTGCCCGTGCAATTGGACGGAGATCAAATCGTCTGCGACCGCACCGGCTTGATCGCGCGACTGTCCGCGGGTGGCGAGGAGATTTGGAAACTCGAATTGCTCTCCCTGGGAGGCATCGGCCGTGCCCCCGTTCCCCTGCCCAACAATCCAGAGCGACTCTTGCTCTTGACGGAGGACGGGGAATCCTGGTTGATCGACGGAACCAAAGGCAAACGCGAAGGTCCCTGGGCTCTCAAATCGGGGCCGCTCGAAGGCCCCGCTCCAAGCGCCGACGGCGTGCTCGCCCGACTCAAAAACGGCAAGCTGATGAAGTGGACCAACCGCCTGCGGCCCGAGACGGTCAGCGAGGGGACGATTCCCGAAGCCGACGCGCGCGGGACCCTCGGTGGAATGGCCGTCCTGCATCGCGGCGAAGGGGGCAAGAACCGCCTCGATTGCCCTTGGACGAAATGGACGGTCGAGTTGAAGCATGAGATCTACCGCATCTATCCGGTGGACACCCCGGAAGCGGGCTTCGCGGTCCGACGCGACGGGGATTGGAGTTACCTGGCCTGGGAAGCTCCCACGCCTGCTCTGCCGCAAGGTCGATTGTGGATCTCCGACGCGGCCGGGCTCGCTGCCTACTTGCCCTAGGCAACGGGCCTGAGCAACGGGGCTCCCCCCAAGCAAACCCTGCAGGCCCAAAACAGCGGCCCACCCGGAGTCCCCCTGCTGCTCGCAAGGCCGAACGGGACGCCATTGGAGAATGGCAGCTCATGACGCTTCGGAGTGATCTGCCCATTGGGTAGAATCCCCCCATGTTGCGCCCCCTCGGAATCTCCTGTTTGGTCCTGCTCGCCGCCTGTGTCGTTCCCCAGGAGAGCAGCACACCCATCGAGGCCGAAGCGACCGCAACGGAGCTGCCTGCCGTGCCAGCGGAACCGACACGATTTCTGCCGGATGCTTGGTCGAGCCAAGCCCCCTGGGATTTCGAGCAGTCCGTGGCCCGGCTGGTTCCTGGGACTTGGTCGATCGAAGACCGCACCACCCTCGGCAGCGCCCTCAAGCGGCCCGACCAGGTCTCGATTCGAGCTGCGGTCTTGCTGGGTTTTGGTGGCATCGACTCGGCCCATGTGATTCTGAGCTACCTAGAAGAGCGCATCGAGGAACCCGCTCGCGAAGCGGATGCGGCGGAAGTGGTGGCGACCCGGGCCCTGGCCCGTTTTCCTGAGGATTCCATTCGTGAACGCCTGCGCCTCTTGGCCGTGGGCGGTATCCCCCACCCGGACTTGGAGATTCGCACGGAGTGCGCTTGCGTGGCCCTCGAGATGGGGGAACGCCAGGTCATCCCGTTCCTGCTGCGCGTGCTGCACGCGGGCACACCGGCGCAACTCACGGATCCCATCGATTGGTCCCCCAAACAAACCCTGGCCTGGTCCAAGGGCCGTGCTGCCGCAAGCCTCAGTCGAGTTGCCGGCGTCCCGAACGAGTTCCAGGCCGACGGTCCCTGGGCCGCTCAAAATGCACAGGCCCAAGCTCTCGCCGAGGCCCTCGCGCAAGGGCCCCAAGGCGCCAGCTCGAAGCGTAACGAGAACGGCCAAAAGGCCGGGAACTGATCCATGGATCCCAACAGCGTGCGCGTTGCCATCGCCGCCCTGGCGGGACTTGTGGGTGGCGGTGGAATCGGCTGGTGGCTGCGGGGGCGTTACAACGCGTCCCGAAGCGTGATGATGGAGGAGCTTTGGACCCGCAAGATTCGAAGCTACGAGGTGGACCGCGAGACCGCCGTGGCCGGACTGATCAAAGCTCAATCCGCCCAGGCCGATTTGGAAAAGGCCCTAGGTACGCAGCGCGAGCTCAGCGAGTACCTTCAAGACCAAGTCTCCGATCTGGACGCCGAAGGCCAACGGCTGCATGGCACCTTGCAAATCCATCAAGAGCGCACGGAGAAAGTCGAGCTCTACGCGGTCCAGCTGGAGAAGGAACTCAAAGCGGCCAAGCAGTGGCGTGACGCGAGCAAGGAAGCGACGGAGACCCTGCACAAACGCTTGCGCCGACTGCGCACCTACCCGCCGCGCCTGGAGGAAGCCGAGACAGAACTCTCTGAACTCAAGGAGGAGCACTTCGGCATGCTGAGCGCCAAAGAATCGGAAATCCTGCGCCTCACGGACTGGATCGCCGAGCTAACGCCGCTCACGGAAACCCTACGAGCCAGGGACCGCGAACTGACCGAGCAGCGTGCGCGCTTCGAAGCAGCCGAGGCACGCCTGGGTCAGCAGCTCTCGGAAGTGGTGCAACGCTTGGACGAAGGTCAGGGCACCCAAGCACAATTGATGGAACAACTCGGCCTGGCCCAGGCAGAGCTTGCGCAGCGTGAGGCGGATCGCGATGCAGCGCTGCAGCAACTCGAGCAGATGCGCGCACGGCTCGCCGAACAGCAGGCTGAGTCGGCTCAGGACGCCGGTACGCTGCAGGCGGAAAAAGACCAATGGGAAGCTCAACGGCAGGAGTCCATCCGTCTCTCGTTGAAGGTCACCGAGCTTCAGATGCAAGTGCGCGAGGCCCTCGTCGAGGCCCGTAAACAACAGGTGAAGCTCGAAGAGTTGCGCGTCGAACTCGTCGAAACCCAAGCGGAGAATTCCAAAGCCCATCGGCGCGTGCGGGACCTGGAAGCTCAGCATGCGGAAATCGCCAAGGCGGCCTCCGGCGACCAAGAAGCGATCCAAGCGGAGCTCAGCAAACTGTTGGCCGAGCGCAGCGCACTCACCGAACGTCTGACCCAAGCGCAAAAGGAACAGAAGGCTGCCGCTGAAGAACATGCAGCTCGCGAGGCACAATCAGCCAAGGGCCTCGAAGCAGCCACCCTACAGCTCGCCGCGTATCAGGCGCAGGAGAGCGCGCCAGAGCGAGCAAACGGCAAGCCGAAGGCAGCCGAACAGACGGCGGCAAAGCTAAAGGTGGATGCGAGCCATCAGGCTTCAGCAAGCCCTCAAACCACGGCCTCGCCCGCAGCCCCGCAACAGTCTTCCACTTCGAGTTCGGAAGGCGGGCCACAATCCTCCGATGTCTCGGAAGTCGAACCGGATTCGTCTCGTGCTCAAGAGTTGCTGGCGCGCGACCCCGCCGAACTTCCCGTGGACCCCAAAGTCTTGCGCACGAAGATAGGTCGCCCCCAAGTCGTTCGTGGCTTGAAGGCGACGGAGGCCACTGAAGTGCAGGCAGCCGAGCAGGCCGAGGCAAAAAGCGCAGTCGACGAGATGGCGTCGACGAAAGAGGGAGAAACCAAGCAGGCGGAAACCCAGCACCGCCCTGAGGACAAATCCGCAGCCAAGGATGCGAACGATCTGAAAGCCGCCGCTGCTAAGAAAGCCATTGCAGAAAAGGCGGAAGCGAAGAGAGTCGCCGAGGAGCAGGCCGCTGCAACGAAGGCGGAAGCCAAGCGCGTCGCAGACGAGGAAGTCGCCGCGAAGAAGGCCAGGGACAAGCAGATCGCCGAAGAGCAGGCCGCCGAAAAGGCCGAGGCCAAACGTCTCGCGACAGAACAGGCCGCTGCCAAGAAGGCCGAAGCCAAGCGCGTCGCCGATGAGGAAGTCGCCGCGAAGAAGGCCAGGGACAAGCAGATCGCCGAAGAGCAGGCCGCCGAAAAGGCCGAGGCCAAACGTCTCGCGACAGAACAGGCCGCTGCCAAGAAGGCCGAAGCCAAGCGCGTCGCCGATGAGGAAGTCGCCGCGAAGAAGGCCAGGGACAAGCAGATCGCCGAAGAGCAGGCCGCCGAAAAGGCGAAGGCCAAGCGCATCGCTGCTGAACTGGCGGCCACTGAGAAAGCAGAGGCGAAGCGGGTCGCTGCGGAGCTCTCTGCCGCGAAGAAGGTAGAGAACAAGCGGGTCGCGAAGGAGAAGGCCGCGGCCAAGAGAGCGGAGACCAAGCGCATCGCTGACGAGCAAGCTGCGGCCAAGCGGGCTCAACTAAAGCAAGCAATTGAAGAAAAGGCTGCGCTCAAGAAAGAAGCCGCTCAGGCCAAGGCAGCGAAGGACAAGCAACAGGCCGCCGACCTCGCCCAAACCAAGAAGTTGGAGAAGCAACAGGCGGCCGAGAAACAAGCTGAGGCCAATCGCGTTGCCAAGCAGAACGCGCAGGCCGACAAAGCGGCCAGGCAAGCGAGCAAGAGCAAGGTCAGCAGCAAGCCTACATCCCCCGCCAAATCGGAGGCTCGCAAGAGCTCACGATCGGGGGCCGAGAAGGGCTCCGAACCCTCCAAGAAATCCGATTCAAAGTCGCTGGTCGCAAAGGGCAGCAAGACCAAGTCCTTGCCCAACCCGAACCCGGCAAAGAACGCGATAAAGGCGACGGCCAAAAAGGCTGCAACGAAAGCCAAGCCAGCCAAGACACGCTCGAGCGCCAAGAAGGCCAGTTCGACGAGTTCCATCTCCATCGCCTCGGATGACTTCAGTGCCATCGCGGGCATCGGGCCCAAGGTCCTCAAGCGCCTGGAGCGCGCGGGCATCATGAGCTATGCCCAGCTGGTCCACTTCGGTCGAGCCAACCTCCAACTGCTCGCAGAACAACTCGATGTGAGCGTGAAGCGCATCGCAAACGAGCAGTGGCTGGAGAGCGCTGAGAAACTGGCCCGCCGCAAATGAGACAAGGCCACCGGTCGTCCGGGGGCCTCGTTTTTTTGAGCCTGGAGCCTGTGGCACAGGCGCCTAGAGGCCCGGATCAAGGCTCTATGCGCTGAATGGTTCGCGGGAACGGGATGCACTCGCGGATGTGTTCCACACCGCAGATCCAAGCGACGAAGCGCTCCAAGCCCAATCCAAAGCCACCGTGCGGAACGCTTCCGTAGCGCCGTAGGTCGAGGAACCACTGGAAGGCTTCCATGGGCAACTCGTGCTCGCGGATGCGACCTTCGAGCACTTCGAGATCGTCCTCGCGCTGGCTCCCACCGATCAGTTCCCCCACCCCTTCAGAACCCAGCACGTCCACGCACAGGACGCGCTCATCGTTCTCCGGATCGCGCTTCATGTAGAAGGCCTTCACGTCCTTCGGATAGTGGGTGATCATCACCGGCCGGTCGTGCATCTCGGACAGGATGGTCTCGTCCGGGGCACCGAAATCAGTCCCCGCCACGAACTCGGAGTCCGGGTGCTCGAGCAGGATCTTGGAGGCCTCGTCGTAGGTCAAGCGCGGGAAGGGCGGCAGGATCTTTTCGAGCTTGCTCACATCCCGTTCGAGGTCCGCGAGCTCCGACTGGTTCTTGGCCAACACGTCCTTGACCACGTAGCAGATCATGTCTTCCGCCAACTGGCAGACATCGTTCAAGTCGGCGAAGGCCATCTCCGGCTCGAGCATCCAGAACTCGGTCAGGTGCCGGCGAGTCTTTGACTTCTCCGCGCGGAAGGTGGGCCCGAAGGTGTAGACCTTGCCCATGGCCATGGCGGAGGCCTCGGCGTACAGCTGGCCCGATTGGGTCAAGTAGGCGGAACGATCGAAGTAGGGCACCTCGAACAGCTCGCTGGTCCCCTCGCAGGCGTTCGGGGTGAACATGGGCGAGTCCATGCAGGTGAAGTCGCCCTCGTAGAAGAAGGTGCGCAAGGAATAGATCACCTGGTTGCGCACGCGCATGATGGCCGCTTGGCGTTTCGAGCGCAGCCACAGATGGCGCTGGCTCAGCAGGTAGTCGACCCCGTGATCCTTGGGGGTGATCGGGTAGCCGTCCACGCATTGCAGGATCTCGACGGCGCTCACACCAATCTCAAAGCCACCGGGTGCACGCTCGTCCGCCTTGACTTCCCCGGTGATGCGCAGGCTCGACTCCTGGCCTAGCTTGCCGATCTCCTCAAAGCTCTCCTCACTCACATTCTTGATGAACACGACGCACTGGACGATGCCCGTGCCATCTCGCATTTGAACGAAGTGCAACTTGCCCTTCGAGCGCTTGTTGTAAACCCAACCCTGGAGGGTCACGGTTTTGCCGACGTGTTCGGATAGGTGCTTGACCGTTGTGATGGTGGACATGACTCAGGGCGCCAGCAGGCGTCTTCTAGAACGGGAATGGGAGCGAGAGAGGGTAGCGGGCCCTGCTTGTGGAGAGAAGCCCCTTAGGAGCCGCAATGCTGAGCAAGCCCTTTGGACTGCACGATTGGGCGCATGCTTGACGGCGCGCTGCTCAGGGGAACATGGCGTGGCTGGACTTCAGATCGACTTCCGCGATCGTTCCATCGCGCAGGGTCACCCGGCCCTTGCACAGCGCGCCCTCGCGCCGGGCTTCCACGCTGACCTCCCCGTCCGAGGCCAGGCTCTGCGCGATTTCTTCATGGGTGTTGAGCAGTTGAATGCGCTCGTAGCCCATGGCGATCAAGCGATTGTGAATGCGCTCGGCCACGGCAGGCCCACTGCTGGGGTTGCGCGGCGGCCGTTCCGGCTGGCTCTCGGCCCCGGGCATGGGCTTGGCGTGGGCGCTTTCCGCGAGGACCAAGAGCCGCGCATCCAAGCGCTTGTGCCCGTCCCGAATGTCGATCAGCACGTGCTCGAGACGCCGCAGGTCCAAATCCCCGCTGGACTCCACCAGGCGCGCCACGTGGTTGCGGATGTCGTCCAGGCGATCCAAACGGCCGAGACGGTCCTCGAAGGTGCGCTGGCGATTGACGATGGCCCAGAGCAAACCGGTGATGGCGATCAGCAGGCAGAGATGAATGGTTTCCAGCATCGGAACGGTTGGAAGCGGGTAGGAGGCGAATCGGGTGCGCCGACAAGGTAGCATTCTGGGCTCCACAAGGCCCCAGCCCCAGCCCCATGACTCGGATACTTAGCTTCGCCATCGCTCTTCTCGCCGTCGCGGCGGTGTTTTTCCTGCCGGAGGGCCCGCGTGCCAAGCTCGGGGTGCTGGCGACGTATGAGGCGGTTTTCAGCGGCGAGGTGCCCCTGGATCCGGAGAATGCCGCGGGCGAACAGGTCCCTTTGGCGAGTCTGTTCTTCGACACCACGGCCTGGAATGACCGCGGAGAGGGCAATGCTGCTTTGATGGTGGGCGGGGTGCGCTTCATCGTGCCCGACGAGACTGGGGAAGGCGATCTGGCGATTCACGGGGAAGCGCGGGCTGCCATCCTGCGCGCCCTGCGCCAGGTGCTTCAGAACAAGCAAGCCAAAGATCGCCAGGCGGCCACGAAGGCCGGGGAGCCGGCCGAGTTCGTCTATGAAATCGTTGGTGGCGAGGCTCCGGCGATCAACGGCTTGAACTTCCTGATCGAAGTGAGCGAAGGGGAGTTGGCGATCCGCTGGAATGTTCGCGGGGAGCCGCAGGTGGGACGCACGCTTCCCTTTGAACCTGCATCGCCGCTTTCCCTGTTGCCGCCCCTGGTGGCCATCGCTTTGGCGGTGCTCTTGCGGCGACCGGTGCTCTCTTTGTTCCTCGGGGTCTTTGCGGGATCCGTGTTGCTGCAGATGGGAACGAGCGATGGGCTAGGCACGCAAATCGGCCTGGGCTTCACCACGGTTTTCAGTCAGTACTTCATGGACAAGTTCACCGACTCGGACAAAGCACAAGTGGTTGGCTTTGTGGTGGCCATGTTGGCCATGGTCGGGGTCATCACCAAGAACGGGGGCCTGGCTGGTGTCATGAACATCGTCGCCAAGTATGCCCGTAGCGCACGCTCCACACAGCTAGCTTCGTTCTTTATGGGGCTCGCCGTTTTCTTCGACGACTACGCCAACACGATTCTCGTTGGCAGCACCATGCGGCCGCTCACCGATCGTTACCGAATCGCCCGGGAGAAGCTCGCGTACATCGTCGACAGCACCGCTGCACCGGTGGCGGGACTCTCGATCTTCAGTACCTGGATCGCCTTCGAGGTTTCGACCTTCAGCGCGCAGCTGCCCATGGCTGGCATGCGGCCGGAAGATGGGTACAGCGTCTTCATCGCCACCTTGCCCTATCGCTTTTACTGCATCCTGTCTTTGGTGTTCGTCTTCCTGGTGGCGTTCACCGGACGCGACTTCGGTCCGATGCTCAAGGCGGAACGTCGCGCACGCACCACCGGCCAACTGGTCCGCAAAGGGGGCACGCCCATGGTGGGCGACCTGGCCACAGCCATGGCGCCTGCGGAGGGCATCACGATTCAGGCTTGGCGCGCGTTGCTGCCCTTGGCGGTGTTTGTTGGCTTGACGCTCTTCACGATTCTGCAGACCGGGAAGGCCTTCGAACCGGGAGCGCCTTCACTCTTTAGCATGTCGGGACTCTCCACTATCCTCGGGGACGGAAACAGCTACCTGGCTCTCTGGCGCGGCTCGAGCATCGGGCTCTTGGTGGCGGTGCTCGCTTCCTTGCAAGGCGGCTTGAGACTGGAAATTCTCGATGCGGCGATCAAGACGTTGATGTCCATGGGAGTGGCTCTAGGGATCTTGTACCTGGCCTGGATGATTGGAGCTGTTTGCGGAGACTTGAACACATCCCACTACTTGACGGCTGTGCTCGACAACTTGCTCTTCCCCCTGGCACTGCCCGTGATCCTGTTCTTGCTGTCCGGTTTGATCGCCTTCTCGACTGGATCTTCTTGGTCCACCATGAGCATCCTGCTGCCCTTGGTGGTGGGTTTGGCCTTCAGCCTTGGGGAGCAGACGGAAGCGATCACCGGGCAGATGTTGATGATCCTTTCGATCGGTGCGGTGCTCGAGGGGGCGATCTTTGGGGACCACTGTTCGCCCATTTCGGACACCACGGTGCTCTCGTCGGTCGCGTCTGCGTCCGACCACATTGACCACGTGCGCACCCAAGGACCCTATGCACTCTTTGTGATGTTGGTGGCGATTGTCGTGGGCTACCTGCCCTCCGCGGCCTTCAACTTGCACCCGGGCTTGAGCCTCCTCGCGGGAGTCGTCGTTTTGTGGTTGGGACTTCGGATCCTGGGTGAGCGGGTCGATGAGGGAATGGACAACGCTCCGCCTGCCAGCGACCCTTCGTGACGAATCCTTCCCCAGCCGCCCCGAGCGAACCCACAAACCCAGGAGTCGAACTCTCCCCGAAACTCAAGCAGCGCTTGGTGATCGGAGTCGTGTTCGGGCTCTTGGTGTACTTGGGGATCGCGCTTTGGGCGGACGGGCCCAGCATCCTCGAGGCGCTCAAGGCCTTCCCGCTCAAGTGGATCGCCGCCGCCTGTGGACTGTCCTTCTGCAACTACGTGGTGCGCTTTGCCCGTTGGGAACGCTACCGGGCCATCTTGGGCATTCGCATGGCCCCCATCACTTCCTTCCGCATCTACCTGGCGGGCCTCGCCTTCACGGTGACCCCCGGCAAGCTGGGCGAAGCCTTTCGCTCACTGCTGATTCAGAAAGAGGATGGCACCCCTATCACGCGCAGCGCGCCGATGGTGATGGCGGAGCGCTTCACGGACTTGTTGGGTTTCTTGATTCTGCTCGCCATCGGGGGCATGGCCAGTGCGCCGGAGTTTCTTTGGGTGTTTTGCGCGACCCTGGGGTTGTGCGTGTTCTTGCTGGTTCTGGTGAGCTCCCAACGCATTGCCACGTTTCTCGTGAAGCTCGTGAGCAAGTTCCCTGTGGTCGGTCCCCTGGCCGTTCACTTGCACGAACTCTTGGGATCCACCCGCGTGCTGCTAACGCCCCGCGAGCTCTTGATGCCCACCGTGGTGTCCACCTTGGGATGGGGCTTGGAATGCTTCGCTTTCTACCTGGTGGCCGAGGCCCTCGTGCCCGGCGCAGCCAGCGTGCTCTTCGCCATGTACACCTTCGCTTTGTCTGCCATCCTGGGAGCGGTCATGATCATCTTCCCGGGCGGCTTGGGGCCCACGGAAGCGTCCATGGGCACCCTGCTAACAGGCAGCTTCAAGGCCGCGGGACTTAGCGCGGAGGTCGCCGGGGCCAAGGCCCTGACCGCCACCTTCATCATCCGCTTTTGCACCCTGTGGTTCGCCGTACTGCTCGGGGGTTGTGCCCTCGCTCTGCACACACGGCTGAACCGGCGCCGGGATTCGGACTCCTAAGCCGAGCCTAGGGTTCCCAGGTCAACGAAACGCCGTGGGAGGTGTTGTAGCCATTGCCGCAACTGCCAGCCCCCGTGTCTCGGAACCAGAATTGGTAGTAGCGTGTCTCGCCTGCTTGGGAGCCGTCCAAAGCCGCTATAGCGACGGAGCTGGTGGCTTGGCCGGAGGCGTTCGTCGGGACGATTTGCAAGCGGGTGATGGCCCCCCCGGCACAGAGCAGGCCGTCACCGAAAGCGATGCCACTGGGGAATTGGGTCGTGCCTCCGAAGAACAACGCGCTGGCGTTGGGCACGGCCTGGGACGCGCTCAGCACCAAGCTGTCCGCGCTGACCTTAGCGGAGCCGCTCGTGACGAGTTGGCTGCCACTGCCCGTTGAGTTGTCGCAACCTTCATTCGCGCCGCCTGGGTTTCCACAGGGGCAACCACTGACGCCAAAGCAATAGGGAGTGGATTGGGTCGTCGACAATCCACCTGGGCCTTCCAAGGGGAAGTTCAACTGGTTGCCGACCCCGGGCTCAAACATATCGAGCTCGCCCACGCCGGCCACGGGGGCGGAGTCTGCGGTGAATCCAAAGCTGTAGCCCGTGCACCAGTTGATGGCGTTGGCGTTGATGTTCTGGGCGTAGGTCTCTGGACAATCCCATGCGATGAAGTCCGTGGACTGGCTCATGCTCCAATCGGTTCCGTCCTGGGGCTCACCGCTGTGGTAGTCCACGTCGTTGAACCAGACGTTGGTCAAGCTGACCCCAGCGCCCGTGGGGATGCGGAAGGCACCAGCGCCCTGGGTCGAGTTCTGGTTGTTGACCACGTAGGTGTAGTCCCAGGTCCCGTTCCCGTTGTCCCAGGTGCGCGAGGCCACTTGATAGTAGCCGTGCACACCGGATCCGCCTTCGTTCGTGTTGGTGATCTCAGCGATCGTGACCGCTGGGTCCTCCGCCTGCCAGCCGAACAGCACGACTTCCTGACTGTGGTTGACCGTGCTCGCGCTTTGCATCGTGTAGCTAGAGTTGTTCGCGAACTGGATCTTGCGCCAGGTTGCGTTGTTCTTGGCGAAGCCGTTTTGGTGGTCCTCGTAGTGCACGTACATGCCCTCCACGAAGTAGACGGCGCCAGCGTTCAGGCTCGGATTCACGTCCGCGACGTCGCATTGCAAGCGGCCGCGAATGGTGGAGTTTCCCGTCGGATTGGGGTCCGGGTGTTGGTGGTCCCCCGACGTTGGGAAAACCGTGAACTTGGGGCCGCCGCCCGAGCCGTCGTTCAAGCTAGAGCTGTAGGTGTCCGCGCAGCCCACGCGCAGTTGGGAAGCGCAGCCGCTCTGCCCCCGAGGACCACAACCGGATTCGCAAAGGGCGCAGAAACCATGCTTCAGCCAAGACTGCCCGAGGTGCTCGAAACGCCGACCCTTGAGCCGGTACACGTTCTGGGAAATGACCGGATGGGTTTGCCCACCGCCGCTGCTCCAGATCAAGTTCACGTTGCCGATGTTGCAGGACTGCGACGCGACCGAGTAGGCGGCGATGCCGCTGTTCACTCCATAGGTCGTGAATCCATCGGAATTGTTGCCCGGGTTGTAGCCCATGCGATGGACCGTCATGTCCCCTTGGGCGAGCAGCGCCCCAGCGCTGGCGGACAGACAGATAGCCGCAAGGGAAGCAGAGCGCAAAGCAGACGTGGTGGAGAGCCTCATACAATTGTTCTCGCAAACAGCGGACTTCAAGAAAGCACCAACCGTCGGGGGCACGGTTGGTCGGGAGGCGCCATTGTAATCCTGATTCGCGAATTGTGGGGGTTCCCCGCCTATCGAACGAAAAAGCCCCCCTCGTGGCAAGCGAACCCTGCTCCCGCTATTCACAGGCGCGGTCTGCTTGGTCCGATTGCTTCCATCGCCAAGGGCAGGGCGCCGGCTTGTTCCCCGCAGCCTGCGCGCATTCAAGGCCCAGACCGTTGGGCCCGGGAACCCGCATCAGTCGTAGAGCGGCGAGAGATTCGATTGCCAAGCGAAGGAGAAGTACTTGCGAGTGATCGCGCGGAAGCTCGGACCTGAAATGCTCTGGCCTTTGAACGCTTCAATCCACTGGCGGGTTTCGATCAGGCGACCAAACACTTGTTCCGTGACAGCTTGGGAGGGTCCTTGTCCAAAGGGATAGGCTGCCAAGTACTCGCGATGCCAGGCCGGCTCAATGCGCGTGCCTTCGTTCCAGTCATTCCACGTTGCAATCTGCACCCAGTCGTAGCCGCCGTCGAAAGCCGCCGCCACGGTGTTGCTGTAGAAGGCTCCGTCGAAGGGATCGGCCACACGCACGCACAGTGCAGCCCCATCTTCCCCTTGCAAGTTCTCCGAGCCCCAGCCGCCCACCCCCGAATCATCGAAGCCAGGCCACAGGGTCAGGATCCCCAAGCGCTCGAGGGGCAGCTGATTGACCCAGGCCCGAATCGATAGATCCAGCTCGCGCACATGTTGCGTCAAGGAGCCCAGCACCGGCAAGGGAGTCGTCGGGTTGCCATCGCGCGCATCCGACCAAGTGCGATAGGTGAGGTAGTCCCGACGCAGAAGTTGCCAACGACTGAAGCCTTGAATGGGCGAGCTCAACCCGGGGGTCGTGTCCCCCACCAAAAAGAGGTCCTCACCGGTTTGGGCCAGGACGCTGCTGTGAATCAAGTTCCAATCGGCCCCGGTCAAGCACTGGGTCTTGGAAGGGTTGCAGCTTTGATTGCGAAACAGAAAGACCACCATTCGGCCGTTGCGCTGCAGGGTGGCGCGTTTGCCTTCCATGCGCTGCACCAACCAAACCAGGTCGTTCGTGATGCCCGCGATCTTTTGCGCTTTGCTCGGCTGTCCTGCGACCCATCCCAGCATGTGTACCTTGGGCTCGTACATGACCGCCAACTTCAACTGCACGCTGGGAGCTTCGCAGACGTCCATCAGGGCCGCTAGGGTTTGCGCATTGATCGGATCGCGCCCGAGGCCCAGCTCCTGTTCAGCAATCGCTTGGCCCTGGTAGTCGAAGATGAAGTGATCGATCCCGGCGGCTTCCGCAAGTTGCACGTGGTAGCGCAAGATGGCCGGATCGCGCGAGTCATAGGAACCGACCAGGGGCAAGTCAAAGGGGCTTTGAATGGGACTGGCCGCGGAGTCCCGACGTCCAGAGTCCCGGCGGCAATCGGCACCTCCCTCACAGTCGGGACTGTGGTAGAAGCCTGTGAAGCTGGAGTCACAGGCGGGGGGCGTTTGCCAATGCCAGTTGCGCCAACGCTCTGAAGCAGTCGCCGGTTGGGGCCCGCTGGCGAATTGCGGTGCGCGGTAGCGGCCAACGTAGCTGCAACTCACGCGCTTGGAGGGATTGCCGTCGATGGAGTGCTGCGGTCCAAGCTGCAGAAAGTCGACCTGCACGGGTTCCTCAAAGCTGCGATGAATTTCCAAGCGCAATCGGACCTCGCGGCCAGCCAGGGGCGCGCTGGGAGGAGCTTGAAGATGCACCCAATGGTCCTGATCCCGAAGACTTGGAAACCATCGGCCCGTAGCCACGGTTCTCAGGTGCGATTCGCCCAAGACTTCAGCCAGCACACGCAGTTCGACAAAGTGCGCGCCTTGCGCCTGCCCTTGAAAATCGAGAGCAGCTGGAAGGTGGACCCAGGCCCCCGCTTCCAACAGGCTGCCGCGCCCCAAGGGAGTCACAAGGTTGGACAGCTCCAAGTCCATGGCCAGTTGACTGCTCGCGCTACCGCGCAGGACCGCGCAACGTTGGCCATAGTAGCCGCCCAATTCTTGGGTGACTGTTCCGCGAACTTCCCAGTCATCCAGCGGGCCTTCGAAACTGCCATTCGCAAGAAGGATGGGGCTCGGCCTGGGAGTGTGCAAACGGGATTGGGCGGAAGTCTGCCCCGCAAACGACAGAAGGCCAAGAGCCACAAAGCAGCGTCTTAGCCAATCCCTTCCAATCCAACTCTTCCAATCCCTTTTCACATCTAGCTGGCCGCCGAGGCGACCTCTCGATCATAGGGATGTGCCGCCATCCGCCAACCCCGGCGCAGGGCCTTTCCTGGCAATCGGGGCGCGGGAGCTCCCTGAACGCGGCCAAAAGGCACCCAGGGCGCAGAGCAAACTGGACAGTGCGAGCCAGGCCGAGGCTGGCGTCCCCGGGCTTGGCTGGAGCGTTTCCAAGGGCAGACCCAGACGTTGGCTTGCAGTTCCGGCCGCCCGGCGCTCTGCCAAACTCACGATGCCTGCTCGAACAGGAAGGGCTTCATCCAAAATCTCGGCCCATTGCACGGCCCAGAAGGCCGGATCTGTGGAGAGCTCTTGCGTGGACCTCGCTTCGAGCCAGACGACTCGGGGATCCAGCGGATCGCCACTCAACCCCTGGCCCAATTCGTAGCGGTATTGAGCCTCGCCTGCGGAGACGAGAGCGTGCCCACGTTCGCGGGCCCAGATGCCAAAGAGCTCAGCCAGGTCCCCGGAAATGGATTTCCCCGGGGCGACGGACCGAGGGGGCAAGGGGTCTGACTCGCGAACCAGCAGCCCATCCCAAAGCAAGGCCCGGCCCTCGAACTCCGCCACCCACCCCAAGGCTTGCGCTCCCCCACTGGCGATCAAGCCGCCAGCGGACTCAATCGAGCGATCGGTCAGCAGAGTCAGGTGCTCGTCGGCATGACACTCCGGGGACAACTCAGCTTGCGCGAGCTTGGGGGCCAAGGCCCACTCCTGCGGTGGCTGGTCGGCTCGCACCGCTGCTTGACCCCGTGTTCGCCATTCGCGGGCGTCCCCGGGAATCGAGTGCGTTTGCAAGCATTCGAGTGCGCTCTGCAAGGCGCGCTCGTAGCGTGTTGTTGTTCCGCCCTGTTCAAAGGGAAGGTACATGGACGGTGAGCGGTCCATTTGAAACACATAAAGCGCCGTGGTCGGCGCCCTCATCGCGAGGGGGTCCAGCACCGCCAGGCTGCCGGCGAGCAAGCCGAGGAACCAGAGCCAGGCCCGGGGAGGCACATGACGCTTTTGATCCGCCGTCACAACTGCACCCTCGCCTGTGACCACGCGCCAGAGGGCCAGGGTTCCCGTGGCCAATTCCCGGGGAGCGTCCTTGCGGCGCAGGCGCCAAACAATGGCCACGATCCAGAGCAGCAACATCAGGCCCGCGGGCCGTGTCCATTCGATGCCTTCCGCCCAACTCATCGGCGCAACCACTGCCCCATCAGGTCTTCAAAGGCTGTCGCACTAGAACTCGCCAAGTGCAAGAAGCGGTGCTTGCCGGACAAGACGCGCCAGGTTTCCAAGCGTTCGTCCAAGAGTTCTCGATAGCGCTGACACTGTTCCGCGCCCACCTGGAGCTTCATGCGCTGAGAGCTTTCGGGATCCCACCAATGCCTGCTGCCGGGAGTGGGGTCCAGCTCTTCGGGAGCGAGCAGTTGCAAGACGCGCAACTCTCCCGGCCCGCGTCGCAATCGCAACAGGCCTTCGGCCGGTTCGTCCAAGAGGTCCCCAAGGCAAAACACACGGGCCGCACCGCGCAACAAGCGCGGGGCTGCAAAGAGCGACGCCAAGCCCTGCTCACCCGCCGCGCGGGTTTGCCCCAGAAACCCCATGGGCTTTTGCAAGTCCCGGGGAGCGGCGGATTCCAACACCCGCGGAGCGTCACCCGCACCAGCCGAGAGCACCAAGCGCACCTGCGCCCGGCTTTGACAGGCAAGGGCCCAGAGAGCCACGACACATTCCGCAGCACGCTGCAACTTGCCGGGGGGGCCGACGCCCATGGAAGCGCTGACGTCCAGGCAGATCACCCACTGCTCGCCGGCTTCCTCGCGCGTGACTCGCACGTAGGGCTTGTCCAAGCGCGCCAAGAGATTCCAGTCCAACTGACGGAGGTCCTCCCCCGGGCGGTAGGGCCGGTAGCCCACCAAGTCCGCGCCCGGGCCCTGCCGAAATTTTTGGCCAGCTCCCTCGCGACTCTGGCCCGCGGCCCGCAAATGCCCCTGGAGTGCACCGACCCGTTCCTCATAGCCCGCGGGCCAAGTCACCCGGTCGTGCAGCAGAAGGGAATCCTTGCGGGTCAAGGGCGCCCCCTCACTGGGTTCGTCGGACCGCGACCATGGTCATGTCGTCTTCGGTGTTGTCGTTGCAATAGGCGAGCACTCCGGCCACCAAGTCTTCGGTCAACTTGCGTGCGCTGGTTGCCTTGCCCACTTGAACTCTGAACATCTCTTCCAAGCCTTCCTCACCGAGGAAGTCGTCCGGCGCCTTCAAGGTGCGCGCTTCGGTGATGCCATCGGTGAAGGCCAAGAGCACGTCGCCCTCTTCGAGCGTGAAGGCAAAGAGCTCGTTGTAGTCGAAGTCATCCATCATCCCGAGGGCCGGTCCATGGGCCGAGATGGTGGTGATCTCTCCGGTGCTCTTCTTGAAGATTCGCGGTGGCGTGTGCCCGGCGTTGACCACTTCGACCTTGCCGTCTTCTGACATCAAGGCCACGAAGAGGGTCACGAAGTTGCCGACCTCGATGCGATCGGAAAGGTCCTGATTGACCAGCGTCACCGCTTCGCAGAGGTTCGGCACGATGCGCACCATGGACCGCAGGCTGGCCTGCACCTGGGAGGTGATCAAGGCCGAAGCGGGCCCATGTCCTGTGACGTCACCGACCACCACGCCGAAGCGTCCGTCCCGGGTCTTGAAGAAGTCGAAGAAGTCCCCGCTGGTGCGTTCCGCGGCCAAGTACCAGCCGAAGAGGTCGTAGCCCGTGAAGTCCGTTGGGATCGTGGGCATGAGGTTGTTCTGGACGACGCTGGCGTAATCCAAGGAGGCTTCCAGGCGTGCGCGCTCCACCGCGTCCAAGTGCCCCGCCATGGATTTCAAGGCGCCCACGATTTGATTCGACAAGGTGGCGAAGTAGCCCAAGTCGGCCGGGCCGAACTGTCGGGTGGCTGCTTTTGAGTCCACGTAGAGGACGCCGCGCAGAGCACCTTCCCCTTCTCCCGCTTCCACGGGCACGCACATCAAGGAGCGCAATTTCAAGTCGTAGATGCTGGCCCCGAGGTTCTCGGCGTCCGCGCCGGAAATGTCGGCCATGGGCTTGCGCGTGCCGAGCACACGCTTCACGACGCTCGTGGAGAAACGCGCATCGCCGTCTAGGGGCACGCCCCCGCGCTTGCGTGCGATGCGCACTTTGTATTGATCGTTGCCCTTGTCGATGATCAGCATGCCGCGGGCTGAACCCGTGCGGCGGATGGAGGCATCGACGATGTAGGTCAACAGCTCGTCCAGGTCATCCTTGCCCTGCAGACGCACGACCTGTTCCGTGATCGACTGGAATTCCTCGAACAGACTCTCCGTTCGACGACGGTCCTCCAGGGCGTTGCCCGTCAGGAATCCACTCTGATCCTCTTCCCCTGCGGCCGACGAATCGCTCGCCCCTCCCATGGGAGTTGGGTTGGGGGTGGCGGGCACGGACTCCTTCGGCTTTCTCTTCCAAAACACCATGGGGGCGATTCTAGCCTGCCCGGACCCCCTGAAAGCCTCATGGCACTGAAAATACTTGCCTCAAAGCCCCCCGCTAGACAATCTATGCGCCCTGGACATTTTCCAACTACTGCCCTGAGACATCCCGCGCATGCAAATCACCGTTGAACCCCGCGAATCCTACGCGATCCTCTACCTCGCTGGCGAATTCGACACGTACTACGTTCCTGCGCTGCAAGCGGAGATTGACGATCTGATCAAGGCTGGCGTCTCCTCCGCGGTGCTGAACTTGCGTTTGGTCAAGTTCATCAACTCGACAGCCTTGGGAGCGATCATCAAATCCTCCAAGCAGCTGAATGGAGCGGGCGGTCGTCTGGCCATTGCGCACCCCTCCAAGTTCTGCCGGGACATCTTCTCCAAGGTCGGCTTGGATCGGGTCGTGCCGGTCTTCGACACGGACGAGGAGGCCGCCTCCAATTTGGGCGTGGCCCCCGCCAGTAGCGACGACAAGGACGGCAGCGCATTCCACGAGGACGAGTCCTCTGTCATCTTCAAGCCCGTGGACGCCGATCGTGCGGCACACTTCATCGAGGAGAGCACGGAAGTCATCAACCCGGTTCACGGCCACGACTTTGGCAAGAACTGGAGCGGCATCGGTCGCATGGCTGGCCTGGACGACAGCAACGTGCGCTTCACTTGGAGCGGCGGCAAGACCGGGCTCGATCCCTTCCACATGGGACAGCTCGTGGCCCTCGGTACCGATTGGAAGATCAAGTTCCGTTTGCCCCTGCTCAAGAAGGGCCACTGCGAAGCGATCGCCACGATCAGCGAAGTGGAAGAACGCGCCGACGGCATCAAAGTGCAAGCCACCTTCAAGGAGATCGACGACGAAACCAGGGGCTTCGTTCGCCAGTACTCTGCCGACATGAGCTACCTGAAAGACGAGCTGCGCAAGGCCACGGACGCCTAATCCCGAGCCGCAGGGCCTCGACCGGCTGCGCTCTCTGAGCGAGGCGGGTTCCAACAAGGTCAGAGACGCGCTCCTAGGCGAGACGCACTCCCAAACAAGGAGAGAGCCCCGTTCATTCGCGGGGCTCTCTCTTTGTTTGGGGGCACGCCTCTTGGCGGCCGGGAAGCCACGCGGCAGCACGCGCGCCCGTGCTTCCCAATCAAGAGGCTCTCGTTGCTTCCGAATCAGGAGGCTTTCGTTTCCGGAGAGATCACCCGCGCAGGCTTCGAAGCCACCAGCGGTTCCTTGGTGACCTCGTCCATCCAAGCTTCCACGGTCTGAGCGATCATGGCCCAGTCAAAGCGTTCCTTGGCAAGCTCGCGGGCGCGCTGGCTCCAACGCTTGCGAGCCTCCGGGGAGCTAGCCGCCTTGCGAACGGCTTCCGTCCAGGCCTCCGCGGATCCGGCCTTGACCAACAACCCGCAGCCGCCGTCCTCGTGAATGTGGGCAAGCCGGGGAAGGTCCGCCGCAAGCACCGGCAAGCCACAAGCCAGGGCCCTGGGGATCTGGACACCGCGCACCCGGCTGTCCACGGCTGGAACCAAAAGCAGGGTGGCGCTGCACAACAGGCCAGGCAGTTCCTCCTCCCGGGGAAGCGGCAACCAGTGCACTCCAGTTCCCACCCCTAAACGATCCACCTGAGCCCGCAGGGCGCGGCGTGCTGCGTCGGGACCTCCGCCTGCGATCACCAAGGACCAGTCCCCGGATTGCCCCACGCTGTCCGCGAAGGCCTGAATCACCAGGTCGAGTCCACGATTGTCTGAGACCAGCCCCACGTACAGCAAGACCCGTCCCCGGGCCCGGTGGGCGGCGAGCAAGCTCGAGCTCAGGCCTGGTCGATAACGAATCAGGTCCACTCCCTGGGACAAAACTCGAATGCGATCCCCCGCAAAACCCTCAGCCAGGGCCTGCAGTTCCGCCACGGGGTCGAGCGCGATCACGAGCCTGGCATGCCGCCGCACAAAGGGCCCCCACAACTTCTCCCCTAGCCAACGCAGGAACCTTTCATGGGGCAGCCCGGCGGCCCGGGTCCCGGCCTCCACCAGGATCAGGGGAACGCCGAGCTTGCGTGAGGCCCGGGCTCCCAGGAAAGCGGCCGGTGAAAGCGCGTCGTAGGCCAAGATCACGTCCGGTCCGTAGGCCACCACTCCACGAGCTTCCGCTCCACCCGTGTTGTCTGGATCCGTGCCGGAGCGCGGGATGACCCCCGGGGGGGCTCCAAAGCCCCGCACGGTGTGCCCGCGGCCGAGCAGTTCCAGGGCCAATTGGGGAGCGTACTCACCTCCCTTGACCGACAGATCAAAGGGATTGAGCAGCAGGGCGATACGTAGGGACGATTCCAACCGGAGCGGGGTGCGGGGGGGAGAGTTGGCAGGGACGGGACCCCATAGTTATCGGATGGTAGGCCTGCGCTTCAAGGACTAGTGGGGCATTGAAAAAACATCCCGCCCGGGGCCCCAGCCTACGTCCTGAAGTGCCGCCGGAATGCCCCGCCGAATCCACGCAATCCGCTGGGTTTTCGAAGGGCGCTGCAGGCCGGATCCTGCGTCTCTGGAGCGCAGGATCCGTCCCAAGGGCCGCCTCGTTGGAAAACCAAATTCAAGCTCAGGCGAGCGGCTCGTGGTCCGAAAACGAGAGGGTCCCCGACCCCCGTGCACTCGCTACCAATCATCTTGTCTATGTCCCACCGTGACACCCACCTGGACGGATTCCTGGCCCCCTTGCCTGGAACGACGCCGCCCTCACGAGCACTCTTTATTGATCGCCGAGGCACACTGATTCAGCCCCACCAGGGTTCCGACAAGACTCAGTACAGGAAACTGGCTTTTACGGAGGGGGCGCTCGACGCACTCTTTCGTTGCACTCAAGCCGGCTGGGCCATCTATTTGATTGGCAACGAACCCGCCGTCGCCACGGGCACCTGCTCCAAGGCGGACTGGGCCAAGTACGAAACCAAACTGCTGGCTGCCCTCAAGCAGCAAGGAGTCGTCGTGACTCGCTGCTACGCCTGCTTGACTGACCCGGTCATTGGCAAGGGCAAGCAGCAGGTGGACTCGGTCTTCCTACTGCCCAACACCGGCGCCATGTATCACGCGAAACAGCACGACGGCATCACCCTCGAAGGCAGTTGGGTCATCGGTGATTCGCCCCTCGAACTCGCTGCCGGATGGCGCGCCGGTTGCCGTACCGCGGGCATCGACACGGGTGAGCCCCTGAACGAGCCGGCATTGAAGACAAGCCCCGAGCTGGTCGTGCAGTCCTTGGAAGAAGCGCTTGATCACATCATGCACGTGGCCACAGCCTCGAGCCGCTGAGCTCGCTGAGCAGCTGCCGCGAGCACTGCGAAGCGTTTGGCCATTGGACCGTCCAAGCAACTGGCTAGTCGCGCCGGGCGATCCGCTTCCCCGGAATCAGACTTCCCGCGCAAGCCGCAGCCATCAACCGGACCGAACGCAAGAACGGCTCGCCCCCCATGATGCGGGGGGCGAGCCGTTCTTGCGTTCTCCGCAATTCGCGGGTGGCCTATCCCACAGACCGTGAGAGCCAAAAGCCGGCGCCGTCTAGAAGACCCGCGCGCTGTGACCACTCAAGATACGCACCAACCCGGTGTTGTGGCCAAGGTAGCCGTTCTTGTCGAGCTCGAGGGTGGCACCGGGAAAGATGCGAACGTCGAGTCGTTGGCTAAAGAACCAGTAGGGTTGCGTCGCGGCCGGGTCCACCAGGATCAGCCATCCGCCTTCGCCGTTGGGTTGAACCTGCAGGTGCTTGCCGGTTTGGTGGCGGAAAACGCCGCGGTCCACCAGGAAGTCTTCGGGCAAGCCGCGCCATAGATCCGGGTTGAACTTCGGTCCGGTCTGGACCGGAACGTCAGAGTTGTTCGCGGACGGAATGTCCTCCGCTGGCGTGGAGTCTTGGCCGAGCGTTGAATCCGCCGCGAGTGCTTGGACTTCCACTGGTTTGGCGCCAACTGGAACCGACACCTTGGGAGCTGCTGATTCGGCTGCATCCTGGGCCTGGAGGACCGTTGCTTGCAAATCCCCGTTGGGCTGCGCGCTCCCAGGAGACTCGGAGGAGGCTGGTAGATTGGACTGCACCTCCATCTCCAATCGGGATTCGGGTTCCGTGGCCGGGGCGTGCAGATCCTCGGAGGGAGAAGCGAGGTCGACCGCTTGCGATGGGTCCGTTTGGGACGCGCTGGAAGCTGCGGACTGTTCTGGGTCCTGCTCCAAATCAACCGGCGGCTTGGGGTCCTGCCAGGAAAGCGACGGCCCGACAAACTCTTGAGCAGCGAGCTCCTGCTGGATGAGTTCCGGTTGAAGCAGATCCGGTTGCACGAGGTCCTGCCTTCGGGAGTCCTCTTGTTGAGCAGGATCTACGCAAGCGGCGAGCGCTGGGTCTGAGGTCTGCTGTTCGGGCTCCTGCTGAACAGGCTCATGCTCGGAAATGGACTCCGGCCCCCTGCTCGACTCCCATGGCCAATCCCACTTCTCCCAAGGCTCGTGGACACCTTCCGCCTGGTTCGCCGACTCGATGGTCGTCGGCTGACCGCCGTTCTGCGGGATCGGCACCACATCGAGGCCTTCTCTCTTCCAAGGCCAAGCATGCCCGGTGCCCCAACTCGGAGCCCCCTCCAAGGTGATGTCCGGCAATCCTTCGATGCTGCCCTTGCCCCAGGGCCAGGACGCGTGCCCCCAGCTGGGCACCCGAACCTCTTTGGGTTTGTTGACTTGCACCTTGGGGTTCACGTCCATTCGGTAGCGCGAGCCCGGGTAGACTTCGACCGGGGCCGTGATTGAAGCCCCGCCTGTCCAGGAGAGGCGCACGGGGTGGCCCGCGTGGTGCAGGAACTCATTGCCGCCGTTGCCCGTTCGATAAATCGAGTAGGCGCCTGAGGTCAGCTCCGTGCGCCAGTCCCCGGGCATTTGCAGCCGGAACGGGAGGCTACGCACCTCCACGTCCACCCGATTGAGCACCCCGAATTGGATGTTGAGCGCGCCCTTGCCCTGGGGCATCTGCCAAGCGAGGGCGGTTGGACCCACGACTTCCATGCTGCCGATCCCCCGCCAAGAAAGGGTCGTTCGACTACCCGGGGCCACCTCCAAGTGTCCAGAACCAACGAAGGGTTCGATGGCACGCTCCTGGGTCACCGATTGAACGCCCTCTTCCGTGACCAAATAGGCGCGGCCGGAGGTGACGCTCAGGCGCACGATCACGGGACTGCCCTGGGAGGTGTCGCCGGAGGATGGACTGGCTTGGCTCGTGGAACCAGCGAGCAAAACGAGCAGCAGGGCCGTGAGGGTTGATTTCATGGGGAGGGTGCGCAAAAAGACACCTTCCCTATCGACCTGGGGTTAGGCCAAACCGTGGCCAAAGCCCCCCAAACCCGCTCAAAATGGGGACTTAGCCCGTTTCGCCCAAAGTCGCCAGCTTGGTCCGTAGGAGCTTGGCTCGCAGGGCGTCCCGTTGCGAGGCGGGCAGCAGCTCTTCCGTGTTCACATCCGAAATCATGGCCTGCAAATGCCCCTTCTGAGCTTGCACCCCCAACTCACCGAAAAGGGCCAGGGAGGCCTTCGGCAAGACGCCCAAGGCATGGCCCAGGCGTAGGCTCGAAAGGTGCGCGAGGGCGGCTTCTGTGGCGAGATTGCGGGCCGTGCGAAGGGTGCCAACGGCGCGCATGATGCGATCTGTGAGGGCGGCCTTCTGATCCTCGAAGAGCGCATCGCGAACCTTGGTTTCGTAACTCACGATGACCGGGACGAGGGCTCGCAGGTCTTCGATCAAGCTGTCCTCGGTGCGACCGAGTGTGACCTGGTTGCTGATCTGGTAGAAGTCCCCCGCCGCTCGGCTGCCCTCCCCGTACAAGCCGCGCACGGCGAGTCCCGTGCGTTGGGCAGCGGTGAAGACCTTCTCTAGCTCAGGACGCACGAGACCCAGGGCCGGCAGGTGCAACATGACCGAGGCGCGCAGGCCGGTTCCGACGTTCGTGGGGCAACCGGTGAGGTAGCCGAGTTTCTCGGTGAAGGCGAAGGGCAAGCGCTGCTCGAGGAATTGATCGAGTTCGACCGCCGCATTGCGCGCGGAATCCAGGGCAAAGCCGGGGCTCACCGACTGAATGCGCAGGTGGTCCTCCTCGTTGACCATGACCGAAAGCCCTTCGCGCTGGCCGAACGCCACGGCCCGGCCCTGGGGCACATGGCCCGCTTCCTCGGAGGGAGCCAGGTCGCGGCTGATCAGGTGCCGTTCACGCAGGACGAGGCGCAGCAGCAGGCTGCTCTCCTCCATAGGAATCCAGCGCGTCTCGCCGTCCAACTCGGCGTTCTCCAAATGCGGCCGGACGAGTTTGGCGATTTCGATCGCCTGGGCCGGTTTGAGTTTGGGCGAGAAGGGATAGTCCTTCAGATTACGGGCCAGGCGCACCCGGCAAGAAACCACAACGCCGCTCTCCGCGTGGGGATCACGCAGCCATGGACTCACCCGTTGGGCGAACTCTTGCAGCTGAAAGGATGGGGAACTCAAGGGCAATCTTGTTTGGCTGAACCTCCATAGCCTAACTTCCGATCGAGCAAAGCCCCCAGGCCAAATCCCGCCAAGTGACCTCCCAGCCAGCGCCCAAGCCGAGGGCTCGCAGGCATCCTAGGCCCCGCGCCCCGGCCCCAGGCTTGCGGCAGCCCTGAGCGCCTGTCATCTTGCACCCATGCCCGAAGTCGATCCCGCCGTCATTGTTCTCGCCACCATTGCGATCAGCCTGATCCTCTTCGTGACGGAACGGGTGCGCTACGACCTGATCGCCATCGGCGTGGCGGTGGTCATGGCGGGGACGGGCGTCCTGCGTCCGAAGGAGGCCTTCGCGGGTTTCTCCTCCCCGGCGGTCATGTTGGTGGCGGGCATGTACGTGTTCGGCGCAGCCTTCACCCGTTGGGGCATTGCTGAAGCTTTGGGCGCCAAGGTCCTCGGAGGATCCGGTTCGCGCACCGAGTTCAGTTTGGTGATTCGTATCGTCGTGCTCGCCGCGGTCCTCTCGAGCGTTCTATCCAATGCCGGAGTGGTGGCCATTCTCATTCCGGTCTTGAGTGGTGTGGCCCGACGCGAAGACATCGCTGTCTCCAAGCTCTTGATGCCACTTGCCTACGGCAGTCTCTTGGGGGGACTCCTATCGGTCGTCGCTACCTCCAAGAACTTGGCCGTCAACGGCATCGTGGCGGACTCTGGACACGAACCCCTCGAACTCTTCGAGTTCAGTCACTACGGACTGATCTTGATGGTCGTCGGCACCCTCTACTTCGTCTTCCTCGGTCGTCACTTACTACCCGCGAAGCGCGGGGAATCTAGCCTGACCGAGCACTACCAGGTGAAGCGTTTCGTAACGGAAGTTCTGATCGAACCCAACAGCACGCTGATCAACCGCTCGGTTGCCGACGCCGCGGTCTTCGGCAACTACGACGTGAGCGTGATTGGGATCGTGCGACCGGACAGCAACAGCGTGCTCGCGCCGGGCCCCTACAATCGCATTCGACGGGACGACGTGCTGATCCTGCAAGGGGAGCCGGGAGACATCCTGCGCCTGCGCTCCGAACAATCTCTGCCTCTGGTGCCCTCGGCCAAGGTGGATGACGCGGAACTTGTCTCCGGAGATGTTTCCCTGGTAGAAGCCGTGGTCCCCTCCCGCTCTCCTCTCGATGGACACACCCTGCGCGAAACAGACTTCGTCGAACGCACGGGCTTGAATGTCTTGGCCATCTCAAAGCATGGCCGAGTGCAACCGAGCCGCATCCCCGATGACGTGTTGGAAGTGGGCGACTCCTTGTTGATTCAAGGGCACGACCGGGACCTCGACCGAATTCGGCGGACACGGGAATTGATCCTGCTCGATCAACTCGAGACGCCCCCCATCGGCCGCGGCGCGATGATCAGTATCGTGACCCTCGTCGCCGTCTTGGTGATTGGGTTCTTTGGTTGGATGCCACTCTCGGTTGCAGTCATGGGCGGTGCGCTGCTCTTGCTCATCACCAACTCAGTGCCCGCCAAGGACCTCTACTCGGTCATGGACATTCAGGCCCTGGTGCTGATCGGCGGCATGCTTTCCCTCGGGCAAGGATTTCGCGTCAGCGGACTCGATCAACAGTTCGCGGCGCGACTCAGCGAACTTGGAGGAACCAATTCTTCCCCCTACTTCATGGTGGCGGCCATCCTCCTGGGCTCCTCGATCCTAACCCAAGTCACCACTCACATTGCGGCGGCCACCATCATGACGCCGGTCGCCCTTTCGATCGCGGAAGAGATGGGGGTCAATGATCGGGCCTTCATCATGGCGGTGATCACGGGCGCTAGCTTCGCATTCCTTTCCCCGGTAGCGCACCCCGCCAACGCCATGGTGGTTGGGCCCGGCGACTACAAGTACCGGGACTTCATCCGAGTCGGGGGACCGCTGCTGGTACTGCTACTGATTGTCGCCGTGTTCTTGATTCCCGCGCTGTTTCCATTGCATCCAGAGGGATGAGATCCAGCACGTACGCAGGGGCACAAACGCTGGCGAAATTCTTGCTGATCGCCCTGCTCACCCCCTTTGCCGCGTCCCAGTCCAACCCGGACTTTCCCGCGTTTGTCTGGCGCCTGCAGTCTCCGGGCCAAGCGCTTGCCGAGAAGCTGGTGCAGGCCTTTGGTGGGGTCAACGTCGAAGGCCCCCACGCCGCCGAATGGGCGCGGGCGCAAGGCCTGGATTTCTATGTGGGGCATGGCCCTGGCCGGAACACGTTGCACATCGACACGGATCGGCCTTGGTACACGGAAGTTTGGCAGAACTACTGGGACAAGCGGGATGCGAACGTCTTGTTGCGCAAGCCATGTTTGAGCGAACCGGCCACCATGCAGCAGTTGCGAACGCGACTTGCGAAAACCCTCGCAGCCCGCGATGGCGATCACGGGTTGGGTGTTTCCCTTGGAGATGAAGTCGGACTCACGCCCTACGGCGCACCCCTCGACCTCTGCACGAGCGCTGCCTGTCGCGCTGGCTTTGAAGTGTTCCTGCGCGAGCATCCAACCTGGAGTTTCCTGCTCCCCGAAGAAGGATCCGCCGTTCCCTACCCGGACACGGACAGCACGCGCTTGGCTTGGATCGACGGGGACCCGCAACACGTGGGCGCCTGGTTGGCACGCCGCGCTTACCACCATGAAGTGCTGGCGAAAGTGCTTGGAGAGCTAGCCACCCAGGTGCAGCAAGCGAAGCCCCCTACCGCGGTGGGTCTCTTCGGCCAAAGCGGACGCAGTGCCTTTGCCGACGTGGGCGTCGAGCAGGTCTTCGACCAACTCGACTTCATGGAGGTCTATCGGCTGCTCGATTCTCGGGAACTGCTCTACACCCGGCGCCGTACATCCCAACGCAGCTACCTCACCGTCTTCCCAGAAGCAGACGCACCCCATGCTCCCGCTCAAGTGGCCTTCGAGCATTGGATGCGCGGCGGCAACGGCTTGGTGCTTTGGTCCGATCGAGAGCTGGAGCAGCAAGCGGGCTACTTCGAGCGCATGTCGAATGTGGTTGGCACCTTGCGCACCCTGCGGTCCCAATGGCCCACTTGGCAGCCCCAACCCACTGACGTCGCTGTCTTGCACTCCCCCGATTCCTTGGCGCTCTCCTGGTTGCGGGATGCCCTGCGCGATGGGCCCACTTGGATGAAGCGCTACCCCTCCTATCACAATCAGCACGGAACCCGCGAGGTCAGCTTGCAAGGGATTCTACGGGCCTTGGAGGATTGCGGCGTCTTGCCCGGGGCCCTGCCGATTGCAGAAGTCAACGGTCAGACGGGAGCCCGCTTTCCACTCTTGGTGGCCAACCAGTTGATTCTCTTGGAGAAGCACGAGGAAGAGCTCTTGCGGTCGCACTTGGACGCGGGTCATCAGCTACTCGTGGTTGGGGAGTTTGCGGTCTACGACCGGCGCGGGAACCGTCCATCACGGGACTTGTACGAACAACTGCGGAAGGCCTATCCAGACTCCGTCGCGCGCATGGAATGGGATGGGAAACGCTACCTGGAGGAACGCTCGGTCCCTGGCCGTTCGTACCCGGAAAGTGTTCGAAGCCAGCTCAACCCCAGACTTCCCGAGCAAGCGGGTCCGCGCTGGTCGATCCGAGCCGTGGACGGCCCTTCCCAGAACGGCGGACGCTCTTGGTTGCAAGTCCGTCAGCACCACAGGAGTGAAGAGGTGTGGATGTGCGCGGCACTTCCCAATGGGACCCGGGAAGAGGATCGGCGAGCCCTGGCGGACCAGCTGGTGGAGCTGCAACTCGAATCCCCGTGGACCGTCACCTGGATTCATCCCCCCCAGGCCCTGACCAACCCAGGCGGCCCTTTCCTCTTGCCCGCTGGCGAGCCGGCGGTGTTTGAGTTGAGCATGCCCTAAGAGGCCCGCCTACGTCGGCGGGACGAGCGTGCGCCGCTGCCCTGGGCGAGACGTCGCTGACGCGACGTCTCGCATCCGCCAGCTCCTACTTGATGGCCAGGCCGCGCAGCAGGCTGGCCCAACGGTCACGCAACTGCGCGTTCAAGCGATCGATGGTCTGACGCTCGCGAGTCAACTCCTCGCGCACCGTGTCCAACGCCGTCTGCTTCTGCCCAATCGTCTGGTTGGCTTCGTTCAGGCGCGCCTCGAGGGCTTCGATAGCGGCTTGAGCGCGGGCCTGATTCTCTTCGCCAACGCGCGTGATGTCGTCCACCCGCTGCATCTGGTGCAGCAGGCTGGCCCAACGGTCACGCAACTGCGCGTTCAAGCGATCGATGGTCTGACGCTCGCGAGTCAACTCCTCGCGCACCGTGTCCAACGCCGTCTGCTTCTGCCCAATCGTCTGGTTGGCTTCGTTCAGGCGCGCCTCGAGGGCTTCGATAGCGGCTTGAGCGCGGGCCTGATTCTCTTCGCCAACGCGCGTGATGTCGTCCACCCGCTGCATCTGGTGCCGAACGTTCTCGTCCAGCTCGATGGCCATGGCCTCGAACTTCTTGGAGCGCGTCTCATGGAACTCGATCGCTTCTTCCAGTTCCGTTCCGCGCGCTTCCTGCAAACGCTGGCCGTCTTCTAGGGAGCGTACCCGGACCTTCAACTCGCCGCACACTTCTGCTTGCCGAAGCAATTCCTCGGCGTTCTCTTTGAGCGTGTCCCGATGGCCAACGAGATCCTTCTCGAGACCCGCATTGACCTCTTCCAGGCGTTCCCACTCGCCCTTGATCACGTCGCGCTGAATGTCGAAGCTCAAGAGTTCCTGCAGCACGTGAGCCACCGGTTCGAAGGTCCCCGCTGGGGCCGCAGTGGAACCGAGCAGGTCCTTGGCGTTGGGCATCGGCGCGCCGCCCACGGCTGCCACCACCGCATGACGGTAGACCGGGCCCGCGTGATCCGAGCTGTAATGGGAGCCGTTGTAGTACTCGTAGTACTTCTTGGCGAGGCCGCGCAAAGGGGCGTCGTTGTCCAGGTACAGCTCCGCGCACATCAGCGCCAACCAGCGATGCAGGTTCGCGTGACCGATGCTCACCACCTGCGCACCAGCGGCGGACAGAGCCGCTTCGGTTTCGTCTAGCTGAGGCAAGCCGTGGGCCGCGTGTTCCGCCAAGTAACGGTGCTCGACCTTTAACTTGTCCTTCAAAAACTGCGTGAGCAGAGCCTCTGAATCAGCCACGCCCTCTGTGTCGTAGGGACCCGCCACCACCACCCAACGCCGGGCGACGCGGCGACACTCGGCCAAGAAAGCAGCGCGGCCCGTGGGCGGTACATGCTCCAGCGTATCGAAGGTCACCACGGCATCCACGCAAGCATCGGCGAAGGGCAAACGCGAACCGTCGCCCAGCACAAGCCCCGCCTCCTCCGAAGGATCCACGTCCACGATGAAGACTCGGTCATCGGGCAGGAACTGTCGCAAGAGCCCGGTGCGGCCTCCAACGTCGAGCACGCTCAGACGCTCGTCCTCACCGCGCACGTCGTTCAGAATGTCCGTCACCAGGCGATAGCGCTGGTACTGGTCGAAGGGCAGGCTGAGGGTCGGGTCGTTCACGAGTTGGATACTTGGGGGTCAGCGTCCTCGTTGCGCTGGATGGTCCAGCGCGTGGGCAAGTACAGCATGCCGTGTTGGTGGTGGCGCGGGTCAAGCACTTCAAAGGTCGCCGCGTGTTCCTGATGATCGATGGCCGTGGGCGCTGCCTTGGAATGATCGTACAAGAAAGTCGTGATGTAGTACTCCCCGGCGAGCAGCGGCATGGACTCGAAATCCATCACCACTTGTCCCTTTTCTCCAGCCTTGACCTGTTCCAACTCGATGGGCGTGTCGCGCCATTGGTGGTTGGAGCCGTTGATGTAGGTGCCATCGGAACGGTACAGACCGATGCCGAAGACCGGGTTCTGCATGTCCTCGTGGCACTCGTACTGCAAGGTCAATTGGAAGGGCTCCCCCGAGCGGAAGACGTGGCCTTCCGCGCCGCCCGCGTCCTTCATGATCAAGTTGTAGATCTCCATCTCGCCGGTGCCCCAGCGCGGGTACTCGCTGCTGCCGCGATTGATCGCGGAGAGCCGTTCGTTGCCCCGGGCGTGGGCGCGCTTGAGGTACTCGTCGGCGACCTTCTCGGCACTGCCTTGCTCCAGAATCTCGCCCTTGTCCATCAAGATCACCGTCTGGCACATGCTCTTGATGGAGCCCATGTCGTGGGAGACAAAGATCACCGTGGTGCCCTTCTCGCGTAGTTCATTCAGGCGATTGGTGCACTTGCCTTTGAAGTGCTCGTCGCCCACGGAGAGGGCTTCGTCGATGATGAAGATGTCCGGGTCCGCGGAGGCCGCCACGGAAAACCCGAGGCGCACGTACATGCCGGAGCTGTAGGTCTTGACCGGCCGTTCGATGAAGTCACCGAGTTCGGAGAAGGCAATGATGGAGTCCACCTTGGCGTCGATCTCAGCGGGTTCCATGCCCAGAATCGAACAATTCAAGTAGATGTTCTCACGCCCGCTGAACTCCGGGTGAAAGCCCGCGCCGAGCTCGAGCAGGGAAGCGACTCGCCCGTCGATTTCGACGGTGCCCGTAGTGGGCTTCGTGATGCCCGTCAGCAATTTGAGTAGGGTGCTCTTGCCCGCGCCGTTCTCGCCAATGATGCCGACCGTGCTGCCGTGGGGAATGTCCAGGTAGACGTTGCGCACGGCCCAGAATTCGTTGTAGCGCTTCTTGCCCGGCAAGATCATGTCCCACAAGCGGTGCGTGGGCTTGCTGTACATCTGATAGGCCTTGCTCAAGTTCTTGGCAAGGATCGCGCTCGATGAGCCGTGATTGGTGGCACTCATAGAACTACAGCAGGTCCGGGAACTTGTCCTTTTGGGATTGGAAGAAGGTCGCGCCGAGGGCGAACATCACAACAGCGGTGATTGCGATGGTGCCCAAGAGCACCGGGTTCGGCATCCGATTGAAGAGCAGGATCTCGCGGTAGGACGTGATCAACCAATACATCGGGTTGCATTCGAGCAGGAAGTCGTACTTGCCATTGTGCTCTTCCTTCGTCAGCAGGTAGGGCGGATAGAAAATGGGCGTAGCAAACATCCAGACCGTCGTGAAGACACCGACTAGGTGGTAGGTGTCCCTCAGGATGAGATTGAAGGCGGATAGGAAGAGCGCCAGCCCGCTGGTGAACAAGGCTTGGAGCAGCATGAGCACCGGCAGGAAGAGCAGTGTCAGCCCGATCGCCAAGGGCTTGTTGGGTGGAGGGGCCTTCGGAATCGGTCCCTGGGCCACCAACAGAATGCGCATCGCGGTGTGGTCATTGGGGCAGACCAGGTCGTACTTGTGGTCGCAAAAGTTGCAGGCGCCCGTGCGCAAGCCGACGAGGCGTCCGGTCTCATCGACCGGCGGGACGGCCGGTGCAGCGGGCCGTTCCAAGGCGGCCTCCTCAATGACCGCCTGCCCTAGCGCTTGTTGGCCTTGCGTGGCACTGGTTTGCGCTTGGGTCGGGGAGATGTAGCCGAACCACAGGACCCCGAGCAACACCACCGGAAACCCGATGGACATGTTGACGATGGAGGAAATCGTCAGGTAGACCGGCAAAACCCCAGATGGAAAAACCACCTTCTGAATCAGGTTGGCGTTCTCCACCAAGCAGTTGGTGGCGCGCGAAAGGGTTTCCGCGAAGGCCGTCCAAACCACGATGCCCGCGAGCATCCAAATGGCCACGTCTTTGATCCCGGAGTCGTCGCTGAAGCGCGTCCCCAAGAGCTCCATGAACACGAACGTGTACACAAAGAGATTCAAGATCGGATAGATCACCGACCAGAAGAACCCCATGGTCGACCCGACATAGCGAGCCTTCAAGTCGCGGACAACGAGCTCCTTGATCAGGCGCTTGTTGCCAAACAGATTGCGGAATAGCTGAAACACTGAAATACGATTTTAAAGCACGGACTTGCCGAGGGCCGAGAGGATCATTTCCACGGCGAATTGAGCCGTCTGATTATGAACGTCCAGGATGGGATTGATTTCGGTCAGCTCCAAACTCACCAGGCGCTCGGTCTCCGCGACCAACTCCATGAACAAGTGGCTCTCGCGGAAGTCCAAGCCTCCGGGAACTGGAGTGCCCACACCCGGGGCCACGTCGGGGTCGCTGCCGTCCACGTCAAAGGAGAGATGGAAACCGGCGGTGCCGTTGTTGACGATCGCCAAGGCTTCGACCATCACCTCGTGCATGCCACGGGTGTCGATCTCGCGCATGGTGAAGACCTTGAGGCCCGTCTCCTGAACGATCTTGCGCTCCCTCGAATCCAAGCTGCGCACGCCCACGGCGCAGGTGTTCGCCACGTCCACCATGGGGAAGCGCTCGCCCAGCTTGGTCAACTCGGGGATGCCCTTGCCCAAGCACGAAGCCAGGGGCATGCCATGGATGTTGCCCGTCGGTGAACTGTCCGGAGTGTTCATGTCCCCGTGGGCGTCAAACCAAAGCAGTCCGAGCTTTTCATTCTTGCGAGCATGGAAGGTGCTGACCCCCGCCATAGTTCCACAGGCAATCGAATGGTCTCCGCCCACAACCAGCGGGAAGTGCCCCTTGTTCATGACGTCCAGGACCTTGTCGCGCAGCAAGGCGCAGGCGCCCGCGATTTCGTCCAAGAAGCGCGCCTTCTCATTGGTCGGGTTCTGGCTCTCCGGCTGATCCACGTGGATGTTGCCCAAGTCCAGCATCTCGCGCCCCATGGCCTTCAGCTTGCGCTCGATGCCGGCGATGCGCAGAGCGCTGGGTCCCATGTCCACCCCGCGACGTCCGCCGCCGAGGTCCATGGGGACGCCGATCAAGGCTATTTCTCTTTGCTTCATGTTCGTCTCGATTCAGTGGGTCCGACGGCCCAGGGCTCCTAGTAGAGCCCCTTGCAGGACGGGGTCGTTGATCCGCAAACCGTTTTTTGTTTTGAGTTGTTGGACTTCCTTCAAACCGCCCCACTCTCCAAGGGCAAAGCCCAGTCGGCGGAAGTCCTCTGAGGTGGCCGAGAGCGGCCCGCGGTTGAGCTCGTCGCGCAAGGTGTGAATGCCCCCCACTTGCACAATGGTGGCCGCTGCCAGCAAGCTCATGTCAAAGCTGCCTTTCCAAAGACCTTCCCGTAGGTAGGTGTAGCAGCTGTTGTGTTGAGCCGCGACGATGGCCTTGGCCAAGCCGATGTTCAGCAGCATGTCCTCCTCCACGGGGAAGTGCTTGAGGAAAAGCTCCACGGACTCTGCAGCGTCCCGCAGGGTCAAGGCCCGGATGCAGCGCAAGCCCTCCTCGCCCGCCGGGAAGCCGTCCCGCAGGTGAGTGGCCAAAAGGCTCCGGGCGCTGGACACTCCGTTCAAGGCCAAGGTCGCAGCGACCTGCCGTTGTGCCGGTCCCTCGAGTTGCTCGAGCAGCTGCTCCAAGTAGTCGCGAATCAGGGGCGAGCCCGCCTGCCCGATGGCCGCTTCCAGGGTGTACTCAAACTCCTCATGTGCTAAATCCGAGAGAATCTCCCGTAGCTTCTCATGGGCCAGGGTGTCCCCCAAGCGAGCCGCGGTGACCAGCACGGCGGCCTTCACTCTTGGACTGGGGTCCTTCTCGAAGGGCTTCATGCTCTCCGGAGCGAAGCCAGCGCCCGCCATGCCCCAAGCCTGACAGGCGATGATCTTGTCTTCGTTGGAAAGCTTCGGCCACTGGGTGTCCAGCTCCGCCAAAACCTCCACGACTCCGGCACGCACCAGCAAGCGCAGGGTCGGCACCATCAACTCAGGGATCTGCAAGGAGTGACTCAAGAGAGCCAGGCTCTCGCCTTCCATTTTGTGCAGATCGATCTCTTCCAAGACGCAGTTCCAACTGAACACGCTGCCGGGGTTCCAGAGTCCAGCCTCGATCATCAAACCCAACTCATCTGGCATGGAGATCACCGCCGCACGCAGGCGAACGATGCTCGGGCGCTCGAGCAAGAGCGTCAACAAGTGATCCTTGACCCCAAGCTGCATCTTTTCGGCAACGGACCCCAGGATCACGCCCTCGAGGAAACGTGGGTCCTTCAGGAGATCCTCGAGCAAGCGGGTCTTCCACGTCTGGCCGTCCACCAAGCCATAGCGCCGGGCAGCGGACCAACGCAGGTCGGCCCACAGCTTCCATTCTGCGGGAGGATCGCCTTGGGGCGCTTTGTGGTGAATGCCCAACAAGGCCAAGGCCTTGGGCGCATCCACGCTGCCAGCGCCTGCGATGGCTTCCACCCGCAACACGGAGGCCTCCCGGCCAGCTCGCAACATGGCCCACATGGCACAGGCCCGTTCAATCGGGTCGTTGCGCTCGAGGGCCGCTTGCAAGACTCCATCGGAGCCGGCGCCGAACTCCCCTAGAGCCAAAATGGCTGCGGCCCGCTCGTTCGGCGTGCCGCTCTCCAGAATGCTTTCCAAGCGGGGCCGTTCGCGCACCGGGGTCGGCTTGGTGCAACCGACGGCCATCAAGGCCACCATGCGGTCCAACTCCGTGGCTTCGCTGTCCTCCAGCACCTTGATGGCCTCGTGGGCACTGCGCCGAGTGAAGCTCATGCGCGCGTCCTGAGTTTGGGCTTCGCCCCAGACGTCCTGGTCCGACGTGGGCTCTTGAACCGTCGAATCGCCCAGGGGCAGGGCTCCCTCGAGAATCAGGGGCGCGTCAGCCACAGCTCTCCTAGAGCCCAAAGTCCCGGCCCAACTCCCCGCGCAGAGCAGCAGCGGGAGCGAGAGGAACAGGGCGAGGCGGGAGAACAGGTTGAGCAGGGGGACTTGCATGGGGCTGGCCCGGGGTTATCGACGAATCAACTAGCTAGCTTGCGATCCATCCGGCATCCAAGGGGGCTATTCGGGGGTTCCGAGCAGGCTGAACAGCTCATCCCGCCGTTGGTCCCGCAGTTCTGCGCTGGAGGCCTCTAGGTTCAGGCGCAGGAGGGGCTCCGTATTGGAGGCCCGCACGTTGAACCACCACCACTCGGACTGGTCCAAATCCCCGTATTCCACGGTGATTCCATCCAGCGTGTCCTGGCGACCGTCGGCGTACTTGGCCTTCAATTCTGCGATGGCCACGTCCTTGTCCGGGACCCGGAAATTGATCTCGCCCGTGGCGTGGTAGCGGCGCAGGTCTTGGACCATCTCCGAGAAGGGTTCCCCGCTGGCGCTGACCAGGTTCAAGGCCGAAACCATGGCCAGGACCCCGGAATCGGTGGTGAAGTTGTCTGCAAAGTAGAAGTGGCCGGAAAGTTCCCCGGCGAAGACCGCGCCCTTCTCGCGCATGGTGGCCTTGATGAAGGAGTGTCCGACTCGGTCCCGAATCGGGATGCCACCCGCCTTGGCGATCTCCTCCTTGACGACCCAAGAGGAGCGTAGGTCGTAGACGATCGGGACCGGCTTGTCGCCCTTCAAGTAGATGCGCGCCAACAGGGCGGTCATCAAGTCGGCGGGGACCGTGACCCCCTTTTCGTCCACGAAGCAACAACGGTCCGCATCCCCGTCGAAGGACACGCCGAGTTGCGCGCCACTGGAAGCGATCAACTTCCGCACGTAGTCCAGGTTCTCCTCGATCAAGGGGTTCGCTTCGTGCACCGGAAAGTTCCCGTCGGGATCCATCAGCATGGTGCTGGCCTTGGCCTTGGGCAAGCGCTCGAGGATGCTCGGCAAGGTGTAACCCGCCATGCCATTGGAGGCATCGATGGCGATCGAAACATCCGAGGTCATCTTGGAGAAGCCCGCCACGTGGTCGGCGTAAGCAGCTAGCAAATCAATCTCCGTCATGCTGCCGCGCTGGCCCACGAGGCCCGGGTAGTCCTCTGCGCACATGGCGGCGATCTCCATGATGCCGTTGGCGGCCGAGATCGGCGTGGCTCCAGCACCGCACAGCTTCATGCCGTTGTACTCCCCAGGGTTGTGACTCGCGGTCACCACCAAACCTCCGTCGCATTCCCTGGACCCGATTGAGAAGTAGGTCATCGGGGTGGACGCCATGCCCACATAGGTCACGTCTGCTCCTGCATCAAGCATGCCATCGATCACCGCGTTGGTGATCTCCGGGGAGTGCGTGCGCATGTCGCGCCCCACCACCAGGTGCTTGGCGGAAAGCAAACGCACGAAGGCGTGGCCGATCTTGCGAGCGAGATCCGCATCGAGTTCTGACGGAACCAAACCGCGGATGTCGTAGGCTTTGAAAATACCCATTGGGGTCCTTGTGGGAAGCTTTGGAGGAAGAAGGCGAAGGTTGCGGGTAGCGTTAGCCCACAAGAATTTTGGTGAGGGCGGCGTGCAGTTTGTCCACGTCCTCGGTGCCCACGTCCATGTGGGTCACAAAGCGCAGGACGTTTTCCCCCATGGGCAGAACGCGCACGCCCTCGGACCCTAGTTTGGCGGACAGGCTAGCCGCGCTGTGATCAGGATGGTTGAGAGTCACCAGCACCAGGTTGGTCTCCACGCTTGCGGGATCACAACTCAAGTTCTCGAAGGAGTTCAAACGCTCCGCCATGTCCTTGGCGAGGGCGTGGTCCTGGGCCAGGCGTTCGACGTTGTTCTGCAAGGCGTAGAGTCCAGCGGCGGCCACGAGGCCCGCTTGGCGCCACCAGCCTCCGAGCCGCTTGCGCACGAGCTTGGCACGCTCGATGAAGTCCTTGTCCCCGGCCACGATCGAGCCGATCGGTGCACCGAGGCCCTTGGACAGGCAAAGGGAAACCGAGTCCGCGCAGGCCGCCCATTCCCGAGCGCTGGTGCCGGAGGCGCTGACGGCGTTCGCCAGGCGCGCGCCGTCCATGTGCAGTGGAATGCCCGCTCCATAGGCGACCCGGTGCACGGCACGCAAGGCATCCAGGGGGACCACTCGGCCGCCGGCAGACATGTGGGTCTGCTCCACGCAAACCAGGGCCGTCTTCGGGCAGTGAATCGAATCTGGTTGCAGGGCCGCTTGCACGTCCGCCGCTTGCAGTGCCCCGTTCACGCCGCGCAAAGTTCGGGATTGCAGACCGTGCAGGAAGCCCGTGGCTCCGCCCTCGAAGTTCACCACATGGGCGCCCTGCTCGGTCACGATCTCGTCCCCCGGTCGCGTCCAGGAACCCAAGGCGATTTGATTCGCCATGGTTCCGGAAGGCACGAAGAGGGCAGCTTCCTTGCCCAGCCAAGCGGCGGCGAAGTCTTGCAGGGCCCCGACCGTGGGGTCCCCGTCGAGCACGTCATCTCCAACTTCCGCGGCGGCGATAACGGCGCGCATGGCTGCCGTCGGCTTTGTGACCGTGTCACTGCGAAAGTCACTGGCGTTTGGACTCATGGTGAGAAATCTGGGAGGTTCCTAAGGAACTAGGCGGGTTGCAAGCACTCGCGCACGCGCCGCAAGCCTTCGCGAATGTTGTCCGCGCTGTTCGCGTAACTGAAACGCATGAAGCCTTCACCCAAGTGGCCGAAGCTCGTGCCCGAGATCGAAGCGACACCCGCCTCATTCAGGAAGCGCGACTCCAACTCCGGCGAACTGATACCCGTGCCGCTCGTGTTCGCAAAGGCGTAGAACGCGCCCTTGGGCATGGTGCAAGTGAACCCGGGAATCTTGTTAAGCTCTTCCACGATGATGCCACGGCGTTCGTCAAAGGAAGCACGCATGTTGTCGACGGCGACCTGCGGTCCGCGCAGAGCTTCGAGGCCAGCCCATTGGGTCGCCGCGTTGGTGCAGGAAGTGCAGTTGATCTGCAGGCGCTCGGCCTCCTTGATCAATTCCTTGGGCCAGACGCCGTAGCCCAGACGCCAACCGGTCATGGCGTAGGTCTTGCTCCAACCGTCCAGCAGAATCGTGCGATTGCGCATGTTCTCGAACTCGAGGAAGGACACGTGTTCTTCCCCGTCGTAAAGCAGGCGCGAGTAAATCTCGTCGGCCAGCACGTAGACATGCGGGAACTTCTCGAGGCCCGCTGCCAGTGCGGCCAGCTCCTCGCGTTTGACCACACCGCCGGTCGGATTGGCTGGTGTGTTCAGGATGATCAGGGTCGTGTTCGCGTTGACCTTGGCCAGCACCTTTTCAGCACTGAAGGAGAAGCCATGGGCCTCTTCCAATTCAATCGGCACCGGGGTGGCTCCCGAGAAGCGAATCATCGACTCGTAGATCGGGAAGCCGGGGTTCGGGTAGAGGATTTCCTTGCCCTTCTCCCCCAGCATCATCATCGCGAAGAACATGGTCGGCTTGCCGCCGGGCACGATCAGCACGTTGTTCGGATCCATCTGCACCTTGCGGTACTTGAGGATGTCGTCACACACCGCTTCCCGCAGCTGGGGAATGCCCTTGGCAGGCGTGTACGCGTGGTGCCCATCGCGCAGTGCCTTGCAGCCCGCATCGACGATGTTTTCCGGTGTGCGGAAGTCGGGCGCGCCGATGTGCAAGTGAATGATGTCCTTGCCCTGGGCTTCCAGCGCCTTGGCTTTGGCAAGCACTTCGAATGCGGTTTCGGTCCCCAATTGGGACATGCGGTGGGCAAGGGTCACGGGCTCTCCTGGGAAAGGCAAAACAGGGGGACGAATCGGCGCCAAGGGTAATCCCCGGCCCGTGGCCTGTCAGGGCAAAACCCGAATAAGGGGCCCAAAAAGGGGGTTCTTCCCCCTGCGCGGTGCAAACCGCGTCCCCGAGAGAATGTCGCCTACGCTTGGGCTGCCGACTCGGCCCAGCAAGTTGCCTTGGGACTCGGGAACGAAAGCACTTTCCCTTGTGCCAGCTAGAGCTCGTGTGCCAGCTAGAAGTGGAACTGCAGCTCAAACAGCAACGCAGGCTCCCCATAGATCCGCTCGCCATCCACGATCACGTCGTTCTCGTAGTGCGAATAGACCAGGCTGTTGCGCAGCAAGACATGCTCGTTGAAGTAGTAGTTCATGCCCGCCCAGAGGGTCGTGATGCTATCGCCGCCTTCCTTGGCGCCGATCACCCCGCTCTCTCGGTAGAGCGGATCGAGGGACAGGTACGAGATGCGAGCCGCAGCGACCCAGGTACCGCGGCTCTTGCCCCCGATGGCGGGACCCTTGAAGGAAATGTCTTCGCCGGAAAGCACGTGTTGGGCGCTGAGGTACGTGCCGCACTTGTCAAAGCGGCCTTGGCCGCCGGACAGGGTCAAGGTCTGGCGCGTGAACATGATTTCCGACTGGAGCATGTTGGGACCATCGAACCACGCGAACTCCAGGCCCGCCCGGCGATCGTTGCCGTCCAAGCGCACCCCGGGGACGTAGGTCGCCAGGGGCAAACCCAAGGCATTGTCGATGGAGTCCCCCGCCACCTCGCGATCTTCGCGTGCCATGGTGACGGCCGCGCCGATCGCCAGGTTGCGCAAGCCGCGGTCACCGCGCTTCGTGAAAGGCCGCCACATGCCGCGCAGGGCAAGTTCTTTGCCATCGTTGGTTTCTTCGCCACCGCCGCCGTTGTAGATCGCGGCGTTCCACTCCCAGTCCCCGTCTGCCCCGGAGTAGAAGATCCCGTGTTGCTCGGCCGGATAGAACTGACTCAGAATCGAAAACTGGGCGAATGGAATGTGCCGCCGGCTACGCACTTCTTCCAAACCGAAGGGAGCCTTCATGCGCCCGATGCGCAGCATGTCATCGCCGGAACCCAATTCCACACCGACCCAGCCTTCCTCTAGCTCAAAGTCATGGGCACCAAACCTCGGTTCCAAGGCAAAGCGGAAGTGCTCCTCAAAGCGACCGACAAACTCCAAACGAGCCCGTTGCAGATCGAATTGACTGCTCGGTGTGCGATCGGGGCCGCTGTATTGAGCGCGAGTTTGAATCAGCCCGCCGATCACCAGCTCTTGATCCCCGTCCCGTGAGCGCAGGTAGAACCCATCGTCGTAGCCTGCGTCGAGGGCCAAGCTAGGGGCCACGCTCGGAGTCGCGCTCGGAGTGATCGGTGCAGCGCTCCCGGAACCGTCCGAATCGCCCCCGGTGAGAAGGGTGAAAAAGGCGCAGACAGCGATCAAATAGGCCATGGGAACCACACAAACAGAAAGCACTCGAGAATTCAGGACAGCCTGTAGGAGTCCCAGAGGAGCAACCCTATGTACCCTGAAGGACGCGAGTTGCCAATGGCCTGTTTAGGTCACCTGCTTCTGAAGGTTACTATCGGGCCGCTCTCCTTGTCCTGCGCCAGATTCTCGATGCAAGCTCACATGACTCCTCCGCTACTTCTGCGTCCGTTCACCCTGCTTCTGGTCCTGCTGTGCGCCCTCAGCGCGGGCTGCGCAGACGACTCGGACGTGGTCATCTACTGCGCCCTGGACCAATCGGACTCCGAGCCGATCATCCGGGAATTCGAGAAACGCACGGGACTCAAGGTGCGGGCGGAGTTCGACGTGGAGGCCCACAAGACCGTTGGCCTGGTGCGCCGTATCCGCGAGGAGCAGGGCACACCGCGCTGCGACGTGTTCTGGAACAATGAGATCGCCCACACCGTCAGCCTGGCCGAAGACGGTCTGCTGGCGGAGTACGACTCCCCTTCAGCCAAGGGCATCCCGGAAACCTTTCGCGATTCCAAGCGGCGCTGGACCGGCTTTGCAGCCCGCGCTCGGGTCTTCATCGTCAACACCGACAAGGCCGACCCCGCAGAGATCAAGGGCATGTGGGACCTGGTCGATCCAAAGTGGAAGGGCGACTGCGGCATCGCACGTCCCTTGACGGGCACCACCTTGACGCACATGACCGCGCTCTTCGTGCGACTGGGCGAGGAGAAGACACGCGAGTACCTTCAAAAGATCAAAGACGGCGAAGTCAACCTGACCTCCGGCAACGCGACCTTGATGCGCTTGGTCAGCGAGGGCGCCTTCTCCTGGGGTTGGACGGACACGGACGACTACAACCGCGCCCGCTTGAAAGGGGCCAAGGTCGCCATGGTTTTTCCGGACGCAGGACCGGACGGCATCGGAACACTCTTCATTCCGAACACCATCGCCGTCTTGAAGAACGCGCCGCACCCGGAGGCTGCACGCCAGTTGCTCGACTACTTGCTGTCGGAAGAAGTGGAAGCGAAGTTGGCTAGTTTCGACGGGGCACAGATCCCCCTGCACGAATCCCTGCGCAGCAAGCCGCACGCCTTGCCGATCGAGAAGATGAAGCCCATGGAAGTCGACTACACCGCGATCGGCGCGCAGATTGACGATCGCTTTCAAGAGTTGCGGGAGCTGTTCCTCGATTGAGCAAGCCCCTCGTCAGCGTCGCCCTGGCAGTTTTCCTGCTCTTGGGTTTGGGTCCCATCCTGGTCATGGGTGCCCGAGTGGAAGGGGCCGACCTGGCGGACCTCTTCGATGAGCGCACGCTCAGCTTGCTCGGTCGCACGATCATGTTGGGTTTGGGAGCGAGCGCCATCGCGACCCTGCTCGGCTTGCCTATTGGCTATCTACTGTCGCGCACGAATGTGTTCGGACGTGAGTGGCTACGGCCCCTGTGCATGGTGCCCTTGATCCTACCTCCGCTGTTCCTTGGCATCACTTGGACGGCACTCTTCGAGTTGCGCGGGGCCTTGGCCACCATCTGCATTCTGGGCATCAGCACCTTCCCGATCGTCGCCTTCTTTAGCTCGACTGCCCTCGATCGCATCGGCGCGGGACCTGAGGAAGCGGCGCGTTTGGCGGGCGGACGGCGGGCGGTGATGCGTGTTCAGCTGCCGCTGATTCTGCCTGCGGTCTTGTGTGGCGCTTGCATGGCGTTCCTGTTCGCGATCAACGACTTCGCCGTGCCCGACTACGTGTCCTCCCTCGGCAAAAAGTTCAACGTGTATGCGGACGAGGTCTTCGCCAGTTATCAACTGGAAGAGAGTACGGGACGCGCCGTGGTGACCTCGATCCCCTTGGTGCTCCTGACCATGGCCTTCTTGATTCCCGCCCTATGGATGCGCCGCGGTGGCTCCATGGCCACGGTCTCTGGCAAGTTTCGCTTGGCCCCGCCCATGGAACTCGGCAGCTGGCGCCTACCGATCAGCCTGTTGTGCTGGGTCGTCGTGGGAACCCTCAGCCTGTCGCCCATCGGCCGCATGCTGTACGAAGCGGGCGGCGGCACCACGGAACTCGGTTGGAATGTGCCTGGGTTGCAAGCTGCCTTTGGACTAGCCCTCGAGAAGTCGCGGCTGGACCTAGCCAACTCTCTGCTCTGCTCGGCCGCTGCCGGCTTGTTGACGGTCCCCGTGGCCCTGGTGCTGGCTCACCTCTGCGAACGTGCGCGGGGTGGCCGCGGTCTCGAGTTGCTGCTTTGCTTGCCCATGGCGGTGCCCGCCATCCTCTACAGCATCGGTGAAGTCGGCATGTGGAACCACACATGGAGTCGCAACATCTACGACTCCAACGCATTAGTCTGGATGATCTACAGCGGGCGCTTCATGATCTTTCCGATCCTGCTGCTGACGGCGGCCATTGCGGCTCAGAGTCCACGGCTCGAGGAAGCGGGCCGCATGGCGGGAGTCGGACCGGCGCGCCGCCTCGTCTCCCTCGTCGCTCCGCCCTTGCGCGGCGCCATGCTCACGGGCTGGTCCATGGTCTTCGTGCTCTCCATGCGCGAACTCGACTCGGCGATCCTGGTGCCCGCAGCCAACCACACGGTCATTTTCCGGGTCTTCAACCAAATTCATTTTGGAAGGGACGACTTCGTAGCGGCCCTTAGTTTGCTCGTGGTCTTTTTCCTCTTGCTCCCCGGGATCCTGTGGTCCCTCCTCGGTCGCCGTAAGGCGGAGGTCATGCCTTGAGTTCGGCTATTGAACTGACAGCTATTTCGGTCAGCGTGGGTGGCAAGGCCTTGCTCGGCCCCCTGGATCTTTCCATCGAGTCCGGTGAACACGTGGTGGTGCTCGGCCCTTCTGGTTGTGGCAAGACCACGCTCCTGCGCGTCATCGCGGGACTCGCCAAGCCCGCCACGGGCACTTTGTTGATGAATGGCCAGCCCGCCTCCGAAGGGCGCCGCATTCACTTGCCCGCTGAAAAGCGGCGCATCGGCATGCTCTTTCAAGATGGCGCCCTGTGGCCCCACATGACCGCCCAGAAGACCCTCGATTTTGTCTTGGCCCACGCGGGAGTGCCCTCCGCCCAACGCAAGTCGCGCGTCAGCGAACTCTTGGCCTTGGTGGAACTCTCCGGCTATGAGAAGCGCAAGCCTGGCAACCTCTCCGGCGGCGAAGCCCAACGTTTAGCTCTGGCCCGCGCCCTGGCCTGCGACCCTGAAGTCTTGCTCCTGGACGAGCCCCTGGGCCCGCTCGATGCAGAGTTGCGGCTCTCCTTGCTGAAGCGCATCAATGAGATCCAACGTGAGAAAGGCCTGACCTTGCTGCATGTGACCCACGACCCAGAAGAATCCGAGCTGTACGCGGACCGCACCCTGCGCATGGAAAAGGGCGCGATCATTTCCGACCTGCAAAGCGAACGAGGAGCCCAAGCGTGAACCCGATCAAAGCCATGCTCGGCCTCGGTGTCTTGGGCCTCGCTGGTTGGATTTCCACCGCGATTTTCTTGCCCAGCGAAACTGTTGCCGCGCCCCAACAATTCACCTCCTCCGGGGAATGCCAGTCCTGCCACACCCAAGTCTACGAGGAGTGGCAAGCCTCGGCGCACGCCAACAGCTGGGTCAACCCGGACGTGCGCGATCAGTCCAACAACTTCTCGAACACCGACTGCATCGACTGCCATGCCCCGCGCCCGATTTTTGAAACGGGCATTGGCAAGCGCGTCCTGCCGCGCGCTTCGCGGCGCAACGAAGGAGTCGATTGCATCGCTTGCCATGTGCTGCCCGGTGGCGGAGTGGCCGGCACCATGGAAGGACCAAGTGCCGTCTGTCGCCCCACAGCTCGCCGGGAATTGACCCGCGAAGAGTTCTGCGGAGTCTGCCACGATCAACACAAAACCGTTCAACAATGGAAGGGTTCGCGCTACGCGGAACAGGGCATCGGTTGCATCGAATGCCACATGCCCTACCGCAACAACGATCCGGCCCAAGGTCGCGAGCACACCTGCAAGGGCGGCCACGACATGGACATGGTCAAGAGCGCCGTCACCATTCGCGGCGTGCGCGAAGCAGGCGCTTGGGTGATCGAGGTCGAGAACATTGGCGCCGGCCATTCTTTCCCCACGGACGAACGCTCAAGAGCCGCGGACCTTTTCTGGAAGCCGGTCGGTTCGGACTCCAAGGCCTGGAAGCAGTTCTATCGATTCCGCAGCCCCTATCGTTGGGAAGTGGACGTGGTGGACAACTTGCTCGAAGTGCACGAGACCCGGCGCCTGCCGCTCACGGACGAGGGCTCCGGGGGAGCCATCGAGGTGGCGATCTTCTACAAACGCTCCCCCTACTACGAAAGCACGGAGAAGCCTGATCCCGAACGGGAAGCGAATCTCTTGCACCGCATCGAGCTGACCCCATGAGTCGAGTCCCCAGCGTTCGCGTTCCCCTGCTTCGCCCCTTCCAGATTCAAAGACCGTTCGCACAAACGATAGCGCGCGCCGCTTTTGTCGCCGCGCTTTGCTGGGGCTGTTCGGAGCCTGCCCAAGAAGCAGCCCAATTCACCCACTCCGCCGTGGTGCAAGACCACTTGGCCAAGCTCGATCAACGTTTGAGTCAAAGCGCAGAGAACTCCGACTCCCAGGCCCAAGCGGTCGACCCCGAGCAGGTCGGCGGCCTGGTAGCCATGCTCGCGACCTCCAGCGGGGGCGCGCGGGAGTTGCCCTTGACGGACGTCCAAGCCCTGGGCGATGGAGCCTTGGCCCCCTTGATGGTGATCGCGACGCGCACGGACAAGCCGCAACAGGAAAGACTGGCGGCCCTCGAGCTGATGGAGGCCCTGGGGAGTTTGCGCGCCACCGAACAGCTCCTGAAGATTTGTGAGAGCTCCCCCGAAGCCTGGATGCGAGCTCAATCCGCCTGGCGCCTCGGCAACCTGCGTGCGGATTGGACGGTCTCGCGCCTGCTCTATCGCTTGAAGTACGAAGTGGACGAGGAGACGCGCGTCTGGATCGCGCGAACCCTTGGCCTGTGTGGCAACTACGCGGGTCAAGACGCGCTCTACAACACGCAAAACCAGGGTTCCACGCCGGAGTTGCAACAGAGCGCGCAGCAGCAGATTCAAGACATCGTGCAAGCCTCCGGTGTCGAGGACGCCCAAGTGCTATGGAACTCTTGGTACGTGGCCGATCCCGAGGGCAAGATCTTACGCAAGGATCCCTCGGATCGCTTCTTGCGAGAATTTTGGCGCTTGGTCTCTGACCTCTCCGGGGAACACTTTCAATTGCGGGGTGTGGACGACGCCCGTTACATCCTGTCGAACCTAGGCGCCTGGGCAACTCCCTACCTGTGCCAGGCCTTGCATGACAAAGACGTCTACGTGCGCGTGCACGTGGCCCAGTGCCTCGAGCGCATGCGCGGCCGGGCAACCGGCGCCGGTCCGCACTTGCTGGAAGCCCTGACGGATGAGAGTCTGGCTCCAGCCGCCGCCACGGCTCTCGGTGAAATCTCCTTTCCGCTGGCCGAGCCCAAGTTGCGCGAACTCCTGTTGGCGCTGACCAGTCCCCACGAACTGCGCGTGGCCTGTGCTAGCGCCCTCGGACGCATCGCCTTGCCGAAGTCCTTGGTGGCCCTCGAACAGGTGCTGGCCGCGGACAGCGAACCCTATGATCTGCGGCAACGGGCGGCGATCTCCCTGTGCCAAATGGGCCGCGGCGAGCAGGCGGTTCCATTCCTGCACGCGGCCATGGCAAATGTCCGCGTCGATCGCTTTGGGGCCGAAGTGGCCATCGGCTTTTGGCTAGGACAATTGGAGGGCCCGGCCGCCGCGTCAGCCCTCGAGCAGTGGAACGCCCTGCAGCCAACCCTCGGACTGATTGCAACCAGCGAGCAAGCGGAGACCCGCATCAACAGCCGTCACGCACTGCTCAGCCAGGTGCTGGAATCCCTGCTGAATCCCTAAGGCTCTGAACCCGCGGGCGAAGTCCGCAGTTCACACAGCGCAGTTCAGCGCCGTGCGCAACGCTCAATCGCCGAAGGGCTTGTAGAGCGAAATCACCACCACTGCGAGCCAACCCAAGCCATTCACAAAGAAGGCTAGGTCCCCACCGAGCAAGACCTTGGTTGGACTGCCGCCGCCCCTCTGGGTTTGAACCAAAAGCAAGTAGCGACCTAGGCCAAAGACCACGAAGGGCACCGTCCAAACCAGGATGTGGTCTTCGCCAAACTTTGCATGGGTGTCGTCGGAGACCGTGTACATCGTGTAAGCCACGATGGTACAGGCGGCCAAGAGCGTCACCATCTGATCCAGAAACGCGGGGTCGTAGTCCTGCAGGATCTTCCGATGAGATCCGGCCTTCGCTCCAAGCAAATCGCTCTCTGCCTTGCGCTTGCAAAGGGCCAAGAAGAGGGAGAGGAAAAGCGTGCAGAGGAACAGCCAGTCGGACACGGGCACGCCGATCGCCAAGGCGCCCCCTTGAACGCGAAACAGAAATCCGGTCGCGATGCAGAAGGCGTCCACCAGCACCACGTGCTTGAGCTTGACGCTGTAGGCGAAGTTCATGACCACGTAGGCCAGGACGATCCACAACACGGGCACGGGCTCGCCACCGCAAGCCAAGGCGAAGGCAACGGAACCTGCGAAGCAGAAGAGCGAGGTGATCCAAGCCGCTGGAACCGATAGTTCCCCCGCGGCGATCGGCCGCTTGCACTTCTCCGGATGCTGGCGGTCGCTCTCCACATCCATGATGTCGTTCACCAGGTAGATGGTCGAAGAGCCCAAGCAAAAGGCACCGACGGCGAGCAGCGTGGCCACGATGCTATCCATCGAGAACTCGTGGCCTTCACCCCCGGCGAACAGAAGCGCGGCCAAGACAAAGACGTTCTTGACCCACTGGTGGGGCCGCATGGCCCGCAGAATGGCGCTGATGTTCATGATGGGGAGGACACCGGTGGGGAGGCCGGTTCGGCCACTATCGGTCGCGGAGCCGAAATGCTGATGGGGTTAGCAGGCTACCTTGCGAGTGCCTTCGTTGCAAAGTCTCAACAGCGGTCCCGCAGCGACGTCCGGAACAGGCGTTGAATCCGTCGATTCAGAAACGGAATCGGGCGGCGTAGCCGGACCCAAGGATGAAGGGACTCCCAGCACCGGCCTGACAGGTGCCAAACGGCGTACAAACCTCGGCCGATTGGCGGAATCAGTCCAGGCTGAGAACCTGAAGCTTCTCCACTGGAGACTCCGGCCCGACCACGAGGAACTCGTCCTCCTCGGTGAGCAGCCCCTCTTCAATCAGGGTGAAGAGTTCTAGGCCACGCACCTTGCCGTCCCCATAGAGCACGTTGGTCGTCGAACGGTGGTTGCGCCCCCCATCGTTGTCATCCGCCACCAGCACGTCCTTGCCGCCCATGGAGCGCAGGGGGTAGTTCTGCAAGTCGCGCCCGGCGTAGGCCGAGTAGCCCCCGTCGATCACTTCCAGATCCGTGTACCACTCCTCCATGGGAAGGCTGCCCACGGAGAGCACGGAGTAGTCCACCCCTGGACAAGTCAGCTTCTCAGAGCTCGTCCGAGTGTCCTCCCAAGTCTTGCTGGCCACCAGGATCGCAAAGAAGCGCACCCCGGAATTCTCGCGTTTGGGCAACTGCTTGAACTTGCTTTTGAAGGACAGGAGGCCCGTGTAGATCTCCGTCATGTTCTTCTGACAACCAGTCACCTCCGCTTGATCGATCGCCTCGGGGATCTTGGGCAAGAGGAAGGTCGCCAGGACACCAATGATCAGAATCACCGCGAGCAACTCGATCAGGGTGAATCCGGCCTTTTGGGAGGCGCGGCGGCGGGCGAGACGAATCGAGGAAGCAGGAAGAATCATGGAGGCCAGGACGGCTAAAAAGCCGGTTTGATGGGTCACAAGGGGCCGCCAGCGCGTGGCGGGACTCGTGTTCTAACCCACTCAGCCTCCCGAGTCACTCGGCGAATTCCCCCAGAGCAGGAAAACCGCCTGAAGGACCCCGTGGCGGTCCCGAGAGCCGGGGGCTTGTCGCGCGGCGGCGGAGCCTATCCAAAAACGAGAAGGCCCCCGAACCTGCCTGGCAGATTCGGGGGCCTTGAATTGTCTTCCCTCAGGGGTCTTGAGTCGTTCCTTCCCCGGGGGGAATCATGAACCGCTCAGTCCGTGCGGGAGTTGCGCTCGGCTCAGCCTGCGTGGGTCGAAACCGCGGCAGTCAGCTCGGCAGTGCGCGAGGTGCTCTCCCAGGGGAACTCGTCGCGGCCAAAGTGACCGTGGTAGGCCGACTTCTCGTAGATCGGGCGCTTCAGGTCCAGATCCTTCAGGATCCGGGCGGGACGCAGGTCGAAGACTTCGGCGACTGCCTTGTCGAGGATCTCGTCGGAGACCTTGCCGCTGCCAAAGGTGTCCACGCGCAGGGAGAGCGGCTTGGCCACGCCGATGGCGTAGGAAAGCTGAACTTCGCAACGATCGGCCAAGCCAGCAGCGACCACCGTCTTCGCGACCCAACGGGCAGCGTAGGCGGCGGAGCGGTCGACCTTGGACGGGTCCTTGCCGGAGAAGGCGCCTCCACCGTGGCGGCCCATGCCACCATAGGTGTCCACGATGATCTTGCGTCCGGTCAGGCCGCAGTCTCCGTGGGGCCCACCGATCACGAAACGACCGGTCGGGTTGATGTGGTAGATTGTGTCGCCGTCGAGGAATTCAGCGGGGATCACCTGCTTGATGCACTTCTCGAGCACTTCCCTGTGGATCTCGGCCAGGACCTCTTTTTCGGTAGTCTTGCCGTTGACGTGCTCGTCGTGTTGGGTCGAAATCACGACAGTGTGCACGCGCACGGGCTTGCCGTCCTCGTACTCCACCGTGACCTGACTCTTGCTGTCGGGACGCAACCAGGGAAGGGTGCCGTCCTGACGCAGCTCAGCCAATTTGGCCACGAGCAGGTGCGAATAGTGGATCGGGAAGGGCATCAGGCTCTCGGTCTCGTTGCAGGCGTAGCCGAACATGAGACCTTGGTCCCCTGCTCCTTGCTCGTCATGCAGACCTTCGCCGGCGGTCACGCCCTGGCTGATGTCGGGGGACTGGCGGTCCAGGGACACCATCACGGCACAGGTGTCGCCATTGATGCCGAAAGCATCGTTGGTGTAGCCGATGCGCTTGATCGTGTTGCGAACAATTGTCTGGTAGTCGATAACCGCGGTCGTGGTGATTTCACCGGCGATAATGGCAATGCCGGTGGTGATCATCGTTTCGCAGGCTACACGACTTTCGGGGTCCTGAGCGAGGAGCGCGTCGAGGACGGCGTCCGAGATTTGATCAGCCACCTTGTCGGGGTGACCCATTGAAACGGACTCGGAGGTAAAAAGCTGTCGGGCCATGCTGCGCTATGCTTTGTTCTAGGGTTCTCTACGGGGGGCGAAATTCGCCATGGGGATCCTGTCGGCAGTCTCCGGACAGTGGAGACACCTGAAACAGGGGCCAATAGGATAGTTCCCCAGGACGGGATCGGCTATTTTTCTTGGGCAGGTATGCAACGTTCTCGAAGAGCTTTCATGGTTCGAAGGGTCGCGCCCTTCTGATTGCGGACCACCTCGAGGCCCGCTTTTGCCATGATTTCCCGTCGCTCCGGGCTTTTTATCAGCTCCGAGAGCACTTTTTGGAGCTCAGCGGGGGTTGCCACGCGCAGGGCGGCGCCGGCCTCTTCGAGCAGCCGGGCCTCCACAAGGAAGTTGTCCACATGGGGTCCGTAGATCACGGGCAAGCCCTGGGCAGCGGGCTCCAGCATGTTTTGGCCCCCGTGGGGAACGAGGGTTCCGCCGATGAAGACCAGGTCCGAGAGTCCAAAAGTCGGTTCGAGGTCCCCGATGCGGTCCACGATGACCGGCAGGCTCGGATCCGGAGCGAGGCCGGCTCGCAGCTCCGTCAGAAACTGGCATTGGAGTCCCAGCCCTTCGAGGGCACTGCGCACCTCCCCAGCTCGATTCGGGTGGCGCGGAACCAGGATCAGCCGGGTCTCCGGCCAGGCTTCCGACCACAGGCGGGCCAGCACTTGTTCTTCGTCCCCGTGGGTGCTGCCGGCCGTCAGAACCAATTGCCCCGGATTGCCTCCGAGGAGACGCCGAAATTCCTCGCCGGGGTCCACCCGTCCATCTCCCAGGCTGTCCGCCTTCATGTTGCCTGTGAGCAAGATGCGACCCTCCTGGTAGGCGAGCTGGGCAAAGCGTTCCCCGTACTCCCCGGCCTGAACGCAGTACAAGCTGATGCGATTGAACTGGGGCAAGAGGTTGCGAAAGATGCGATAGCTGCGGAAGGAGCGCTCGGCAATGCGCCCGTTGACCACGGCCACGGGAATGCCCGCCCGGTTGGCGGCCCGCAGGAAATTGGGCCAGATCTCGAGCTCCACAAGCACCACGGTGACTGGCGCCACCCGCCGCAAAAAGCGCGCTACGATCCAGCCGGGATCGAAGGGGAAACGCACCACTCGCAGGTGCGGATAGAGTTCTTGGGCGATGTTGAAGCCCGTGCTCGTGACCGAACTCAACACGATTTCCAAGTCCGGCCGATCCTGCTCCAAGGCCAACACCAAGGATCGAGCGGCCTTGATCTCCCCCACGGAAACCCCATGAATCAGGATGCGTTGACGTTCCCCGGGCTGCGGTGGTTCGGGCAACCCAACCCCCATGCGGCGCCGAACCATCTCACGAAAGTCCGGGTCACGACGAAAGCGCGGCAAGCTCCAGAGGCTGCCGAATCCGATCACGAGCCACCACAGGGCTCCGTAAGAAGCGTGCAGAACCCAACGCAGAAACCCGGTGTTCGGGTCACTCCGAATCGGAAGTGGCAGGGGCTCTGTCATTCGAAGGGTGGACTGCGGCGGTCAAGAACCGAAGAGATGGGTGGCGCAAGTCCGCTAGGCGCTGGCTACCCAGCCCCGTGGCACTTCTTGAACTTCTTGCCACTACCGCAGGGACACGGATCGTTACGTCCTACGTCCTCCATTTTCTTCGCGAGTTCCGCCTCAGCCTGGGCCGCTTGGCGTTGCTGCTCAGCCGCCTGTTGCTGCTGGGCCCGTTGCTCCGCGGCCTGCTGGGCCTGGAGAGCGCGCATGGCGGATTGACGCTTCTTGGCCTCCTCCGCGTTGGGGGGCTCGGGCATGGGCAGAACACCCGTGCGCTCAAACTCCGCTTGAAAGCGCTGGGCCATGCGCAGCGAAAGCGGGTTGACTTGGGGCGGCGGCGGTCCGGCTTTTTGCGCTTGGCCCTGAGCCTGCGCTTGGGCCTGGGCCGCAGTTCCCGTGACGGAGGCCTTGGCTTCGGGGGCTTGGGCTTCTCCATCCTCTTCGCCCTTGGCGCGGATGCGCAGGACCAAGCTGGAGACCTCGTCCTCGATCGCTTCGAACAACTTGCCGAAGAGCATGAAGCCCTCCTTCTTGTACTCGAGCTTGGGGTCCACCTGCCCGTAGGAACGCAAGCCGATGCCTGCCTTCAGGGCGTCGATGGCCTTGAGGTGATCTTTCCAGCGGGAATCGATCGCGTTGAGCAGAACGTACTGCTCGATGCGACGCATGAGTTCTTCGCCAAGCTTGGCCTCGCGTGCATCGTAGAGCGCTTCGATCGCTTCCAAGACGCCGGCGGTGGAGCGGCCCTTGGCGAGGGTCGCAAGCTCCGCGACGGACTCTTTGATCTCGGTGCCGAAGGTGCGCCCCATCCAGCCGTTGAACCCTGAGGGATCTTCGACGTAAGTCTCGACCGCGCGGTTCACCGAACGCTCGAGCATCATCAGGACCTTTTCCTTGGACTCCACTCCGTCAAGAACATCCTGGCGCGTGCCGTAGACCTCCTTACGTTGTTGGTCCATCACTTCGTCGTACTCGAGCAAGCTCTTACGAATCTCGAAGTTGCGATCCTCGACCTTCTTCTGGGCCTTCTCGATGGCACGGGTCACCATGCCGGACTCGATTTCCTGGCCCTCGGTCATGCCGAGTTTCTCCATCGCACGGGTCACCCAGTCGCGATAGAAGATGCGCATCAGGTCGTCCTCGAGGGACAGGTAGAAGCGTGAGTAACCTGCGTTGCCTTGACGACCAGCACGACCGCGCAGCTGGTTGTCGATGCGTCGCGACTCGTGCCGTTCCGTGCCGAGCACGTACAGGCCGCCCAGGCTCAGAACGACTTGCTCGTCCTTGTCGCACAGGGCGCGCATCTCTTCACGGATGGCGTTGATCTCGTCGAAGTGTTCTTCGTCGCCCTGCTCCAGACCCTTCTCCGACAGGGCATTGCCCAGACGGTACTCGAAGTTGCCTCCGAGCTTGATGTCCGTTCCACGGCCAGCCATGTTGGTGGCCACGGTCACCGAAGCGCGCTCACCGGCGGTGGCCACGATGTTGGCCTCACGCTCCCAGTGCCCGACCTTGGCGTTGAGTACGTTGTGGGGAATGTCCCGTTCCTTGAGCATGCTGGAGAGGGTCTCCGACTTCTCCACGGAAGTGGTGCCTACAAGGACCGGCTGGCCTTTCTGGTGCACATCCTCGATCTGGTTCGCGATGGCGTTCCATTTCTCGCGCTCGGTGCGGTAAACCAGATCGTTCACGTCCTCCCGGGCGATGGGCAGGTTCGTGGGAATCGAGACCACGTCCAAGTCGTAGATCTTGTGGAACTCGCCCGCCTCAGTCAGAGCCGTTCCGGTCATGCCCGAGAGCTTCTCGAACATGCGGAAGTAGTTCTGGTAGGTGATGGTCGCCAGAGTTTGGTTCTCCGAACGGGGGGTCAGATTCTCCTTGACCTCCACCGCCTGGTGCAAGCCGTCCGACCAACGGCGCCCGGTCATCTTTCGGCCGGTGAATTCGTCGACGATGACGACTTCCATGCCCTTCTCACCCTCTTCGACCACGTAGTCCTTGTCGAGGGTGTAGATGTTGTGAGCGCGCAGGGCGTTCTCGATGAAGTGCGGCCACTCCTCGTTGCCCGGGGTGTAAAAGGATTCCACTCCCACCATTTCTTCGGCGGCGATGATGCCGGCTTCCAAGAGGTGCGCGGCCTTTTCCTTTTCCTTGACCTCGTAGTGCTCTTCGGGATCCAGCGCACGGGCGACCTTGTCCGCCATCTTGTACTTGTCGCTGCTCTCTTCCGCGGGCCCCGAAATGATCAGCGGCGTGCGCGCCTCGTCGATCAGGATCGAGTCGACTTCGTCGACAATGGCGAAGAAGAGCTGCTTCTGCACCTGCTCCTCCGTGCGGTTCTTCATGTTGTCCCGCAAGTAGTCGAAGCCGAACTCGTTGTTCGTGCCGTAGACGATGTCGCAGGAATAGACCGGTTGACGATCCCATGGACTCATGTCCGATTGGATCGCACCAATGGTCAAGCCCAGGTACTCGAAGATGGGCGCCATCCACGCGGCGTCGCGGCGGGCCAAGTAGTCGTTGACCGTGACCAGGTAGCAAGTTTTGCCCGAGAGGGCGTTGAGCACCAAGGCCAGGGTCGCCACCAGGGTCTTGCCCTCACCGGTCATCATCTCGGCGATCGCGCCGTTGTGCATGACGATGCCGCCCACCAACTGCACGTCGTAGTGACGCAAGCCCAAGGTGCGCTTGGAGGCTTCACGAGTCAGGGCAAAGGCCTTGACGAGGCAGTCGTCCAGGCTCACTTCACCAGCTTGCACCGCCTTGCGCATGGCCGCCGTCTCCGCGAGGCAGTCCTCACGGGACAACCCCTCGGTCCAGGACTCGAGGCCGTTGATCGCATCGATCTGCGGCTGCAGGAGCTTCACTACGCGCTCGTTGCGAGAGCCGAAGACGCCTTTGAAGAAGCGTCCGGTCTTCTCACCGATCGAGCCAAACTTGTCAGAAATTGAGTCCCAGTCCATGTTTACGTAGTTGAGGTCTCCTCAGAGGACCTGTCTGCCAGCTAGCGAATTGAGGCCGAGCATTCTCGGTCGTTGGGGCCCTCCCGGGAAGATCCAAGCCCGGATAATTCACCGAAGAGGGTCGATTGGGCGCGATCCACCCGACTTGTGAGCGCTATGCAGGGTTGTCTCGGAACTTCGCGCTGAGAATTGCGCGCTCGGACCCTTCTATTGGGAAAACCGAATCGGCTATTGAGAAGCCCGCACGGACTACTTGGAAAGCGCGGACGGGATTGCAGAAAGCGGTTGCTGTTCGATCAACAATCTTGGGGAGCCAGGAGCTGCTCAATCATGGCGAACAGCAAACGGCGCGGATAAGGCTTGCGTAGCAGCCCGCTGACGCGCTGGATCTTTTGCAAATCGATGGAGGAAGCGGTCACCATCAAGACTGGCAAGTTCACCAAGCGATCAGACGCGCGCATCTGCTCTAGCACTTCGTCCCCGTTCAAGCGCGGCATGTTGAAGTCCAACAACACGAGATCCGGCAAGGGATCCTTGGCCAGTCGCTCGAGCACCTGCAGACCATCGAAGGCCATTTCCACTTGGTAGCCGCGGGCGGACAACAGGGCCTTCAAACCCTTGGCGACTCCCTCCTCGTCATCGACCACGAGCAAACGCCCGCAACACTCGCCACCCCGTTCCACTTCAGCGATGCGCTCCACCAAGCTGCAGAGTTCGGCGTTCGTGGGCAGACCCGCAGTGGACCAGTCGTCCTCGATGACCTGCTTGAGCTCCATGTTCGCGGCGCGTAGCTCCATCCAAGCAGCGTGGTCGGGACTGCCTTCGGGGATGTCCAGATCGTCGTGGGTGTCCACGGAAAAGAAGTACTCGTGGTCCACCAGGTACTCTTGCAACACGAACTTCATGAACGGGTAGCGCGAGTTGCCAAGACGCAGGGTGTAACGTTGGCAACTCGGTCCGTCGGCTGTATTTTCGCTAGGCGTGAAGAGCTTGAACAAGCCCTGCACCGTGTCGATGCCCTCGAGCTTGACGGGGTCGAACCAGGGATTGGCCCGTTCCCTATCCGGCCAAGCCCGGGTCATGTAGAGATCCACGGCGCGACGAACGTGAGCGGGTGTCAAATGTTCGAGTCGCACTTGTCAGGTCTCCTTTTTGATCAGGCCCTGGCGGGAACCTGATTCACGCGACCGATGATGTCCTGGACTTGATCCACGCCGTTCTCCGCAAGCAAGTTCGCCACGTCTTGGGCTAGATGGGAAAGCAAGCCGGGGTCGCTAAAGGAAGCGGTGCCCACTTGAATCGCCGAACAACCGACGGCCAGGAATTCGAGCACGTCGCTGGCGGTGGAGATCCCCCCACAACCGATCACAGGAATCTCGACGGCCTGCACGCACTCGTAGGCGCAGCGCAAGGCCACCGGTTTGATGGCGGTGCCCGAGTAGCCCCCCATGCGCGTGGCCAAGCCAAAGCGCCCGGAGCGCCAATCCACCTGCATGCCAAGCAATGTGTTCACGGCGGTGATGCCATGGGCGCCCCCCGCTTCCACGGCCTTGGCCATGTCGGAAATGCGCGAGACGTTGGGAGACAGCTTGGCGAAGAGCGGCTTGTCCGTGACCTTGCGCACGCTCGCCATGATCGACTCGGCCACATGCGGGTCCGTGGCGAAGGGCAGCTTGCCACCATCCACGTTGGGACAAGAGAGGTTCACCTCGAAGGCGGCGATCTCGGCGAAGCCACTCAATAGCTCCGCCGCTTCCACAAAGGCCTCGAGGGATTCGCCACCGATGTTCGTGATGATCGGGACTTTGAGCGAGCGCAGACTCGGGAGCACCTCTGCGATGTAGGCGGCGACTCCCCGGTTTTCCAAACCGATTGAGTTCAAGAAGCCCGCTTCTGTTTCGCGAATGCGCGGAGCCGGGTTGCCTTCCCGAGGCACCACGGTCACGGTCTTGCTGACCCAGGCCCCCAGGCAGTCCGGTGCGACGAAGTGCTTCATCTCCAACCCGTGGCCAAAGGTGCCCGAGGCGGAAAGGATGGGATTGGCCAGCTCCAAGGAGCCGACGTGTGTGGTCAAGGACACCATTGGATTCAATAGACCACAGGCGCGGCCCCCGGGCAACGCTCCAATTATAAGCAGTTGTTTTGGGGGCCAGGCATGGAGCTGTTTTGGCAACCAGGAAGGCGGCTGCTTAGGCAGTTAGGCAGGCGCGTCTGTGGGACCAGCTTCCATCCCTGGTTCGGGATCTTCCGAGGGCTTCTCATCGCGCTTCATGAAGGAACCGAGCAGCAGGATCACGGCCCCCACACTGATGCAGGAATCCGCCACATTGAACGTGGGGAAGTGCCGCTTCCAGCTCACGAAGTAGACGTCGATGAAGTCCCGCACCTTGCCGTAGGGGTGCCCCCCCGTGGCCTCCAACATCAGGTTGTCGTAGAGGTTGCCGAGAGCCCCAGCCAGCACCAGAATCAAGGCGCCATTGAACAGGGCCTCTCCACTGAGCAAGCCGCTCCCCCGCCGGGCCCGGATGATCATCACGGTCAGCGCGATCACCGCCACAATCCGCAGGCCGATCAAGGCGTGCGGGAAGCTCGCAAACTGACCAAAGGCAGCGCCCGGATTCTCCGAAAGCATGAAGGTGAACCACTGGACGTCCTCCCCCAGAACATGTTGCCGGGCGTGCCCGCAGGCATCACGAACCAATTCGGCTCTGTCCGAGCGCAACCACTCAAAGACGAAGGACTTGCTCCAAAGGTCCAGAATGATCAGAAAACCCACCACCAGGAATCGGCGCAACAGCAGGTAAAGGCCGGGATGCTCACCAGCTGGGGTCGGGGTGTTCGTCATGAATTCAGCGCTGCTCGGCTTCTGCCGCTCGTTGGCAATCGACGCAACGGATCGCATGGGGCATCACGCGCAGGCGTTCCTTGATCAGCCAGTCTTCGCAGTCTTCGCAGCGGCCGTAGGTGCCCTCGTTGATGCGCCCAAGGGCACTCAGGACGCTTTGAGCGGTTTGTTCATCCCGCTCGAGCAATTGCAGGCTGAACTCGATGTTGTAGATCTCGCCTTCGTCCCCTTGGAACTCCATGCGACTGCCATCACCTAGGGCATCCTCTGCCAGATGACTGATGTCGCCCTCTAGCACGCCAAGCATCAGTCGAAGCTGGGAACGGAAGTTTTCGAGGTCTTTCGGGGTGAGCTTTTTTCCGGGCATGGACGAATTCAGCGTTCGATACAGGCGGGACGAGAAGAGGGCGGAAGTATAGTGATCCGGTCGGCCCTGCTCAACCTGAAGACCCCCCGTTGAAATCGAAGGTCTGGCGCAAAGCTCCAACCGACCCGCCTCCCCTTGAAGCCCCGACCCCCCAAGAGCCGCCCAGTCAACCGCCCCCGGCACCTCGATGAGGTGCACCGGAACTTTCGGGAGGGCCTCGAGGACTTCCTGCAGGCCTTGCGGGTGGAAGCGGGCCTGGCCATCAACAGTCTGCGGGCCTATTCGGCGGCTCTCGGGCGCTTTCTGATCTGGTGTGACTTGCGTGGCGTGAGAACCTGGGAGGACATTTCGGCCGATACGGTGGTCGACTACCTGGCAGCTCGGCGGGCGGAGAACATGGCGGAAGCCACCGTCGCCCAGGACCTGACCTCCATTCGGCTGTTGATGGCCCATCTGGTTCTCGAGCGTTTTACGGCGCGCAACCCGACGGAATTGCTGAGCGCGCCCAAGCTGGGCAAGTCCTTGCCCCACGTGCTCGGGATCGAAGACGTGGATCGCTTGCTGTCCGCTCCCGACGGCGAGGGCTGGCGTGACCAGCGCGACCGAGCCTTGCTCGAGGTGCTCTACGCCTGTGGAGCCCGGGTTGCGGAAGCGATCGCCTTGCGCACGGAGACGATCGGGCCTTCCATGGAAACCCTGCGACTGTTCGGCAAGGGCTCCAAAATGCGCGTGGTGCCCTTGGGGGGCCGGGCCCGGGACGCCCTCAGCCACTGGATGACGGACGGCCGCATGAGTTTGCCGGGAGCGCGCACCCGCTCGGAAGTCTTCCTGACCGCCCGCGGCAACCCCCTGGACCGCACGAATGCCTGGCGGCGCGTCAAGGCGGCGGCCCTGCGCGCCGGCCTGGGCAGCTCGATCTCTCCGCACACCCTGCGTCACTCCTTTGCCACGCACCTCTTGATGGGCGGGGCCGATCTGCGGGCGGTGCAGGAAATGCTGGGGCACGCGTCGATCCGCACGACGGAAATCTACACACACATGGATGAAGAGGAGATCGAGAGCCTGCACCGACTGCATCACCCGCGAGGTTGACGGCACGGGCTGAGCAGGCCAGGCACGCTCAGTCCTTGGCCAAGGACTCCACGATCAACTGGGCGAGCTCCGCACTGATGCCCGGGATCGCGCCCAGCTCTTCCGCACTGGCCCGGCGCACTCCATGCACGCTGCCAAAGCGTCGCAACAATTCCTTGCGGCGGGCGGCCCCCACCCCGGGAATCGAGTCCAACTCGGACTTGATCTTGCCCCGTTCCTTGCGGTGATAGGTAATCGCGAAGCGGTGGGCCTCATCCCGAATGCGTTCGAACAGATGCCGCACCGCGTTGTGCGGCCCCAGTGAGATGGCCTCTTCGGCTCCCGGCAAGAAGAGCCGTTCCTCGCTGGCGGCCTTGCGTTTGCCGTGAACCCTGCGCTCCGACCTGGCCTTGGCCAAACCCACAAAGGCCACGTCCCAGGCTCCCGTCTCGTCCCTTGCAGTCAAGGCGGACTCGAGCTGCATCTTGCCCCCGTCGATCACGATCAAGTCCGGTAGATCTTGCTCGTCCATGCCACGCCGCAAACTGCGTCGCACCACTTCTTGCATGGAAGCGAAATCGTCCTGACCATCCACTTCGCGTATCTTGAAGCGACGGTACCCCGCGCGATCCGAGAGGCCGCGGCGGAAGCGCACGCGACTGGCCACCACGTGGCTGTCCTGCATGTTCGAGATGTCGAAGCAATCGATCACTTCGGGAGGTTCGGAGAGGTCCAGCAAGCGCTGGATTTGCTCCACCAGCACGCTGCCTGACTCTTCTTCCTTCATGCGCTGGGCGAGGTTGGTGCGCGCGTTTTCCCCGGCGATGCCGAGCATCTTGGCGCGCTCGCCGCGCTGCGGCAAAAGCAACTTGACCCCGCCGCCCAGTGTTGCCTGCAAGAGCTCCCCATCGGCCGCCTCGCAGGGCAACAGAATCTCTTCGGGAACCGTGCGACGGCCGCCGGCGTACAGGGCGGTCAGCACGTTGTGCAGCATCTCCTCGTCGGAGAGTTCAGAACGGAAATGGTGTGTGCGGCTCTCCGCCAAACGCCCATCACGAAAGGCCAAGCGGTGAATCATGGCCTCATCACCGACGCGTGCCATGCCCAAAACGTCCCGGTCAATCTTGTCGCTGGGGCGCACTCCTTGGCCTTCCACCGTTCGCCGCAACGCCTTCAAACGATCGCGCCAACCAGCGGCCCGTTCGTAGTCGAGGCTCTCGGAAGCCTCCAACATGCGGCGCTCGAGATCCTGTTCGAGCACGTCGGTCTCCCCGGACAGGATGCGCGTGGCCCGTTGCACGAGCTCCTCGTAGTCCTCGGCGTTGATCTCGTCCACGCAAGGGGCGGAGCACAGGCCCAGTTGATGCTTGAGGCAGGCGCGGCTGCGGTTGTTGAGCACCGAGTCCGGGCAGTCGCGCAGGGGAACGATGCGGTGCAAGTCGGAAAGGGTGTGACGCACGGCGCTCGAGGAGGCGTACGGGCCGAAGAAGCGCGAACGCCCCGAGGGCTTGCCCGCTTTCGGACTGTGAGCGCGCACGAGCTTCAAGCGTGGAAAGCGTTCGTTGCGGTCGAGGCGCAACATCAAAAAGGACTTGTCGTCCTTCAGCCGAATGTTGTGGGGCGGCTTGTGCTGCTTGATCAGCGTGTCCTCGAGCAGCAGGGCCTCCGCTTCCGTGCGGGTCACGATGGTTTCGACGGCCCGCGCGTCCCTTTCGATGAAGCGAATCTGCAACCGGCCATCCCCCCCCGGACGCCGGTAGCTCGTCAAGCGCGCGCGCAGATCGCGCGCCTTGCCCACGTACAAGACGCGCCCTTCAGCATCGCGAAAGAGATAGACCCCAGGGCGCCGAGAGACACCTTTCATGGACCACCGAAGCTCGCTCACCGACCGAGTTCCAGGGTTTCCAGCTCTTTCAAGCGATCCCGAATGCCCGCGGCCTCTTCGAAGGCCAGCTCACCCGCAGCGCGCAACATGTCCGCCCGCAGCTTCTCGATCTCCGCTCGCAAACGGGGCAGCTTCCATCCGTAGGCGGGATCGTCCGCGGCCCGCGAGGCACCCCCTTCGGAGATGTCCGGGGTGTTGGCGTAGTCCATCTCGTACATGGCCTCGATGCCATCGCGCACGGGTTTGATGATGGTCTTGGGTTCGATCCCGTGCTTCTCGTTGTAGATCGTCTGCAAAGCGCGTCTGCGCTTGACCTCGTCGATGCAGTACTGCATCGAACGCGTGACCTTGTCTCCGTACATCAACACCCTCCCCTCCACGTTGCGCGCCGCCCGCCCGCAGGTCTGAATCAGGGAAGTGGTCGAACGCAGGAAGCCTTCCTTGTCCGCGTCGAGGATCGCCACCAAAGCCACCTCGGGCAGGTCGAGGCCCTCGCGCAGCAGGTTGATGCCCACCAACACATCGAACTCCCCCAGCCGCAAATCGCGCAGAATCGCGGAGCGCTCGAGGGCGTCGATCTCGGAGTGCAGGTAGCGCACCTTGATGCCCAGCTCCTCGAAGTAGGTGGTCAGTTCTTCGGAGGAGCGCTTGGTCAGGGTCGTCACCAGAACTCGCCAACCGCGCTTGACCTCCTTGCGAATCTCAGCGAGCAGGTCATCCACCTGGGTCTTGGCAGGCCGCACTTCGATTTCAGGATCCAAGAGCCCCGTGGGGCGCACCACCTGCTCGGCGATGTGCTCCGCGCTGTGTTCCAACTCGTAGGGCCCGGGGGTCGCCGAAACGTGAATCACCTGATGGATCGTGCGCTGCCATTCATCGAAGCGCAGGGGGCGGTTGTCGAGGGCGCTCGGCAGGCGGAAGCCGTGCTCCACCAGGTTCTCCTTGCGCGAGCGGTCGCCCTTGTACATGGCGCCCACCTGGGGAACGGAAACGTGACTCTCATCGATGATCATGAGCCAGTCCTCCGGGAAGTAGTCGAGCAGGGTCGAGGGCGCTTCTCCGGCACGGCGTCCATCCATGTAGACGGAGTAGTTCTCGATGCCGTTGCAGACGCCGGTTTCCTTGAGCATTTCCAAGTCCCAGCGGGTGCGCTGTTCCAGGCGTTGAGCTTCCAAGAGCTTGTTCTCCCGGCGCAGCTGAATCAGGCGCTCGCCCAGTTCCTCCTTGATCTTGTCGATGGCCACGCCCACGCGCTCCTCCGGCGTCACGTAGTGGTTGGCCGGATACAGCACGACCGACTTGCGCTCCGCCAGGACGGTTCCCAGCAGGGGATTGGCGATCACGATCTGCTCGATCTCGTCCCCGAACATCTCGACCCGAATGACCGTGTCCTCCTCGTAGGCCGGGAAGACCTCGATCACATCGCCCCGGGCCCGAAAGGTGCCACGCTTGAAGTCGAAGTTGTTGCGGGCGTACTGCATCTGCGTCAAGCGTCGCAAAAGGGTGTCGCGCTCGATCTCATCCCCGACCTTCAGCTCAAAGGCCATCTCGCGATAATTCGACGGGGAGCCCAGGCCGTAAATGCAGGAGACCGAGGCCACGATCAACACGTCCCGGCGCTCGAGCAACGAGCGGGTGGCGCTGTTGCGCAAGCGCTCAATGTTCTCGTTGCGGCTCGAATCCTTCTCGATGAAGGTGTCGGTGGAAGCCACATAGGCCTCCGGCTGGTAGTAGTCGTAGTAGCTGACGAAGTACTCGACGGCGTTGTCCGGGAAGAGCTCCTTGAACTCGGAATACAGCTGGGCGGCCAGGGTCTTGTTCGGGGAGAGGACCAAGGTCGGCCGGTTCAGGTTCTCCACCACCGCGGCCATCGTGAAGGTCTTGCCGGAACCTGTGATGCCCAGCAAACACTGCTGGGCAACCCCCTGCTGGCAGCCCTCGGTCAGGGCCCGAATCGCCTCGGGCTGATCCCCGGATGGCTCGAAGGGAGAATTCAGAACGAATCGGCTGGGGGCGCCGTCGCCCTGCTCGGCATTGGTTGAGGGGCTCACGGGGGGATACTAGCAATCGGATCCCCTGGGACCCGGCACGAAACCTCGAACCTGGCCCCCGCGCCCCCCCGGTTTTCAGGGGCACAGCGGGAGCGATTGCGCTTCATAAGAAAACTGAGCGAAAGCGCAACGCCGAATCCCGGCCTGGATAGCAAATCCCGTGCTCGATCCACGCCTCGTAGCAAGGCGCGGGTTAGCATTGGCTAGTCCCCCCCATCCCCTGCCCCTGGGCCGTTGCGCCCATCCTGCGGAAGCCATATTCTGTTTCCCTCCAAAGGCTTGCCCGCGCTGGGCGCCTTGCAACTCTTCTCGCTCCGAAAGAATGATCATCCAATGCCCCGCCTGCGGTGCTCGCGCCAAGCTCCCCGATAGTAAGGAAGGCGCCAAGGTTCGCTGCGTCGAGTGCGAGCGGGTCTACGTGGCCGGCATCGGCGGCGGACGGGGCGGCTCGGGAGGCGCAACCGGGAACAACACAGGCGTGATGATCGGTATTGGAGCCGTAGTCGTCGGATTGGTCCTGGTGCTCTTCATCAAGTCCCGTCAGAGGGACGCCGATGTGCTGCCCACCACGAACGAGGTGATCGCCGAGGCCCCCGCCAAGGACACGGTCGACGACCTCAACGGCTGGGACTCGAAACTCGTCAAGCGCACCCGCGAGTTCCACAAGTTCGGATTTGCTTCGGAGCAGTTTGACCTGCAGAACAGCATCGCCTGGCCCCAGGCCTGGGCCAACAGCCAAAGCCCGGTCGAGGGCGGCACGCCTCCGGCAGATGTCAGTGCCTACGACCAGCTTTCCACGGAAGAAGTCGACGCCTTCCGCGCCAGCACCTTGGATGCCTTGGTCGGCGTGGACAAGGACAACTTGGTGGGCAACTGGAAACCCTTCAACGGTTCGGTCCTCGCCGAAACGGACAAGAGTGCCGTCGTGCGGCTCGACCTCGAACCACGCACGGAAGAAATCGGCACCGGCACCCGCGCCATCACTTGGAAGCTGATCAAAGACGGCGCCCAGTGGAAGGCCTGGTCCTGGGGTCGCTACTTGTCTGCGGACGAGCTCAAGCCAAAGAGCACCAAGCGCCAAAAGAACTACGAGAAGAAGACCCTGAGCGACGGCTCTCAAGTCATCGAAGGCGAGCCGGGCCCCCTGCCCTACATGGACAGCACCAGCACCGATCAGCGCAAGAAAATCGATGGGCTGATCGCCAGTTTGGTGGACCTCGAACTTCCTGCGCGCAAGCTGACCAAAGTCAAAGAGGACTTGGTGGCCTGCGGCAAAGACGCGATCCCGCCCTTGCTCACGAAGTTCTACGAACTGAACAAAGCGGGCTTCGAGGACATGGATCAAGCGATCGCCGCTCAGTTGGTGCATTCGATGCTGGGCGACATCACGGGCTACGTCACGACCTTCTCGGCCCATGAAGCTCTGGGCGCTTCCGAAGAGCGCCGTGAAAGTGGTGTCCGTCAGTGGTTTGGCTGGTACAACCGCAAGTTCCAAAAGTTCGAAGGACGAGACGAAGAGGCCGATGCGCTCGAGGAAACCCTCGAGATCTTGAGCCCTGCAGAACGCAAGCAGTACGAGAAGATGTTGCGCCAACTAGAGGCCGACAACGCGAACAAGAATCCCCATAAGAAGAACGACTAGCCGACGCGCCTGTGGCCCGACTAGTTTGTTTGAGAATCCCCAATCCCCAGTACCTTCATGACTTTCCGTATCGGACAGTGCTCCTCTTGTGGAGCCTCCTACAAACTTCCCGCCACCTTCCAGGCTGATCAGGCACGCTGCAAGAATTGCAGTGGCGTGGTCAACATCGGCAAAGTCGGCGACGCTGCTCCCCCGGCGGCGACGGCTCCCCCGGTACCTGCGGCCAAGCCCAGCGAGGCTTCGGCCCCCAAGAAGAATCGTTCGGGGCCCTCGATGAAGGAACGGATTCAGGCGCAACGGCGCGCCGAAGCGGAGGCCGCTCAGGCCAAAGCCACTCCCGCTGCCGAGGCAGCTCCCAAGGTGGTCAAGAAAACGGCCTCTGCCGTGAAGCCGGTTGGCGTTAAAGCACCCGCTGGCAAAGCTGCCGGGGCCAAGCCCGTCTCCAGAACCTCGGGCACGCGCAGCAAGCGCGCCGCCGCTGGCGATGAGGAAGGCGACAAGGCTGGAGGTCGTCGCCGTCGTGGAGCCCCCCAGAAGAAGAAGAGCCCGGTTGCGGGCATCGTCGGCCTGCTCGTTCTGGTGGGAGCGATTGGTGCCGTGGCCGTCATGATGAATCAAGACAACGGCCCTGCCGAAGGCGACGTGAAGGCTGCGGATGGCAAGACCGCCGCTGCCGAGAGCACGGAGTCCGCTGGCGAGACGAGCGTTGCCGGCGCAGAGATCAGCAGCGAGTCGAGCGACGCCGCCCCGGCGAATTCCGACGCCGTTGTGCTGAAGGATGCTGCGGCCCCGGCCAAGGCGGAAGAGTCTGCAGAAGCCAAAGAGGCCCGAGTTGCCGCGGAAGCTGCGGAAGACAAGGCCAAGCACGATCCCAGCAATGTTGATTTGAGTGAGATCGCCGACTTCCCGCCCTTCAAGACGACCAGCAAAGAGCGTTTTGAAGAGCTCAAGGAACTTGTCGCAGTCATGCTGGACCCGGAAGCTGGCGCCGCTGGCAACCGCGCCAGGGGAAAGCTCGTCGAGGCCGGCCGTGAGGCCATGCCCGTCATCATCAATGCCATGAAGACCTTGGACCTCGCGAATGATGAGCAGTTCCGCTCCGCAGACGTGAGCCAGAAAACTCTTGAGGAGATCTGCAACGGCAACAACCTGGGTTGGAAGTACCCGAGCCAGGAGCCTGAGCGCTTCCACCTCTTCGACAAGAAGGTCATCCAAAGTTGGGCCCGCGAGTGGACCAAGTGCATCGACAATGACGAGGCTTGGATGAAGCTCGCCAAACTCGACAAGCTGCCCGATGCGAAGGAAAGCACGTCCGACGGAGACGACGAAGACATGATGGGCGCGGACTTTTAGGACGCACTCTGCTGAGACGCATGAGGGACGGAACAGTTCGCTGTTCCGCCCCTTCAGGGCCGCGCCGCCTGCGCGATTCCTTTCCCTTGCACGCCACCGGCTCCGCCCCGGCGAGGATCGGAAGATGCCGTGGGCCAACCGTCTGGACCGATCAGAATGGCCTGCACGCTGCCTGCTCGACTGTCCCTGACTTCGATCGGGTGACCGCGCTTGCGCAAGCGCTCGAGCAGGGCCGGATCCCAACCGGGCCCTTGGGCCCCTTCAAACCAGGTGGTCTCCGGGCGCCACTGCTGATGAAAGCGGCTGGCGGCCAGGGCGTCGGGAAGGTCCTGCTCGAGCAGCAGGACCCGCAAGAGAACCTGGAAGACCGCCGTGATGATGCGCGGCCCGCCGGGACTGCCCAGCACCAAACGGATGGCTCCGTCCCCATCGCGCACGATGACCGGGGACATGGACGACAGGGGGCGCTTGCCCGGCTCGATGGCGTTGGCTTCGTTGCCGATCAACCCGAACTGGTTGGGAACTCCCGCCATGATCGAGAAGTCGTCCAGCTCGTTGTTCAAGAGAAAGCCCGCGCCCTCCACCATGATCCCCGAACCATAGGATCCATTCAGGGTGGTGGTCATGGAGACCGCGCCGCCGTCGATGTCCACCACGGAGAGGTGGGTGGTTTCGGCGCTCTCGGTCGCGGGCCTCGGAGTCCAGGCCCCCACGGACAAGTCGGCCTTGGAACCGATGGAAACTCGACGTTCGAGGATCCACTCTGGCGAGAGCAACTGAGCCACGGGAACGTCGTGAAAGTCCGGATCCCCCATGTGCTCCGCGCGATCCGCGAAGGCGCGCCGCAGGGCTTCAATCCACCAGTGCAGCAAGTTCTCGCTGACGAATCCGTCGAATTCGTCTTCTTGGCCAACCTGGGCTTCCGCCATCTGGGGCAGGCCCTCCAAGACGGCCAGGGCCTGCAGGATCACAAGGCCACCCGAGCTGGGCGGTGGCATGCAGATCAGTTCCATGCCTTGGAATGAACCGAGCAAAGGCTTCATCCAGCGCACGCTGTACCCTTCCAAATCCTTCGCGGTGATCACGCCACCTTGGGCAGCGCCCCCATCGGGCAAGGGCTCCTTGGCCAGGACTTGCAACATGGCCGTGGCGATGGGGCCTTTGTAGAAAGCGGAGGGGCCCTGAACAGCGATCGCTTTCAGAGTCTTGGCCAAGTCCTTTTGGACGAGCAACTCCCCTTCCTTCAGGGTCGCGCCCCCCGGATAGAAAACGTCGAGGGCCGCTTGGTTGAAGCACGCTTGGACGGACGGGTTGAGCAAGTCCTCGGCCATGTGTGCGTCAATCCCGAAGCCCTCCGCAGCCAGGCGTCGGGCGGGCTCGATCAGATCGCTCCAAACCAGATTCCCCGAACCGTGTTGCTTGTACAGAGCAAACATCCCCGCCGTGGAACCGGGCACCCCGACGGACAAAGGCCCGCGCACGGAGCGCTTGGAAACGAGCTGACCCTGAGCATCCAGGTAGAACTTGGGATCCGTATCGGCGGGTGCCACTTCGCGGAAGTCGAGGGCCGTTGGACTCTTGCCCTCTTCGACAACCAGAGCGAAGCCTCCGCCACCCAAGTTGCCCGCATTGGGATAGACCACGGCCAAAGCGAAGGAGACAGCCACCGCAGCGTCCGCCGCGTTGCCACCGGCATTCAGAATGTCTAGACCCACCTGGGTGGCGATGGGGTGTTCGCAAACGACCGCACCGCGCTGGATGCGCAGGGGCTCAAAGGCCGGCCCCTTGCTTGCGCAACTCGCGATGAAGCAGAGCCCGACGAAGGCGCCGCCTGCCAACCCTCGTGCTGCACGGCGAGAGCGCCAGGCCCTATGCACTCGGAAGGTCCTCGTTGTCCGTCATTTCCTCCACCTTCACGCCGCGTTCGCGCAGGTAGGCCACCGAATCTTCGATGGCCTTGGGCTCCCCATCGATCTCCACGGCCACCAAGGCCATGGTGTCGCTGATGCTGGCCGCCCGGATGTTCGGAATCACCGCGAAGCGTTCGCCGAGCGTGTGGCTAATGATCGGCTCGGAAATCAGGCCTTGGGGAAAGGTGCAGAAGAACTTCTTGCGCATGGTGAGCGTCGAATCGCGGACTAAATGAAGGTGTTCAGGACACCCCCATCGAACCACAAGTGAGGCTCCCGGGGCAAGGTTCCCCTCTCAGATGAGTGGGCTCAGCGGGAAGTCCTGGCCTCTTGTGCGAGCGCCGGATCCCCAGGGGCCTGGGATTCAACCGGGAAGCGTCGAGGGCTTTTGCCCGCGTCTTAGAAGTGCCAGGCACGCGAAGAAGCCGAAGGCCAACCAGGGCAAACGTGCTCCGGACCAGGCCATGCGCTGCTCCGGCCCCAAGTCGCCAGCCCCGGCCTGCTCATAGACGGAGATGTGCCGCATCCAATCGAAGCCTGCGTGCTCGCAAACCAAAACGACCGGGGAGAGATCCAAGCTGGCACTCACCCAATTAGAAGGTGGAAGCGCCGCCCAAACACCTCCAGCCGCAGGCAAGGCGCACAGGAGGCTGCCCAACAAAAGCCAGAGCCCTGCCCTGCTCCAAGCCCACGCCCCACCCGGGCAACTCACGCTACCCGCGAAATAGAGGGCGGCAACCACCAGAGCTCCGCGCAACGGATAGGTGGCGCTGGGTGGGCCATAGAGCAAGGCCAATCCCCAAAGCAAGGGGATCGACCAAGCCCAGCGGGAACGCTTCAAACCCGTCGATAGGGTCCCTGCCACCGGAGCCCAGAGGCTCAGCCAAATCCAAACGGTCAGTCCTGTTTCGGCAGCCGTCAGCAACCAGGGCCACAGGCCGCTCGCTAGCAAGAGCAACCAGACACCCAGCTCACGGGGCCACTGGACCCCGACCGCGTCACCGGAAGCGACTCCGGCCCGGTCCATTTCCACTGCGGACGCACTCACTCGTACCGACGCGCTTAGTAGCGTCGCCCCTTGCCGCCACCGCCGCCGCGACCACCACCACGACCACCACGACCATTGGAAACGTTGCGGCCGGTACGATTGCTCACGGTGCTCCACTTGGACAAGGGAATGGCCTTGGACTTGCGCTTGGAGATAGAGCGGTAGGCCTTGTCGTCACTCATGGCTGGCTTGCGCGACTCCACGTGCTTGCGCAGGGTCTCTTGCTGCTCAAAGGCCACGTGCCGGCGCTCGGCGACTAGCGCCAACACCGCATCGCGACGGGCCACCAGAATTTGTGCTTGGCGTTCGAGTTCCGCCGCAAGCGCAGCGGCCTGGGCTTCGGCCTTGGCTTCTTCCACGGCCTTGCGGGCGATTGCCTTGGAGCGTTCCGCGGCCCAGGGACCCGTGTTCTGCTTGGGGCTGTTGTCCACGGGCTGGGCATTGGCATTGGCTGGCTTGCCCGCCGTCCCTCCGGACTTTCCGTTCGGACCCTGGGCGGCAGCCGCTGCGCCACGCCCAGCGACCTTGTTGTTTAGATTCCCGCGCCGGTTGGCCTGGGGCGCGCTGCCAGTCGGCGGTTGCTTGCCCGCTTTGTTCGCGGGTGCTGTTCCCGCGGGTCCCTGGCCCCGGGGGCGTCCATTTTGCGGTCCTGCTCGTGCGACCTTGCCTGCGCCAGGGGATTCTGCCGCCGGTCCCGCGGGCTTGGCTGCGGCACTCGTTGCATCACCGGACTCCAAGTTTGAAGCTTCCGGGTCCTCTGATCGGGAAGCCCGCCCCGGCCCTTGCGCTGCAGCAGCGCTCCCGGGGGATGGGCCAGGCTGCGTGGATCCGTCACCCGGCTGTGCCTGCGCGGGCATCTGCCCGGGGCCCTCGGTTGGCTCCGAGGGCGCACTATCGATTCCACAGCCCACGCCGACAAAGCAAAAGCTCAGCAGTGCGGAGAGGCCCCAGGCCATGAATCTCTTCGTAGTCAGCATCTGTTTCGTTTCGGGCTATCGACAGCCCGAGATGGGCGAACCATCCTAGAGGTCTGGCCGACAAGGGGCGGTTTCTCGATCGGGTTCCACGGATCGA
>CALCXM010000154.1 GCA_937905825.1 uncultured bacterium
CCGCCGCCGCCGCCACTACCGCTGCCACCGCGACGAATCTCGCGTTGCTCGCGGGGAACGTTCTTGAGGGAGAGCGTCAGTCGCTGACCGCCGCCCTCGAGCAGGCGCGCACGAATCACTTGGCCGACACTGACCAGCTCCCGGGCGTCACGCACGTAGTGGTCCGAAATCTCGCTGATGTGAATGATCGCGTCGTTCTTCAAGCCGATGTCGACAAAGGCTCCGAAGCTGGTGACGTTGGTCACGATGCCTTCGACCACCTTGTCTTTCGTCAGCACGGCCGGGTCCGTTTCCGGATCCAACAAGCGCGGAACAAACAGACGGTGACGGGGATCCCGGCCCGGGTAGGCCAGCTCGCGCATCATGTCGCGCCAGGTGTCCTGATCCACTTCGAAGTCCTCGCGCTTGAGGCCCTTGGTCGCACCGGGGCGTCCCAGGGTGTCCTCCATCGTGCCGCCGACGGACTCGACCGTCTGACGAGCGAGCACGTACTGCTCCGGGTGAAGGTTCGAACGATCGAGGGGCTCGGGGGACTGGTAGATGCGCAGGAAACCCGCAGCACTAGCCCACTGAGCTTCCGTCAAAACGCCTTCGTCGCGCAGCTCCGCGCGGGACTGAATCGGCGATGCCTCGCGGCGCTCGACGATCTTGGCGGCCGCATCCACGTCGAGGCCAGGCAAGGCCGCGAGGAAGTGAGCGGGCGCACGGTTCACCTCGCAGCCCACGTGGGCCACGCAGGATTCCACCGTCTCGAGGAACACGCGACGCACGTTGGCCTTGCTGACCAGCGCTTGCTCGGAGCCCAGACTGAGGTGACGCGGGTCGACCTTCAACAGCTCGCTCATCGGGTCCTGCAGGCGGCGGGCCAAGCTGATCGCCATGCGTTGGCTGATCGAGTGGTCCGGCAGTTCCTTGCGGGCAACGTCCGAGTTGGCGTAGTTGGAGAGGCCCGCGTCGGTGGCGATGAAGACGCCGGTTTCGAGGCCTGCCGCTTTGAGGGCGGGTCGCAGTCGCTGGACTGCGGCGCGGCTCGACTTGCTGCTGGAGATGGCCAGGGCGTCCACGCCCAAGGTCTCCAACATGGTGGTCAAATCGGCACCGAGAGCTGCGGCGTCCTTCTCGCCCACTTCAATCTTGTGCTCATCCGTGGAGATCGCAGCGCCATCGGCGTCGACCATCACGAAGGTCCAGTCGCCTTTCGCGTTGACGTCCACACCAGCCACTCGCGTGCGCCGGGGAAGGACCGAAGACAGCAGCAGTTGACGCAAGTGCTGGGAAAGGAAACGCAAGGCTTCCAGGTCAGCACGTTCCTTCAACTCCAAGCGGATGTCTTCCTCGATCATCGGAAGCAAGCGACGCGTCAACGCGCGCTGGCAAACCTCGTCGAGGGCGCTCAGCACGGCCGGCTCCAGGTGCTTGCCCAGGGCCTGACGAACCTTGCCCATGGCTTGGCTCTGGTCCATGGTGATGCGCGTGGCCAGGATGCGTTCCTTCTGCGCCTGACGAATGGCAAGCAAGCGGTTGCCCTGGATCTGGCGCATGGGCTGGTTGATTTTGAGCAGGCCCTTGTGGCGACCGGCTTTCTTGTCGTCCACGAGAGCGCGCACGCTAAGCACACCTTGCTTGCGCATCATGCGGCGCAGGGCCCCACGTAGGCGCGCGTTGCGGCCGAGACGATCGGAGAGGATGCGCATGGCACCGGCCAAGGCCTCGCTCTCGTTGTGCACTCCGCGGTCGGGATCCACAAAGCCCTGGCAAAGGCGAGCCAACTCAGGAGTCAGCATGGCGCTCGCAGCGGCTTCTTCGCTTTGTTCGGCAGTGTCCTTGCCTGCTTCAGGAGCGCGGCCGGCGGCTTTCGCGTCTGTCGCCGGAGCTGCAGTGGGCTCGCTCACGCCCTCGGCGGGAGTGGCGGCGGCAGCCTCCGCGGCGGGCGCCTCGGGCGCGGCAACGGGGGTTTCCCCATCGGCGGTTGCGGCCGGAGCAGCAGCCTCCTCAGCCACTGGGGCCGAAGTCGGGGTCGGGATCTCCACGACCTTCTCTCCGTCGACGGGCGCCTCGGCGCTGGCTTCGGCGGGCGCCTCGACAGGAGCGGCAGTCGCCTCGTCAGGAACGGCGGCCGGGGCTTCCACACCCGCCTCGGGTGCCTCGTCAGCGGCGGCTTGCGCTTCAGGTGCGGCCTCCGAGTCCTTGCGCTGGCCCTTCGGAACCGGTGCCGTCAGGAGATCAGCAAGACCTCCCAAGCCCCGATCCAAGGCCAACTGCACTTCCGGCTCCGGACGACGGTGGGGCAGGAACAAGTCCTCCACCTCGAAGCGGTCCATGCAGGCCTGGATCTGCTCTTTGACGGAATCGTCAACTCCTTCTTCCTTCTCGAGCAAGCGCAGGATCGTGCCCTTGCGACGCTCGAGTTCTTCGAGGTCCGTACGCGCGCGATCGATGCGGCGGATGAAGCTCTCGGAAAGGCCGCCCACTTGGGAGCGTCGGTAGCGCCCGATGAAGGGCGCGGTCAATCCGGCGTCGATCATCTCGAGGGCGGCTTGAACGTAAGGGAGCTCAGTTTTGAATTCGCGAGTTAGGAATTCCAGGATCGAAGTAGCAGTCAAAGTGGTGTCCTCCAGGAGACCAGAGGCTGCGAGGCAGCCTCGGGATTTGTGGACCGAAGTGCGCGGGATGTCGATGGGCCAGTTTGGCCAGCCAATTCCTACGCGGGGACGGTGTTGCGGCCGAGACGAACTCGGCAAACAAGAAAATGAGGGGCCCAAGAACAAGGCTCACAGGGGTGAGTCGCTCGGGGGCGGGGAACAATCAGAGTCCTCGACGCCTGGATTGGAGCCGAGTGAAAATGGGAACCACGACACAGGGCGATGCCTCTGTCGCGTGTTAGGTGTCGGTCTTAGTCAGCCATCGCGGCCGTAACCACGTCGATCAATCCACGTCCGAAGCGGATGCCAGCGGACTCGTTGAGCGCGGTGACTACGTTTCCGGAGATCTCGACTTGGCGGCCGGTGAACTTGGCGCCAGCTTTCTTGGCTGCGCTCTCCAAGGAAACGTCGCCACTGACTCGCTTGCCCTTCACGACGCCCGCACGCACCAGCACTTCGAGGCCGTTGCCGATCGAGGCCACCAATTTCTTGGCAGCTGCCATCTCGCGCACGATCTTGAGCACGCGCTCATCGGAAGCCAACTCGTTGCCGTCGCCGGAAGAGATCAAGACCCCCGCGTACTTCGTGCAGTCGATTTGATCGAGGGATTCGTCGGCCAGGTAGAAGTCCTGCAGACGGCCCTTGAGCACCTCGTCATAGCGCGAGGAGGCCACGACGGTTCCCACGCGCACGCTCTGCAATATCGAGCGGGCTTGGCACACCCCCATCTCCCCGAAATTGTCCGGAGGGACGATCACGAGCACGGTTTGCTGGTACTCGATGATGACGATTCCGTCGGAATCCAGTTGAGGTTCGGGCTTTTCTTTCTGCTTGGCGGCCATGAGGCGTGAAATTGTCCGCTAGGACTTGTGGGCGTCAAGCTCAGGAAGGCTCAACAGACGAAAAATTGCGATCCGGGCTCATAAATCACCCGGATGGAGGTGCTGGGGAGGAATCCCCGCGGGGGAGTTCCTAGGCGGGGAGCTCGAAAATGGAGAGGCGGTGCTCCTCGGCCACGAGCCCGGCTCCGTGGGCCACGTCCCAGGCGACTTGCTCGTCCAATCCAGGGATCGTCCAGTCCCCTAGGGCCCGGCCCGTGAGCAAGTCACGCACTTCGACCAGGGCGCCGTCGGCCATGTAGAGTTTCTCACTGTCCGCGGTGATCAGGACGTCCGGGACCTCTTGGCCAGTAGCGGCCAGGATGTGGTACCAGTTGGCGATGCCCGCGCTTCCGTCGAGGCTGAAGCCCAGGAGCGTCAGTCGATCCACGGCGATGTCCCCGTGGTTGCCCTCGTGTTGAGAGAGCTCTCCGAGGAATTGACCAGCCAACTCGTTGGGGAGATGCCCGGCAACGTCCGCGCTCAGGAGCACCATCTGGTTGCCGTTCACCACCATGGCGTGGGCTTCGCTGAGGGTCGTTGGCACGACCGTGCGTGCGACACTACCCGTGATGGCATCCAAGGCCACCACGCCTTTTTGCTTGGACTTCTTGTCGCTGTGCAGCACGAGAATCTGCTCGCCGCTGCGCGCGATTTGATGGATGCGGTGGCCCGGCAAAGCGAAACGCCAGGCGGGCTTCATCACCGAAGTCGAGATCGCCATCACGCTGCCGGCACTGGCGCAGATGCAGACGTCTTCGTAAACGAGAGCTGCATCGAAGGGCTCGATCGTTTCGGCTGCGATCAAGCGGCCGGTGTCCACATCCAGTTGCACGATGCGATGACCATGGGTGCCCGGACCGAGCACGATGACCTCGCCAGCACTGCCAAATCCCGCGCCGAATCCACGACCGTAGCCAACCTCGCAAGGGGAACTCCAAAGGATCTCCCCCGTGTTGCGATCCATGGCCCCGAGCTTCCCGGGGATTGCATCATCCGTCCACATGCCGCCCGCGGGGGCGTCGTATCCGTGGACGAGAACGGGCCCTTCGGCGCCCATGGCGATGCCATCGACTTCCGAATCGAGCTCCCGAGTCCATCGTCTGCGTGCGGTGCTGGTCATGGTCAGTAGTCTAACGAGTGGGGGCGGCGGGGTCATAGCCCTACGAAGAAGGGCTCCCCATAAATGAGGAGCCCCACCTGTGTTTGAGTGCTAGCGGGGTCCAGTGCCGACTAGTCTTCCTCGTCCACCTCGCCGCCGGCGAGGATCTTGTTGGAGATCGCCTTCGGCAGGTCGCGGTACTCCTGGAATTCCATGGAGAAGGAGCCACGTCCTTGGGTCGCGCCACGCAGGGCGGAGGAGTAGGCGAACATCTCGGCAATCGGAACCGTCGAACGCACGACGCGCAGGTCACCCTGGCTGTCGACTTCGCTGACTTCACCGCGGCGCGAGTTGAGGTCACCCACGACCGATCCGAGGTACTCCTCGGGGACGCGCACCTCGACCTTCATGTAAGGCTCAAGCAGGATGATGTTGTCCACCATCGCCTGACGGAAAGCGAGCATACCTGCGTTGTGGAACGCGAGCTCGCTGGAGTCGACGTCGTGGGCCTTGCCGTCGTACAGGGCGGCGCGCACGTTGACGAAGGGGTAGCCAGTACGACCACCCGACTTGAAGACTTCGGCCAGACCGGCGCCGACGTTGCTGATGTATTCGCGGGGAACCGAGCCGCCCTTGATCTCGTCGACGAACTCGAAGCCGCCGTCCACGGTCTCGACCGCTTCGAAGCGCACACGCGCCACAGCGAACTGACCGCGACCACCGGACTGGCGCACGAAGCGCGCTTCCGTTTCGAGGCCTTGGTGCAGGCGCTGCTTGTACGCCACCTTCGGGCGACCTGTCATCACCTCGAGCTTGAATTCGCTCTTGAGGCGGTTGACGACCACTTCCAGGTGAAGCTCGCCCATGCCGCTGATGATCAGCTGGCCGGTGCGTTCAACGGTCTGGGCGCGGAAAGTCGGGTCCTCACGGACGATCTTGGCGATGGCTTCGGAGAGCTTGTCGCGGTCACCCGATGTCTTGGGCTCGACGGAGACCGAGATCACCGTGTCCGGGAACGTAATCTTGTCGAGAGCGATCGGGTTGTCCGGATCACAGAGGGTGTCACCGGTGATGGTGTTCTTGAGACCGATGACTGCGGCGATTTCGCCGGCAGGCGAGGTATCGACCATTTCACGCTTGTTGGCGTGCACTTTCATCAGGCGGCTGATGCGCTCGTACTTGCCCGTACGCGGGTTCAGCAGGCGTGAGCCCTTTTCGAGCACACCGGAGTAAACGCGCACGAAGGTCAGGTCGCCGGTCGCTTCCGCGATGGTCTTGAAGGCCATCACGGAGACAGGTGCCGTGATATCGGCAGGACGGGTCAGCTTGATGGTCTCGTCGTGGATGTCCGTGCCAACCACGGGGGGCACGTCCAAGGGGCTCGGAAGCACGTCGATGACGGCATCGAGCATGAAACGCACGCCCTTGTGCTTGAGTGCGGACCCGGCGAGCACGGGGGTGATCGCCATGGAGAGGGTGCCGGCGCGCAGGGCGCGGTAGACCATCTCTTCTGAGATCTCGCCGTCCTCGAGGAACAGGTCGAGCATCTCGTCGTCGAACTCCGCGATCGACTCGAGCATCTTGTGGCGGTACATGTCCGCCTCTTCCTTGAGCTCGGGAGTCAGGTCGGTCTCGTCGTAGGAGCGTCCGGTTTCGTCGTCGACGAAGGTCAGGAGCTTCATGCGCACGAGGTCAACCACGCCGCGGAAGTCCTTCTCAGCGCCGACGGGCATCTGAATGGCCACCGGGTTGGCACCCAGGCGTTGAACGATCGAATCGACGGCAGCGTCGAAGTCGGCGCCCACGCGGTCCATCTTGTTGATGAAGCAGATGCGGGGGACCTTGTAACGGTCCGCCTGGCGCCAAACCGTCTCGGATTGAGCTTCCACACCGCTCACCGCGTCGAAAACGGCAATGCAGCCGTCGAGCACTCGCAAGGAGCGCTCCACCTCGGCCGTGAAGTCCACGTGGCCGGGGGTGTCGATGATGTTGACCGAGTAGCCGTTCCACTCACAACTCGTGGCGGCCGAAGCGATGGTGATACCGCGCTTCTGCTCCTCCTCGAGGTAGTCCATCGTGGCTGCGCCGTCGTGGACTTCGCCGGTCTTGTGAATCTTCTCCGTGAGGAAGAGGATCCGTTCGGTAACCGTCGTCTTACCAGCATCAATGTGAGCCATGATGCCGATGTTGCGGTGGGAGTGGAGGCCTGCCTTAGGTTTGGACAGGTTCGGGGATACGGTCTTAAGCGTCATGGCTAGAGCTCGAGCGCTGGCTCTCCACCGTCCCAAACCAAGGAGGGAGGGGTCAATTGAGGGGAGAGAAGTAGAAAAATGGATGCCGCCCGGTCGGGCTTTTGATCCGCTCAGAATTACGAAAACAACGCGACGGCAGAGACCGTCTGCGTCGTTTCGAGCGAAAAAGGGTATACGAAGCACGGCACCCGTCAAGGCTTTCGGGCCCGGGAAACGGGAGGAGCTTGCATTTTCCTGACCCGAGTTCAACGGCCCGCCCCGGAAGACCCCGCGAAGGGCACTGGTCCGGAAAAGGGCCCTGCGCGGAATTAGGGAAGCCCAACGCTTTCGCCGGGGAACCGCCCACGCCATAGTTTTCAACCACGGCCCCCAAGACGCTGGCCGTTCCCGCCGACATACCCCCCATGCCCCACTCCAGTCCCATTCCGCTGACCCCCGAACAATGCATGCGCCGCGCCATCGAACTCGCTGGCGAGGGCGTGCGCAAGGACTGTGGAGGCCCGTTTGGTGCGGTCATCGTCAAGGACGGCCAGATCCTGGCGGAAGGTGAAAATCGCGTGACGTCCACCGGAGACCCCACCGCCCACGCGGAAGTGGTCGCGATCCGCGAAGCCTGTGCGCGCTTGGAAACCCATGTTTTGGAGGGCTGTGAGATCTACGCATCCTGCGAGCCCTGCCCCATGTGCCTGGGAGCCATCGAATGGGCCAGGCTCGACCGGCTCTACTTCGCCGCCACACGCCAGGACGCAGCCGCCGCTGGATTTGACGACGAGCGACTCTACGTGGAACTGGCCAAGGCCCCCGAGGCGCGCAGCCTGAAAACCCGGCGCATGCTCGCGGAAGAGTCCGGAGCGCCCTTCGCTGTTTGGGCGCAGAAGCAGGACAAGACGCCTTACTAGGGGGGTTCGCTCGCTTTCCGGCAGATCTGGGTCCAGAGCGCGGTCTTAGCGGGGCTGTTCCGGCCGCTCGCCCACGTCGAAGTGCTGCCAAGGGCCGACCCGTTCGCCGGATTCGAAGCGGCCTTCCGCTGCGATTCCACCGCCTTCGTGATAGAGAGTCCACAAGCCGGAACGCGCGCCCTCGGCGTAGCCCCCGCGTTCACGAGGCAGTCCATCACGGAACCAGAAGTTCCAGTAGCCCTCGCGCACGCCGCGACGAGCACTGCCCCTGCCGGAGACCTTTCCGTTCGGATGCCAGAAGGTCATCGGCGTGATCTGGCCATCAGGATCAAAGCTCGACTCTGCTTGACGCTGGCCGTTTTCATACCAGCGACTGAAGACTCCCACTTGCTGCCCGTGATCGAACTCGGCGAGGGAGAGTCGCGCGCCGTTGGCGTACCAGCGCTCTTCCTTGCCGTGTCTTTCGGAGTGCCCATCTGGATAGACGAGCACGGACCAGGAATGGACCACCCGGCCCGTGGCGCCGTCCTTGCGATGCACCCGACGCAACTCGGGCTCTACCTCCTGGGGCTTCTCGGCCGGCGTCGCACGACAAGCGACGACGAGCGTTCCGGGCGCAGCCAACGCCAGGAGCAGCAGGAGAGACTTCATTCTTCGCCGTTCAGCAGAATCGCTCGGTGCACCAAGCCAAAGGTCGCCTGGGCCCATCCGCGGTACTGGGGCCGGAAGCCGAAGAGGTGCACGTTGCCGGCCCCATACTTGGTCGTGACCCAGGCGGCGCGACCTTCCACCACCTCGGGCTCCTTGATCCAACCCGACATCAACAAGCGTGATGGAGCGTAGCGCAAAGGAATGTGCAAGTTCTCGTCTGCAGCGCGACCGGATTCTTCGCGCTCCTTCTCTGTCATGTCGCGCCATGCGCTCGAGCGGCTGAAGAAAACGGCGAGGGAGGCGGGCAGGCCCCCGGTGTAGTCGCTCTCTTGAGGCACCGTTCGTAGGACACTGCCGGGGCAAGAGAACTCGCCCGCGTCCTTTCCATGGGTGACGTCCACCAAGGGCAATTCGAAAAGGTCGATCGCATAGCTGCTGGAAGAACCGAGCGTGACCAAGGTGCCGCCTCCGCGCACGAACTCTTCAATGGCCACGGCGCCTTCCGCTTCGATACCGCGCGTGTACTCAGGGTGCACGCTGCCAGGCGCACGACCCCGGTCCAGTTGACCCGCGGAGATGCTGGGGATGATGAGTGCATCGAGGAAATCATCGAGATGTCCAGCGCGCAGCATTTCGTTGCGCACGGCAACGTAGGGCACGCCTTGGGTGTCGAGCACGTAGCGCATCCAGCCTTCATCCATGGAACCCGACCAGGGACTGTAAAGGCCAATGCGCGGAGCCCCTTTCAATTCCGCATCGGGCGAATCCCAATCTTCGAAGAGGCCATCCCAATCACTTCCCCAATCGGCAAACTGGTAGCCCTTGCCGGCCGCCAAGCCCGCGTAGATCTCGCCCCAAACGTCGCTGTCGTGAGTGCTGAGCGCCTTGCTGAATTCGGGATCGAGCAAGCGCTTGTCCCCCTGGAAACTGGCGAGGGCTTCGTCGACATTGGCGGCGAGCTTCAAGCTTCCTTCGGGCGCGGCCATGGTTTCCACGCGCTGCACGCCGAGCAGGTAAGGCAAAGTCCATCCCGCCACGTCGTAGGGGGGATCGCCTTCCGGGTAGTTCTGCGCTTCGAAGAGGTCTTTCACGTGTTGCCCGTAGGGTTGATCGCGCAGGATCACGATCGAACCGGCGGGCCAGCTGCGGCCATCGACGGACACGTCTTCTTGGGCAACGTGCACTTCGACGCCGGTTCGAATCAGCACGTCCACCAAGCGCTGCACGGCGCTCTTGTCGCGGTTGTCGCTGGGCAGAATCCAGGAACGCGGCGCTTGCTTGCCGTTCTCTTCGATTGAACGTTTGGCAGCGTCGAGCGAGTTCTGCAACCAAATCTGCGGTTCGCGCGCGAGGCTACCGATCAAGGAGCGACCGAAGGCCAGCTCGTAGTCGATGATGTTCTTGATGCGCCACCAACCGCCGGGCCAGGGCTTCGGAAAACGATTGGAGGGCGCGTAGGCTCCCAAGCCGCGGGGAGCGCTGAGTTCACCGATGGGCAAGAACATCGGCGTGGCCAAGTCCGCCGAAGCCGCTTCGGTGAGCAGTCCGATGATGTTGTGGCGAACGGGCACGTTGCGGTTGCCGCCGTTCCACCACATGTCGTAGGAAACTCCCGTGGAAACGCCGCTGTAGCCTGCGCTGGTCAAGTCGTGCAAGGCACGGCTACCCAGGGCATCGATCGCCGAAATGATCGTGGGCTCTAGGTTCGGGTTGAGCGGATCGCGAAAGGGCGGAACGAAAAATCGTTCGCGCGTCGATCCCTGTTGGTGCACGTCCCAATAGACCTGCGGGTGCCATGTCTTGTAGAGCAGCTCCGAAGTGATGCGCGTCTCGTTTTGAGTCAACATGAACCAGTCGCGATTGTTGTCGTGACCGGCGTAGAGCTGGTAGAGCTTCAAGAGCCCCGTGGCCTCGTAGGGAGTGCCAACGGTCTCGCGATACCAGTTCGTGACGTGGTCGAGGCCGTCCGGGTTCATGCTGGGGGTGATCAGGACAACGCACTTCTCGCGGGCACTCTTCCAGGGCTCTTGATCGCTAGTCGCAAGCTCGTGGGCGAAGGCCATGCCGAACTGCGTTCCGGCGCACTCGGTGGCGTGCATTGCGCAGGAGATGAAGAGGAACACCTTGCCCTTCTCGACGGCTTCGGCCAGCTGTGCCGCGCTGCGTCCACGGGGGTCCGCGAGGGTGGCCGCGTAGCCTTTGAGTTCCTCCAGTCGGCCGAGGTTCTCTTCGCTGGAAATCACAGAGAGCAGGAAGTCACGGCCTTCGGTGGTCGTTCCTACCTTGGAAGTCTGAACGCGCGCGGACGCTTCATTCAAGTGCCAGAAGTAGCCGGACACTTCGTTCCAGTCCGCAAGGGTGAAGTCCCCGCCGAGTGGGCGCCCGAGGTGTTCGCTGGGCGTTTTGAGTTCAGCGAAAGAGGAGGCCGAGCTGGCCTCCCCCATCGAATTCGAACCCGTTCCAGGCCCGCCGGGTCCTGTGATAGCGGGAGCGGAACAGGCAACAAGCGGAAGCAGAAGGGCAAACTGGATCATGGACTTCAAGAGGCGTCGCGGTGAAGGAATCGGGCGCCAAGCATCCTACTCTCACGGAGCGAACGGCTCCAACGTCCGGCGAAAAGTGCTCCGTGATCCCTCCCGGGAGATCCCAATCCGCCCTACAGCGGCTGTCGCGGCAACCAGCTTCTGGTGTGGGTCGCGCCCGTGTCGTCCATGACTCGAATGTCGATCTTGCGTGTCGCGTTGGTTCCGGCGAGGGCTTTGCGAACGTCTTGCGCGCCGCGAATCTCGTGTCCGTCGATCGAGATCACTAGATCCCCCTGACGAATTCCAACGAGCTCGGCCAGGGAACCGGGCAGCACCGCCACCACTTGCAATCCAACCTCTGCGCTCGCTCCGGGGTACTGCAAGCTGCGGCGATCCGGGGTCAGCATTTGAACTCCGAGACGATCGAGCGAAGGTTCGATCAGCTGCAGTCCGCCGCCCCCTGCCTGCGGCTTCCAAAAGGAGTCGAGCTGTGGAGCTTGCGGGTCCATGCGGCCGTGATCGAACTGGAACCCAGGCAGGCTTCGTCCCGAACCCAGGCGATCCTCTAGCTCCGGGTACGATTCCAAGAGCTCCTGCAGGTCGCGCGCTTCGTACTTCTTCGTCTGAGTCTTGCCATCCTCGGTCTCGGTCACCTCGACTCGAATGCCGTCGGCGTCCTGGAAGACCTGCACACCGGAACGGCTGCTCAGGCCGCCTTGCAGCATCTTGTCCAAGTCCAAACCGCCGAAGGGATCGACGCCACCGAAGAGTTGTGCGTCACCGAACCCGAAGAGCCGTCCGCCGGGTCGTCCGGAGAAGGCCTCGAACAGGGAGTCGAGATCGTGCAAACCGTTGGGGCCCGAGTGCAAGTTGCCGAAGGGCGAAGGTTGCACGCGCACGTGGTGCTCCAACTCGCGCAACATGAGCTGGGCGGTCCAAGCCAGTTCCACCCGGGATGCATCCGCCGCCCAGGCCTTGATCGTCTCTAGGGCGGCCCCGTTGGTCTGGGCGAGCGCCAGCAACTCCTCGTAGCTGGCCTTGCGCTTGACCAAGTCAGTCTCCCCCATGGCGGCAGCCCAGGCGACTCCATCGAAGCCTTGAATCTGCGTCAGTTGGCCCGGCTGGGTCGGAACGGGTTGCAGGGTCCCTTGGGCCGGCCCTGCCCAAATCAATGCTGCGGCCGAAAGCGACACGAGAGAAGTGCTTAGGTTCATTGTGTTTGTTGTGGCAAAGGGTTGATGATGGGTCGTTTTCCTAGGCTACGAGCCCTTGGCCGAGGTGTTGGCAAGATCCGAAAAACGCTCTCCCGTGTTAGATTGCGGGTGGTCCGGCGCCCACCCGGACCCGCCCGCCTCGCTCGCTAGGACCACCTGCTCGCAAGGGCCAACTGCATGCTCTCCTTCCTCAACAACGAACACGGTCTGCGCCAACCGCGGCTCAAGAACTACGCCTTGCACGCCCTGCACCGTCTCGGCTTGCGGCGCTTTCGGGAAGGCGAAGTCGAGCTGCCCGGCGGGCTCACCATCGGGGTGCGCGAGGGCAGCCACGACCGGCTGATCGTCGGCGAGATTTGGCAGGACCAGATTTACCCCCTGGACGATCTGCGCTTTTCCCCCGGGGACCTGGTGCTCGACATCGGCGCCCAGATCGGCAGCTTCAGCTTGCTGGCGGCTTCCCGCGGAGCCCGGGTGATCGCCTTTGAACCGTGCCCCATGAACCTGCGCATGTTGCGGGCGAATGTGCGACGCAATGGAATGGAGGATCGCATCGAAGTGCGCGCAATGGCCGTGTCCAGCCCGGGGACCACGGAACTACGCCTCTTTCAAAGCTACACGAACCTCGGCGGACACAGCTCGTACGGTTGGGTCGGGCCGCCGGTGGATGTGGCATGCACCTCGTTGGATGTGGTCTTGCGCGAAGAGGGCGACGCGCGCGTCATCAAGGTCGATGCCGAAGGTGCCGAAGCGGCCATCTTTTTCGGGGCCGGCGCAGCCCCCCTGGCGAGGACGGAACTCGTCTTTGCTGAAGTCATCGACCACCCGGCGATCACACGGTGGCAAGGGGACGGGGAACCGGTCCCCGACCATGCGGGGTTGATGGCGTTCTTCGAGCAGGCGGGGTTCCAGGTTAGCCGCGACGCGCTTACGAAGGTGGTGCGTGGACGGCGAGTTTGCGAGTCGCTGTAAGACCCCTTCGCGCGGCACCACTCCAATAGGCCCGAATCCCGGCAAGCTGCTAAGCTCCAGTATGCTCTACCTCGCTCTCGCCTTTCCGCTGCTCGCCTCCGTCCTCCTTCCGGGACGCGTTGGCCCAGCCGCCATTCAACTGCCTGCTTTCCCCGTCTGCCCCGCATCTCCACCTACCGATCCCTCCGGCCAAGCCACCGAGGCTGTGCGCCTGCGCTTGCGACCCGTTTCCTGTGAGTGCGATCCGGGGCTCCGATGCATCCGGAACGCCAAGGTGCAGATCACGGCCACTGGAGTTGGTAAGGATGGGCAACCATTTAGCCTGCCTATTTGGGAGGACCACTCGGCACCGAGAAAGGATGGGTGGAGGCTCTTCCAGCTTCCAAGCTCCGTGGAGATCGGGCTGAGCGTTTACGCCCCGCCGCACCCTTTGGTGGAGCAGGTGTTTCGAGTCGGGACGAAGGGGAAGGACCGCACCCTGGAAATTGACCTGCCTCCGCACGCTGAGCCTGTAGCTCCAGAGATTGCGGCGGAGCTACCGCCGGATCTTCCCTCCTGGTCGACTGGTGGCGTGCTCATCGTCCACTCAAAGCAAGCACGTCATGTATTGGAATACGTTCCACTGGACCGAATGCCCGTCGGGTTCGAGTTGCCGAGCGGGGACTACCTGATCGAGCTGCACGGAGCGCTTGAACCCTGGTGCGCCAGCGGCAGCCCCCGTCCAGAGTGGTATGTTCCCGACCAGGCCGAATGGTCTTCAGGGGACCCGAAGCCCATCACCTTCCGACCGCAGCTTGGCTCCAGGCTAGAGCTCAACGTCACTTCACCCGTCGGCGGTTTCGAGCCCCAGGAAATGGAGCCGCTTCCTGATGGCCCTGGCAACCGGCTGGTTGTCGGCGAACGCTACGCAGGCGACCCGCGGGACATGGTCAATATTCAACTGCGCTCGATCGAAGACAGCAGGACCTACGATCTCGAGTGGGGCTGGGAGAAACTGCGTTTTGTCTTTCCTCGGGACTCTTTCCCTATGGGAATGGACGTCTATCAAACCGTCCCCGTGCCCTTCGGCGAGTACGAATTCATCCTGCGCGGAATCGGAATCGAAGAGCTGCGGCGCAAGGTGACCCTGGGGCCGGAATCGACGACGACGCTTTCCCTCGCGCCGAAGGCTCGCTCGAAGTAAGTCGCGGGATGAGCAGCGTGTTGCGCTCTCGATCCCCGCAACTTGGACGCGCCGCTTATGCGGGCGCTTCAGGCGCACAATGCCTTCGAGTTAGAAGCCAACGCGAATGTCGACGATGCACACCCAAGGGTGCAGCCAGTCCTCGTCAGCCGAGCTCATGGAACGCAGGGTCGTAAACCAACACGCCCGCGCAATCGGACAGGGCTCCCGGCACCAACTCCAACACCATGAAGTTCTCCGCGGGGAAGCCAAAGGGTTCTGTTAGCCCGTGGGGCGCGGCGGGCTCGAATCCGAAGCGGCCGTAGTAGTCGGGGCTTCCCACCACCACACAAAGATCGTGACCAGCGCGTTTGCAGCGTTCAATTCCTTCGCGAACCAGCAAGCCACCCACCCCGCGACCTTGGGCGGCCGGGCGCACGGCGAGCGGAGCCAGAGCGACAGCAGCGCGGCTCGCACCGGGACCTTCGATGCGCAGTTTTGAAAACAGAATGTGACCGAGGGTGCTGTTCGACTGCTCCGCGATCAGGGACAGGCCTCCTGGTGTCGACCGCAAGCGATCCACTAGGTTCGCCTCATCCGGCTGGCCAAAGGCAGCACGCACCAAACTGCGCACACCCGCATGGTCGCCAAGTTGTTCCTCACGAACATGCATGGGCTCCGGATGCCCCATGAGCGAATGGGTCCGGCCGGTTTCTTGGAAGCCGATCCGCGAGTAGAGCGCGAGGGCTGGCCCATCCACCTCCGCGGCGAGAATCAGGCGGGGAAGCTTGAGGCACTCGAAGGCATCACGCGCAACCGCGGAGATCAGCGCGTAGCAGATCCCACGGCGTCTCCAGGCAGGATGAGTTTCAACAGCTTGGTAGCGTCCCAGTTCACCACAAACGACAAAGCCGCACTGGCCCACGAGCTTGTCCCCGGCGAACGCTCCCCACCAGGTGGCCAGGCCTTGCTCGAGCCAGCGCTTGCGTGCTGCTAGCAAACGCTCGCTGAATAGCCGGTAGTTTTCGCTGCCCTCGGCGATCGCCGAATCGGATTCGATGGCGAGGGCCTCACTCGCTTCCCAGTCGCGCTGGAGTTCCAGGGGTCGGATGGTCCATTCGTCGGTGTCTTTGGCGTGCTCGATCTTGACGTGCTGGGTTGCCCGGAGCTGGCGCGCGCTTTCGGCGGAACGCAAAGCATCTGGCGTCAGACACATCTCCGCCGTCCCATCGCTGACGAGCTGCAACTCCTTCGCGTGCGCCAGCGAAGCTTCGCCCAGGCACTCCCCAGCCCATGAAAGACAGCGGTGCCGGATCTGCGGGCCGAAGCGCTCCTCGAAGGTCTGCAACCAGTGCCCCAAGTCTTCAGGCACTGCATCAAGGATCAGGAAGTTGCCGAAGTAGAAACCGGGATTGTCCGGCGTTCGCACAACGCGGTAGCCGGCATGCTGCTCGACGCAGCCCAACAGACCCGCAATGAAGGCGTCGGTTTCTAAGAGGTCAGAAGGGGTCACTTTGTCAGCAGAAAATCGCCAAGGGCCAACACGTCCAACCCGCTCGCATAGAACGTTCGCAACGCTTCTTGAGGAGTGGACACGATAGGCTCTCCCGCGAGGTTGAAGGAAGTGTTGATCACCTGAGGCGACCCAGTCAGTTCGCGAAACTCGCTGATCAACGAGTGCATCCGCGGGTTCTGCTTGGCACTCACGGTTTGCGGCCGGACCGTGCCGTCCACATGCACTGCTCCGCCGATGTCCTTCAAGCGCTCGGGCTTGACCCGAAAGGCCGTGGTCATGAAGGGCGAACGGTCGCAGCCTTCATAGAGTCCCGGCGCCTCCTCGACCAACACCGACGGACAAAAAGGTCTCCAAGCTTCGCGCCCCTTGACCTGCAAATTGAGTGTTTCCGAGACGCCGGGGGTGTTCGGGTCCGCCAGGATCGAGCGCGCGCCCAGGCTGCGCGGGCCGTACTCTGCCGCTCCCTGAAACCAACCGACGAGCTTGCCCTGGGCTAGTTCCTGAGCAACGGTGCTGGCTATGTCGTCGCACTCGACTGCGTTCAGCTTGCAGCGCTTCAAGAGCTCACGGATCTCGGCGGACTCGAAATTCGGTCCGTAATAGGTGTGCTCCAAGCGTTCAGCGATGTCGTCGCCGCCCTGGGCCGCCACCCACATGGCCGCGCCGAGGGCACTGCCGGCGTCGTTGGCGGCTGGTTGGACGAAGACTTCGTCGAAGGCGGGGGAACGCAACAAGGCCCCGTTTAGCTTGCAGTTCAAACCGACTCCGCCGGCGATGCACAACTTGCGCAGTCCGCCGTACTCCTTGGCAGCGCTTTCCGCAATGTGCAAAACAGCCTTCTCCAACTGGGCTTGAACGCCCCAAGCGAGGTCCACGTAGTTCTCCGACAAGTAGGGGGCCGCTTCGCCGGATCCCTGCAACCGATTCTTCGTACATGGGACGGGCCCCAGCTTGCGGTCGAAGCCGGTTAGGAAGTCCACCAAGCGATCCGTGTAGCGTTCCGCCCGGCTGTGCCGACCAAAGCGTGTGTACACGGGATCCACTTCATAAGTCCCATCGGAAACGGAAAGCACGGACTCCAAACGATCGGGCCAAGGGTTGGAGGCTGCCCGCTCATGGCCAAGGGCGGCCAAGCCCATGAACTTGCCCTCGTGCCGATAGTGACGGAAACCAAAGTACTCAGTGAAGGCGGCGTAGTACCAACCGAGGGAATGCGGAATAGGAATGGTTCGCCGAACCTGCAAGTCCCGGCCGCGCGCCGTGGCGATCTGAGTGCAGACGTTCTCCCCCGAGCCATCGAGTGTCAGCACGAGTGCTTCGTCGAAACCACTGGCAAAGAACGAGGAGTACGCGTGGGAGAGATGGTGCGGTACAAACTCGATCTCTGGAACTCGCCCCTCCACGCCTGCACGCCGCAGACCCAAACGAATCTGTTCTTTCAGGCGCGACGGCGTGTACTTCAAGAGGTTCAACACGGCGCTCGACACGGTGGCCGCACCGCCGCCGTTCGCTTGGGCGGTGCTCGTCGCCCGCGGACGATAGCGTGCGTACTGCCCGGCCAAGGCGGTCAGCATGCGGAATGGATACTTCGTGCAGTCCCAAGCAAAGGCGATCGAGTCCACTTCGTCGAGAGTGATGCCCGCTTGATTCAAACAGGCTTTCGTCGCATGTCCGGGGAAAGCGTCGGGGGCACCCTTTGTTCTCGTAAAGCGTTCTTCTTCACAGAAAGCGACAAGCTTTCCAGCTCGCAAAAGGCAAGCACTGGGATTCATGCCGAATCCAAAGAGGCCAAGAACAATCATGATGAAGAGAATGAGGGGGGGCGAGTTCAGCCAGCATAGCTTGCCCAAGGAGAGGCTGGGATCCCCAATACTGGTTCACCATAGCCACACTTGGACGTACCCCCATGAGCCATGCTCCAAGCCGGATTGGGACAACAACCTCAAGGAATATTTGGCCACTCAGAACGCGCGCATCGACCTACAATCGAGCACGTGAAGAAGCTCGTCCTTTACTTTCCAAACCAAGCCAACCCGGAGATTGGGGTCGCCTCGCGCGATTTGCTGCCCCTCTCTCTGCTCACCATCGCTGGGCTGCCAGATCGCGACGGCTACGAAGTCGTCTTGATCGACGGCAACTTGTACTCCGAAGAGGAAGCGCAACGTCGTGTAGTGGAGGCCTGTGATGGCGCTTTGCTCTACGGAACAACGGGCATCCTGGGCTATCAAGTCACCGATGGCTACCGCTGCACGCAAGCGGTGCGCGCGGCCCATCCCAAGCTGCCGCGCATCATCGGTGGCTGGTTTGCGAGTTGCGCACCCGAACTCCAATTGCAAGCGGGCCTCTACGACGCGGTTTGCATTGGGCAAGGGGAGCTGACCTTTGTGGACATCATCCACGCCATCGAGTGCGGCGAGGACCTAGAGACGGTCCCCGGGCTTGCCCTGTGGCGCGATGGACAGGTGATCAACACGGCGAAGCGCGGGGTCGCCGGTTGGAGCCAGCTCGTCGGCTGCCCCTGGCACCTGATCGATATCGAGCCCTACAAGTCCGCCCAGCTGAAGGGCCTCAAGCGCACGGTGGAACGCATCCCCGTTCCCGCCGGGTACGAATCCAAGCCCTTCTTCGGCATCAGTTATTACTCCAGCTTTGGCTGTCCCGAGCATTGCGACTTCTGCTGCTCACCCGGGATCACGGACCTGCGTTGGAAGGCCATGCCTGCCGCCCGCATGCTCGACGACATCTGCGAACTCAAGGATCGCTGGGACTTCCTGACCCTGCGCTTCTACGACGCCAATTTCGGCGTCGGGGAACGACGGGTGCGTGAGTTTAGTGAAGGCCTGATCGAGCGCGGCATGAACATCAAGTGGTATCCCTTGATGCAAGCCCACTCGCTCTGCAGCTACAAGCCTGAAACCATCGACGCCATGGTCGAATCGGGGCTCTACATCATGAACATCGGTGCGGAGACCGGCGACGAGGAGCGCATGCGCGCCATCGGCAAGCACAAGGAAACGGACGAGAACCTGCGGGCGGCCATCGAGCTGGACAAGCGCGGCGTCACCGCCTGGCTCACCCACATCATCGGTTTCCCCGGCGAGTCGGAGGCCTCCATGATGCGCACCATCGACCAGTGCCGCACGATCTCCGCCGCCTGCAACACCTCGCGACCTTCCGTCTGGCCATTTCGTCCGATCCCGGGTTCGGCCCTCTACAAGGACGCACTAGAGCTGGGCTATCAGCCACCGATGGACATCGAAGCCTGGGGACTGATGAGCGATTATCACATCCAAGACAGTTGGCGCGGCAACATCCCTGCGAGCGTTGCGCGCGCCAAGCGCCTCTACGAACACTTCACGACCCTCAAGCTCGGGCTGGCCCGGGACACTTATGGCTGGTGGGAAGAACGCGCGGCGAAACGACTGCAGACCGGCAACTTCCGGGGCGCGCAACTCGAGGCCAAGGCCTTCGACGTCTACCACCGCCTGACCAAGCGCATCAGCACGGAGGACCGCAGCAAGCGCCGAGTCCTTCGCCAACAGAAGACCTTGCGCCAACCGAGCGCCTAGCCGAGATCCCTCGAGCATCGAATGGCCAAGATCCTCTCCTCCTGACCACTCGCCCAGGCAAACCACACCCCTCGCCATGAAAACCCTCTTCATCTACACCGTCTCCAACGCACTTCCGCCCCCCGCGAAGCCCATCGCGGAGTGGATCGAAGTCTCCTTCAGCGTGTCCTACTTGGTTTCCGCTTTAGAAGCAGCGGGACACGAGGTCGAACTTCTCGTGCTGCGTCACGGTAGCTTCAAGAAGCAGTTGAGCGAGGCCCTGCAGACCAGTGAGCCGGGAATGGTCTGCTACACCTCGGTGGCCACGGAGTACCCGTTCAACGCACGAGTCGCGCGCACCGTCCGCGAGTTGCGTCCGGATGCTTATCAGGTGATCGGCGGAGTGCACGCCACCTTGCGGCCTGCGGACTGCGTGGCCGACTGCTTTGACGCGGTCTGCATCGGAGAAGGAGAAGCTGCCATCGCCGAATTGGCCGACGCTCTCCAACGCGGCGAACGTCCCGCAGGCATCGCCAGCTTCTGGTTCAACAACGGCGGCGAGATCGAAAAGAACGGCTCGCGTCCCTTCGAGCCCAACTTGGACTCTTTGCACCACCCCAATCGGGAGATCTGGCGCCCGTGGATTGAGCAGATCGAGAAGCACACGATGCTGATCGCCCGGGGCTGCCCCTTCACCTGCACCTACTGCTCGAACCACGCCTTGATGAAAACCCAGGAGGGCAAGTTCGTGCGCTTCCGCAGCCCGGAAGACTGCATCGCCGAGCTCGAAGGCATCGTGCGCGACTTCCCCGAATCCACCTACTGCTACTTTGAAGTGGAGACCATCTCCGCCGGACGCAACTGGGCCTTCGACTTCTGCAAACTGCTGGAGGAGTTCAACGCCAAGCGCGCAACGCCCATGGAGTTCGCCATCAATCTGATGGTGCACCACAACACGTCCTTCGCTGACATGTTCGCCGCGCTCAAGAAAGCGAACTTCAGCTACCTGCGCATCGGGCTCGAATCGGGAAGCTACCGAGTGCGCAAGGCCATCCTGCGGCGCAACCACACGAACCAGGACCTAATCTCGACCTTCCACGAGGCCCACGCGGCCGGGCTACAAACCTACGCCTACAACTTGGTTGGATTGCCTGGGGAAACACCGGAAGATTTCATGGAGACCGTGCGCCTCAATCAAGAGTGCAACGCGACGCGCAGCTACATCTCCATCTTCCACCCCTACCCGGGCACGGACCTGGAGCGGCAATGCGAAGAGCGCGGCATCAAGATTCCGCCCTACGAGGACATCGCCGAACGTTATCGCGCGCGCTTGAGCTTGCCCGAGTTCCCCAATCGCCAGGTGGAAGCTTGTTTCCGCAGGTTTCCATCGTTGGTGCGTGGCAAGCAGGAGCCGCTATTCAATCGTGTGGACGCGTACGTGTGGTCCACCATCCGTGGTTACCCGGCCATCGCGCGCAAGCTCGAACGTTTGCGCGGCACCGGGATCCTGAACAAGATGCGCACGGCGAAGGACTCTGTCATGGGGCTCCTGCAGTCGCGCGCCGCTAGTTAGGAACCGAGTCCCCATGTTGTCTTGGATTCAGCCGGGAGTTCGCCGCCTACTGGGGGTCGCGCTGGGCCTCGGATTCTGGGTTGCCCCCGCGCTTGCCCAGGACTCCGCACCCGCTCTCCCCGAAGGCCCGTGGCTCGACCTGCGAACGGCGGAACACATGTTCAACCGCTTCGGATTCGGCGCGCGCCCGGCCGAACTGCACGCAGTGGTCGGCAAGCGCTCCACCGAACTATTCGACCTGTGGCTCGCAGCCAGTGAATCGCCAGAGCAGCCCACCCCAAAGCACTACGGCTACGACGACTATGGCTACGACGCCAACAGCCGGGAGATCCCGGGCGCGCCCATTAACCTGCTTCCTCACGCAGAGCAAGTCGCGCGGCGGGCCGCCATGCGCCTTGCCGATCGAAGGCAGTTTCGCGTCTACGTGGACTCGGTGTTCGACGACATGGTCGCGGGCCGCCAGCCCCTGCGCGACCGTCTCGCCTTGTTTTGGCACGGGTTCTTCCCCACCAGCAGCAAGGTCGCGTTGCGCCGCTATGAACTGATCCTCCAATATCACTTCTTGCCCTGCAAAGGACTCGCAGGCTTCGACGACCTGCTGCGCGGCATGGTGAAGGACCCCGCCATGCTCGGCTACTTCGACAACGACACGAACAGCAAGTCCCATCCGAACGAGAACTTCGCCCGCGAGTTGATGGAGCTCTACAGCCTGGGAGTCGGCAACTACACGGAAGTGGACGTGCGCGAGGCCGCCCGCACCTTGACCGGGTATCAGGGCGAGTCGGGTTTCTTCGTTTTCGACGAGGAGCTGCACGACTTTGGTGAGAAGACGATCCTCGGCCAAACGGGCGAGTACGACGCTGAGCAGTTGGTGGAGATTCTCTTGCAGCAGGAGGCCTGCGCGAACTACGTTTCCCAACGCCTGCTGAGCTGGATGGAGGGCATCGAGCCGAGCGCCCAGCGTGTCGAGCGCTACGGATCCTTGCTACGCGAGCTGGACTACGAGATCACTCCCTGGCTGCGGCACCTGGCCGCTGACCCCGAGTTCTTTCGTGCGGAAGCGATGGGAACCCGCGTCCAAGGCCCGATCGATTTCCTCGTGGGGGCCAGTCATCGTTTGAAGATCGAAGACCGCTCGACCTTTCTGTTCTTCGCCGCCGCGCTTTGCGGACAGCAGTTCTATGGACCGCCGACCGTCAAGGGCTGGGACGAAGGCTCCGCCTGGATCTCCGCATCGACGCTAACAACACGGGGCAACTGCGTCGGCCTCCTGTTGGGACACCTACAAGAACATCTGCGTGACCACCGGGATCCGGAAGAAGCGCGAGCGCCGGATGAGAAGCGCATCGACGAGATGTGCAGCACCTTGCGGGCCCGCACCTTTCGGCAGCCGGACCTAGCGCGCAGTGCGCGCGGCGCTCTTGGAAAGCAAGCTTCCGATGAAGAGCTTACGGAGTGGGTCGCGGAGACCTGCTTGGCGCGCGCTCCCCAGGACTCGACCCTCGAACACATTCGGACAGAGCTTCTTTGGTGCCGGTCGCACTTCGACGTCCAAGGCCCGTTGCTCTTGTCGGAACACGGGAACCGAATTCTCTGCCACTTGGCCTACACGCTCTTGCGGCTGCCGATTGCCCAGCTCGGTTGAAGTCATGAGTACCGCGACAACAGGCCGCAGGGAGTTTCTAGCGAACGCGTCGCGACTCGCGTGCGCCCCCCTCTTTTTCCCTGGCCTGTCCCTGCAAACGCCGAAGCCCGAGCGGCCGCGCAACTTGGTCTTGATCGAGTTGTTCGGCGGTGTCGACAGCTTGAGCATTCTCGTCCCGCGGGACGACGATGACTATTTTCGCGCCCGGCCGACCCTGGCCGTGAGGCCCCAGGACCTCTTGAGCTTCGACGACGATCGGGGCTTCCCGCCCACCGTCGCGCCGTTGCATGAGATGTGGCACGAAGGCCTGGTGCGCATCGTCGAAGGAGTGGGCTATCCCAACTCCCTCATGAGCCACTTCGCGGCTCGCGTGATTTGGGGAGCAGCCATGCCCAACCACACGTCGGTGGCCAACGGCTGGGTCGCGCGCATGCGCCGTCAGCTTTGGAACGAGGATCCAAACCCCGAGGTCTTGACTCACGTAGGCTCAGTGATCCCTCCCTCCATGAACGCACCGAATCTGCCCGTCTTGTGCTTTGAACGGCCCCGAGACATGGAATGGATCGCATCCTGTGGGGGTGGGACGGACGCCAAGCGGGCGACCGGGGAAACAGACAAGGACTCGCAGGAAGCGGCCCCAGATATCCTCGATCAACTGCGCGGAACCCTCTCCATCTCCCAGCGTCTCGGGCCGCGACTCCAAACTCTGACGGCTGCCTACAAGCCCAACGCGCCCTTCCCGGCGACTCCATTCGGCTCTCATTTGCAGACCGTCGCCGGCTTGATTCAGGGGGGATTCGGCAGCCGGGTCTATTCCCTACGGCATGGGGATTTTGACATGCACACCTCGGATCCGAAGAACACGGTTCGGCCGCAGGTGGAATTCGCAGCGGGTATCCAGGCCTTCCTGCGCAACCTAAAGGGCACCTCCGCCTACGAGGACACCCTGGTGCTCTGCCACTCGGAATTCGGCCGGCGCCCGAAGGAAAACAGCGCTGGGGGCTGCGATCATGGGGCGGCGGGGACCATGTTTCTCTTTGGCGGCAAGTTGCGTGGGGGCATTTCCGGTCAGGCGCCGTCCCTCAAGGCTCTAGACGAAAACGGGAACTTGAGTCACTCTATGAACTTCCGCAGTGTCTACGCGGCTGTGATCGAGCAGTGGTTCAAGGCCGAGCACCAGCCCATCATGCTGGAGCGGCTACCGGTTCCGGAGCTGATCTAGCACTCCCCCCCCCGCCTCTGGAGCGTTTCGCGCTTCCCCCCGCCCCGCTTATGGGACGCCTTGCCAGTCGTGTGGCCCTTCGAGCCATGCGCTCCCCCCTCTTGACGCGTGCCTTGTTCGGAGTCGATGTCCTGCCCCTCGAGGCCGGCGATCGTTTCTTCGATAGCGCCACGTTGGCCATGCGGCACGTGCTCTCCCGCGGCAGGTGGAAGGTGCAACGCGTGATTGAGATTGGCACGGGCAGTTCCGCGCTCGTGGCCCGTTGGATTGTGAAGACGAAGGGCTGGCGGGTTGCAGCCACCGAGCTAGACAGCGCCGTGGCTCAGAGCGCCCGAAACACCCTGCGGACCTTCGAACGCGACCGCATTGAAGTGCACGAAGGTCATCTCTTTGCGGATGTCACCGGGCCAGTGGACCTGGTTCTGTTCAACCCGCCCTTCGTGCCCACGGCCATCGGGACTGCGCGCGGGCTCAGCCAAGACTTGCGAACCCAATGGGACGGGGGCGAGGACGGCACCCGGGTCCTGCGCGAATTCTTCGAGGCCTTCGCCAATCACGGTCAAGCCACGGAAGCTCTCTTGGCGATCAATGTGCGACACGTGCCGGAACTCTTGGTGGAAGAGTGCCTCCTGCCCTACCCGAATCTGCAGCTTGAGGATTGGTACTCCGCGCCCTGGACGCCAGCCCGGGTGGCCAGGGTCCTGCGCATCGCTTGAGCGGGCCTCCGCCCCAAGAAACTGCTGGCAGGCGTACGGTTTGCTTTAGCCTGTCCGGTACAACAGAGCCCCGATGAGTTCCCCGGATCCGCAAGACAGGCCCAAGAAGGCCAAAGATGACTTGGACCACGGCCCCGAGCCGGGGAGCCTGGAGGCCACGAATTTCTGGGACGTGATCTACGGCCGGCGTTCCGTGCGGCGCTTCCGCTCAGACCCAATTCCCCGGGAGCTCACGGACAAGGTCATGCACGCGGGCATCTGGGCCCCGAGCTCTTGCAACTATCAGATGTGGGACGTGGTGGCCGTGGACGATCCCGAGCTGAACGCCGAGCTTGCCCAGCTCTCCACCCAGATGGGCAACGCGCCGGTCAACCTCGTGATCTCCTACGGCCGCGACTTTTCGGAGGAGGGTTCCGCCAATATCCAATCGGCCAGCGCCATGATTCAGAACATGAGTCTGGCGGCCCACGCCCTGGGGCTCGGGACCTTTTGGATCACGCAGATGGGCGACAACGAGAAGCTGCGCGAGCGGGTCGGCCTGCCTTATGACCGGCTGGTGATCGCGGTCTTGGCCCTCGGCTACCCGGACAAGGACGGCACCCGCGCCCCGGGACGGCGGCCCCTCGAGCGGGTCACGCACTACAACCAATACGCGGGGGAGCCGATCCCCTCGTCGACCAACCCGGCGGATTGGACGCCCCAACTGCTCGCCCTGTATCAACGGGCTCGAGTGTTGAATGGCCTGCGACACAACAAGCCCCGGGCCTGGGAAGTGCGCGCCTTGGAGACCATGTTGGAGCAACTGGTCCCCGAGGGAATCGAGAAGGTCGAGGACGACGGGCAAGCGCAACATTGGCTCGACGTGCTGCCGTGCAACGGCATCCTGACCGAGCGCTTGAGCCGCGAGCGCAAGGGCTACCACTTCGACATCGTGGAACGCAGCCCAGAAGTGGCGGCCTTTGTGGCCAAACGCACGCGCCCCAGGGCGAACCCCTTCGGTTGGCCTGAGAGCGCCCAGGACGAGGACTTCCCGGCTCCGGAAGCGGGCAAGTACGACGTGGTCAGTTGCCTGTTCCGTTTGGAAGACATCGCTCCAGGGGATCGATCGGCGCTCATCGCGGACATGCACAGCTGGCTGCGGCCCGGGGGTCGCTTGATCCTGGGGTACGTGAGCCGCAAGTCCTTCCACCAAACCACAGAGAGCTTGCGCAAGCGCCGCGGGGGCCCCGGAGGCGTGGAGTACGTGCTCTCCCCGGACCCGAACATTGGGCCCTTCGAAGCCCTGGCCCCCAAGGAAGTGGAAGGCATGGTTCGGGGCGCTGGCTTCGCGATTGAGCAGTCCATTGGGTTGCAAGCGGTTCCCCAGGCGGAGGAGATCGAGTTCCGCACGCGCAACTTTTCTGGCCGAACGAAAAAGGTCGTTGGACTCATCGCGGGAACCCTGGCCGCATTCGAGAAGCTCCCTGGCCTGCAAAAGACTCGCGGCCGATTCCGATTCCTCGCGGCGCGCAAGGCCTAGAGCTCCGGCCCAAAGGGCGCGGTTTCGCTTTCGGGTTCCACGGACGTTTCATAGCTCCACCGCTAGGGCACGGCCGGCGGTGCGCTCGGAGAGTTCGAACCAAAGCTTGCGCAAGCCCGGGCGCGCGTCGATCACGAGCGAGTCGATCGCGACCCCGTTGAAGCGCGTGGCTTGATCGAGCAAGGGCACCATTAGCTCCATCCTCCAGTGGGCCCCGCCCGTGGGCGCGCCGTCGGTCAGGATCACGAGGCGGTCCGTGCTGGGATCTTGGAGGGCCAGCAGCACCGCATCGAAGACGTTGCCGCTGCCGCGCACACGGTTTGCCTCGAAGTCGAGCACCGCTTGATTCACGTTGCGCGGGCTGGCTTCCACTAACTGCTCGCGCCAGGGATGGGGCTCGCCGGTGTAGGGCATGATGTTGAACTGGGTGCCAGCGGGCAGGCGCGGCAAGGCGGCCCGCACCAGCTCATCCACCTTTCCCTTGCGTGGGGGGCGACCTTCCGTTTCGTACCAGAGGCTGCCAGAGAAGTCGATCAGGAAGCAAACGCGATCGGAGAGGATCGGCAAGCCGGCGAAAGAGACGGTGCCGGTGCCGCCAATTTCCGCGGGAGTCTTGGAACGGGCGGGCGCTGTCCAATCCTGCGCTTGGCTTTGCACCCAGCCCTTCCATGCGGTCGCGTTCAACTTGGTCTTGCGGCCGGTGAGTTGTTGTAGGTGTTCGACGCAAGCAACCTTCAAGCGGTAGCGGGGCTCGTCCACCATGCGCTCCACGAGAAGTTCCAGGGCGCGCTTGTTCTCCCCGCTAGCGATGGCGTCGAGGGCAGCCAAGCGCACGAAGGGCACCTCGTCCTGTCGCAGCTTCACACCCATGTCTAGGGCGCCCTCCAGGCCCAAATCCATGGCGCACAAGAGCGCCGCCCTACGCAACTCGGGAGCCTTGTCCTTCGACCACTTGGGCAGCAACTCCTGCGCGCGCTCCGGAGACAAGGCGCTCATAGCGCAGGCAGCTTGGGCGCGCAAAACGGCGGGGCCCTTGCCCTTCACCAACTTCTCCAAGCTGCGCACGCAACGCTCTGGCTTGCCCTCCAACTTGCCTGCGCGGGCCAAGCGCTCCACGGACCAAAGCAACATCTCGCCCACAAGAGGCTCTCGCCGACTCACCTGCTTGAGCAAGTCCTCCCCATCGACAGGTCGCTCGAAACGGCCCAAGGCCTCAGCCACACGCATGCGAAGGAGCTCATCCTTCGAACCGAGCCCTTCCCGGCCAAAGAGCGCCGAGATCAGCCGATCCTCATCCAAGCCCGGCAGCCAATACTGCGCCTCATCCGCGACCTCGCCCTTTTCATCGGTGAGAGCTCCAATGACGTGCTCCCAGGCTTCCCGGCCACCCAGCTTCGCCAAATCGCGCACAGCCCGCCGACGCTTGCCCGGATCCGCATCCGCGAGTTGTTCCGTGAGTTCCTTGAACCCCTCGCCCCCGCGATCGCCCTTCGGCGTCGACCAGCCCAAAGCCCCCAGCAGTGCGATCCAAATCAGAATTGCCTTCATGCCAAGCAAGACGCCCAGGCACGTTGGCGGTCACGGACTGCTTCTTATTTCCCCACGTCTTGCGCGCGGCGAAAGAGAGCGAAGGTCTGCTTCCAAGAGCGCGGCTCGACTTCTGGATCCACCACCTCGGTCAACTCCAACTCGAAGTCCGGCCCCAGCCAAACCTGCAAACGCTCCACGTCATAACCCCAAGGGGGCCCGCCCAAATCCACCGGCTTGTCGCCAGGAAAGATCAACGCTCCGAAGCGCCCGCCGGGCCGCACGCTGCCGCGCACCATCTCCGACCAAGCCTTGCGCTGGTAGGGAGCAATCGCGCAGAGAAAGGTGTGCTCCCAAACCAAGTCGAAAGCGCCGCGCTTCGAATTCAAGGCGTCCCCCACGATGAACTCGCCGCCGAGAGCCGCGATGCGTTCGCCGAAGTCGGTGCCAAGGTCGGCGACCAGATCCACGCCCGTCACCTTCCAACCCGCTTCCGCCAAGGCCAGGGCGTCGTGGCCGCGACCGCAGCCCGGTACCAGGCAAGTGGCGCCCTCTCTCGGCGGCGCCAGCTGCCCGGAGTTGAGGCTCGCCTGCAAGGAAGCGTGGGCCTTGCCCCGGTCCCAAGGCATCTGCTCGTCGCGGTAGCGTTGGGCCCAATCCACGTGCTTGTGTTCCGGATTCATGGGGGGAGCATAGGGAACTGCCCTGCAACGATGTGGATCTAGCCCGCTCACATTCCCGGAACTCCTTGGGCGGTCCAGGCTTGCGGATGGGGCTGACTTGTCGGAGGGCCTGGGCACACCATCGCTGCTAGCAAGCCAACCTCGATCGGGAGGCTTTCGCACAACCACGCCCCGAGCGTCGCGCGCGGCTTCCACACCGTTCCCAGGCAGTCCCGAGGCCCAGCCCCGCGCGAGTTCGCGATCCCTTGCAAGCGGTTTCAAGGTAGGCTCTGCCCATGCAAGTTTGGACAAAAGCGCCGGCCCGTCCGGGTGCCCTCTGCCTGACCCTCGGACTGCTGCTCGGGCTATTCCTCGGAGCCTGCGGAGAGACCGCCCCGGAAGGCCCGACCATGCCCATCCAAGAGGTGCAGATCTCCCTCGTGATGGACGAGTCCGTGCGCGAGGTGCTAACCGAAAACAAGGAGTTGCCCGTGGTCCCGCTGACCGTCGCGCCGGCCTCCAAGAGCGATCACGATGGCGGCCCCTTGCCCGCGCTCGTGCTCTGCCCGCCGGCGGAGGTGCGTTTTCCCCTGGGGCAAATGGCCCCGAGCAGCGAGCTGATCCTGGCCGCCGGGCTCGACGAAAGCTCCTACGAAGGAGAGGACTCCGGTCGCGTTCGCTTCTCGATGATGGCCAACGGCAAGCTCGTTTTTGAACACAGCGCGCCTTTCGGCAAGCAAGTCCCCGAGGACCAACGAACTTGGAATCGGGTGCGCATCCCGCTGGCCGGCATCGCGGACTTCACGATCAAGACCGAACTGATCGAAGGCCAAGGCAAGCCCCTCGCTTGCTTCGGTTCTATGGAAGTGGTCACCGTTTCGCAACGTCCGCGGGAGCTCGCCAGCGCGCAAGCCCCCAACGTAGTGATGATCGTCGTGGACACCCTGCGGTACGACAGGTTGGGCTGCTACGGGAACACCGGCGGCTTCAGTCCGAACATCGACGCCCTCGCCGCCCGCGGCGTGGTGTATGAATCGGCCTACTCGGCGGCCCCTTGGACCTGGCCTTCCACGGCCTCGATCTTCACAGGGCTGACTCCGGCCGAACACGGTATCACGAGTTACGAAGCCTGTTACTTGGCCCAAGAGCTGGCCACCTTCGGCGAGGTCATGCAGCGCGCGGGCTGGACCACCGGCGGCTTCTCCTGCAATCCGCTGATCTGCACGGAGAAGGCCTTTGCCCAGGGTTTTGAGTCCTTTCAAAGCTACGAGTGGAAGCACGCGGACGTCCTGATGACGGACGCGCTCGGCTGGCTCGCGCATTCCGGCGATTGGCGTTTCCTGCTCTACTTGCAGTTCGTCGATCCCCACGACTACCGGCCAACGCAAGCCAACAAGAAGAAGTTCGTGGGCAAGCTGCCGGAGGGTTTCAGCCATCGCGCGGCACGCGACCTGTTCGCCAAGCGCGTGCTGAACGAACCGTACGACGCGGAGCAACTCGAGTCCTACAACCGTTACCTGAGCGAACTCTACGACGCGTCGATCGCGGACGTGGACGACGAGCTTGGGCGACTGATTGAGGACCTGAAAGCGCGCGGGCAATTCGAGAACACGATTTTCATCATCACCGCGGATCATGGGGAGGAGTTCCTCGATCACGGGATGCTGTACCACGGCAATCAACTGCATCGGGAGCTTGTGGGGATTCCGTTGATCATGGCGGGCCCCGGAATTCCCAAGGGCAAGCGGGTGAACGAGCGCGTGGAGAACCGCTTTCTCGCGGGCACCTTGCTGAAGCATCTCGGGCTCGAAACCCCTGGCGGGCTGGCGGGCGTCGACTTGCTCAGCAACGCCGAAACGCTGGCGGGTTCCGAAGAGGCCGCGTTCATCTCCACTACCCTGGGCATGTGGCCGCGGGCCGGCGGGCCCCATTGGAAGGGCCTCACCATGCACGGGGTCATGCTTGGGGACGAACTGCTGATGTGGGTGCCCGAGGGCCCGGAGGGTCAGAGCGCTGTGGCCCTTTTCGACATGAGCGTCGACCCGGACGCGCGCAAGGACCTGTCCGTGGAACGTCCAGAGCGCTGCGCCGCCTTGCAGGCACTGATCGAACGCTGGCTCGCGCGGGGCGCGAAGGTGCGGCCCAACGTCATGAGCGGCGGTGACTCGGCCCTCAAGAAGTTGCAGGCCATGGGGTACTTGGGGAAGTAGCGCGCAGGTCGACGGATGCGGGAAAGCGACGGCTCCCAAGCTGCCCGCTCTACCTCCCTGCGAGGTTGCTTCCCGCGAGTCGGCCGCGAACCAACCCCGCGCCCTAAATCAAGTCGTAGGTCATGTCCGGCCCGCCGCTGGAGTTGGCCACGATCGCCAGCACCAAGAGGCCCAACAACATGAGCACGAAGGGTGCCAGGATCCAAGGCCAGTATTCTTTGAGGAAGTTCATGGGGCGTCGCAGGGCCTGCGGGTTGAAGGGGGCGCGCTAGACTACCTCTTAGGCAGTAGGTCGGAGCTGGCCAACAGCTTGTCGATCTCTTTGGCTGCGATCTTCATCCCCGCTGGCCCAGGGTGGAAGTTATCGATGTCCGCGTAGAGGTCCGCACCGAAACGGGCGTACTCCTCACGCAGATCCAGCATGGGGACACGCAGGGCTTTGGCACTGAGCCCCAACCGCCGCTGGTAGGGCGGCAAGATCCCCGACTCTTCCGTTTTGAACTCGCCGCTCGAAGGCACCTGGGAGCGCAAGGGAAACACCATCAGGAGCAGCTCGTGCTGGTCCTCATGAATCGCGGTAGCGAGCTCCTTTAGAGCGGCCATCGAGGCATTCCAGTAGGGACGAGCGACCTCGTGCTTCGGCTGGTTTTGAATGACCAGCTTGTTCTTGTTGAAGAGCTCGCGGCGTCCCGTGTTCTGAGCGTTGTGCGCGTACTGGTACACGCCGATCTTGTGGTAGAGGTGGATCCTCACCGCGCGCATCACCGCCGAGCTACCAATCCACTGGTCAAAGACCGCCACCTTCGACACTGGCCCGAGGGTCTCAGGAGCGAGGTCATTCTCCACGTACCCAAGGATCACGAGATCGGAGTCCAAGGAGCTGGCGAACGACCGATAGAGCCGCAGCTCATTGACCGTATTGAAATCGGGCAGGCCCAGGTTCAGCACCTCCACGCGCCCCGCTCCGTAGCGTTTGTCGCATTTGTCCTGCAAAAGCGAAGGCCAAGTCTCCTCGTTGGAAACGCCCCACCCCAAGGTGAAGGAGTCCCCGAGGCAAGCGATCCGAAGCGTGTCCGGAGCCTTCTTCAGCTTGAACGCGGGACTTCGAAAGCCCCACTCGTTCGTGGTCACCGAACCGAGATCCCTGCCCCCGCGAATCATGCGACGGCTCTGATTCGGAAAGTAGCGCAACCCCACATCCGCGTCGTAGTACACCGCCGCGGTTTCCGCATACCCATTCCAACGCAGCAGAACTTCCGCACTGCCCAACGCAATGACCGTCGTCATGACGGAAACGGTCATTCCCTTGAGGATCTTGATTTTGGAGGGCATAGACGGGGTCGAGTACGTGATCGTCAACTCTATGCGAGCAACGACGCTGCTGGGGATCTTCTGATGGATGCATTGGCTGCCCGAATCGGGTGCTAAGTCTCCATCCGCCTCTCCAACTCTCCGAGACCGCCCCAGAGCCGAGAAGCCCGCCGACGAGTCTACCATCCCCTTTGAAGCAGGCCCATTGGTAGGCGCCACGCGCTGCACTCCCCGGACATGGACCACACGGTATTTAGGTTGCGTTCTCCGCAGGCGATCACAAGACTCGCTTCCATGACTCTTCGCTCGTCTCGCTTGCTCGCGGCTGTCGGCGTCCTGGGGTTTATCCTGGCGGCCTGGCTAGCGCTCGAACCCTCCAAGTCCACTGCCCTGCAGCCCACCGACCCCGCTTTGGTCCCGGGTGCCGTTGTGCATGGGCCGGCGACTCAGAAAACCATCGATGTAGGGAGCCGCCAACAGGTCCCAAACACGGCCTCGTTCGCCCGCTCACCCGGCGCATGGCCTTGGCTGAAAGTGCATCTGGTCGGCGCTCCGTTTTCCGAGCCGCTCCTCGGGCAGATCGAGAGCGAGATGGGGCAGTTCTTGGGCGGAACCGATGCGCAGGGGTTCGGCTTGATCCGCTTGGACCCTAATGTGGCGAGCCCGCTTACGTTTCAGGCCACGGGCTACGAGCCCCAGCAGCGTGTCTTCGAAGCGTCCAGCGCGGACCGGGAATGGGCCGTGGAACTCGTGCCGCTGCTCTCTGCAACGGTCGAAGTGGTGACTCCCCAGGGTGCGCCGGTCGAAGGTGTTGAGGTGCGGATTCGGAGGGATAGCTACAAGCATCCCGGCAACTCCTGGCGCTCCTCGCCCTTGCCCGTTGGATCGGTTCAGTTGAAAGGAACGACAGACTCTGCGGGACGCTTCAGCTGCCCACTGGTTGGGCTGGCAGTCGCCGAGATTCACTCGCCCTACGGGGGCATCGTGAGCGCACGACTTGCTCCCGGGGAAACGGTGCGCGTTCTCGTGCACTTCGAAGGAGCTACCCTGACCTTCGTGGATGGAACGAGCGGGGATCCCCTAGCCGATTTCCTGGTGGAGACCTTGGACACGCTCAACCCGCGCGCCCGCGAAGTCCGTCGCACGACCAACTCGCAAGGAGAGATTTTCCTGGCCGCCGGCAGTCGTGAACTCGTCGTTGAGCTGAAGGATCTAAGTAGCCGAAGCGCCAGCTGCACGCCCCACCCAAGAGTCACTCAACTTGGATCCGGCTACGCGTTCCGCTTCAGTGATCTGCAAGACGGGGACGCACATGAAATCCGCGTCGAGCGCTGCAGCTATCGACTGAAGCTGGTGGACTCGCAAACGGGGCAACCGATCAACGGTCGAGTGGACGTCCAATTCGAGAGCGGGATACAGCCAAAGGATCAAGATCCCCGCTGGGTCGCGATCTCCTCTCTCAGCTTCGAAGCCCGCCTCGTGGACGGCGAGTTCGAGGTGGATTGCCCCTACATCTCGAGTCGGGGAGTCAACCGACTACGCCTCACCGTCTCCGGCTACTCCCCGGCACTTGTCCCCCATAGCCGCTTAACGAAGGAGCTCGTCCCAAACACCGTGGTCATGACCTTGGGGACGAGCCACGTGCGGCTGCGCGTGCTCTATGCGAATGGCGAGCCATGCCTCGGCAGATTCGTCATCGCCGACTTGGCCACAGGGTCCCACTCGGCGATCGTGAAGAACAACTCGGAGGGGTACCTGCCCGCCTTGGCCTGGGGCGGGGGGGACCTAGACGTGTTCAACCTCTCGCGCAAGAACGCGGAGCAGTCAAAACTCGCGGGGCATTCCTCCGGGGGATTCGGCGGACCGAACGACAAGCGTCTGATGGGGCATGTCCGTCGGAACGAAGTCATCGATGGCTTGGCGACCCTGACCTTGGATAGCGTGCCGGAGTCCGGAAGACTGGAGATTCAAGCTGTTCCGGTGGGCGCAGCGATCCTGTTCGCCCTCGACGAAGACGGGAATCGTCGGCAAGCCTCCGACCAGAATGACCACATATCAGTGTTCGATGGACTGCCCAACGGAGAGCACGTGGTGGGTCCCGCGCGCTGGCTCGACTTGCTGGAGACACAGTTTCTTCGCTACAGCGAAACCCAGTGGAAGCTGCTGGCCACTCAGGTCACCGCTGACAAGACGAACGTCACCCAATGGGACCCCCGCTGGCAATTGCAGAGCCCCCTGGAGGGCCGCGTTCACTGCGCGCCGGAGAGCCTAAGCGAGCTGGCCCTGCGCCCTTGGTACGCCTATCGCGAGGGCCGGGTCGGGCCCAAGGACGATGTCCGTCTCTTTCTTGACGCGCAGGGCCGTTATCGCATTCCCGCCGGGGAGCCCCGACCCGAGGTCCTTCTCGTGTGTCCCGCCAATTCCTCGCTCTGGCCTCAAGTGCTGCAAGCCTTCGAACCGGGCCAAGACTGCACGCTGTCCTTTGGCAGCATGACTTTGGAATGGGAAGGCGAGCGCCCGAAGGATGGAACCGTCACTGCGTTCTTTCGGCCCGAGGACCCCGCGTTCGACACGCAATTCATCGAGCTCCAGCTCAACAGTCGCGATCGAGCCTGGAACATGCTTCAGCCTCTGACCTTTGGATCTGTTTCGACCGATGTTCGCAAGGTTGGATTCAACCTCAGATCGGGAGAAACCTTCTCACTTCCCGTGGAGATTCGGGTGGGAGAAAACACGTTGGTGCGCGTTCGCAAAGACGGCTAGATCGAAGCGCTCGTCGTCCGAAAGCTATCAAGAAGAACGCAACCCGCAGAGACCGCACGGCGCGGTACGCAAGATGGCCCTACCGCGTGAGGCTATCGGGGTCGATCGTGATCCAGGTCAGTTCGCCGGGTTGGAGGGTGACCTCGAGGTCTTTGAGTGTGCCGCTTGCGGGCAGGGCTCGGAATTTGAGGGAGAGGTCTCCGGACCCGCGGAAGGTGAGCAGGCCGATGTTCAGGATCCCTTGGGGCCCGCCGACCTGCTTGGATGTGGGCTCGACGGGCTGGCCATTGAGGGTGTACTCGGCCAAGCTTAGCCAACGCAAGGTGACCGAATCACCTAGCCCAGCGAGCTTGATGCCGAGGCGAGTTGGGGGGTCCAGTTCGACGACAGGGTCGCGGTCCATGAGGATCTCGATGTCCAAGACCTCGATGCCCCGTTCGGCTGTTTGAATGCAAACCTGGCCCTTGCCGAGAGGTGCGACAAGTCGGCTCGGGCTCGTGTTACCACGGAAAGATCGCATCTCGTGGGGGTGCTGGAGATCGAACTCGCCATCCCAATTCATCGAAGTCCACATGGACACCGAGAGCGGTTCGATCGGCTCTTGGGTTTGGGAGTTCAAGACCGTCAGGAAGGAAGGGTGCAGGGCGTAGCCGGGCAAGTCATAGGTCGCGCGACTGCCGGGCTCGACGCGAAAGTGGTGGGTGACTAGATCGGGCTCGCGAACCAAGTAGTACTCCCCCGCGAGCAACTCGACGGGCCCCCACTCGCCGTTGACGGAGAAGGAGATCGGCGCAACCACGTCGCGGGACATGGTCCGCTTGGCGTTCGGGGAGACGGGCACCACGCGCACCTTCTCGGGCAGGCTCGACTGGCCGACTTCGGGGGAGATACGAAAGGTCACCTGCCCGGGGTCGCTGGCGCGTTCGGGGGTGACGGCGCTGAGTCGCACGACCTGTTGCTGCTCGGCTTTCAACTCAAGGGCTGCGCTCGCCACGACCAATCCATTTGGGAAGCTCTCGGTAAGCGCCTCGAGGGAAACCCAGTAGAACCCGAGTTCCAAGGAGTCGATGACCGTGGGCGCGCCGATCGCGTACTGCTCGAGGGGCTCTACGCTTTCGGGATACTCTTTTCCGCTGCGTCCTCGATACAGCCGGACCTTGTAGTCCTCCGGGTTCCCTATGAGTCCGTCGGCCCAAACTTGTAGGGTGCATTCGGAAGCCAAGTGGACCGTGATCGAGTCCCGCGGGAGGCTTTCCGGGAACTGGTAGCGGAAGGGAATCGCGCCAGGAGCGACGAACCAGAATTGGCCGTGGGTTTCGGGTTCAATCGGCAGCGTGAAAGGACTGCGCACGCGCTCTAGGATTCGCTTGTCGTTGTCCGCGGGACCGAGTTGGAGCTTGCCGCCGAAGTCCACGTCCAAGAGCTTTCGGCTGGGGAAAGCCACTCGCCAAACGTCGACGGATTGCAAGTGCGCGCCTGTCTTCCTCGACTTGACGGAGACTTGAACCGTGCGCTGGCCCCAAGAAAAGTAGACGAGGTTTTCTTCTCCGGCTCGCAGGGTCGCGCCTGGGTCAAGTAGAGCGTCGGCAACTTCCGAAAACTGCGCGCTCAACAATCGAACCGGCCCTTTCACGTTGCTGCGGAAATCAAAGCTGCCCTCGACGACATCGATGATCCGCTCCGTGCCCGGCTCACCAACTTGAAGCGTGCAACGGCCCTCGCCACGGAACCTCGCGAAGTCCAGCGGGTCACCGATCAGGAATTCGCCCTGATAGAGTTCTCCGGCCACCTCCTCGGTTTCCTCAGCGATCAGTTCACGGTGGACGCTCGCCGACCGATCGCGATCCATGGAAACCTGCGCTTCTTGCAGATCGCCGGCCACGCTTGGATCCGCGCGCTCCCCACTCTCATAGCCGAGGGAAGCAACATCCCGCGCGGAGGCCTTCATCACAGAGAGGATGAGCACACCTGCCCCAAGGAGCACCAGCAAAATGAATGAGGGTCGCGTCATCTCAATCTCGTCTAGCCGAGGACGGAATGAATCCTAGCACGCTGAAGAGTCGAATCGTCCCCCGCAGCAAGTGGCTTGCAAGCGCAGGGACAATTGCGGAGCTACCTGCCAAGGACAAGATTGAGGGTCCGAGCGCAGTTGCGCTCGGGGATCGTTGAAGTCGTGAACCGCCCGCTCACTGGCATGCGGAGCAACTCACTCGCAACCCGCCGTTGTCTCCCCACAGCACGGTGATTCCGAACCACTCCTCATTCAGTCCGTAGAACACAAGCCCGCCGTCTCCGGGGATGATGTCGCCGCTCGCCGTGCCCGCTCCGCTCAAGGAACACCCGAGCCCGTCGCAAGGTCCGCAAGTGACGTTCGATGCGATCTCGACGATGCTATCGACCGCGTCCTGCGCGCTTTCTCGGGACGTACCGGTCATGGTTCCGCTCTGGGGCACGTCCGTGTCGAGGGTCGATGACGCGCAATCCAGGTCTTCGGAAGGGGCCTCGGCGACTAGGGTTGTGAAGGTCAGCAATCCGAGCGCGATGGCAATAGCAGTTCGTTTCATAGGGTCTCCTGTGGGGGTCTCATTGCGGGCTTGGCAGGCCAGAAGCCAGCCGAGCAGAACTCCGTCAATTCCAAAGTAACCCCATATAGCGATAGCGGTTGACCGACTGGACAAAATCATCTCTCCAGAGACAACCGCGTCGCTTGATCGCCGACTCGAAAAGGCTGTCATACCGGGATTATTCGATCTAGCCGTGGGCTGCGATAGCGGGCGCTCACGGAGCCGCCTCTGCAGGCCTCAGAGCCCCGAAAAGGCCCGCTTTGCTCCACAAAAAAACCCGGCCAGTGAGCGCTTTCACTGGCCGGGCCTTCTGTATCGAGAAGCGTTGGCTTCTAGCTACTTCGCGGAAACCTTCTCCGGGCGGGTGCCGGGAAGGAAGCTGGCGTGGTCCGGATCGATGAAGGACCCGGCGCGTTTGGAGTCGCCGCTGAGCTTGCGGGCGAAGTTGTTGTAGACGCTGAACGCTTTCGCTTCGACGCGACCGGCGAAGGAAGAGTAGCTGCCATCCGCCAGACGGCGACCGGCGCGCTTCTCCCAGAGACCGCGGAAGTTGCGGGCGAAGCCGTAATCCAAGGTCACGTAGTGCTGGTACATCTTGCGCATGTTGGCGATGTGGTCCGGGATCTTGCCGGGCCAGGTCTCCTCCATGTGGTACTCGCCGATCGAACCCCATTCCTTAATGGTCTGGGGCGCGACGTAGCCGAGCTCGATCGCTTGCTCCCACATGACCGTGCCGGGGATCGGACGATAAGGCCAAACCGTCGGGCGGGCCAGGGGCGCTGCCACGTGCAAGCGGCGGCACTGGTCGATGGTCTGGGACATCGAGTCGGCCTGCTCGTGGGGAAAGCCGATGATGTAGGTCACCGAGGCGCAGATGCCGCGCTTGTCCATCTCGACGGAGGCGGCGATGTTGTCGTCGCCCAGGATCGGCTTGCCGATCTTCTCCATCATGGCATCGGAGCCCGCTTCGGCACCGATCTCGGCGATGTAGAGGCCCGATTCCGCGATGGCGTCGAGGGTCTCTTTCTTGTAGTTGAGGATCGAGTGCGTCTCGAGGAAAGCGTTGTACTTCCACTTGTAGCCGCGCTCGTTCTTCAGGTCGGCGAACTCGCGCACGCGCTTTTCAGCAACACCCCAGTTAGCATCGTGGAAACGCACCACGTCGAAGCCCCAACGGTCGTGCAATTCGCCCAGCTCGTCGAGCATGCGATCGCCCTTCATCGCTTTCCAACGACGACCGGTCACGATCGGGGAGCAGCAGAAGGTGCAGGGCTCGGGGCAGCCGTAGCTCGAGTAGTAGGTGATGCCGAAGTAGGGCTTGCGCTCCTCTCCGTTCTGTCCCGGACCGGGCATGCGCAGGTAGTCGCCGCTCGATTGAGCGCGCATCTGGTGCTCTCGGTAGGGCTCGATGTCGATCAGGTGCCAGGGATTCGCGGGCAGGTTCTCCCAGCTCACGACCCGGCGCGGCTCCGTGTGAACCACTTGGCCATCGCGCAGCAAAGCCAGACCGGACACGTTGTCCAAAGGCTCGCCCGCGTCGATCGCCTGGACCACATCGCGGAAGGTCAACTCGCCCTGGCCCATGACCACGGCGTCGTAGAAACCCGTCAGCAGCTGCAGGTCGTACTTCACGGTGGCAAACCAGCCGCCGATGATCTTGGGCAGATCGGGAAGTCGCTCGTGCAGCATCTTCGTGGCGTTGTAGCCGTCCACCACCATGTATCCGAGGATCCCGGTGGTGGCATACATCATCGCGTCCTCACAGGCCTCGAACAGGCGCTGGTGGGCCTCCTCTTCGCTGTAGAGACTGGCGTCGACGATCTGGACGTCATAGCCGTCCTCGAGGGGGAAACCAGCGATGGCCAGCAATTCCAGGGGGAGCAGATCCTTCGCCGAGGGCAAACCACGGCTTTGGTCCACCTGCTGCGGCTGATAGAGAACGATCTTCTTCTTGCGTGAGATCATGGATGTCGGTCAAGGGGCCCAAGGGGGCCGATTGGAGGGGGATTCGGAGCGCTCCGAAGTGTACCGGATAAATTTGGATTGGGCGGTATCCTCTCAGATCGGCCCAACAAGGGAAGCAGACCGGAGCCTATTCCTGGCTCAAGAGACGGGATCGACGTCTCGCCAGGGCCCACTCGGCGGCCTGCAACAAAGTGACCTTGAGGTCTTCATGCCGAGCCTTGCCGGTCCCGACGATGTCGAAGCCCGTGCCGTGCGCCGGGGAAAGCCGCAGGTACGGAAGACCGAAGAGCAGGGTCATGCCCTTGCCCTCCCCGAGCAGCTTGATTGGGATGAAGGCCTGGTCGTGATAGAGGGCCAGCACCCCGTCGTAGTCGCCGGCGGCCGCCTGGGCGAAAATTGCATCGGGCGAGATCGGGCCGCTGACGTCGACGCCTTCTTCCTGAGCGCGACGACAAGCAGGCCCGAGGATCTCGATCTCTTCGCGGCCGAGCACCCCGCCCTCCCCGGCGTGCGGGTTCAGGCCGGCGAGCCCCAGGCGCGGCTTCTCGAATCCGAGTCGGCACAGGCCGTCATTCAACATGTGCAGGTGCCGCAGGATCTCGTCCCCGTCGATGCGTTGCAGGGCGACCTTCAAGGGCAAGTGCCTCGTAAGCAACAGCACGCGCAACTGGCCGGCGATGGCCAGCATCTGATGGTCGTCAACCCCGCACCAGCGGCCCAAGAGTTCCGTCTGGCCTTCCACGTGGACACCGGCCAGGTGCAGAGCTTCCTTCGAAACGGGGCTCGTCACCAGGGCGTCCACTTCGTCGGCGATGGCCAGCTCGTGGCCGATGCGCAGGGCGGCCAGGGCCGCTTCACCGCACGCGGCTTGCACGCGGCCTTGCTCCCAGGAATCGGGAGCGGCGCTTTCGATCCAAACCGCGTCGCCAGCGCTGAGCTCCGCGCGCAGGTTCGAGGTTTGCTCGCGGGAGATCGACCGAATGCTCGCGGGACGAAAGTTCGCAGGACCGATCACCACCAGCCCCATGGCCCCTCGCAGCTCCGGCAAGTCCAGAACGCGCAGGGCGATCTCTGGCCCGATGCCGGCCGGATCCCCCAGGGTCAGGGCTATGAGTGCAGTGGTCGCCATGGGCGAAGTTTAGTCGTTGCAGGCCGTGGGGCCCACCCACTGCTCGAAGGCATTCGCCAACTGCGCCAGTTCTTCGCGGGTCACGGTGCCTTGGGCCACGTGGGCTTGGCCGGCGGCGAGGCAACGTTCCTGGCGCTGCGCAGGGCTCAGGATCTCGTCCTCGGTGAAGAGGCCGCGCTTCTCCAGATCCCCTTGAAGCTCGTCGCGCTTGTTCTTGTTGAAGCGTTTGAGCCGCGGATCGCGGTCCTTGGCTTTGACGTCAATGGCTGCAATCAGGGCCCGGGCGTCACCGCCGAGTTCCTCGTTGATCGTCACCAGGTGCTCGATGTAGGCACTCTTGGCGAGCGGGCCGTCGCGCAGCACTTCGGGGTTGAGGTGCGGGGCACGGCCGACTTGGTAGTGATCGAGCCAGGCAGCCGCCACATCCCGGCGAGCTTGCAACTTGGCTCTTTGGGCAGCGTCCCAGACTCCGTCTTGCCCCTGCAAGAAGTGCAGGGCGCGTCCGACGGTCTCCACGCGTTCGCGCAAGAGTTGATGCAACCCGGCGCAGTCCTCTCCGCAAAGGTAGTAGAGGTGCAAGGCGTCCACGCCGGCGAAGGCGTCGATGCGTGGGACGCGCAAGCGCTTGGCGTAGGCAGTGATGCTCTCGCCTTCTTCGGGGGCCAACACGCTCGGGATCGGTTGGGTGCTGAGGACCTCCGCTGCACGAACTTCGCCGCGCATCTGATCCAGGTCAAAAGTGCGCGCAGGTTCGGCGTCGAGCTCTTTCAAGACGTCTTCCAAGCGAGCCGCATCCGCGGGGTCGGAGGTCAAGAACATGATCTGGCGGCCGAGCTTCACCATCTCGTTCAAGCTGCGCACCACGTCGCGGAAACGCTCCGGGTCCGAGTTCGTGAGCGCTTCGTCGAGCACCAAGGGCAAAGGCTCGTCCAACTCGACGCTCTTGGCCACGGCCACGCGCAAGGCCAGTCCGAGTTGCGAGCGGGTGCCGCTGGAGAGTTCGGTCAGCTCTTTCTTCACCCCGTCCGTTTCGCGAATCTCGAAGGGCAAGCCGCTGCCCGTGTAGGTCGCCGCGAGCAGCTCGTAACGATGGCGCGTGAACTGCCCGAAGAGTTCGGTCGCGTCCCGCAGAATGTCGGGTTGGGAAAGGTTCTGGTGATCCTCGGCGACGCCCTCGAGCAGGAAGTCGGCGGCGGCCCCCTCGAGCAACTCGTCACGCAAGTCCCCCAGGTCGTCCCGCTTGCGGCGCTCTTCATCCAGGGCGTCGGTGATCTCGTGCCCCCCCTGAGCTCGTTCAATCTTGTTGGCGAGGGACGCCAGCTCTTCGTTCAGGGGCTGAAGCTTGGAAGCCAGTGCTTGAGTCTCCGCAAGCACCTCGGCGGCCAGATCCGGATCGTACGCGAGCAACTCCGGATGCTCATCCAAGCGCTTCTCGAGGGAACGAACCTCGCCCTTCAGAACACCGTGGGCTTCGCTGATTTGCTTCCACTCGTCGAGGCGATCCAAACGGCGCAACAACTCGCGCTCCCCTTCTTCGCCTAGGTCCAGATCCTGCAGAAAGCCCTCGCGGGCCTGAAGACCCTTCGCGAGTTGTTCCTTAGCGGATGCGATGCTGATCGTGGCCTGCTCGAGTTCGTCGCAAGCCTGTTGCCGAGCGCGCTCGCGATCCTGCAAGTTCGCGGTCGCCGCGCGCAAGTCGGCCCCGTTCTCGACGGGCTCCATGCGGAAGCGCGCGAGGACTTCGTTGGCCGCGGACAACTCGTTGGCCTTGCGCGCGCGAACGGTTTCCTTGGTCGCCGTGGCTTCGGCGAACGCGTGTCCAGCCGCCACTTGTCGACGCAACTCGTCCGCAACTTCGAGGAAGCGCAAGTTCGACGCCGCGGGCTCCAAACCCGTTTCGGCGCGTAACTCGGCTAGTTGCGCTTTGAACCCTGCGCGTTCCTCTGCAACGCGCCTTTGCTGACGCTCGGCGCGCTGGAGTTCTTCGCGCGCAATGCGTTGGGCCTCCTGTTCGGACATCTGCGCCTGCAGCTCTTCGATCCTTCGAGCCACCGTCTCCGGCTGCCAGTTGATTGCGCTGGCCGGGAAGAGTCGCTCGAACTCGGTCTGCAAGTGTCCGCGGCTGTCCGTCCGCGACTGAAGCCAAAGCCAGGCTGCGACGGCGATCAACCCCAGGGACAGCACCCAAGCCACCGGACTGGCGAGGGAAGTTGCAAGCTGCGAGGCAGCCAGCACAAGCCCCGACACTCCCAAGACCACGGGCAACCAGGCTGCCCCAGGAAGCGAAGCTCCCGCTTGCAACCAACTTCCCAAGAGGCCGATCCCCTGGGCGTAGGGTCCATCGGGAAGCGCGGCTTCAACGGATTCCGCAACGCCCACGACCTTCTCGTCCGCCTGCGCCTGGCGCGCATCCAGTTCTGCCAATTTCGTCAGCAACGCTTCCAAGTTGGAAAAACGATCCAGCACACCGTCCGACGCTTGGCTCAGCCCTCGCAAGGCACGGCGGGCCTCCTGCATGTTCGCCGCAGCGGTTGCTTCCCCCTGGTGACTGTTGCGCACTTCTTCTTCGAGGCCCGCGATGACTTGCTCGCGCCGGCCGAGTAGCTCCAACTGATCTCGACTCACCGGGACTTCGAGCGCACAGGACTCCAAGGCCCGCTCCGCTTTCGCCAGCTTCTCCTGTCCCTTGCGCAGGTCCTCTGAGCAGCGCGCGACCTCGGACTCGCAAGCCTCCCAATACTTGCGGGAGTCGCTGCGCAGGGCTTGCATGGAAGACGGGAATTCTGCGAGACGTTCCGCGGCTTGGGCCAAGTCCACGCGCTTGTTCGCTAGCTCGAAGGCGAGCTTCAGGAGCTGAACTCGATCGCCAGCTGAAATTGCTTGCTCCCGCAACTCGCTCTTCTCGTCGAGCTTCTGTTGTTCGAACAGCAGGTCTCGGTGCCTCTCCGCCAACTCCTCACGCTTGCGCCGAGAACTCACCAGCTCGTTCTTGAGCTTGCTGGCCGTCGGGATGGCCGGGTTTGAACGGCGGCTGCTGAACACTTGGGAAAGGTCAAAGCCCGCCAAGAGTTCCGTCCGGATCACGCGCTCGATCTCCGCTTCTGTGCCCTCATCGTTGAGAAACTCATCCACCGAGAAACTGAAGCAACCACGGAAGCGGCGTTCGGGTAGAGCCGGCTGACCTTCGTCGCCCCAACGCGGCGCGGCTCCACTTTCGCGCAGGACGGAAAGCCTGCGCCCGGCCACATCCCAACTGCCTGCTGCCGATCCTTGGAAATCCTCCGTCTCCCACAAGAGGCCGGCGATCGCGCGGCACAGGCTGGACTTGCCAGATCCGTTGGCTCCAACGATGACGTTGAAGCCTGGACCTAGACCCTCGAGTTTGTACCCGGAGGTAAGCCCCTTGGAGCGTTGCAGGTCGAGGGTGGTGAGCTTCATGCCAGAACCTCCTCGTCGCGCACAAGGGACGGACTGGAGGTCTTCTGGGCTAGCAATTCATCGAGGGCGCGGCGGGCCACTCGCATGAGGATTTGGCGCACTTCCTCGTCCGAAGAGCAAGCTCGATCTAGGTGGCTGAAGTTGCCGTGGGCGGCCACGCTTTCCAGCCTGCCGCGGGCAACAGTCACGAGTCGCGCACAGGCTTCTTCGCCCTCTTCCAAGTCGAGCAGTCGGCGGGCCATCAACCCGGCCGGGTCCTTCTGCTGCGCGAGGCTCTGCAAGTCGATGGGCAAGCGCGATTCGTCCGTGACCTTGTCGACGAAGTAGTAAACCTCAGCGGGGAAGAGTTCCAACTCCTCCGCTTGCTGAATCGCGAGGCGGATCAGTTCCGATGGTGCAGGACAAGTTCCGACCAAGCGCAAACGCACTCCGACAACCCGCGTGCCGTCCATTTGTGATTCGAGTTCTTCCCCGAGGCTTTGCAGGGCTTGCCCCATCGCGGAACCAATGGACTCGGCATCGGCGCAGCGTTCCACGTTGACGTCGCGCGCTTCCCAACGAATCGGACTCAAGGGCAGCTGCTCCAACTCCCAAGTGCCCGCGCCTAACTTCGCGAGCCAAGGCCCGTGAGGTCCGCACTCGCCCGCGTCGAGGCCCACCAAGCTGCCGAGATAACCAACGGGACGACCACTGGTTTGAATGCTGGGTACATGCACATGGCCCAGAAACCAGGCGGAGATCTCGAGGGCGCGATTGCTTAAGGATGCGCGCGTGACTGGCGCGTAGCGGCTGCCCGCGCCGGCGTCCAGGTCGCAATGCAAGAGCCCGACCGTGCAAAGATCGTCCGGTGCGTCGTCTTCGTAGCGTCCCGCCGTCATGGCAGCGGGCATGGCGTCGAGCGGGTTGCTTTCCACGTGCTTGCGCGGGAAGGACCAACCGATCACACGCACGAGGGCCGTCCCCTCCCGTCGCACAACGAAGCTACTCCAGGTCCCGCCGGGCCCCAGCAGGTGAACGTTGTCGAGCTCCTGGGCCAAGCGCGGCAGGGCCTCCACGTCGTGATTGCCAGCGACGCAAATGACGTCGATGTCATGGCGTTTCAGACGCTGCACGCCTTCCAGCAACGCGCCGTAGGCTTCCATGAAGTGATTCTTCGAGTCGACCACATCTCCCGCCAAGAGCACCGCGTCGACCTTCGCCGCAATCGCGCGATCGACCGTCGTGCGCCAGGCAGCTCTGGGCTCCAGGGCGCTTGGCGAGATCCCGTGCATGCCCTCCAAGCGCTGAGGCAAGCGGCTTGGCCGCCTGCCCAGATGCATGTCACCGACGCAAAGAAGTCTGGCTTGCACGAGGGGATTCACTCCGGGAGTTGGGGGCACGGCGGCGTGCCCCGGAGGCGACTAGTTGACGGACTTGGAGACCTTCTCGTACACGTCCTTGGAAAGACCCTTCACCGCCAGGATCTTGCCAAGCTCCTCTTTCAGGATGGCTTGACGTCCCTTGCCCAGACGGCGCCAGGCGAGCAGAGGATCCACAAGACGTGAAGCGATTTGAGGGTTGATGCTATCCATGGCGATCACTTGAGTCGCGAGGAAGCGATAGCCCGATCCGTCTTCCGCGTGGAACGCACTCGGGTTGCCCATGGCGAAGGCGCCTACCAGGGACCGCGCGCGGTTCGGGTTCCTGAGGGTGAAGTCCGGGTGATCGCAAAGAGCCTTCACGCGATCGAGCACGTCCTCCAATCCGCAGGTGGCCTGCACCGTGAACCACTTGTTGAGCACTAGCGGGTCGTCCTTCCACTTGGTGTAGAAACTGGCGAGGGCCTCTTCGCGCTCAGGGCCTTGCATGTCAGCCAAACAAGAGAGAGCCGCGAAGGAATCCGTCATGCTGTTGGCGCCCTTGTAGCGAGTCACGCAGAGGTCCTTGATCTCTTCCTCTTCCAAGGTCGCCAAGTAGCTCAGGCAGATGTTCGACAGATCGCGCCGCCCGACCGCCATGCCGTTGAACTCGTAGGCACCGGGGGTTTGATTGGAGTCGATCGCAGTCAGTAGGTCATCCTCGAAGGCCTTGGCGATTTGCTTGCGTGCTGCATCGCGCACCGCGTGGACGGCCACTGGGTCGGACACGTCCATGCGATCGGCCAACCAGTTTTCACCTGGCAGGCTGAGAGCCATGGCTTTCAGGGAGCGATCGAGGGTGGGGTCCTTGAGGGTCGCGCCGATGGCGTCGACGAAGGCTTGGGGCAACTCCCAGGACTCGCCAGCTTGATGCTTGGCGACGCCTTCCAGCAGCAATTGTGTTCCGTACTGCTGCCCGGCGTCCCAACGGTTGAAGCAGTCCTCGTCGTTCGCCATAAGGAAGGTGTACTCCTGGGCAGTGCGTTCGTGCTCGACCACCATGGGCGCCGAGAAGTTGCGCAAGACGGAAACGATGGGCTTGCCCTTCAATCCGATGAAGGTGAATGTCTGCTCTTCTTCCGTCAGCTCGAGCACGCGGTTCGTGCCTCCAGCAGCGGCTTCGCCTTCGAGCTGCAAAGCGATCGGGTCACCGCTCTGCGCCAAGAGCCCAACGCCAACGGGCACGTGGAAGGGCTGCTTTTCCGAAGCCGGCATGTCGGGGGTCCCGGGGCAGGACTGGCGCAGGGTCAAGCGGAAGGTGCCCGCAGCAGCGTCGTAAGACTCGCTCACGTGCAGGCGGGGTGTTCCCCCTTGCAAGTACCAGCGCTCGAACTGATCCAAGTTGCGACCGTTGGCGTCCGCCATCGCGGCGCGGAAGTCGTCGCAGGTCACGGCCTGACCATCGTGCCGTTCAAAGTACAAATCCATGCCCTTACGGAAGCCCTCGGCCCCCAGCAAGGTGTGGTACATGCCGATGATCTCCGCGCCCTTCTCGTACACCGTCGCGGTGTAGAAGTTGTTCATCTCGATGTAAGCCTCGGGACGAATCGGATGGGACATAGGCCCCGCGTCCTCGGCGAACTGGCGACCGCGCAAGCCGCGCACGTTGCCGATGCGTTCGACGGCACGCGAGTTCATGTCCGAGGAGAACTCCTGGTCGCGAAACACAGTCAGCCCTTCCTTCAAGGTGAGTTGGAACCAGTCGCGGCAGGTGACGCGGTTGCCGGTCCAGTTGTGGAAGTACTCGTGAGCGATGACCGCTTCAATCGAGCTGTAGTTGTCGTCCGTGGCCGTTTCGGGGTTGGCCAGCACACAGCTCGAGTTGAACACGTTGAGCCCCTTGTTCTCCATGGCGCCCATGTTGAAGTCATCCACGGCGACGATCATGAACTGATCGAGGTCGTACTCCAGTCCGAAGACTTCCTCGTCCCACTTCATGGACTTCTTGAGGGAGTCCATGGCGTGTTGTGTCTTCTCGGCGTTCTGTGGCTCCACGTAGATCTCGAGGGCCACGTCCCGACCGGACATGGTGCGGAAGCTATCCGCGTGGCAACTGAGGGTGCCAGCGACCAGGGCGAACAGGTAGCTCGGCTTCTTGAATGGATCTTCCCAACGGGCCCAGTGACGTCCGCCGTCCAGCTCGCCGCTGCCGACGCGGTTGCCATTCGAAAGCATGACGGGGTTCTCGGCCTTGTCGCCTTCCATGTACGTGGTGAACTTGGCCATCACGTCTGGGCGGTCCAAGTACCAGGTGATGCGGCGGAAGCCCTCGGCCTCGCACTGGGTGCAGTAGTTGGCGCCCGTCTTGTAGAGACCGGACAGGGCCGTGTTGCCGCGCGGGTTGATCAGCACCTCGGTCGTCAACTTGAAGGAGTCCGGCAAGCAACTGAGGGTCAACGTCTCGTCGGTAACCGTGTAGGCATCGAGGGCCTGCAGCTTGCCATCGATCGAGAGCGAACGGTGCGATAGCTCCTCGCCGTCCAAGACCAGATCCGCGTTCTTCGCTTTGGATGCCGGGTTGCGCTGAATCGACATCGTGGCTCGCACCAGGGTCTCTTCGCTCTCGAGGAAGAACTCGAGGTCGATCGTTTCGATCAGAAACGGGGTGGGCTCGTAGTCCTTGCGATAGTTGACCTGGGGGGCGGTCGGTGCGCTCGTGGTGCTCATTCGATGATTGGCCGATTCGAGGCCGTTGCGTTTCGGGTCCGTAGCGGTCCGGCGGGCTGGATTGGCCGGAAAGCATAGCTTATGCGCTACGGGAGCACCCCTGGGTCAGGACCTCAAATTCCCATTGATCCCGTACAGCCAGGTCAGAAGCTCCGCCACCACCGAGTACAGGTCTTCCGGGATTTCTGCCCCCATCGGGCATCCCGAGAGCAATTCGAGCAGATCCTCGTCCGCCGTGATCGGCACGCCATTGGCAGCTGCCGTGGCCACGATCTTCTGCGCCACCTCGCCGACGCCCTTGGCCACCACGCGCGGGGCGCTGGCGGTACGGTCCTCGTACTGCAGAGCCACGGCCTTCTGACGGGGTGCTTTGTTGGAGTCGCTCATCTTTGCCCTCAGCCGGAAAGATCCATCAGGTGGTGTTCTTGCAACCAACGCACATCCCGCGTGAGGGCGTCGTGGGCTAGCTCTTCTTTGGTGCCCAGAACCACTGCAACGCGCACTCGACGTCCGCCGGTAGAGAGTCGATCCACTAGCTCCGAAGCCTCTCCTTGAAGGCGATCGGCGACCTTTTGGTCCTGAACAAGGAGTCGCATGGCGACCAAGTCCGCGCGCACACCGATCTCGCCCCGCAGGGGTCCGATGCCGGTGAAATCCACGGAGATCGTGATGCGGTGCATGTCTTCGCCCGGGCCCTTGGAGGCGCGCTCATGCTCGTCGGGCTCTGTGTAGAAGAGGTGTGCGGTCGCCCAATGGTCGCCATCGGGAACGGGAACGGACAGATGCCAGCCCTCATGAAATTCACGTCGGGCGAGGTTCAGCAACTGCTCCGACTCAATGCCTGCGAGGGCCTTCGTCAGGGCTTCGTGGGAGGGCCCCTCGGGAATCTTGCTCAGCGCGGTCAACAACTGAGCCTTTAGATTGCCGACCAAAGCATCGGGCTCCTTGCTCGCCAACAAGGTGGCCAGCAAGTTCCTGTTGAGCGGCTGCTTGCCCTTCTCCCCGAGCAGTTTGGTGAGCAGGTCTTCGAGTCCCGCCATGGCGCTTTTCCGCTGGGCGCCGCTAGTTTCCGCGGCGACCGCAGCCCCCATGCGCGCTCGGATCTCCGCACTCAGGCGCACGAGCCGGGTGTCTAAATCATCCCCAAGGCTTTTGGGATCGATGCCAGCCAGGGCATTCAAGAGTCGCTTTCCGAGGCTCTCCATCTGAGCCGCCGTGAGTTGCAGCCCGGCGCCGCTCCACATCTCTTTCAGACCACCGAGGATCTGCTTGGCCATGTTGCCCAGGGCCAGCTTGAGCTGGACGGCGTTTTTGCCCCCGTCGCTTTCCGCGAGTAGAAGCGCCTCGAAGTCCATGCCCGAACGCGCGAGCAGGGCGCGCAAGTCGGCCGCGTTCGCGCCGGGAAGAAAGACGTGGTCACCGAGCTTCTCGAAGAGCTCCTTCACCGCTTTCGGCTGGCCGTCAGAGTCCATGGCGGCTCTCAGTTTGCTTGCCAGATCCCCGAGCAGTCGCCCCACGGGCCGATCCTCTCCGAGCACCTGCTTGAGGGCCTTCACCAGGCGCAATTCGCCCTTGGCGCGGTCCCCGAGCACCCGTAGAACGGGTCCGTCTTCCGTGAGCTCGACCCGGGCCAAAAAGCGATCCCCGGGGGACAAATCCACCGCCGAATCTGCGGGCACCCGATGGCGACCAACGCCGATCAGGATGCTCTTGCCATCCATGGTCTGCAGGACTTCCCCGGCGACCATGCGGCCCTCTCGCAACACCGAGCTCAGGTCTGCCGAGAGGGCGAGGACCGGCTTCACGCTGCCGATGATGCCTGCTTGGCTGGCTAGAGGGTCCATTCGTGGGGTGTTGATTCCCGGCTTAGGTCGGTCGAAAAAAATGGACGCCGCGAGGGAGCCAAGGCGGAGTTGCGCGCCCTGGGAAGCGCGCAAGCTCCGGTTTTGAGAGAGGTTGGAGCGATGCTCTGGGCATTGAGCGTCACGCCTCGGCTCACCTCGCTACGTCGGGTGGGTTGTCGGATGGGAGTTTCGGCGCATGAGCCCCCGACTCCATTTTTTCGGGATCATGACCCGACCACCCGCGGCGCCCTCGCTCGGCCCCGCCCCAGGAGCCGCTATACTCTGGCTCTACTAGCCCCCCCCAACGGACCCCATACCTATGCCTACTCGATCCTGGATCCCCATTGGCCTATTGCTGCTAGTCAGCGCGAGCCCGCCGGTCGCTCCCGCCCTAGCCGCTCCGCCGCCCCCGGCGCTTGCAACCCTCGACACCCCCGAAGAGGAATGCGACGCGCTGATCGAAGAACTTGATGAAGCGAATCAGCAGTGGGTCGACAAGTACCACGCTGCCGTGACGGAAGCCAAAGAGGCCGGAACGGACATCCCGGCATTCAGCTGGAACAACCCTTCAATTGGCAGCTTCGTCAAGAGGTTCCAAGCGTTCGCCGACAAGTACGCCGGCAGCGACGGCGCCATCCCCTTCTTGGCTTGGATCGCAGTGGAAGGAGGCCGCTCCGACGTGAAGCTCGCCAAGGCTGCGGTGGAAGCCCTCTGCACCGTGCACGCTTCGAGCGAGGCCCTCGCCGATCACGCCGAAAGCATCGGTGAGTGGATCTGGATCGTCGGCAGGGAACGTGGAGCCCAACTGCTAAAACAGCTAGAGAAGACCAGCCCGGTTCCTGCGGTCGCCGGATGGGCAGCCGACTACCGTTTGGAGCCCGGTCTCGATGGGGCCGTCAGCGGAACCGAGGCCTTCACCAAGCTAAAGGCGGAACTGCTCGCCGTTGGTGAGACCTCCAAGGACGAGCAGCTCATCGCCCTGATCACGAAGCAGCTACGCATCCTTGAAGTCTTCGCCCTCGGCGCCGTCGCACCGGACATCCAAGGCATCGACTTGGACGGCGCGGCCTTCGCTCTTTCCGACTACAAGGGCAAGGTCATCTTCCTGGACTTCTGGGGCGATTGGTGAGGCCCCTGCCGGGACCTCTACCCCCACGAGCGGTCGCTCGTGGAAGAATTGAAGGATGAGCCGTTCGCATTGATCGGCGTGAACTCGGACCGCAGCGTTGAAGTCGCCAAGGCGGCCATCGAAAAGAACGGCCTGAACTGGCGCAGCTTCCAAAACAGCGTGGAAGGCAAGAGCGAGATCTCCGCCGATTGGTGCATCGAAGCCTGGCCCACGATCCTCGTCCTCGACAAGGAGATGAAGATTCGCTACCGCGGCCACGGCGGCGAAGAAGCCACCGTCGTCGCACGCGAGTTGTTGGCGAGCATGAAGAGCTCGGGCGAGTAGTCCTGCGCGATTGGGTCTCGCTCTGCGTAGCGAGGCTATCTATTTCAAGCGGCTGGGTCCCTCGGGGCCCAGCCACTTTCCTGTTGGGCCCAGTTCGCCGGAGTGCTTGTCCAGAGTTGGAGCGCATGCCTCCTCAGTCCAGCGCTGCGCACGATCTTCGGAGACCCTCCCAGGCCAGTCCGGGGACCGGTCTAGGGACTTAGGTGCCTGGGCCAGGTCAGCCCGGCGTGTGCCTCACTACAAAAAACAGGCGCCGTCCTTTGCGAGGGACGGCGCCTGTTGATGGTTGCGGGTCACCCGAGTGATCGGGGGAACGCTTTCCTTTGCTTGGGTTCTCTGACCTACAGACCGAGGGGCTGGCCCTGGGTGATGGAGAGAACTCCGCCGATGGAGCGAATGTCGATCTGGTCACGGCCCAGCAGGCGGCTTGAGGTCAGGATGTGGATGCCCTCGTCGAGGTAGCCAGCTGCGGCGAAAGCGCCCAGGTTCAAGGCCACGTTCGCGTCGGCGGGCGCCATCGTCTCGACCAGGAGTTGGTCCTCCGTCATCGCCAAGGTGTAAGTGCTGCCGGTCGGGTTGGTGGGGTTCATGCCCATCGACACACCAGGGTTGCTCATCAGGCCGGCGTCGAGGGTCACCTCGACTTCGCCCATGAACGTGACCTCGATGATGTCATCGGGATGCGGGCCATCAAAGTCAGCGCCTCCACCGTGGGAGATCACTTCGACCGACGCGTAACCCGAGCCCTGGGAACCAATCACTGCCCCCATCGTCTCTGCGCGGGGTCCGGTGACGTAGAAGCCAGGAGCCGTGATCGGCGGCGGGGGTCCGTCGCCCTCGTCCTCTCGGGTGGGAAGGGTTCCGATGAACTCGTCGTCAGCGGCGAATCCTCCTGATCCCCCGCCTCCTTCGTCTCCGGTGGGACCGCCGTTTCCAGAAACGCGATTCTCGACCTCAGCAAGGCCTGTGCTGCTAGTGGTCACTGCAGCAAAGAGACCCAAGAGGAGAGCGCCTGCTGTGGCGAGACCCAATGGGCCTGCCTTGCTCTGTCTTTTGTCTGTCGTGAAATTCATGAGTGTTATTGTCCTGATAGATCAGGAATCTGCCTGGGTGTTGGATGCGGGCTCGGAGCCATCCGGATCAAGGAAGAGGAGCCTGCACCGTTGAAACAGTTCCTCAGCGAACCCCGGGACAGAATCAATGGCGCCGCGCAATAGCGGCGCACGATTGAACGCCTGCCGAATGTCAGCGATCTGATCCGGGGACTGCTCGAGCAAGCTTTCGAAAGCCTGGAGTGCTCGCTCCTTGTCCTTCAACATGGCGTAGGCCTTGCCAATGTTGAAGCGTGCCACGTAGAACCGTTCGTCGGAATCTGCGAGGCCAGAAATGGTGATCCACCTAAAGCAGACCAGTGATTTGCGGTAGCTGGCCTCGCTCGCGTAGAGCTTGCCCAACTGCATGGCGGCGTGGCCGCGGTTGCCTTGGTTGACAGCGCTGTTGAAGATCTCCCGGTACTCACCGGCAGCGTCCAACTTGCGTCCCTCATAGCTGAGGAGGAAGGCACGGTAGAGGCGAGCCTCTTCGTGATCGGGGTCGGCGTTGAGGGCCTCGTCCAGCAGACGACGTCCCTTGTCGAGAGGACTCTCGATGCGCTCGAGGCGGCCGTTCAGCATGTGACGGGCCATTTGCCAATCGATGCCACCTGCTGCGCCTTGACCGTTCAACACCACGCCGTCGACAAAACCACGTCCTTGGTTCTTTGCGGAGGCGACTTGAACGGTCTTCTCGAACACGCGAGTGCGGAAGTCCGGATCCACCGCGGCGAGCACGTAGGCCTTGCCGAGCTGGTAGAAAACCGTGGCCAGGCGATGAACGAGGTCAGCCGCCTCGGCACCAGCCTGCAGCTCCGGAGAGATGAAGCTGGACTCCAGGGGAGATGTCGTGTGCAGCATCGCGATGCGCGACAACAAACGATCGGGGTCCCCAATGTCTCGGTGCGCACGCACTTGGGCGCGCAAGTCGGTGAAGAAGTCTCGGCAGCCATCACACTCTTCAATGTGCAGCATTGCCCGCGCGGAACGCGCTTCGTCGAGTTCCCCGTCCAGCAAGCAGGAGAGGTCCACCTGGAATGCCGAATGCGATTCTGAATCGTTTAGCCAGTCTGTTACGTCCATATTACTTGCCTTCTCCAGCGGGCGGGTTGGGAGTCTCGGTGAGGTTTGCGGCGGGGCTCGATTTGCCCTGCGAACTCTTAGCTCCGCCGTTTCCGGTGGAGACAGGGTTTCTGGAGTTCCTACTGTTAGAAAGCTCCTGGTCTGCAACCTCTGTGTTATCGATTCGTGTGCTAGCGGCGACGCGCGAGGACTCCCGCGGGTCCCGGGCGGGACGGCAATCGTGGGAGCGGCCCTCGAACACGCGCTTCATCGAGCGGTGGATCTTGCGGCGAGCTCGGAAGACAACCATCTTCAGGTTCTCGAGCTTGATGCCCAAGTTGGCCGACGCTTCGCGGTAGCTGCAGTTGTCGACTTCGACGAGTTTGAGTGCCAGCTGCTCGCGGGAGGAGAGCATCCCGTAGAACTGTAGGTAGAGCTGCAAGTAGGTCAGGTAGACCTGCATGCACTCGTCGCGGCTCTCGCTTTCGATCGCCCCGTTGAGCGGGCTCGCCGCGTTCGGAGACGGCTGATCGGGAACGTCGTCGAAGCAGACTTCCTTGCGGCCGCCACGGGAGAGGGTGCGCAGGTGCTTGAGCACCGTGTTGCGAACGATCATCGCCGACCAGACGCGGAAGGCGTCTTCCCGTGCCGAGTTGAATCGGTGGGGGTAGCGATAGACGTTGAAGAAGACTTCCTGGAGCACGTCGCGAGCGTCGGCGCGGCTGGAGTAGCGGCGCAAGCGGGCGGCGACCTGGGTCAGGAGGTGGGAGCCATTCAGCTCGTAGAGCAGGCCGAAGCAGCCACGATCTCGATCCACCTTGAACACGTCCATCAGGCGGGTCGAAACCGCATCACGAATGGACTCAACACTCCGCTCCTGGTCGTCCAGGAGGCTCTCCATCACGGTCAGAACCTCAGGCCCTAGCTCCTTCTTCATCTCCCGCAAGCGGGTGCGAAGCCGCTCAGTTCCGCCTTCCTTAGGAAGGGCGAGCCCGGGGCTAAAGGGATCCGTCGCTTGCATGGACCAGTGGGATGGGGGCGGAGGAGGGGAATTCCGATCAAAACGGCCCGATTTTTGAAGTTACGGTGCCCGTTTCGGCCAAAGATGACCATTGAGGTGGAGATTCAACCTGCGAGGGATTTGGGTGAGACAAGCCTCACGCAGGGGGAGCGACGGGCAAGCCCGTCAGTCGGAAGGGAGACCCGTCCAACTAGAACAGTCTATCCGGCCGTAACATCGTCGGTTACGAAATGAGTGTAAGGGAATCCTGAACACAGCCCGGTCCGGGGGGACAAAACAGGCGCAAAGCCTTACAGTAAACTTCCTTAAGCCGAATCAGAGTTGAATCCCAAATTGAGGGAACAGTGTTCCCCACCCCACCATCTAGCCCCCGATGAGGCATCCCACAACCGCCTTCGAGATTGCCTGGGACCTGGGATTCGATTTGGCCGGAGTCGCCCCCCTGGCCCCGCCAGCCCGGGCCTCTGAGTTCCAGGCTTGGCTCGACGCCGGTCGCCACGGGTCCATGGACTACCTGGAGCGCCAGCGAGAGCGGATTGTCTCCCCCGCAGCCGTTCTGCCTGGGGCCCGCAGCCTCCTGGTGGTCGGCCTGGGACACTCTAGGCCGGCGATTGAGCTGGAAGGGGGCGCCCGGGTCGCGCGCTACGCCGCGGGCCGGGACTACCACAACTACATAGGGAAGCGTCTGCGCAAGCTCGGCAAGCGCTTGGCCGCGGAGGGCTATGGGAGCCCCCAGCGCGGAATCGTGGACGCCGGGCCCCTGCTGGAGAGGTCCCACGCTGCCGAGGCCGGCATAGGAGCTGAGTCCAAGGCCGGAAACCTGCTCGCCCCGGTCCTCGGGCCCTGGTTCTTCCTCGGGGAACTGCTGATCGGTGAAGAGCTCGAACCGGGGCCTGCGGAGCAGCTCTCCCTGCCCAATTGCGGTACCTGCACAGCCTGCATCGAGGTCTGTCCGACCCAGGCGATCGTCGCTCCGGGGGAAATCGACGCGCGGCGCTGCATCAGCTACCTGACGATCGAAAATCGGGGGGCCATCCCCCTGGAGTTCCGGGAGGGCCTAGGCCCCTGGGTTTTCGGCTGCGACCTGTGCTCCGAGGTTTGCCCTTGGGGGAGCAAGGCTCCGGATCATTCGGAGCGCTTCGGAACCCACGAAGTGCTCGAGGCGGACGGGCAAGGCGGCCCCTTGGTGCGCTGGTTGGCCGAGGGCGAAGCGTTCTCACAGACCTTCAATGGCTCGCCCTTGCAGCGGCCAAAGCGCGAAGGTTTGGCGCGCAACGCAGCCATCGTGCTCGGCAATCTACCGAGTGAGATGGGGCGGGACTCCTTGCTGCGCGCTTTGCAGTTCGATCCTTCACCAATAGTACGTGGTAGCTCTGCTTGGAGCTTGAGTCACGCGCACAGGCAAGATGCCGGCGTTCGCGATGCCTTGGAGAGCGCTTTGGGAAGAGAGTCCGACTCCGCAGCCGCGCTCGAACTTCGACAAGCACTCGACAAAGACTAGCCGCATGGGGTGGGGAGGCCGATCCGGCCAGGAGCCTGTGCCACAGGCTCTTAGCGGAACGGAAACCTGGAGGCGTCCGGCTCGCCAAATTGCAAAGCGAGGGAGTAGAGCGAGATCGCCGGGTCCCCGGCCGCGTGCTCTGCTAGGAACTGACAATTCGAGATGCCCGGTTCGTCCACGGCGAGCAGAGCGGAGAGTAGCGGACCGCGGGCCAAGCCGGTCTCCTCGAGGAACTCCATCATCATCGAGCGCCAAGAGCGCCGGTAAATGCGTTCCGAGAAGTACGCGCTCCACTTCGTGCTGGGCATGAAGAGCAACCAGCTCAAAGAGAAGCCAAAGGCCCGGCCTTGGAAGACGAGAACCAGCCAGACAACGATGCCGCCGAATCGCCAGAGGGGTTCGCCATCGGTAAGTTGAACGACGAGCGCGCAAGGCAGCCCAACGACCAGAGCCAGCATGACCGCCAAGGTTCCGAAGGTGCACGCCAACCACAGCATGCCCAAAGGGCTCCAGTCCGTACGCGACTCGAGACGTTGAGCAAAGTTCACTACCCGCGTCTCAACCAAGCCCTGTTCGATGCGGCGCATGGGGCCACCGAGCTGTGCTTCGTTCTCCTCCGCGTACCACCAGAGCGGATCCAGAAAGAACTCGAACTCGTTCTCCTGGCCGGGAGTAAAGGCTTCCAGCAGGGAAGCGGGATCCTCGCGAATGTCGGACAAGAGTTCCTTCAAGGCAGCGGGCCCCTTCTGCACGTCGCCGGCACTGAGCAGCACCATCGTTTGGTCGATTTGCTCGCGCAAGGGATTGCCGTTGAGCAGCCAGTGACGGGATGCGCGGTAGCGGTCCACCCAGTCGAACTCGACCACGGCGTTCTGCGCGTTGGGAGGAAGGCTGTGATAGTGCTCGTCGATCAACTCCATCGCCTCATCCACCCAAGCGGGATCTCCACGCAAACCAAGCCGCGGAACGAGTCGAATCAGCAGGCCCAGGTACCCCTCGAGAGCCGGCTCGCCAAAAGCGGCGCGCTTCTCGCGCAGCAAAGGTTCGAACTCGGAGAACTCCATGGAGCTGGCCAAGTCCAGCCATAGCCGTTCGGTCAAGTAGAAGAAGCCCTCGGGGCGCACTCCGAGATCTCCGTGGCCTTCCGTGCAGAGTTCCTGCATTCGCTCCAAAAGCGGCAAGCGGGCCTCTTCAGGAAGCGTCTCCTGGCAGGCCTCGTACAACAACGCACTGACCGAGTGTGCGCTGTTCGTCGCACGCACGCCCTCGATCAAGACGTCGTAGAACGCCAGCGGATTCTCCCGTTCCAGTTCGTCGCGCAAGATTGCCAACTGACACCAATTGTCCGAAGACTTGGACTCGAAGGCGGTCAATGCCGCAACGACCTCTTCCACGGAGGACTGCTGCATACGCTCCACACAATCAAAGCGCGCCGGGACAGGCTGATCGGAGGCGGGCCTGGGTTCAGGCGGTTCGGTGCGCGTTACACCAATCCCTTCGGAGAACTGCAGGCGCGACTCGAGCATTTCGTAGGCCCCACGCAACTGCTTGAACTCCTCTGGATACTGCTCAGGTTTGAAGCGACGCAACAGACGGTTGTAGGCGCGCTTCAAATCCCGGCGATCGAAGACTTGCTCCAAGCCAAAGAACCGTTCAGGGAAGCGTGGCAACAGCCCCCAGTCGGGATCGGGGATGTTCTCAGGAGTCATCGCCACTCATTGACTTGTACAGGGCTCGCAATAGGACGATAGCGAAGTACACCACCACGAAACGCTTGAAGCCCCCACTGACGGCGGTCTCCGTGTGCGGAACCCGATCGCGGGGAACAGGCTCCTCGCCCAGGTCGAAGATGAAGTCATCCTCCGTTAGAGCAACGATGTCATCAGGGTCCATCTCCTGCACTTCCACCCGAACTTGATAAGTCCCCGCGCGCCAGCTGCGCCGGAGGTTCAAGAGATGCTCAGGGTGCTGCAACACTTCGGGATCAACGCACTCGAGCAAGTAGTCCCGGGCCTCGGCTTTCTCAGTCACGGCCGGACTCTCCTTCCGGGGTCGTGGGGAACGGGAAGCCAAGATCTCTCAACTGCTGGAGCAACTGCGCGCGCATCATGGCGAAGCCCTCTCGATCACTCGAGTAAAGCACCGACTCGTAGACGTCGATCCCCGCTTCCAAGGCGGCGCGCATTTCCCCTTCGAGCTCCTTGACCGTTCCTTCCGCGAAGCTCAACAAGCGCTGGTTGTCCAGATCGTCGCGCGGGTAGAACTTGAGCTTCTGCATGTCCTTCAACGCAGCCTTCATGGCGCGCTTGTCGAGACCGCTTACCCCTTGGGTCAAGACCGTGTGGAACTTGGCGCCGGTGGCGGGCAGGTAGGCTTCGACTTCCACGAGCCCGTTCAAGTCGTAGGTGAACCGTACGGCGATCTCCTGTCCCGCCGGCCCGTGGGGGATGTCGGTCACGTGCAACTCGCCGAGCTTGATGTTGTCTCCAACTCGCCGGGCCTCGCCCTGGTAAATGGCCACGGTCACGGTCGTCTGATTGGGACGCAGGGTGTAGACAACTTCTTCACAGGAAACCGGGACCGTCGTGTTGCGATGGATGATCGGCAGGTAGTAGCCGTCCACTTCCCGGCGACCGAGTTCTTTGGTGACCTCAATCCCCAACGTGAAGGGGCAGACATCCGTCATCACGAGGTCGCCGACGGCCTTGTTGTCAGCGATCAACGCGACTTGCACGGCCGCACCGTAAGCCACCACGAGATCCGGATCGAGCTTCGCCTGGGGAGCGCGACCCAAGAGATCCGCGACAAAGCGGCGGATTATCGGCATGCGAGTCGCCCCGCCCACCATCAAGACATCGTCGATTTGGTCCCAGCCCAGGCGCGCACCGCGCAGGGCTCGTTCGACCGGCTTGCGCAGGCGCTCGATCAGGCCTTCGCAGAGCTCTTCGAAGTGCGCGGCTCCTAGCTCGAGGCTGCGCGCGCCGTGCCCGACGTTGCCCGCCTCGTCGGGCACGCGCAAAGTCACCTGGTCCTGCTCTCCGAAGAGCCGCTTGGCGCGTTCTGCTTCATCGCGCAGACGCGCCACCAAGAGCGGTTGCTGGACTTCCGCGTGTTCGAAAATCAGTCCGATCTCGCCCAAGGCCCAGGCCAAGATCTTGTCCGTGAAATCCTCCCCGCCCAAGTGGCTCTCGCCGGCGCTAGAGAGGATCTCCAAGGTGTCTTCGAAGACCTCCATCACGGTGACATCAAAGGTGCCGCCGCCGAGATCGAAGACGAGTAGGTTCGAGATGCCCGAACTGTTGTGATAGCCGTGGCTCAAGGCCGCCGCCGTGGGTTCGTTGACCACGCGCTCCACTCTGAGGCCCGCCAACTCACCCGCCAGGCGTGTGTCGCGGCGCTGGTGTTCGTTGAAGTAGGCCGGGACCGTGATGACCGCCGAGGTGGGCGCGCGACCGAGATCTGCTTTCACGTCCTCCACCAAACTGCGCAAGACCAAACTAGAGAGCTGGGCAGCCGTGAACTCCTTCCCGGCCAGCTCGATCTTGCGACCCTGTCCCATCCAACGCTTGAACATGGCGCAGGTCCGACCTGGATCCGTCAGGCGCAGCTCGCGGGCCGCCTCCCCCACGAGCACCTCACCACTCTTTAGGACCGCCACCACGGAAGGCGTCAACACTCCCCCATGGGCATTGGGCACCAATCGAGGCTTCCCGTCCTCAAAAACGGCGCAGAGGGAGTTGGTGGTTCCCAGGTCAATACCGACGGTGAGGGGCGCGAGAGTCATTCGGAGAGTATAGAGGGGCCCGCGAGGGTGGGCCTGTCGCGATAGGTGAACAAAGAGCCTAGATGTTGAGGGTTTGAAACGTCGGATGTTTCGACATCTAGACAGCGACGCAAACTACAGCCTCATAGAGGCTTAGGAAGCCACGGAAAGGGAAAGCCAAACCTGGACCTTGCTTTTGCAAGGTCCTAAGAGCTATTAGGCGCCCAGAACGGCCGTTTGGCAGCTTTTGGATGTTTCAGATTCTCGACAAGGCTCGGGGTCCGGCGCAGCCCTCCACCCGGCCAGCAACACACCATAAACCCCTAAGAGCATTGAACTTAGGGAACTTCGATGCAGTCGCGAGGCGCTTGGCACCGGCCTTGCTCTTCCGGGGTGTCGGCAACGCAAGGCCGGCAACCACCGCGACCAGCACAGAAGAAGGAAACGACGCACCATGATCAACGACAGCAAAGACAACGGTTTCTACAGCGACCACAAGTACTGCGACAAGTGCGACAAGTACGTCAGCTACCTCATGAGCGTCGACACCAGCTACTGCGTTGAGTGCGGCGCCGCCGTCCACCTCTTCTCCAAGTCTGATTGGGAGACCTTCAACGACGGCCTTCAAGAGCGTCGCCCCAAAGGTGGCCGCCCCCGCAACAAAGGCGCCAAGAAAGCCAAGAGCCCCAAGACCGCTGGCGACGACCGCGAAACCGCCTGAACGAACACCCCCTGATGGCAACCCGCGAACGGTAGGCACGATCGCGACCGGGTTCCCCAGATCCCAGTGATACACGAGAGTTCACCCCACGGATCCCCCCGCTTCGGCTCTTCTCTTCTTCCGCCGAAGCAACTGGCCCGCACCCTTCTTCCTTGGGGTGCGGGCTTCCTTTTTGAGTCCCAGTTACTCGGGCAGTTGAATTCTGCAGCGCATGTCCAGCACGAAGCTGGACTCGCCCCGGTAACCCGCCAGGAACGGGTTCAAGTCGAGCTCGGCAATCTCGGGGTTGTCCGTCAGCATTTGAGAGAGCCGCAAGAGCACCTCAGCCAACTCCTCCTTGTTGACCGGCGGCTTGCCGCGCGCCCCTTCGAAGAGGGCCTTACCGCGCACTGCTTCCACCATGTCCCGGGCGTCGAGGGGTGTCAGCGGGTGAAGCCGGAAGACCACATCCTTCAGGATCTCCACGTGCACGCCCCCCAGACCAAAGGCCAACATACGGCCTAGCAGGGGATCGCTCGCCACACCAAAGAAGGTCTCGACTCCGTTGGAACGCATGGCTTGCAGCAAGACCTGCATGTTGGGCGCCTCCGCGAGGAAGCGATCCTCCAAGGTGTCGTAGGCGGTCAGCAGGTCTTCCCGATTGCGCAGGTCCAAGAGAACGCCGCCGCGGTCGGACTTGTGAATGATCTCCGGGGCCACGACTTTGCCGACCAAGGGAAATCCGATACGGCGCGCCGCGGCGAGGGCTTCCTCGCGATTGTTGACCAATGCGGAAGGGACAATCGGCAGGCCGTAAGCCTCCAGGATGCCGGTGACTTCACGGTCCTTCAGCAGCTCGCGCTTTTCCTCCACGGCCGCGGCGATCAGGTCCCGCGCTCGCTTCTTGCGCACACGGAACTTGGGGGCGGGCTCCTCCGGGCGCTCGCGCAATTCGCGTAGCTGAACCAGCCCCGCCAAAACTTGGGCCGCGTCACCCGGGAAACTGTAGTTCGGAATCTCCGCGCGCCGCAACAACTCAAGGGCAGCGGAGGATTCCGGCAGGCCAGGCAAACAAGCGAGGAGCGGCTTGCGCTTCGACTTCGCGTGCTTCGCAAAGGCAGCCGCCACGGAAGCAGCGTCGATCATGATTGGCGCCACAAAGATCGCGAGCACCATGTCCACGTTCTTGTCGGCCATGACGAGCGCCAAGGACTTGTCAAAGCTCGTCGCGTCCGCGCTCGCGATCAAGTCCACAGGATTCGCCGTGGACGCTTCTGGGGGCAAGAAAGCCTCCAGTTTCTTGCGCGTATTCGCGCCCAGGTCGCACAGCTCCAAGCCCTCCGCCACGCATGCGTCTGTGGCCAGGATGCCCGGTCCACCTGCGTTCGTCACGATGGCCACCCGGCGCCCCTTCGGATAGCAACCAGCTTGCACCGCCGACGCTAGGGCAAAGAGTTCCTTCATGGAGTTCATGCGCAGGACACCGCACTGCTCCAGCAATGAATCCACCGCCACTTCTGAACCCGCCAAGGATCCCGTGTGCGAGATCGCTGCCCGCGCTCCTCGCGCGCTGCGCCCCGACTTCACCACGAGGATCGGCTTGTGGCGCGAAACACGGCGCGCGATCGCCATGAAGCGTTCCGGTTCGCCGAAGGCTTCCAGGTACATCAAGATCTGCTTGGTGGCCGCGTCGGCCTCCCAGTACTCCAACAGATCGGAAGGTGAAACGTCCGGCCGGTTGCCGAGGCTCGCGAACATGCTCATGCCAAGGCCCAGCACCTCAGCGTCGTTCAGAATCACAGCGCCGAGGGCTCCGGACTGCGACATGAAGGCGGCTTCCCCACGCATGAGTCTCGAGTTGGCGAAGCTGGCGTTCATCTTGAACTCCTCCGCCGTGTTTAGGATGCCCATGCAGTTGGGGCCGATCAAACGCATGCCGTACATCGTGCAGACCTCCATCAGTTCGCGCTGGCGCTCCGCACCTGCCGCCCCGACTTCCGCGAAGCCGGCGGTGATGCAAACCAAGCCGCGCACGCCCTTCTCTCCGCACTCGCGGGCGGCGCCGACCACGTACTTCGCGGGCACCACCAAGATGGCCAAGTCCACCTCCCCGGGAATCAAGGCGATGTCCGCATAGCAGTGCATGGATCGAACCACGCCCGCGTTCGGATTCACCGGGTAGACCGGACCGGTGAAACCGGCGCTCACCAGGTTCCGCACGATCTCATGGCCGATCGTGTTCGGCGTCCGACCCGCTCCGATGACGGCGATGCTACGGGGTCGGAAGAGCGCGTCGAGGGACTTGAGCCGCCCCGCGAGCGTCTTGCTCTGCGGCGCACGGGAGGGTGTCGCGCCTCTCTTCTTGGATTGCTTGCTGGCCATGGGCTCAGCCTACTGCTCCGTCTGGATAGTTCGACCCGCGAGCTAGAATTTCCTGGTGACGGAAGCGCGATCTCTGCCGCTCTACTTGCCCGCCGCCTTGATGCGAGCCAACTCGCCTTCGGCTTCGATCTGCTTGACCCTGTCGCGCTGGGTCGCGTAGTAACGGAGCAAAGCGAACCAGGCCGTTTCGCTGTCGCCCGCGACCTTGTGCAATCCATCCGCCAGGGCTGCAGCACGATCCGGATCACCCATCTCTTCCGCCAGGTTCAACATCGCCACGCGAATGTCCATGCTCTGGGGCTCGACCTTCAACCAACGCACCAGAGTGCTGCCCACCTCGCGCAGGTTTCCCGCCTGGCGGTGCAGGGAGATCAAGCGTTGGTACACGCCGGCCTGGGTGGGGTCGTAGAGCAGGCGAGCTTCCGCCGCTCGCAACTCTTGGGCGATGCGGTTGAGGTCGTCAAAGCGCAACTTGGCCCCGTCCCCATCCTCGTCCCGGTCGAGCACGTAGTAGATCTGGCTCAATAGAAACCAAGGGCGCGGTTCGTAGGGATCCAGGTCCCGGGCGAGCTCCCCAGCTTCCAAAGCTTCCTCCACGCGATCCTCATCGAAGAGCACTTGAGCAATCCAAGTGGCCGCATTGGCGTGGGTCGGCTCAATCTCCAACACAGTGCGCAATTCGATCAAGGCCCGTTCCGGATCACCCAAGCGCATGAAGCACAGCCCGTATCCGCGGCGCGCTTCCGCACTCTCCGGGTTGATCGCGAGGACCTTCTCGTAATGGGCCTGGGCTTCCCCGTAGCGCCCGAGGGTGTAGTAGCAGTGGGCCAATGCGCGCGTGTCCCCCAGCCGTTGGGGAGCCACATGCAAGTAGCGTTCGAAGGCCAGAATGGCGTCGCCGTAGCGTCGCAAGCGGAAATACACGACGCCGGCTTGATGCAAAGCGGACGGGTAGTCCGGTTCGATGGCGAGCAGACCGAAGAGCGCTTCCAAGGTCCCGGTCATGTGCCCTTCGCGATAGGACTGGATCGCTTGCACGAGATACGGGCGAACGTTTTCGGGAGGTGTCACGTCCGCGTCCCAATCCTTCCAGCGACCTTCCTGCGCCACCGACCATTCCTGGGGACTGCGGTCGAGGATCGTCTTCTCGGCCTCCTGAGCTTGAAGCGGCAGACTGACGCTGACCGCTAGCAATGCCTGTGCAATCCAACTCATTTCGACTCCTCCTCGATAACCAAGAACTGATTGGCAGCGCTGCCCAGGATCGTTTGGGTGTGACCCGAAGGCCATTGGATCTCGATGCGCTCGACCTTCTGCGCCGCCCCCAAACCGAAGTGCAACCTTGTGGAAGCCCCCGCTTGGTACCCGGCTGTGTTGCGCACCTCGCCGCTCAAGACGCGCTCGCCCACGGCAACGCTCACCTGAGCTCCAATGGCGTCGGGATGGGAGCGCGACGCTTTCAGCTGCAAGGCCAACCAATTTGTCTGCTCCCCGACCGGGCAGGTGTTCGTCAAGTAGCGCACGGGTCCATCCATTTGTACGACGACGATGTCCAAGTCGCCGTCCCCGTCAAAGTCCGCGGAAACAGCCGCACGCCCGACCCAATCGGGGCCGTCGCTCAGGGCCTGCTCGCTGAAGCGCCCCTCCTTGCTCCCGAGGAAGAGTTGGTCTGCTTGGGCGTAGGTCGTGTCGGTTCCGGGCCGATCCGCCGCTGGGTAGACGTGACCGTTGATCACGAAGAGATCGACGAAGCCGTCCAAGTTGTAGTCCCACATTCCCGTGCCCCAACCGAGTCGTTGGATGCTGGGCCCGCCCAAGCGGGAAACGTCTGCCCGCTCGCGAAAGCTCGTCTTGCGCGAGGAACGATAGAGCGAGTTGCGTTCGCCGGAGAAGTTGGTCACGAACAGGTCTGCCCGACCATCTCCATCCACGTCACCGCAAGCGATGCCCATGCCCGCTTGTTCTTTGCCGTTCGAGTCGTGGCTCACGCCGCGCCGTAGGCCGACCTCTTTGAAGGTGCCGTCGGCCTGGTTCTCCCAGAGGTGATTGGGCATGGAGTCGTTGGAGATGTAGATGTCCGTGTCCCCATCGCGGTCGTAGTCCAGGGTCATCACTCCCAAACCAAAGCATGCATTGTCGGGCCGGAAGCCGCTCGACTGGCTCACGTCCTCGAAGGTGCCGTCGCCATTACCGCGAAAGAGTTGGTCGTGCACGGGAACCATGCCTTCAGGTCCGCACATCACGTCGTGACCCTTCCAGCTGCATCCATCTCCCGGTCCCCTAGCTTCGGACAGATGGAAGGCCAAGTAGTTCACAACGACGAGATCGAGATGACCGTCGGCGTCGTAGTCGAGGAAGGCAGAGCTCGTGCTCCAACGGTTGCCGCGCAGCCCGGTCGACTTGAGGGAGTCGTTGTCTCCTCCCGGAATGCCCTCCTCGGTGCCGATGAAGCCCTTGCCCCCGTCGTTGAGGAACAAACGATTGCGGCCCCACTCGGTGATGAAGAGGTCAGGATCGCCGTCCGCGTCCACATCTCCGGCGCAGCCACCCATGCCCCAAACGCCACCGGGCAAGGCCCACTCTTCCCCAGCTCTGCGAAAGCCACCCTTGCCATCGCCCAGCCAAAGCACGGAGGGCAAGGCCGGTTCCTTGGCGCGCACGCGCTCGATGGTGGAGCCGTTGACGGTCACCAGATCCAAGTGTCCGTCCAAGTTGAAGTCGTTGACGATCAAGCCACCGCCGTTGACCTCGAGGATGAAGTCCTTCGCGGGAGTTCCGCAGGTCAGCGTGACCAACTCTTCTCCGGCCTGCATGTCCGCGGCCACGAAGAGGGGCCCATCGCCCGTCATGGACAGAGCTAGCAACAGTATGGGATTCATAGGACGGACAGCTACTTCTTGGGGACGTCGGTTGTGCTTGGGGGGGTCGCGATCGGTACGGGGGCTCCGGATCGCTCTTGGAGTTGTACTTGCTTGCCGGGGGGCTGCGCTGTGCCCGCGGCATTTGATTGACGCGCTTGGCTCTTGCCCGGCGGAGGCACCGGAACCAGGTCGGCAAAAATCTTGTCCACGCCGGCGTGCGGGTGCTCCTTGGCCAACTCGTAGGCGGCCTGCACATTCATCACGACGATGCGCGCTGCCCACCAACTGGCGTAGTAGTCGTAGTTGGCGGAGAGCGGGCCGATGATCTCTTCAAACTGATCCGGGTCGTTGCTCGGCCAGTAGCCCACAGTGCGAATCTCGGCGGGCATGAAGACCAAGAACTGCACGTCTGAGTCGGGTTTGGTCGCGGCGCCCGGGGGAACGTCAAGGCCGGCCTGCTTCAGGAGACTCTGGACCTTGGGCGAAATCTGGATGGACTGCTGCGGGTGGTCAGCCATGTAGCGCTCGAGCCGCTGCGCCAAGTCGGGATGCCGAATCGTGTCAGCCGCCCGGAAGTTGAAGTTGAAGTTGTAGATCACACTCAGAGCGACCAAGCTGACGAGAACCGTGCGTCCCTTCCCCTTCGGCAGAGTTTCAAGCACCAGCCCAAAGCCGCGAGCTGAAAGCAAGGCCAGAACAGGGAACAAGAGCAACAGGTTGCGCACGAACATCACGCTCTGGGAGGAGATGTAGCTCAAGTAGCCCACCACCATCACGGACAGGGCCAGGGCCAGGACTTTCGAGTCGCGCCACAGACCGAGCAGCCCCAGGAATCCGAAGACCGACACCAGCGCGGAGATCAACGGTTGCTGTGAGGGGCCGTACAGCAACAAGTAGCGCATGTTCCGCGTGAAGTGATCCATGCCTGCGCCGACCGTGAACCCCGAGTGCCCCTCGGCGTAATGGCTCATCTCAAAGATCAGCGCATCGATGAACTTGCCCGGTTCGAGCAGGGCGCCAGGAGTCGTGAACAGGAACGTCAGACCGAACAGCAGCAGCGCGCGCAGCAAAGGCCACCAGCCCTTGGAGTCCGTCCAAGTAACGAACAGCACCGGCAAGAGCAGAATGCCCCCCGTGTACTTCGTTCCCGCCACGAGCCCGGCGGCGATCGCGGCCAGCTTCAGCCAGGCGGCTGAGCGTTTGCCGAAGCGCGCGCAGAAACAGGCCAGCAAACACAGCGCCCCGAACTGCATCATCAAAGCGTCCGGCGCGACCCACCGTGAATGGTAGATCACTTCAAAGGAGCCCCCCAACAAACAGGCCGCCAGCAGCGCTTCCCCCGGTCGCTTGCGCCAGACCATCGAGGCTGCAAAGGTCCAGAGCACGACGAGGGAGCTGAGCAACAAGAACAGGAAACGGCAGCGCACCTGGAACTCGTTGGAGTTGAGGTAGCGTTGAAACTTGCCCTCGAATTGCGTTGTGCCCGCATCCAGATCCACGTACTTACTGGCCTCCGGAAGCGAAGCGAGCACCGTCGTCCAGAAGGTCACCGACGGGTAGTTGTACTCCGCCGGAAGCAGGGTCTGCTCGGAGTAGGCCTTTTGGATGTCGTCCACCCGGTGGCCCTGATCCCAGTGCTGCCCAAAGTCGATCCCAAGCCAACCGCACCAAAAACTGAAGCAGAGCGGCAACAGAACCAAGAGCCAAGCAAATCGCTGCCTTGTGGAACGGGGCTCCGGAAACGCCCCTGACTCGGGGCTCACCTCTGCATCGGATTCGGGGGGCATGTACGCCAAGAGTACCAGGCAATCCGCCCGGATGCAGAGGCCTACAGTTCCGTAACCGTGCGCTGAATGTCGATTCCCCGTTCCGCCAGGGCGGCCCGGAAGCGATCCACGGGAATGCAGCTTTCCTGGGGTCGAGCGCCAGCACCTTCCAGCTCTCCACGGCCCAGCATGGCGGTGATGATCGCCGCCGGGAATCCCGTGGTTCGAGCCATGGCCGAGAGCCCGCGCTGCTTGTCGGGGTAGGAGATGATTTGCTCCACGATTCGCACGCGCTTGCCGTTCAGATCCCCTTCAGCGGTGATTCGCACGAGCACCACGTCGTCGACCTTTTCCCCTAGATTGAGCTCGAACAAGCGCTCCGTGACCGCCCGCGGCGAGACCATTTCACCGGCCACCTCAATCGGCTCCGGCGAGAAGAAGCCGAGGTCGTTGAAGGTCCTCATCTGCTCGTTGTGACCGGGATAGCGAATCGTCTTGTAGGTCAGGTTCGCCACTTGTCCTTCCAGGGATTCGATCAACGTCGAGGTGCCCCCGGAAGTCTGGAAGGCTTCCAACTGGCCGAAGGGCGCGGGAAATTCCAAGGACTCGCACTCGGTCAAGCCAGCGACGAGCTCTTTCTTGCCATTGCGGATCACGCGGCAGGGTTCGATGTACTCGTTGATCAATCCGCCGACAGAGAAGAACAGCCGGTAGTTCAGGGGCCACTTTGGGTCCTGGGGCAGACCGCCCACGCGCATGTGCAGATCCCTTGAACCGCCCAGCTCGCGCATCAAACCCGCTCCAAGCAGCGCCACCATGCCCGGGGCCAGCCCCAGGTCTGGAATCACGTTGACGCCAGCAGCGCGCGCTTCGGGATCCATAGCCAACTCGGCGTCCACGGCGGTGTTGTTCCCGCCGAGGTCCGTGAAGTGCGTGCGGCTCGCGATCGCGGCCTTGGCCAGCTCGACGTTGAACTTGTAGGGCACCGCGCTGATCACCGCGTCGTAGGGTTCAAGCCATTCGCGCACGGCATTCCCATCGGTCACGTTGAGCACTTGGCCCTTGGCCCGCTCGTCCCCAGCCCAATCCAACAGGGTGTCGAGTTGGGTCTTGGAGACGTCGGCGATGCCGATCTCCTCCGCACCGCTGAAGCGCAGGAAGTCGTCCAGAATTGCGTGGGCCTGAATGCCCGCTCCGAGGATCGCTAGTTTCATGGGGGCCACGATACGCCAGGATTGGCAAGGATCAAGAAATAGGGCCGGCCCCCGCGGTGGGGAGCCGGCCCGCAACGTTCGATCTAGGTCAGCCCTACGGGAGGTAGGTCAAGCTCCACGCGTTCGTGAAGTTGAATCCAGAGCCCGAGCAAGTGTTGCTCGGATCGCGGTACCAGAACTGGAAGTTGGTCGGAACCCCCACGTTGGAGATGGTGCCGATGCCGGCGCCGGTCCAGTCCGTGAAGGTCGTGGTTCCGCCCACGTTCGTGACCTGCACGTGGGAGCGCTTGCTTCCGCCAGCGGTGCAGATCAGGCCGTCACCAGCCGGGTTGCCAAGTCCACCGTTCACCTGGTTGTTGCCCTTCAGCAACAGGCCGGGCTTCGCGCCGGGAACACCAGCGACCGTGAAGCCGAGAGTGTCGTTGGAGAAAGAGGGCACACCGAAGGCCGTCAGGGTCGCACCGCCCGAACCACTGGTGTTCGCGCAGCCCTCGCCAGCGTTGCCGTTTGCACCACAGGGGCAAGCGCTCGTGCCGAAGCAGTAGGCCGCACCCGGGGTAGTTGCTTTGCCAGCCGATTCAGCGTCCGTCACGCGCACGTTGCCGGCCCAGTCCGTGAACTCGAGCTCGTAGACCAGCACGGCGTTGGAAGCCGTGGCGTTGCCCGTCATCCCAGCGCGGTAGATACCGCCACCGGAGTAGCGGGCAGCGACGCTCTGAGCGGAGCCCGTCACAGTCACTGTGCAGGTCTGGCCAGTCGTGGTGCTTTGGATCTGGTAGACACCAGGGCGCACAAGGGCCAACTCGTAGGCTTGCCCGTTGCTCAGGGTGCCAGAGTCATAGGTGTAGGGAGCGCTCGTGCTCGTCACCGTTTGATTGGCGCCCGAGGTGTTGCTGAAGATCACCGAGTTGCCTGCGGCAATGCTCAAGCTGTTGGGGCTGAACCCACCGCCCGTGATGCTGACAGCGCTGGAAGCCGGGCCGTTGACGACCACGTAGTGCGCCGCGCCGCGCACCCAGTTGACGCCGTCATCGATCACGGAGTCCTGAATCTTGGCCTTGGCGACCCAGGGTCCCGTGTCGTTGGCAAGCACGCCAACCGCAACCGCGTCCAACACGTTCGGAGCCGTCGTGTCCGCAGGTCCACTGTTGATGTAGATCTTGTTGACGTACTGACTCGGGTTCGACTCGCCTTGGGCGGTGATGAAGTCGTAGTCTCCGTCGTTGTCCACGTCGGCGAAGGTGCAGTCGAGGGTTGAGTCACCGACCGTTTGAATGCTGCCGTCGTCGGGGGTGAAGTTCATGCCACCGTCGTTGCGGTAGATGCGCTCTTTCGTGGCCAGGGAGCCGATGAAAGCATCCAGGTCACCATCGTTGTCGTAGTCACAAAGGGCCGCTTCGTTGTCATCCTGCGAAACCGAGCCCGGGGTGCCTGCCGTGAAGGAAAGGGTGCCCGTGCCGCTTTCGACGAAGTTGTTGCGAACCGGGCCTTCTGCGAAGCCGGAAAGCGAAACCATGAACACGTCTGCGTCCGTATCGCCGTCCAAGTCACCGAGTTCCGACTCGTAGCAACTGGTTGAACCGTTGGGCAGCAACGTCGAGGCGTCCGTGAAGTTCGCTGATCCGTCGTTGAGCATCAGGTAGTGGTTTCCGTTGGTATTGCTCCCGCGGCAGTATCCAACGAAGTCGAGGTCCATATCGTTGTCGATGTCGACAAGCTGAACGTCCATCTGCGCCTTCTTGACCAGGGGCGTCCAGCCGGCGTCGTTGCGCTCGGTGAAGTTGCCCGCGCCGTCGTTCATGTACAGGTTCGGACGATCACCAGATCCTCCGAGGAAGCTACCGCCGACGTCGTTGAGGATCAGGTCCAAGTCTCCGTCGTCGTCCAAGTCGCCGAGGCCAGCGCCCGCCGAGCTAAGGATTTCCGTGATGCCACGGGCAGCCGCTTCTTCGTTGAAGAAGCCCGGGCTGCCCGCACCCTGGTTAACGTAGATGAAGGGCGGGTCCGTGTTGAACGCGTTGGCGAAGACGGCGTCGATGTAGCCATTGCCATCGATGTCACCGGTGGCCACGCCCTTCGCGTTCGAAATGTGGACGCCCAGGCGCGCGACGCTTTCGTTCGTGTAGGAAAGGGTGCCAGAGCCGACCAGCTGGTTGATCACCAGAACATTTTGGCGTTGCGTGCCGGGGGAGCTAAAGCCGTCGCCCTCCGCGAAGAAAATGTCCAGGTCGCCGTCGTTGTCCACGTCAGCGGCTTCGACGCCTTCGGTCCAACGGGGAGTGCCGGGGATCAGTCCGGTCTGGTACTGGAATTGCTGCGCGGAGGCAGTCGATGCGAAGGCCGAAAAGAGAAGGCCACAGACAAGCAAGGAACGCGATTGTGCAATCGACATAGGGAGTGTGCTCTCGGGTCTGGTATTGGAAGGGAGGGGGGGGCGCCTAATAACGATAGGGGGCGGCAGGCTCGCCCGAGCAGTCCGGTTTGAGGTGCTAGCCCTCCAGATCGGATGCCGGGATTCGGGGGGGGACGAACCATCGCCGCGTGCTGCCAAGCGCAAAGAAAGCCCTCTCGGGGGGGGGCTCGCTTTAAAGACTACCTCGAGAACCAAATATGGGTGCGCAAACTGGGACATCGCCCGGACAAAAGCGGCGAGGCGTAGGAGCAGCCAACGGGAGAATCAACGTCTCGCATGCTTGCCCCTCCGACCGACGGGTGGATCTCTGTATGATCCCGCTCGGTTTCGTGGTCCAAGCCCCCCCATCCCCCATCAAATGAGCGAATCCGCCCCAAAGTTGACCTCGGTTGCCCTGACCTGCACCGGAACCGCGCGCGAATCCAGCGGCACTTCGTTGCCGTCCCGCAGCTAACGCGCCGAACCCATGCGAGCGCGCAATGCACAGGAGCGGCGAACCGCCCTCTCCTCCGCCCGACTGATGCTGCTGTTTACACCAGAGCTGTGCGTCGGGACGGACCCCCGAACACGCCTGGCCACAATGTTGCCACTGGTGGATGTGGTGCAGATCCGCATCAAGCCCCGGGCAACGGAGACGGTTCTGCCGGGAACCACAAGCCGCCAGGCGACCGCGAAGGAAACCTTCGAGTGGGCACTGGTGGCGTTGGAGTTGAGTGCAGAACTGGATGAGCCGCCGCTCTTGATCGTGAACGATCGAGTCGACGTCGCCTTGGCCCTCGCCAAGCGCGGGGTCGATGGTGTCCACCTAGGCCGTGGGGACTTTCCGACCACAGCCGCTCGCGAACTGTTGGGACCGGATGCGTTGATCGGTCTCTCGACCCACGATGTCATTCAGGTCGCCATGGCGGAGGAGCAGGACGCCGACTACGTTGGCTTCGGTCCGATCTTCGCGACTCAAACCAAGGGCTACGAGCGAGCCATCGGCCCCGAGGCCGCATGGGTCGCGAGCATCGGCAGCGGCTTGCCCCTCTTTCCGATTGGCGGAATCGATGCCCTCAACGTGAACAGCTTGGCGGAGGTCGGACGGGCGGCAATTAGCTCTGCCCTGTTGGGAGCCGAGAACCCAGTCGAAGTCGCGGCGGTCTTGCGCGAAGCCCTCGAGGGCAACCGATGAGTTTTCTAGAGGAGCACAAGCGCAACGTGGAACGGGCCGAAGCCGGCGACGCCCAAGCCCAACGAGAGGTTGGACAAGCTCTCCTGCGCGGAACCGTCCTCCCCCGCGACATCGAAGCTGGCCGTGCATGGCTCGAACGAGCCATCGAACAAAGAGACATCGAGGCCCTACGCCTGCTCGCCACCCACGACCTGCTCGCCGGCAAGCTAGGCCGCGGTCCGCGCGCGGCTTGGGCCCTCTTGCAACGGGGAGCGGAGTGGGGCGACGAGTCTTGCACTGCGGAAGTCAAGCGCGGGATCGAACACGGCCAAAGCCTGTCCGCCGCCGATCAGCAAGCCTATTTCGAACGCACAGGCTTGCCGGCGGCCTACGACTGAAATGCCTGGGAGCGGCGGACCCCCCCGCGAACCTCCGTCCACGACCATTCCTCCTACTTCGGCGTTTCCAAACGGATGGTCACGTTGCTGGTCTCGCCGCTGGTAATCGTGAGCGGCGCGCTGGAGGTGACAAACCCGGGAGCCTGGGCCCAGACGGTGTAGTTGCCAGGATCGAGGGGCACGAAGTTCTCCATGACTTCCCCGGGGAGCATGCTGCGACGTTCGGGAGTTAGGCGACTCAAGCGGTCCCGCAGTCGCAGCTTGAGGGCCGGGCCTCCGTCTTCGCGGACGATGGTGATGACAGCGCCAATGGTCTGCTCAAAGAGGCTCATCAGCGCGCGCGAATCTCCGTCGAGCATGTCCTCGGGGAACACGAGGTCCTTGCCAAGCACGAAGCGATCCGCATCCAGGGTCACCCGCATGTGCCCGCCGAGCACGCCTCGCAGGACACTCTCCACGTCTTCCCCTGCCACGACGGTGACCCGGCGATAGCAACGGGCCAAGCTGACCACGTCGGGCTGTCCGATGTAGTCCCGGAACGGCATCAGCGCGATCACGTACTCGCCCTCGGGCACTTCGAGCCACTCGTCGAAGACCATTTTCGGGTAGGGCGTGAGCTCTGAACACTCCAACTCTTGCAAGGTCCAGGGGGTCAACAAATGGAAGCCCACAGGAGCATCCCAACCCGCGGGGGATTCCGCGGTCACGCGCAAGCGGCCCGTTGGACGGTCCACTGCCGGAAACTCTAAGTCAGCCCGGCGTAGGGCTTCCCCTGGTTTCAGTTGGATCTGGCCCTCCACATGCATGGTGCCCCCCATCAGTCCCTCCGGCGGATAGGTGGTGGCACGCACAAAGTAGTGCCCGGGCTCCAAGCCGAAGACGTTGCGCTCGCCCCCGTAGGACGGAACCGCACGACCCAGCAGCGGACGCGGGCCCTGTTCCGTGGGCACACTCGGGAAGACTTCCACGGGACCGAGTCGACGGGAGTTGGACTCCTTGCCGGTGATGCTCCCGGGCAGCCCGTCGAGTCCCACACCCACTTCAAGTAGACAGATTTCGGAGCGCAGCTCTATATCCAGGGCGCCAGTCTGAGTCCAATCGCGCTGCGCGCGCATCCAAGGCAAGCTGCCAACAGCCGAGCAATAGAACATGTACTCCCCGGGGATCAGGCCCTTGAAGAAGAAGCCCCCATCCGCAGCCGTCACGGTCACTGCGTGGCGGAATCCGCGGCCCGGTTCGTAGAAGGCCCCTTCCAAAGTCGGCGCTGCAATCGGGTACGCATCCAACTCGAAGCGCTCATCCCCGCGCAACAAAACCTCATGCAGTAGGTCCCGGCTGAAGACGGTGATGATCGTGTCGGAGACGGGATTGCCTTCCGCATCGAGCACCCGACCCCCCAACATGCCTTCGCCTGCAAGATGCAGGTTCTTCATCTTGTTCAACGTGCCTTCGTCCAACTCGTAGGTCGTGAGCAAGTCAAAGCCCTGAGCGTGGCGCGCGTAGATCTGAAAGGGACCAGCGCTTGGAAGCTCCAATTCGTAGGTGCCCTGCTCGTCCGACACTCCCTGGGCGAGGGTCTCTCCTGATTCGCCTGCGCCCGCCGGGACCACGCGGATCACGGCACCCTTGACGCTGTCGCTCCAAGGGTCCACGACGCGGCCGGTCAGGTGAAAGCCAACCAGGGCCGGGGTGTCCGCTATTTTCGCGCGGGGCGTTTGCACGGGAACCGCGGTCACTTCCGGTGCCGGCCCTGCCTGTTGGGAAGGCGCCGCCTGCTCGGTTGACGTCACCTGCTCGCTGGCTTCCCCCGGAGTTGACCCACTGGGCTTCGCCGTTCCACCATCCCCACAGGAAGCGATCAAGAGCCCGAGGGCCAACACAGCGCCGCTCCAACGGAAAGGCGTTGGGGTGTTACGTTTCGTCCGCTCCGCAAAGGAGGGACGCAGAGAGCTGGATGTGGGGGTCGAAATCATGGCCGAATCGTGGGAATGCCGAGGCCTGTGCCTCGCGAAGTGAGCTAGCACCGAAAATCTAGCGCATCTGACGGGACGAGCTTACCCGGAATTGCGCGGGAGGAAACTCATGGCCGAGCCGATCCCGGTTATCTGGCCGCGTTCAGGGGAGCGCGCAAGTTTCGCCGGCGCGGAGCGCCAATCAGGGGAGCAACAACATGGCATCGCCGTAGCTGTAAAAGCGCAACTTCTCAGCAATCGCTTGCTGGTAAAGCTCGCGCACGCGCTGCGTGCCGGCGAGGGCGGAGATCAGCATCAAAAGCGTGCTACCGGGCAGGTGGAAGTTTGTCAGCAGACCGTCCACGCAGCGGAACTCGTAGCCGGGCCGGATGAAGATCTCCGTTCGTCCTTCCCCAGCGACGAGCTGCCCGTCCTCCTTCGCGCAGGACTCCAAGACGCGCACGCTGGTGGTTCCAACGGCGATCACGCGCCCGCCCCGTTCGCGACAGCGCTTGACCGCGTCGACCGTGGATGTGGGCAAGACGTAGCGCTCCGAATGCATCTCGTGCTCGTCGATGTTCGAAACGGTCACCGGCAGGAATGTGCCCAAGCCCACGTGCAAGGTGACGGCGGCTCGCTCCACTCCGCGAGCGGCGAGTTCTTCCAGCAAGTCTTGGGTGAAGTGCAAGCCAGCCGTGGGAGCTGCAACCGCACCGTTGTGTTGGGCGTAGACCGTCTGATAGCGCTCGAGATCTTGGCTTCCCCGCGCGTCCGCTGGCGCGCGCTCGATGTACGGCGGCAAGGGCAACTCCCCATGGGCTTCCAGCAGGGACTCCACCGCGTTCGCCGCATCGTCGTGTTCCAAAGCGATCGTCCAAAGGGCCCCGGGCCTGCCCTCTTGGTCGAGCACGCGCTCGATCATGCGCACGCGCAGGGCGCCGCCTGCGACCTCCACCAACTCGTCCGCCTTGAGCTTCTTGGCCGGCTTCACCATCGCCCGCCAAGTGCCGTTTGTGGAGGGTTCCGTGAACAAGAACTCGACGGCCCCGCCACTGGCACGCCTGCCGTGCAAGCGCGCGGGCATGACTTTCGTGTCGTTGACCACCAAAAGATCCCCGGGGAGCAACCACGTTCCGATCTCGGAAACTTGCGTGAAGCGCGTCTCGTTCCCATCGATCCCGTGAACCAAGAGACGTGCCGCCTCGCGCTTCTGGGCCGGAAACTGAGCGATCAGTTCCGGGGGCAAGTCGTATTCAAACTCGGACAGATTCACGGTCGGCGGGATTCGATGGAGTCGGGGCGGAAGGCGGAGAATAGCAACAACAGCACGGGAACCGCGATCCCGGCTCGAATCCATGGGGAGAGTTCCCAAACCCCATCGAGCTTCCAACCGGGCAGAACCGTGTAGGTCAGCGGAACCGTCAACACCAGCCACAGCCAAGGGCGCGAGCCTCCGAACGGGATGAACGGCACCACCCAAGTCACGTACCAGGGATGCAGAGTTGGCGAGAGCACCAGGAACATGCCGAGCAAGAGGCCCGTGGCGCGCACCGGGTTGACGGGTTTGCGCCAGGCCCACAGGGCGCTCAACAACAAGAGACTGAACAAGCAGATGCGCACCAGGCGGCGCGAGTCGAGCCAGCCGCCGTCCTGCGGAAACACGGCGTCAAACCCAGCGGCGAAGGTCGGATGAACGAGACCAAAACTCTGCCAGCGCAGTCCGTAGTTGCCGAGCCCAGCGAAGAGGCCTTGGGTTCCACCTTCGAGCCAGAGCACGGGCAGAAAGCCTGCGACGACCAAAGCGAGAACCGTCAGCCCGCGCTTCCACAGTCCGCGCCCGCGCAAAGCGTAGGGCAGCGCGAGCACCGGGATGTACTTCACCAGGATCGCCGCCGCCAAGAGCGCCTGCCCCGGCAATCGACGGGAGCCGTCCTTGCCTGTCAAAATCGCGAGGGCCCCGAGCAGCAGCAGAATGCCCAAGCTATCGAAATGTCCCGAGCCCGCGAACTCGGCCACGACCAAGGGACTCCAGGCCCAAGCGACAGCGAGGCCCACAGGCTTTCCCGCTCTGCGCAACAGCACGGCCATTGGCCAAATCACCAGCAGGTCACATAGCGCGAAGAACGCGCGCATCAGAAAGACGGCGCCGACGGCTAGCTGTTGCTCCAAGGCCATCACCAGCGCGCAGGCCGCTTGGGTCACCGGCGGGTAGGCGGCGCTCACGCTCGGATGGTTGATCTTGCTGTGCAGCTCTCCCAGCTCATTGGCGATCTGCGCCAGGGAATCGTGATCCGGTGCGAAGGCGAAGGGGCTGATGCCGCGGGAAAGGAGCTCGCCCTCCCAAACGTAGCGGTTGATGTCGTCGCTCAAGTCCGGCCAAGACGTGAGCGCCAGGGCGCGCAAGACCAAGGCACCGGCCACCACCGCCAGCAAAGGGAGTCGCCCATCCCGCGCCAACCAGATCGCTGCACACCACGCCGCCCCAGCCAAGAGCCAGAGAGGCAGCAGTGCGTCCAAGTGACGCCACGCAGGTGCCAAGCCGGCAAGGCAAGCGACGAACCCGAGAATCGCAGCGAAGCAGGCTGCGAGCAATGCCCTGTGCCTCACGGCTCAATCAAGGGCAGAACTTGACTTCCAAGGCGTCCGAGAGATTGAACCCGAAGAGCCCCGCCGCTGCGTCCCGATACCAGTACTGGAAGTACCAAGTGTCGCCGCTGCTGATCTGCCCGGCAGCTTGGGGAGGCGCCGTGTTGTCCAAGGCCAAGTAGGACTCCCCGAAAACGCTCGTCAAGGTCGCAGGGTTGAAGCGGAAGAGTCCCACTCCCCCGGGCGCCACGCAGCGCACGCCGTCTCCGAGGGAAACGTTAGCAGTGGCCGCTCCGTAGAAGAAGAGGCCAAAGACATGGGCGGGGGACCCGTTCGAGAGCAGAGCGAAGTCGTTGGCAGCGATGCTCGTGGAGCCTTGATAAGAAATCGAGGTGCCCGCCCCAGCCGAGTTAGCGAGTACTTGGCAGTAGTTGGAAGGCGGCGGGCAATCGATCACGAGATCGTAGTCCACGATCACCGGCCGGTGGTCCGAGGCAAAGCTCCCGATCGACGAGGGATTCGGAAACCCGACAATCTCCGCTGGCATCGAGCCGCTCGGAGTGCTGTTGCTATCCCAAACGGTTTGCACACCGCTGGTGGCGATGCTGTCCTGGTGCGCAAGGTAATCGAGCTTGCTGCTGCCGAGGGTGTTGTCGCTGGTGCCGAAGGTCCAGGTGGCGCTGTCCCAGATCATGTCGCTGCCGTCGCGATCGGTTCCGTCGGTTCCACCGGTTTGTTGCGCGCGGGTCAGCCACTCGGCAGGACCCTTCTGGCCGTTCGTGACCTCGTCTTCGTTCCAATCGCCTCCGATGATGACCGGGGTGTCGGCCCCCAGGATTGTCTGCACTTGCGGCGAGTCCGAAATCTTGCCGTTGGGATCCGGCAGGCCGGTTCCCGCCCCATTGAACATGTAGTCGATGTAGTAGGCCACGTTTTGTGCAGCCTCCCGGCGCTGATCCTCGTCGCTGTTGCCGCCGCCAGCCTTCAGGTGCGCGTTGCCCACCACCAGATCGCCAGCGAAGATTCCATCGGGCAAGTCGATCTCGGCAAACATGAACCCTCGAATGCCGCCGTCCCCGCCGGGGGCGTAGGCGTCGGCGCTCACGAAGGGGATGTTGGACAGGGTCTCCCGGTTGTCCCCGTTCAAGTCAGCGAACGGATAGCGCGACGCGATCACGTTGCGATTGAAGCCGTCGCCATCGGAGGAGGCGAAGATGTAGGGCATGGAGAATCCGGGCGCGTACTTCTGCACGTAGCTCGTGACGCTACCGCCCTGGTAGGGATCCGTGCCTCCGGTGATCAATAGCTGAACCACATTGCTCAAGACGCTCGCCGAGTCGCTGCCCGATCCCGTGCCGTTGCCGGAGTTGTCCGCGCACTCCTGAAGGATCAAGACGTCCGGCTTGAAGGCGGCGATGGTGCGTGCGATGGCGGTCCAATTGTTTTGCCCTTCCACCTTGGCATTGCTGGAGCAGATACCGTCACGCACGTTCCAGGTCATGACCCGCACGTCGTTCACATCGTTTTTGCCCCATTGACCTGCGGCGGGGTTCCATTGGGCGGTTGCCGCTGGAGCCAGAACGAGGGAAACGAGGGCGCAGGCGGCGCCGAAGGAGAATGTACGCATAGGAGCAGTCGATTGGACGGGTGGTGGGAGCCACAAATCCTATCAGTTATTCCAGCGGCCTGCCCCGGGAAGCCCAGGGAGCCTTGCTGATCCGTTGATTCCCAGGAAAAAGCCCCGCCTGGACCGTTCTAGTCGTCCGCGGAACTTGCCTCGGAGGAGCGCATCAACCACTTGATCGCTTCCTCGCGGCCGCCCCCATCGTAGTAGCCGACGCTGGCTTGCCCAAAGCGTGCCGCCAGCTCGGCGAAGCGCCGCTCCCAAACCTGGTCGCCGAGCACCGCGATTCGACTGACCTGCTTGTGATGGTGCTTGACCAAAAGGAAGTGCTCCCAGACCGCGTGCAGATCGCCCCAACCCTCAAAGTCGAGCAGGTCGATCAGAAGTTGAATGGGAGCGCCGGTCTTTTCGATCTGAGCGTCGAGCATCGGCTCGAGCGCTTCGATCTCCGTTTGCTCAACGCGTTCGCTGAACTTGAGTGCGATCAGGTGGCCGTCGTTCTGGGGGAGGAACTCGATCATTGGGCTCGGGTTGTCAGGGTCGCGAGGGGAATCCTAGGCACAGCGTTGCACTGCTGCCAGATGGCTTGTAACTCAGAAAAGAGCCAGAGGCCAGCCTCGCGTTCCCAGAAAAAGCGGAACTGGGACTGCCTGGTATCCCCCGAACCGCGGGCCGAATGCGCAACTCCCGCGACGACCCACGGCGCAGTGGCAGAGGGTCCCCGCGGGAGAGCGCAACAGCGAAGAAGTCGGATTTACTCGTGCCCGACGATGGGACGCACCACGATGTTTCGGAACTGAATCTCCGCTCCCTCAGATTGCAGGCAGATCTTGCCGGAAATTTCCTCACACCAGGTGGCTTCGTTTTGAAGGGTCCCGTTGATGACGAGGCTCAACACGCCGCGATCCATGGTGATCAGGTAGTGATTCCATTCACCGAGCGGTTTCTCATTGGAAGGGGCTAGCTTGGTGGTTCGCCGACCTGAGCGCCGCGTCTTGTCCGTCATCATCGGAAACTCTCCAATGTTCCAAATGTCACCAGCATTGCGCGAGTGCAACTGAGCTTCGATCGAACGCGGCCAGACTGTGTCGGGACCGGTCATGCGCAACAACACGCCGGAGTTGCCCGCGCCCTTCGCCGGGTCGAAGCGCCACTCGAGTTCCAACTCGAAGTTCGTGAACGATTGCTTGCTGGAGAGATAGCCGATCGGGCGACCCTTGCAGCGCAAGACGCCGCCCTCTTCGAGGCTCCAAACGTCCTCCATCGAGGCGTCGGCTTGATCCAGGTGATAGTTCCAATCCTCCAGATCGGTGCCGTCGAAGAGCACGACGGGCTCCCCCAAGATCGGCTTGGCCTCGCGGTTCTCCAACAAGAAACTCACCAGGTCTGCCAGGCCTTGAGCCCCGAGCCCCAAGGCCACTCCCTGGGGCATGACCGAGACCCGCTGGCGATCGCGCTCGAGAATGTCGGCGGCAGCGAAGACATGCCGAGCTCCCTTCGGGTCTTTCAGAACCACGTTCGGGCCGTCCGCAAGAATGAACCCGGTGAAGTAGCCCTTGCCCTTCACCTGCATGAGCCAAGAGTCGTACCCGAAGGCGATGGCAGCCGATGGATTTAGAATTGCGTCCATCAACTCGGCCCTTCCGTACTTGACGCCGATCGCGGTCAAGTCGGGACCGATGTCCATGCCAAGACCCGCGAAGCTGTGGCACGTGTTGCAAGCGGCAGCTTCACTTTGGAAGATCTGCTGCCCGCGGCGAGCATCCCCTTCGAGTTGCAGCAACTCCGGAATCGGCGGCAGGGAAGGGGCATTCTCCGTACGTCGAAAGACCTCACTCGCCAGGGCGCGCACGGCAATGTCCGGGTTGTTGAAGATCGCCTCCCGAGCCGTTTCACGCACGTCCTCCAACAGACGATTGGCGCGGGCCTGCGCGATCAGAATCAGGCCGCCCTCTGGATCCGACGCGAGGGCGCGGGTGGCGTCTTCGCGCTCGTTGCTGCTGCGGGATGCGTCTTGAATCGCCGCCAAGTGCTCGAGCAACTGCGTGCGATCCCGTTCGCGTTCCACGTAGATGCGGAACTCGATGGAAGTCGCTCCCCCTTGCCCCGTGCCACCGAAGTCGGGGCCAACGGAACACTCGAACGTCAGAGCGCCAGCCGGAACCTTGTACTCCACCTTGGAGTTGGCGTGGGTGCCGATGCCCCAGCGGATCGGTTCGTCGCCGCAGCTCAGGGTCTGGCCAACCGCGTTGCGATTCACATTGACGTTGCCCCAACCCGCCTCTGCGCTCGACCAGGACAGTTCAGTCAGGGGCAACTCACCATCCGCGGTAAGGAAGCGCGGCTCAATCCAGTCCGCCCAATCGCAAGTGTTGCCGTCCCCAGCATCCCCCACCGTGAGCCAGATGCGTTTGGCACCTTTCACATCCACTTTCGCCAAGCGCCGGCCCGCGCGCATCACACCACTTTCCCAAACGAGTTCCGCGGCGCCTAGATCTCCAGCGACGAGATCCACTCCAAGGCCGTATTCGCTCCAATCATTCGTGACCCGATTGCGTACCCACCAAGTGGCGAGTTCTCCAACTTCGCCGCCTGCGATCAGCGCCAAGTTCGTCACGGCTTCGGCGGCCGAGCGCGAGGGAATGAACGCCAGGGACTCAACGGCTTGTTTGCGCTGTTCCACGTCCAAAGTGACATCTCCAGCGCGGGCCTTGAACGCGTTCACCGCCGAGTCCGGGTGCAAACGCCAGGCGAGGTCCGCGAAAGCCGACGTCCAACGGGAAGGGCTGTTGCCCAAGTGCAGGCTCAATCCGACGAAGACCTGTTCCTCATGACCGCGGGCCGCCAGACCAAAGGCTTCCAGGTAGTTGCGGTCCTCGCCGTCGTAGCCCTCGGCCAGCCGGAGCATCACCCCCATGTACTTGTCGTTGTCGGCGTAGGCGTTCAGGTGCGTCATCACCTCGCGGCGCACGAGCGGCGAGGGGTCTTCGCAACGGGGCTGCAAGATGTCGAAGCCGCCCATCTGCGTGGTCATCAAGGCTCGCAGAGCAACCACGCGCAAGCGTGGATCCGGATCTGAGAGGAAGGAAGCCGTCCGCGCCAAACCATTGAAGCCCATGCCCTTGAGCCCGTAGATCAAGCGCGCCTTCTCCCGCGCATCCGAGCTCTTCGCGGCCATCTCGGCCACCAGCTCAAAGTTCTTGCCCTTCGCATCAAAGAGGCGTTTCGCGCCCATGGCTCGCACGCTTGGAGCCGGGGAAGCGAAGGCCTCCAAGGCTCCTTCCAACTTGCCGAACTCGATGCTGCGCGGTGGGATGGCCGAGCCCTCCGGAGTGATGCGCAGGATGCGACCATAGGCCTCCCGGTCCCCCGCCGCGTGACCACCCACGCCCGGATCGTACCAGTCCGCCACGAAGACACTGCCGTCGGTGCCCACGCACACGTCGCTTGGCCGGAACCACTGGGCGCTGCGCTCTTCGGACTTATCACCGCGGATCAGCCAACCCGCTTCCATCCCGTAGCCCGCGCCGATTTGCTTTGGCTTGTGCGCGTAGACAACGCCGGCTCCCGCGTCCGCGTTGAGCACGGCGCCATCGATCCACGCTTTCAAGGGCTCCCCTTCGTAGACACAAACTCCCGTGGGGCCCCCCGCACCGTTGATGGCTCCCGCGGGGAAGACGCCGGGATCTTCCTGGTGCCAGTGCGCACTTGGAATCGATTGGCCTGGGCGACGATCCGCACGCCAGTAGCGGGTGCCATCTTCGGAGAAGTACCCGTAGTTGCCGCCCTGCATGGCCCACAAAGTACGGCAGCCACGATTGCCGTCGTCGTCGTTGTCCGCCACGTACATGTTCCCGAAGGAGTCGAGGGCCAACTCGTAGTTGTTGCGAAAGTTGTGACTCATCACTCCCAGGCCGCGACCGTCCTTGCCCACGCGCAGGGTCAACCCGCCGGTCCAAGCGCGACCGTCGTCGCTGACCAGGCCAGGCTTGTTGTCCGCGGTGAACTCGCCGCCGCCCACGTAGACCGATCCCGAGCGCAACTGCCAACCAGCGGCATCCGTCACCAGGTGCGGGCCCGCATTGCCCGCGGCGAAGTAGAACTCCCCATCGGGCCCGTGAACGAAAGAGTGCAATCCGTGATCGTGATTCGGCCCGCCGAAGCCAGTCAGGAAGACCTCGTGGCGATCGGCCTGGTCGTCTCCGTCGTCGTCGATGTAGAGCAGCGCGGAAGGCGAGCAGGACACCAGCACCCGCCCTTCGCCGAGCACGCAGACTCCGAGGGGTGACACCAATTCCGGCCCCTGGGCGAAGACCTTGGAGGTCTCGCAGACTCCATCGCCGTCCGTATCCGACAGAATCACCAGACGGTCCCCACCTTCGTGATCGCGCCCGGGGTTGCGACCTCCCCACTTGCGATAGTTCACGGCCTCGGTCACCCAAAGGCGCCCGCGCTCGTCCACATCCATGGCCGTCGGGTTGTAGAAGAGCGGCGATTCCGCCCACAGCTCGACCTGCATCCCGGAAGGAACATCCAAGTGCAGGTCGCCACCAAAGGCGGGCGTTGTGATCGAAACCAGGGCAAAAAGCAGGGGGGATTGCAGGGTCATCATGGGCCCAGGATAGCGGCTTCGTTGGCCTACCGCTCCCCCGAGTTCCGGCCGCATTCCCAGGCCTGCCGCGAGATTCCCTCGGATTCTGCGCCGTTGCCCGCGTGCTGAATCTGGGCCAGCCTCCGTACAATCAACACCGGATAGAGCCCCACGCTGGCCCCAATGCAATAGCGGGCTATACTGATTTGCCCTGCTCGGTCGGCGCAATGCCATTGAGTGCACCTGATTCTTTCCATGCAGTCTTCCATGAGCCCGATTCGCGCCTTGTTCGCTTCGTCCAGCCGTCTGGCCCTGCTTGCCTGTGTCCTGCTGAGTAGTGCCTGCATCTCCGACGGCAAGCGCGAGGTGGACCCGGTGGACAGGCTACCGGTGATTGAACGCATTGAATCCGAGTCCTCACGGCCCAAACTGAGCGTCTCCGTGCACGCTTCCGTCAAGGACGGAGTGGTTCCCGAAGGTCTCCTGGCGCGAGCGATTGGAGAGTCGAGCCAGCGCCCCGTCGACCAATTGCTGAGGACCTTCGTCGTGGCCCTGACTTCAACCGAGCGCTTCACCATCGTCGACGAAGCGCTGGCGGACTATCGCTTCGTCTTCACCGTGCGCGATTTGACGGTCGAGACGGAGAAGGAGCTGAGCACGATGGAGTCCATGAAACTCAAGTTCATGGACAAGCGCTTGAAAGCGACCGCACTCTTGGCCGGCGTCCTTTACGACGCGAATGGCCAGCAGATCGGCGCCACCTTCGAACAACGCGGGCGCTACGAAATCCAGGAAGGCGGAGTTTTTGGCGACGAAGAGGACGAGTTCCTCAATCTGCTCGGCATGGGCAGCAGCTTCTCCAAGACCAACAACCCGGGCCTGGCCAATGCTGTCCAGAAGGCCATCGTCAAGCTGGTCAATGACATCGCCGAAGGAACCCGGGAGCGCCGTCCGGTCGGGCAAGCCCGCAAGAAAGACGCGGAGCAGTAGGCGACTCTTGCCCCTAGCACCCCAATGACTGGCAGCGGTTCCGGAAAGCGTCCCTCCATGAAGGCAGAGGAAGCCTTCGCCGATTACGTCATGCGCCGGGAACGGGGAGACCAACTCGACTTCGAGGGCCTGTGCAGCGACAACCCGGAGCTTGAGGAAGATCTCCGACGCTTGCACGGAGACTGGAACGAACTCGAAACCGTTTGCCGGGACAAGCTGGGTAGCGATTCCCTGGTGCACACCATGCTGGCCCGCGGCGGTGACGAAGGCCGCACTGCCGGCGCTGGCGCCCGCGCGATCTTCTCCGAGTACCTGGTCGCCAGGGAAGACGATCCCAGCTTGGATTTCGAGGCTCTGTGCTCCAAGCATCCAGAACTCACCGACGAACTGCGCGAACTGCACACCCAGTGGATTGGCTTTGAGCAAACCATGGCGGCGGCCCCCGGCTTGAAGGGCAGCCTGAACAAAACGTTCCTCCTGCGCCACGGGCGCGATCCCTTGGAGGATCCCCAGTGGGAAGCGGTGCGCTCGGACTTGCTGATCGACAGACTGCTGCAGTCCCGGGAACAACGCGGCCACGGCTACACCATCTGCGGCGAAGTCGCCCGCGGTGGGATGGGCGCGATCTTGAAAGTTTGGGATCCCAACTTGCGCCGCAACCTGGCGATGAAGGTCATCCACGAGGGCCACAATCCCACGGACCTGCGTGAGGAGTCGAGCGCCGTCAACAAGATCCTGGCGCGCTTCCTGGAGGAAGCCCAAGTCACGGGCCAGTTGGATCACCCGGGCATTGTTCCCGTCTACAACCTCGGCGTGGACGACGGGGGACGTTGCTACTTCACGATGCGGCTTGTGCGTGGTCGTGAACTGCTGAAGATCTTCGAGCTGGTCTGGGCCGAAAAGGAAGAGTGGAACACGACCCGCGCCCTCGGCGTGTTGCTGCGCGTGTGCGACGCGATGTCCTACGCTCACAGCAAGAACGTTCTGCACCGGGACCTCAAACCGGCCAACATCATGGTGGGACGCTTCGGCGAGACCTACGTGATGGATTGGGGACTCGCGCGCGTGCTCGGCAAGAACGAAGCCCACGACATTCGGCCGAACACGGAGGGCACCGAGCAAAGCATCGTGCAGACGGACCGCGCCGAGGACGACTCGGACCTGGGCACCGGCGAACTGCACACCATGGACGGGGACGTGATCGGTACGCCTTCCTACATGCCACCCGAGCAAGCCCGCGGCGAGCTGGACAAGATCGGCAAGCACACGGACGTCTACTCGATCGGTGCGATGCTGTACCACCTTTTGACGAAGCGCGCCCCCTACACCACCCCGCCTCAGCGCCTGAAGGGCATGGACGTTTGGCGCAAAGTGCTCGCGGGCCCGCCGACGCCCATCGAAGAGCTCACCACCAAACCTCCGGCGGAGCTCGTTGCGATCTGCGAGAAGGCCATGGCGCGCGAGCCCCAAGACCGTTACGCGGATACCCACGAGCTTTCGGCCGACCTGCGCGCGTTCTTGGAAGGCCGCGTGGTGCGCGCTTATGAGACGGGGCCGGTGGCGGAGTTCCGCAAGTTTGTGGGGCGCAACAAGGCTGTGGCAGCCGCGCTCTTCTCCACAGTTTCGCTGGTGGTGATCGGCCTCGTCGCCCTGAATGCGAAATCGGTGGTCGAAGTGCAGGAAGCCCAAAAGGACGTCCAGAAAGCCGAGCAGATCGCCGTGGTCGCCGTGGATGACAAGGACCGGGCGGTCAAAGAGAAGGAAGTCATCGAGCAGCAGAAGCAAGAGATCGAAGCCAGTCGCAAGCGGGCCGAGCTGCATCAGAAGAAGGCCGAGGAAAACGAAGAGGAGGCGCGCCAGGCCCACGCTAAGGTCCTGCGTTTGGCCGACGGCAAGCGCTTGCAACAACTCGTCAAACGCGGCCAGCGCCTGTGGCCAGCGGTCCCCGAAATGATTCCAAGCATTCGTGAGTGGCTCGTGCCCGCCGTGGCCCTGGCTGAGTCCTATCCCACGCATCTGGAAGCACTCACGACCCTTCGAAAGCAGGCCACGCCCAGTTCGAACGAACAACTCGCCGCCGATCGCAAGAACCACCCGCGCGCCGAAGAACTGCGTGGTTTGGCGGACAGCATCGAGGAACTCAAGACCGAACTCGCCGACCAAGCTTCGGAACCGGAATCCGACGGACGCCGGGAAGCCGAAGAGGAGCTTCAGCGGCAGTTGCAGGATACCGAGCTTCGCCACCGGGTGCTTCGCAGCGAAATCCAAAGCTACCGACAGTGGAACTTCGAGGACCCGGAAGCCCAATGGCACCACGATCTCCTGGCCGAGCTGGTGGCCTCCCTCGAGCAATTCCGGCAACCGAAGACCGGGCTCATCGCCAACGTGGAAAAGCGCATCGAACTCGCCAACACGGTTCGACGGGAGAGCGTGGAACGCTACGCCGTGCGCTGGACCAACGCCATCGCCTCCATCGCCGATCGCACGACTTGCCCGGACTACAACAGCCTGGTGCTCACTCCCCAGATGGGTCTTGTGCCCCTGGCGAGGAACCGCGACACGGGCCTTTGGGAGTTCGTGGACGTCAGCACGGGCACGGTGCCGGAGGTGGGCCCCGAGGGCACCTACAAGATCTCGGAGGAGTCCGGCGCGGTCTTCGTGCTGATCCCCGGTGCCATGGCGCTGCTCGGGTCCCAACCCCCTGACCGCGATCTGGATCTGGCCCCGGGCGACCCCAACACGTACCGTTTTGCCTGGGACGACGAAGGCCCGATTCACCGGATCGAGATCGCGCCCTTCTTTATGGGCAAGCACGAATTCACCCAGGGGCAGTGGCTGCGCGCGACGTCCACGTCGCCCAGCCGCTACGGCCCCGTGGAACGCTCCGGGCGGCTTGGCCGAGACCTGACGCACCCGGTGGAAAACATCAGCTGGTACGAAGCAGAGCAGACCCTCACCCAGCTCGGATTGCGGCTTCCGACGGAGGCCCAGTGGGAATACGCCGCGCGCGCCGGAAGCACCACCCCCTGGTGGCAAGGTCCCCGGGAAGTGAGCCTGGATGGCAAGTCGAACCTAGCCGACCAATACGCGGAAGAGAACGAGGGCCCGGAGAAATGGGCTTACAGCCGAGAGGTCTACGACGGGTACTTGGTGCACGGACCCGTGGATAGTTTGGCGCCCAACAAGTTCGGCCTTTTCCACGTCTCTGGCAACGTAGTGGAGTGGTGCCTGGACGGGTACAAGAAGAGCTACTCCAAGTACATGCCCGCGGTGGGAACGGGCTACCGGGACGTGCCGGCTCCGGAAAAGCGAGTGGCACGGGGCGGCGGTTTCTCGGACGTAGCGGACAGCCTGCGCACTTCCTATCGCGAAAGCTTGTCCCCGGACGACCGCAAGCTTTCCTTGGGAGTGCGCGCGGCCCGGGCGATCCGGCGCTAGGCCACGGGCTGCGGGCCCAGTTCGATCGAGTTCACAGCTCGAGCGAACTCTCGTCCAAGCGCAACTCCTCGAGACGCAGGACCAAGGTGTCCGGGTCCCAACCCATGTAGAGGGCGGCGCGGCGCTTGTTCAAGCGGCCAGAGCGCTTGAGGGTCGTTCGCAATGCCTGGAGCAGATCCCTGCGGCGTGGGCGCTTGGAGGGGAGCTTGCTCAAGAGCGGGAACTTGTACTGGCGCGCAATCTCCGCCAGGCAGTCCGGAGTGATCGGCTCCCCGGGAAAGAGCAGGACCAGCTTGAAGAGCAAGGCCTCGAGCTCCGGCAGATTCCCCTTCCAGCGTTGGCGCCAAAGCAAAGCGATCGTCTCGTCTTCGAACAAGGGAGCCCGGCAACCGTGCCCCTGGGCCAAACGGCGCGCCATGAATTGAACGAGACCCGGAATGTCTTCGCGGCGATCGACGAGGGCCGCAACGGGAACCTCCATGCGGTGCAAGCGCGTTCCAAGGTCGGGCCGCACACGCCCCGTTTCCATGCAGTCGGAAAGGGCCAGGGGGCTGATCACAATCAGACGTTCCCGCAGGCGCGGACGATGGCTGGCCTCCTCGCTGGCGGGCAACTCGGCGAGCTCCAGCTGCACGAGCAACTCCGCCTGCAACTCCATGGAAAGGTTGGGCAGGTCGTCGAGGACCACACTCCCGTGGGGCCGCTTCAAGGCCCGGGCGAACTCCTGCCGGGAAGTGCCCGGGGGGAAGTCGAGATCGGGGTTGAACAGATGGATCTCCTCGCCGGCCAATCCCCGACTCCAATGCAACCAGCGGCCCAACATGCGCTTGCCCGCTCCCCCGGGGCCGCTGAAGACGACGGGGGTTTGGGCCCTGGTGGCGGGCTCCATCTGCTTGGCGAGTTCGCGCAACTGGCGACTGGCCCCGTCGAAGTACAGGTCCGCCCCGAAACGCTCCATGTGCCAAGCTCGAAAGCCGGCCAGGACTAGCAGCAGGGCGATGGGCTCAAGGACCCGGGCCATGCGTTCCGCGTCCGTGCTCTTGAAGTCCCGGCGCCGACTCGATTCGATCACCAAGAGCCCAATCACTTGCCCTTGGTGCAAACAAGGCAAGACCACCCCAGAACCGCTGCCCGCGTGAATGGAGAGGTTGGGTGCCGGGCTCTCGAAACGAACCAGGCCTGACGTTGTCACGCAGCGATCGATGGCCCGCGCTCCGCCGGGATGCTCGAGTCCGTCGGGCAAGCCAGCCCCGCCGCTGGTGACAAAGTAGTTGTCTCCTGCGCTGCGCACGAAGGCCCACCAGCGGCGTTGGGCCAATTTGAGCCCGAGGGATTCGACACAGCTCTCGAAGAGCGGCGCGCACAGCTCCTTGGAGGCGGCCGGTAGGTCATGCCGCAAGCGCGCTCCCGCTCCCCCGCCAATCCAACCGTCCGGTTTGCTTTCACTGACGCAGTTCACCAGCTCGCGCTCCGGGTTGACGCGAATCGGTTGGCGCCAGATTGCGGAGGCCCAACTCGCGGCGAGCTGCCCGAGGCATTCGCGATCAGGAATCAGGTGGTGCTCCCACTCCAAGTGCACCCAGCCGGAGACTTCGCCCTCGTCGTCAAGGATCGGCGTGAGCGAGAGGGACAAGGACGACTTGGAGAGGGAGCTGGGCAGGGGCGAAGAGTGCAATCGAACCGCCTCAGCGCTGACCAGCATGCGATGTTCCGGCGTGTTCCGAACGCAACAGGCCCCGTCTCGATCCTCGGCCCAGGCCGGCAACCTGGAGCGCACCCCGGGAGCCACTTCTCCATGGATCAAACGCACACCAGCCGTGCCCCCCATGGAGAAGACGCAGTACGCCAGGGCCCCCAGGTCGTGCCGGCTGCGCGGGGAATCAGCACCTGCCTCGCTCGCCGAGAGCGGCGGCGACGCCGGCAACCCATCGCGCCCAGCCAGGGCTCCGTTGGCGCAAGCCCAGTCCGTGCGCAGTTGAGCGACTGCCCGCGGAATCTCCAGGTTCCAGTCCGCCTGGGGGGAACGGACTTTGAGGGCCGCAGGGTCCCCCGCGAAGAGCTCCAGCCAAGAGCACAGACGCCGTAGCCGGTTGCTCTCGGTGCGCGAGAGGACACGGGGCACTTCGTTCAAGAGTTCGCGGGCCTCGCGCACCGCCCCGCGATCGAGCATGCACTCCGCAAGGCCCATCAACCACTGGCCGTAGGTTCGGCTGCCCGGCCCGGTGGGTGGCACCCCCGCCAGGCCTTCCCGAAAGGACTGCTCACCGGCCCGCTGGCCTTGGCTGGCGCGATTCACGCGAGCGCGCCACAGCTCCAGCAGGTCCTCCTCCCACTCGAGGCGGTAGAGACCTTCGAGCAGTCGACCCGCCACCGCCAAAGGGGTTTCCCCCGGTCCCGGAACGCCCGGCAAATCCGGCGAGCTGCACTGCAGGTGCAGCAGGGTTTCCCAAGCCGTTTGAACAGGAACTCGGGCGGCGGGCAAGACGAGAAAGCCGCGACCTCCGTCCACCGCGCTCAGGTGATGAGCCAGGAGGTCCTCGATCGCCCCGCCCGCCCGGGCGCGGTTTTCCCGCTCGAACATCTCATGGGCGGCGTCGACGGGCACCTGCGCGTTCGGCCCGGCGAACTCTCCGAGGGCACGCACCAAGGCAAAGGCTTCGCGCGCCATCCGTTGCAGTTCACCGCCTTCGGGCACCAGGAGTTCGAGGGTCGAGTCATCGAGGGCCTCTTCCCTCACCGATGGTCCTCCCTGCGTCGCTTGGCAGGGGGCCGGCGAAACGAAGGGCGCTTCGCACCAGCCCCTTGGACAAGCCCCCGTTGGACAAAGGGTTCCCGCGCCAGCTTCCAACAGCAATCGAGTCGAACGAGGTGCGCCGGATCGATTGGAAGGCCCAGTAGTTCTCGCCGGCAGATCAACTCAGAGAGCCCCCGTTGGAGGTCGCGATCCGCGAGGTCTTCGGTGGCGAGTCGCCTGCGCCAGCCCTCGAAGACCTCTTCATGGCCGAGTTCGAGGGCGATCAAGGCACCGGCGAACAACACGCGACTCTGGCCCCCGGGACGCGCGGCCCGTTCGAAGGACAGAAAGGCTCCCTTGGGGTCACCCTCGCGCTCCTGCGCGATGGCCAAGCACTCGTCGATGCAGGCGCGATAGCTGCTCGGAAGTAGCTTGAGATCCATGCCATTCGAAATCTGTCTCACCCGCGCCAGATCCCCGGCCACGCTATGCACTCGAACCAACATCCACTGGGTGACGAGGCCTGTGCCAAGCCGTTCCAGTTCCGAGGCGAGCCGTTGCGTCGATGGCCAGGTGACAGGTTCCTGCACAACACAGGCCAGCAGTTCCCCCGCTACCCGAAAGCCACCCGCCATGGCTTCCTCGATCTCTCGCCCGCAGGCCTTGCGCCAACGGCGCAGGGGAATCGGAGCCCGGGGCGGGGCGCCGAGCAGACGCCCGGCGGGCGTGCGATTCAATTGGATCTCCAGCGCCCCCATCAGGAGCGCCCGTTGATTGGCGCGATGAACCACCCTCAAGGCCTGTTGCTGCTCTTCCTCGCTGAGGTTTTCGAGGTTCAGGTCCTCGGCCAAGCGCGCGACCCGGGCCCGCAAGGCGCGCCGCTCCAACCAACGCCGAAGCCCGTTGCGATCCAGGCTCGGAGGTCCCCCGGTGCTCGGGTCTCCGTTCGCGCCCCCCGGACGATCATCCTCCGTGGCCATGGCGATTCACTCGATTGGGTTTTAGGTGGATGAAGTGACTCAAAGCGCGACGTGCCTCCTTGGCAATTTCAGGTGCCTGCCGACCCCCGCGATACACCAGGGACTCGATCGACCTTCTCTCCAGCACTAGACGGAAGAACGCCTCCCGGGACTCGAACGGCAACCCATGAAATCGTCGGCAAGCGCAATCGAGCGCCTCGGGTTCCAAACCGAAACCACGCGCCAGCCGCGCCCAATGTTTGCCCACGGGCACCCCCTTCGAGCGGGACTCGTCGACCCCGTAGCGATGAGCTTCAGCGCAGGATTCGATCTGCCGATCGAGCCAACGCTCGAGGGTCGGCCGCCCCCGATAGCGGGGCGCGTTGCGGGCGACGAGGGCAGTGGTCGCTAGCACAATGCGCTCCTCGTCCATCAGAAAGCGGCGGCCGTACAAGTAGCGGCGCACCCGCAGAGCCAAGCCCAAGGGATCCCCTTGGGTCAAGCGCTCGAGCACCACCTGGGGGTTGCCGCGCAGGAGCTCCTGGGAGCAACCTTGGGACGGCGGACAGGCCGTTTGCTCGGACCCGCTCGGGCTGGAGCCCTGCAATTCCGTCTCTGATTCAGTCATGACACCTCGCCCTTGAAATAGATCTCTTGCGATTTGCGCGCCCTTGCGCACCCGGGGCTCTCTTCCCGACTCGTGGAATTCAGTCTAGGTAGGGCTGCCAGACCCCTGCTTCCCGGGCTCGCCAGTTCGAGTGCCGCCGAGTCCTACAAAAGGGCCCGAAAAGCACCCTAGGGCCCCGTATTCAGCGAATCACGAATATAGGCTCAGACCCCCCGGAGGAGCCGACCAGGGGCACAGCTCCGGGAAATTCCCCACTTTGCCCAGCGGTGAGCCCCTCGATTCGGGGAATCGGCGAGTTCCACTATTGGGGTGTGCTCAGGAATTCCTCACGCTAGGATCCCCGGCCACGACCGCGCCTCAACAACCAAAGACCAACGTGACCCAAGACCTCAAAGGCAAGACCGGCATCATCCTCGGAGTTGCCAACAAACGTTCGATCGCCTGGGCCTGTGCCTCCTCTCTCGCTCGGGAAGGCATGCGCCTTTGCTTCACGTACATGGGGGAACGCATGGAGGAGAAGGTGCGCGCCTTGGCCTCGGAGTGCGAAGGCTCGATCGTGCTCGAGTGCGACGTCACCAAGCCCGAGCAGATCGACGCGGTCTTTGATGAGATCAAAGAAGAGTTCGGCTTCCTCGATACCGTCGTGCACGCGGTGGCCTTTGCGCGCCGCGAAGAACTGACGGGGAACTTCTTCGACACCTCAAAGGAAGGCTACATGATCGCCCACGAGGTCTCGGTCTACAGCTTGACCGCCATCAGCCGCCGGGCCCTGCCTTTGATGGAAGGGCGCGAGGGTTCGATCATCACCCTCTCCTACATTGGCGGCGAGCGCGTGATCCCGAACTACAACGTGATGGGCATCGCCAAGGCAGCCCTCGAGGCCAGCGTGCGCTACTTGGCCAACGACCTCGGCCCCAAGGGCATTCGCGTCAACGCGATCAGCGCGGGCCCGATTCGCACCCTGTCCGCTTCGGGCGTGAGCGGCTTCAACACCATGTTGGACGAGATCGCCACGAAAGCTCCCCTACGCCGCAACGTGACCCAAGAGGAAGTCGGCGACACCTGCTTGTTCCTCGCCGGCAAGGGCAGCCGCGGCATCACGGGAACGACGATCTTCGTGGACGCTGGCTACCACATCATGGGGGTTTAGCCCCTGGCTGGGCAGGCGGGAGGGCCCGCCCAAAAAGCGGCCGCCCTGCGGTCCGCAGAGTGCTACGCTCGGTGCATGAGTAAGCCTGCGACGGAAAGCGTTCTTCTCTACCGCGCTGCGGATCCCATCGAGGCTGCCTTGCTCGAAGCGATGCTCGTGGAATCGGGCGTCCCGGCCTGGACAGTCGGCGGCCAGGCCGCCATCGGCTTTGGGGAGCTAGGAGCCGATGCCCAGTGCGTCGACATTCGCGTCCCCACGGCGAACCACGCGGAAGCCCTCGAGCTGTTGGACAAGCACTACGCGAAGACCACCAACTCCGAGTTGGACGCGAAACCCTGGACCTGCGGCAAGTGCGGCGAAACCGTCGGCCCGACGTTTTCTAGCTGTTGGAATTGCGAGACTCCGCAACAGGCTTGAGTTCGGGCCAGGGCCGCGCTCGAGTCAGTGCTCGTGATCCGAGCAACCCTCACCCGACTCATCCTTCGTGATCTGGCGCCAAAAGGACGCCAGCATCAAGAGGCCAAAGACGGCGGCTGTCACGTATTGCCAAGGTTCCCGGCCATGTTGCATGTCGCTGGGCAGCTTCACTTCACTCGACAGTTCGAACACACCGTAGAGCGCATTCGTCGCGAAGCCGCAGGCCAGCGTGACCAGGGACAGGGCCAGGATGTGCACGAGGACCACGCGCTTGCCCAGGTACTTCGTCATCACACTCAGGGTCGCCAAATTGGTCGCCGGGCCTGCCAAGAGGAAGACGATCGCCGCGCCGGGACTTAGGCCCTTGAGCATCATGGTGGCAGCGATGGGAGTCGAGGACGCCGCGCACACGTAAACCGGCACGCCGATCAAGAGCATCAAGAACAGGCCCCCGTGACCCGCGACGAACTCACTCGTGAAGAGCGAGTCGGGAATCAGCACAGAGATCACGCCGGAGAGCAAGACACCGAGCACAAGCGCTCCCGCCAAGTCGTCCAGCATGTCCACGAAGGCAAATCGCAAAGCCCCGGCGATGCTGCGTTTGGGTGGCGCCGCGTGCACTTCATGGGAGTGGTCGTGGGAATGCACGTGGGGTTCCTCTTCCGTCGAACAGCAGTCCTTCGGGGGGTCCACATGCAGTCCAGCCTGGGGCTCATCGTCCGACCCCGAGCGCACGAACACATTCACGCAAAGACCCGTCACGATCGCGGACAACACCGAAGCCACGGGCCGAATGACCGCCATCACTGGATCCATCAATCCGTAGGTGACGCTGATCGAGTCCACACCCGTCTCCGGAGTGGCCACCAAGAATGCGCTGGTTGCGCCCTTGCTAGCCCCCGCTTTGCGCAGGGAGGCGGCGACGGGAACCACAGAGCAAGAACACAGGGGCAGGGGCGCCCCCACCACCGACGCGATCGCCACCGAAGCCGCGTTGTCCTTGCGAACGAAACGCGAGAGTTTGTCCGGGTCCAGCCATTGGCTGATGAAGCCTGCGACGACGAAGCCGACCAGCAGGTAGGGCGCCATCTCCAGGAACACATGCCAGGAGGCGAGCAGCAACTCGTAGAACAAACCGCTGCTCATGTCGTCGGTCGCGTGGTGCGGGAACACTCCCGCCGCCAGGACCCCGAGCAGCAAGGCGACCACGCGCGGACCGGGCTTTTCCACGTCGTGGAAGACTTCGGGCAGAAGGTCGCAGGCGGCCACATAAATGAACGTGCCCCCGGCCAGTCCGATCAGGAGCGCTTCCGCCGTCGGTCCGATGTGCAAGATCTGGTCGCCGGCCAGGAATCCGGCCGGGGTCGCCAGGGCGAACAGCAGGATCAAGAACCACGTGCGACCGGCTCCGAGGCCAGCCAAGCGCAGGACGGTGGTCAAGGAGAAGGCCTCGGTCAACTTGTGCCAGAGGATCGGCAGGATCACGGCCAAGTTCATCCCGATCGCCGCTAGGCCGAGTCCGCCAGCCACCGCGTGCAAAGAAAGGGCAATGTAAGTCGAGACCCAAACCAAACGGTGAGGATCGGAGGAGTCCGGATTTTCGTAGCCGCGCAGCCAGACCTTCTCGAGCAGGAACAACCCCAGGAATCCAGCGAGGGCCGCCACCCAAGGGCCGAGTCCCATGCCGCCGCCAGCTGCGTGCCCGTGATCGTGGCCGGCGTGGGCCGCGCCTCCACCAAAGCCCGCCAGCTCCGGCAAAATGTGAAGAAAGACAGAGCCGAGGAAGACCCCGGCTGAGAGCGCGATGAATAGGTGTAAGCTCTTCGAGCCCCAACGTCGCAAGACGGGGGGCAGTGCCCCCAGAAGGGTGGCCGCAAAGAGGGCGAGGGCGAGTAGCGGGGTGGTGAGTTCCAAAGGCTTGGGTGGGTGGGCGAGAAGTCTACATGTCCCAAACTCGAAAGAAGCGCCAACGCCCGCAGAGACTTTTCGTAACGGGGCCCAACCCCCATTCTGGGCTTGCCAGCTCGCCTCAAGCCCATAAAATCTTTGGCCCGTTTCACGGAGTTTGCGCCTGCGGCAGACTCCTTTCTCTCGAGACCCCGTCTCCGCACTCGCTCCATGATCGAGATTCGCAATCTGAGCAAACGCTTCGGCCCGCTTCACGCGGTCGAAGACCTGTCCTTCCACGTCGCCAAGGGCGAAGTCCTGGGCTTTCTGGGCCCGAACGGCGCTGGTAAATCCACAACGATGAAGATGCTGACCGGGTTCCTCGAACCCAGTGCCGGCAGCGCATCGGTCTGTGGCCACGACGTTCAAAAGGACCCACTCGCGGCGAAGCGGAACATCGGCTACCTGCCGGAGGGAGCTCCCCTGTACGGCGACATGACCCCGAGGGGGTTCCTGAACTTCGTCGCGGAGATTCGCGGACTGTCCGGTGCCCAGCGCAAGGCGCGCATCGACGAAGTCGTCGACCGGGTGCACATCGGCGGTGTCATGGGGCAACGCATCGAGACCCTCTCGAAGGGCTTCAAGCGCCGGGTCGGATTGGCCCAGGCGATCCTGCACGATCCGCCGGTGCTGATCTTGGACGAGCCCACGGACGGCCTGGACCCCAACCAGAAGCACGACGTGCGCGCTTTGATCCTCGAGATGGCCCAGGACAAGTGCATCGTGCTTTCCACACACATCCTCGAAGAGGTCCCCGCGGTTTGCACCCGGGCCATCGTGATTGCGAAGGGCAAGCTACGTTTCGACGGCACCCCCGAGGACATGCGCCGCAAGGCGGCGGGCTTCGGCTCGATCTCTGTGCAGTTCGCAAGCCAAGTGAGCTCCACAGACCTCGAAGGCCTGAGCGGCGTGCAGAAGGTTCAAGCGCAGCCAGCAGGCGAAGGCCTCACAAGCTTCACCGTCTTCCCCTCCGGCGCCAGCAACGCGCTGGAGTCCGTGACCCGGGCGGCCAACGACCGCAACTGGAACCTCACCAACATCTCCGTCGACGGCGGACACCTCGACGAAGTCTTCCGCCAGATCACGGCGGGCTCGAACTAGCAGGACGGGGACAATTCCATGAGCAATACACTAGCCATCTTCAAGCGCGAACTCGGCGCCTACTTCGCGACGCCGGTCGCCGCCGTGTTCATCTTCATCTTCTTGGTCGCCCTCTTCGCCTTCACCTTCGGCGCGGGCTTCTTCACCGGGGAACCCACGGACCAAGCGGACTTGCAGTCCTTTTTCTTGCTGCACCCCTGGGTCTTCGTGCTCTTCATTCCGGCCATCTCCATGCGGCTTTGGTCGGAAGAGCGCCGCGTGGGCACCATCGAGCTTTTGATGACCTTGCCGATCACCACCTTCCAGGCGGTCTTGGGCAAGTTCCTCGCGGCCTGGTGTTTCGTCGCCATCTCCTTGGCCTTGACCTTCTCGATCTGGTTCACGGTCAACTACTTGGGTGAGCCCGACAACGGCGTGATCTTCGCCAGCTACGTGGGCAGCCTTTTGATGGCCGGCGCGTACCTCTCCATTGGATCCTTCGCTTCGGCGCTCTCCAAGAACCAGGTGATCGCCCTCGTGATCAGCGTGTTCATCTGTTTCGGATTCGTTCTCGCCGGCATGCCCGTGGTGCTCGACCCGCTCTCCGGCTTCTTGCCCGACAGCGCCCTGAACACGATCCGATCCTTCTCCTTCTTGACGCACTTCGAAGGCATCAGCAAGGGCTTGATCGATCTGCGCAACCTCATTTTCTTCGGCTCCTTGATGGGCTGCTTCCTCGTGGCGAACGCTGCCGTCGTCGACTTCAAGAAGGCCTCCTAAGGAAACTATCCGATCATGAAGAAACTCAATCTCATCGCCCTGCCGGTGCTCATCGCACTGTTCTTCGCCGTCAACTTGGCGAGCAATGCCTTCTTTACGGGCACCAAGTTGGACTTGACCGAGGCCAAGCTGTTCACGCTTTCCGAAGGCACCAAGAACATCCTCGGTGCCATGGAAGAGCCCGTCACCCTGCGGCTCTTCTACTCGTCAACCTTGGCCAAGGAGAAGGCTCCAGTCCTGGAGCGTTACGCCCAGCGCGTCACCGAACTCTTGGACGAGTACGCGTCTTACGCGGAGGGCAAGCTCACCATCATCCAGGTGGACCCGCAGCCCTTCTCGGAAGAAGAAGACATGGCCGTCGAGTTCGGCATGAAGGGCGTGCCCGTGACGTCCGCCGGCGAACTCGTCTACTTCGGCGTCGCAGCCAGCAACTCGATTGATGACCAGGAAGTGATTCCGTTCATCGAACTGCCCCGAGAAGACTTCCTGGAGTACGACTTCACGAAGTTGATCTACGGCCTGGCGAATCCCCAGAAGCACAAGGTCGGTCTCTTGACCAGCCTGCCCATCGAAGGCGGTGCCCCCAACCCCATGGACCCCCGCGGACAAGCCGCTCAGCCCTGGTTCTTCCTCTCCCAAGTCGAGACCGCTTTCGAAGTCGAGACCATCGAGCGCGGCGCCACCGACCTGCCCGCAGACATCAACCTCCTGCTCTTGATTCACCCCAAGAAGCTCGACCCGCAGATGCTCTTTGCCATCGACCAGTTCGTGCTGGGCGGCGGCAAGGTGGTGGCCTTCATGGACCCGCACTGCGAGGCGGACACGGAGGAGATCAATCCCCAGGACCAGATGTCGGCCTTCAGCGCCAACCGAACTTCCGACTTGGGGCCCTTGCCCCTCGCTTGGGGTTTTGAGTTGGTGGGCGAGAAGATCGCGGCGGACAAGGGCAACGCTCACCGCGTGCGCATGCCCGACGGCGAGATGCCCTACGTGGCTTGGCTCGACCTCAACGAGCAGAACCTCGGCGCGGGCGACGACGCGTCGGGCAAGGACCCGGTCATCAGCATGTTGAAGAAGATCAACATGGCCACCGCCGGCATCTTGAAGCCGACGGCGGACGCCACCACGAAGTTCGAGCCGATGATCCAGACGGGAACGGAATCCATGCAAGTGGATCGCATCCGCGCTGCCATGCGTCCCGATCCCAAGGGCATGCTCGACAGCTTTGTCTCCGAGGACACGCCCTTGACCTTGGCCGCTCGCATCAGCGGTCCAATCAAGTCCGCGTACCCCGATGGACCTCCCGAGGTTCCCGTCAAAGAAGGCGAGCCGGTCCTCCCGGAGTTCACCCCCGACGGTGGCTGGAAGAAGGAAGGCACGGGGCAGATCATCGTGATCGCCGACGCCGACATGCTCCAGGACCGCTGGTGGGTCAACCTGCAGAACTTCTTCGGTCAGATGATCGCGAGCCCGACGTCCAACAACTCGGACCTCTTGATCAACTCTCTCGAAAACCTCACCGGGAACTCGGACATGATCTCCCTGCGCAGCCGCCAAGGGTTTGAACGTCCCTTCACGCGCGTCGACGCGATTCGCCAGCAGTCCGAGGAACGCTTCCGCGAGGAAGAGACCAAGCTGCAGCTCGATCTGAATGAAGCTGAGACCCGCCTGGCGGAACTTCAGTCCAAGAAGGAAGGCGCGGTGAGCAGCCTGATCATCACCCCCGAAGAGCGGGACGAGATCGAGAAGTTCCAGGCCAAGCGCATCGAGACTCGCAAGCAACTGCGTGAAGTGAAGTTCTCCTTGAAGAAGGACATCGACGCG
>CALCXM010000155.1 GCA_937905825.1 uncultured bacterium
TCACGCCGGCGTTTTCCAGGCCGTGAGGCTCCCACTAAAGGTGCAGGAGAGCCAGTTTTTCCCGTGGGTAGGTGCTCACCGTTCCCCCCCAATCGGCGGCTTGGTCAATCGTTTGGAAGCGAAGACCTTGGCGCTTGGCTTCCAAAGCACAGGCCAAACCCGCGGGCCCAGCGCCAACGATCAGCAGGTCGAGCAGTTCGGCTTCGCTGGCGGGCGCAGCCTGTTCGGACTCTTCCGACCGGCGACGAGCGACTTCCGCTGCCACTTGAGCTCCGTGCTCGACGGCGACTTTGATCAGGGCGTGGGCGGTGACTTCCCCGGCGAGAAAGAGCCCGGGCGTGCCCACAGCCTCGAGGCCCGCATCGAGCACGGGGATGTCTTTGCGCGTTTCGAGGTTCGAGAGGGTGACCTCGATGGCGCCCACTGGACATTCACGTTCGCATGCTGCGATGCCCATGCAGCCCGCGCCGTTGACGACGACTGCTTGGCCGTGAACGATCTCCAAGACTCCGGTTTCGGGACAAACGGCGACGCAGGTGCTGCAACCCATGCAGCGCGTCAAGTCGACCACCGGGTGTTGCAACTGAGCCTCGCGGCTGCCTTGTTGCAAGAGCGAGTCGCGATCCTCGAGGGATCGTCGCATGCTCCCCAAATCTGCACGTCGCAGGAACGCGAGCGCAGAAAGGAACCCAAGAACTATCACTAGTCCGATCAGGATGGTCCAACTCATCAGAACGCGTCAGCCCACGACGCGCGGTGTTTTTCCTCTATTCATGCCCAGGCGCGAGTTGTCGCACCAGATTCCGACTTCTCTCAGATGCTCTTTTGTGTACGCGGCGAGGCTTGGCTTCGGGAGGCCGCCTTTTGCACGTACTGTTGGCAAGCCTCGGTGCACTCGGCGAGTTGCACCGTCATTGCCTTGGACGATGCGATCAGAGCGCGAAGCTCCGTTTCGATCAGGGACACGGACTCCGAATTGAAGTCGTTGCCGAGGTAGAGCGAGTGGTCGCGCAGATTGCGATTGAATGCTTCATAGGCAACCATGGCCGGGCCGACTGTCCTGATCACGTTCTCGTAGCGCTCTTTCGCTTCGGCCATGCGCTGCTCACTGCGGGTGCGCATGGAATCGCTGACAATCGCTTCCACGTCTTTCTGCCAGCGATCGAAAACCGCGAGCGCCGTCCTCTGCAGGGGAACGAAGTGATCGCGCAAACCCTTCGCCTGCTTGTCCGATCGATCGATGGAAGCGATCAGTGCAAGATACGTGGCGGCTGGATCCCCCTGAAATTTGGGGCTGACCATGCCGATCAGAGTCGTCATGGACTCCGTTACGTTTTGTCCCGCCAACTCGCAATCCACGTGAACCCCCTCGATGCGATTCAGCAGCTCGTCCACCTGGACAAAGCCCGCGCTGTTCTCCGGGGCTGTTGAAAATAGGTTGCTGACCGCGGCACAGGAAGGCGCCAGGAACAGAACGGGAACCAGCAGGGTTCGAGCAGAAAAGAATGATCGCGCGTTCAACAAGTCTCTCTCCAATTGCCCGAAACGGGCGCAGTCGATTGATATTGGCCTCAGGCAACACTTCGGCGACACACTCACCCCGTCTTGAGCAGGAAGGCGTGTATTCCAGGGGGAATCGGCGATCCGAGATAGCAGCGAGGGCCCCCCGGACGTCCGATTCGAGCGGGCTAGATCAGGGCGTCAGATGCAGCAAGAGCCCGTTGGATAGGTTGGACTGGCTCCCACAAGGCCCGCCGGAGGGATCTCGGTACCAGACCTGGAAGTGACGATCGAGGCCGGCGCTCCAGCCCTGCGAGCTAAGGATTCCGGGGCCCCAGTCGGCCTCGCCGGTGCTGTTCGTGGTGCGAACTTGGATGCGGGTGATCGCTCCAGCGGCGCACAGAATGCCATCGCCTAGGAAGGATCCGTTGCCCCCGTTGACGGTTTGGGTGCCGGCAAAAAGCAGGCTGGGTTTGTTCGGCGCGGCGTCGCTCACGTGGAACATGAGGTCATCCGCGCTGGCGCTGGCGCTGCCACTTGCGACCACGCGAGCTCCATTGCCCGTGGAGTTGGAGCAGCCCCCAGAGTTGCCCGAAACGTTTCCACAGGGGCAGCCGATCCCGGTTCCGTTGCCGAGACATTGAGGGCTGCCCAAGAGGCTAGCCGCGCTGATCATCAGCACGGACCCCGAATCATTGCCCGCAGAGTTTGCCGATGGATCGCCGATTGCGTACTCCGCGCGCAGATCACCATCCAGGTCGAAGCCACCCGCGAAGGAGCTGCCCAGCAGGTCGTTCGTCGAGTTGCCCATTTGCTCGCTAAGCAGGCTGCCGTCGAGGCCCGAGTAGATCACGGCTCCGCCGTTGCCCAGCCCATCCTGGCGCCCGGCGATCCAGTCCGCTTGCCCGTCGCCGTTCCAATCTCCGGCGTTCGCCACGGCGAGTCCGAGGGTTTGCCCGCTGCTGCCGACCTTGGACTGGACGAGGGTCGCGCTTGAAATCGAATAGACGTAGACCGCGCCCGTCGTCGATCCGGAGGAGCTGTCCTCTGGCGCGGCGATCGCCAACTGCGCCCGTCCATCTCCGCTCATGTCGGCGAGTCGTCCGACGATGGTTCCAATGGGACCGGTTTGGGCACTGCCTGAGAAGGTCTGCAAGGAAGCTCCGCTTTGCCCGGAGATCACCTCCACCGAGCCGAGTCCAGCATTGGTGTAGAAGGTGCCGATCGCATAGTCGTCGTCGCCGTCCCCGTCCGCATCCCCAGCATTGAGCAGAGCGAGGCCCAAACGGTCTCCAGCGGCGGTGCCGACGTGGGATCGGATCAGCGCGAAGGTGGCCCCGGAGTAGAGGTAAACCACCCCGGCGTCCATGCCGTTGGCATCCTCGAAAGGAGCGCTGACCGCCAGGTCCGGGATCGAATCCCCATTGAGATCGCCGAGGCCAGCCACGGCCGTCCCCAGGTTGGCGAAGGCCTCGCCGCCCACGTCGCTGATCAAGGACGCACCATTCGCGCCAGAGCGCAGTTCGACCAGACCGCTGCGCGTGGAGCCCGCTGAACTGAAGGGCGAGCCGACGATCCAATCGTCGATGCCATCAGCGTTTACGTCCCCAATCCGGTCCAGCGCCTCACCGAAGAGATCCCCGCTGCTAGCGCCGTCCATGCGGTAGATCTCGCTGCCGGTCGCGCTGGAAAAGGCGTAGACGCTGCCCGAGTTGACCCCGTTGAAATTAGCTCGCGGAGCGGCCACGAGCAGGTCCTCCTTGCCGTCTCCATCGAGATCACCAATGCGCACCAGGCGCTTGCCAAAGTTGTCCCCGGCAGCGAATCCCGTCAGCTCGTAGACGGGAATCTGCGCAGCCAGCGGAGCGGCGAGGAGGAGAAAAAGCAGGGAGTGAATGGGATTGCGCATGGGGGGAGGGGCTAGCTAACGCCGGGCATTCTAGATCGCATTCAAAATTCAGGCGGGATCCGATGCACAATCCTGCGACTCCTTCGACAAACTCGGCCGGAGCCTCCCTGACGCCGCCATGACTATCGATCCGAACAACCACTACCAGCCAGAAAGGCCCGTTTCGGCCTCGTTCTCGCACTCGATCCTGGTTTTGGCCTTTGCCGCTCTCGGAATCTACGGAGCCTACGCGCTCATCCAGCGTCTCACGTCCCCGCTGCACAATCCAAGCGCGGTCCAGATGGAGGTGGTTCCCCGGGGGAATTTGGCCGAGGACGAGCAGTCGACCATCGAGCTCTTTCGGCAGGTCTCCCCGACGGTGGCGCACATCACCACCAGCAGCGTGGCGCGCCGCGGTTGGAACCGGAATCCCATGGCAATTCCGCGCGGGACGGGCTCCGGCTTCACTTGGGGATCCGATGGGTACATCGTGACCAATTATCATGTGGTGGCTGAAGGCAATCGCTGGACAGTGACCTTGGCGGATCGTTCGCAACACGACGCCCGTCTTGTCGGCGCCTACCCTCCGACGGATTTGGCGGTGCTGAAGATCGACGCCCCGAATCACGAGCTGCGTCCGATTCGGATCGGTAGCTCGCGGGAGTTGCTCGTGGGTCAGAAAGTCTTCGCCGTGGGCAACCCCTTCGGCTTGGACCACACCTTGACCACCGGCGTGATCAGCGGATTGGGCCGCACCATAGAGAGCGTCAGCGGCGACACCATTTCGGATGTGATCCAAACGGACGCGGCCATCAATCCCGGGAACTCCGGCGGGCCCTTGTTCGACAGTGCTGCGCGCTTGATCGGGGTCAACACAGCGATCGTCGGCACCGAAAACGGCGCCACGGGGATTGGCTTCGCGGTGCCCATCGACACGGTCAATCAGGTGGTGCCGATGATCATCCGGGACGGTGGCGAGAGCCAATCTGCACCGGAAGCGCGGGCTGGCTTGGGGGTCTACATCGCCCCCGAAAGCTTCACCCAGCTGCGCGGGCTCGACGGCGTGGCGATCGAATCCGTGCTCGAGAACAGCGCGGCGGATCGCGCAGGTCTGCAGCCCATGCAGCTCGACCGGGACGGCGCCTATCGGGTGGACGTGATCAAGAGCATCGGCGGGGTCGCCACCCGCACGAACCACGACCTGCTGATGGCGCTCAAGGCCCATCGCCCTGGCGACGAGGTAGAGATCGTGTTCGAACGCAATGGCAACGAGGGCGTCGTCCGCGTGAAGTTGGACGACCTTTCGAGCCGCTAAAGCCAGCGGGCCAGCCCGCTTCCCGCGCGTCCGGCGCGATCAACCCGGCCGGATCGCGGTGCATAGAAGGGAGATTCTGGATCCTGGTGTAGATCACCCTCCGCGGCGTCGATGAATGGGTATCCGGTCTCCGGGCTCCTCCCCAAGGTGCCTGATCGGTTCCCCAGCTATCATGTCGAAAGTTTTTCCCATTGCCCTGATCCTGTTCGTGGCCGCCTGCGGAACGAGTCCTCAACAGCTCGCGCTGCACTACAACGAGGGCACTCAGGTTCGTTTCTCCGGCTCGACGCTCACCACCCGAGAGGGCGTCAAGTTCGCCACGGATGAGTGGCAGTTCTGGTACGCCAATGGCGAGTTGCAAGCCCGTGGCAACTACGAAGCGGGAGGCCTTCCGAGTCTCGACGCCATCGACGCCACCTCCACCGACATCCCGCGGGTTGGACGCTCGGGGAACTGGTCCTTCTGGAACGACGCAGGTCAGTTGATGGAGGTCGGTAGCTACGTGAGCGGGAGCAAAGAGGGGGAATGGAAGACCTTCTTCCCGGATGGTTCCGTGCGCTCCGAGGGTAGGTTTCACGAGGGCCAGGCCCAAGGCATGCACACCCGCTGGTTTCACGGGGGCCAACTTCAGTCAGAGATCCATTACGCCCGCGGCCTGCGCGAAGGTCTCGCGAGTGAATGGAACGGGCAAGGTCAACTGCTTCGCCGGGGTCGCTACCTCGCAGATCAGCGGGTCGGCAAGCACGCCATCTGGAACGAAGAGGGACAGAAGATCGAGGAAGCAATGTACGTGGACGGATTCCTTCACGGCGAGCGCAGAACCTGGGACGAGGAAGGCTGCCTGGCCTGGGCAGCGAACTACGAATGGGGCGTCCAAGAGGGAAACTTCCTGCTCTACTTTCCTTCTGGAGCGCTTCGCCAGCAGGGTGTCTTCGAGAACGGCCAGCAGGTTGGAATGCTCAGCGCTTACTACGACGGTGGATTCTGCGAGTGGGAGTTCCAATTCGAGAATGGGGAGCAAGAGGGTCGGCGGAGCTTCTGGTACCCGAATGGTCAACAGCGCACCGAGGGCCGATACCAGGGTGGCGTTCCCGTCGGCCGCCATCAGGAGTGGTATCCCAGTGGCAATCGAAAATCTGTGGGGAGCTATCGCGCCGGTCGCCCAATCGGCAACTGGCACTCCTGGCATCCGGATGGAACCCGAGACGAATCCCTGAGCGGCAATTTCTCGCCGGGGTCTGGGCGCTAAGGGCCTGTCTCCGGGTCAGCCCTTCATCGGAACTGCTGCCCAAAGGTCCACTCGATCGAGTTGTTGTCCGGATCGACCACCTCGAAAAGGTAGCCCGCTTGCTCGTCCACGTAGGTGGGCGCGAAGAGCACTTTGGCTCCGATCTCGCGGGCGACCCGTGCTCGATCATCGACCGCTTCCCGGGATTCGCAGCGCAAACCGATGTGCTCGTAGCTACGCGTTTGTCGGGGCACAAGTCGGTGCAAGATCCACATCAGCCAGCGCACCCGAGTGGGTTGAATCGCGACGATCGCGAATCCTTCTTGGCCCTCCGGTTCAATCCAGGCGATCTCGCTGCGCATCAAATCCGTGCCGTGTCGCCGGGCAATGACCCGCGCGGGAAGCAACCGTTCGTAAAAGGCGATGGTCTTCTCGAGGTCGTGCACTCGGAAGGCAATGTGGTCGCAAATTGGCATGGGGTCCTGCTTTATTGGCCAAGTGGGGTGTTCTGGCCGGCCTCAGCGGGCCCCAGTCTAGGCGCCTTCCGCAGATAGGCACAAACAAGCTCCACCCGATTTGCTGCTGAGGGATACACTCGAAATGGGCTTGGGGGGGCTCTGGCCCGCCCGCGCATCTCGCCCGAAGCTAGCAGGAATGACGAATCCCACAAAGATCCCCAAACAGGCTCGCGCCACGTTCACCGCAAGAGGTCCACGGTCACGGATCGTGGGAGGGTTGGTCCTTGGGTTCTTCACTTCCCTCTTGGCCACTTTGGCGCCGGCCGGAACGGGGCAAGTCCAGCCCTTCTGTTTGGGGGACGGCACAGGCGCCGCCTGCCCTTGCGGCAACTACGGATCCTCTGGCGCGGGCTGCGTCAACTCGGGAGGCGCTGGGGCTTTCCTGACCCACAGCGGGACCCCGAACATCTTCGCGGACACCTTTGAACTGCAAGTCTCCAAGTGCCCGTCCAACACTCCGGGGATCTTCTTCGGTGGAAGCTCGGGCTCGGGGAGTTTGCCCTTTGGCAACGGCTTGCGCTGCGTGACCAACGACATCGTGCGCATCAAGGCAGTCTTCTGCGACCCAAGTGGCTCGGCTCACAGCGATATGGGAATCTCTGCTCGGGAAGGTTTGGGGCCCGGCGACGTGCGCTTCTACCAGTTTTGGTTCCGCGACATCATCGGCCCCTGCGGGGCGGCCTACAACACGAGCAACGGCTGCCGGGTGCAGTGGTAAGCGCCTTGGCTGCGTCGAGCTAGCGCTCCGCGTCCGAGGGCCACTCGCAGATCCGACCGCCGGAACGCGAGTTTTGGTTTGGGCGCAAGCACCCTGCCCGTTGCGCTGGCACAAAGGCCGACTGGCTCGGACCGGCGCGCAGTAGTTTGGTGCGGGAAGGGGGACTCGAACCCCCACGCCTTGCGGCACGAGAACCTAAATCTCGCGCGTCTACCAGTTCCGCCACCCCCGCACTGGCCAGAGCTTACCGCAAATGCCGCCGCGGGCTCCAGGCGAAATTCGAGCGAAGCGTCAGTGCAACGGCCCAGCGCAAGCGGTCAGCGCATCGGCCCCGAGCAAAGGCCCAGCGCAAGTGGCCCAGCGCAAGTGGCCCAGGACAACTCAGCCCAAGGGCTCCGTACCGGAGGCTCCGCCGAAGCGCGGCAACTCGTCCGTGATCGGGCACCAGTCCGGGGCGCGGTCCGAATAGGCGTGGGCCGCGGGGAGCTTGTCGAGGGGCCCGAGCAGGTTGGCGACGATCACGTGCACCTCAGCGGGCCAGCGCTCGCCCTCGAACAGCAGGCTGGATCCGCACTTCGAGCAGAAGCGGCGCGAGGACTTGCAGTCGCTTTCAAAGCGCGTCAAGTGCTCCTCGCCCGCAAGGAATCGGAGAGCTTGCTTGGGCACGCCAGCGTAGGTCACGAAGCCAGCCCCGTGAGCTCGGCGACAGTTTTCGCAATGACAGTGGGCGACCCAGTTGGTCGGAAGAGCCACCTCGAAGCGCACCCGTCCGCAGGTGCAACTGCCTTCGACCCTGCCCGCGCTCATTGGGGAATCCGCTTGTTGCGCATGGAGCTAGCCGTCATTTCTCCGGACTTCAGGGCGTGCAAGCGTTTGTCGTAAGCACGACCAATGGCATTCCGTTCGAGGATCGCGAGCACCTGCCCTTCGTTCACAGGATCCATGATCGGAATGGCGTTGATGTTGTTGACGGTCATGCGTTCCAAGACCCTATCGAGGTCCTCATCGGACTCGGCCGTGATGACGTTGTCGATCATGAAGTCCCTGGCGATGATGAAGTCACCGACCGCCTCCTCGAGGTAGATGCGGCGGATGTCGGTCAGGGAAAAAATCCCCACCATGCGCTCCTCATTGTCCACCACCGGGAAGTAGGACTCGTGGGCTTCCGCCACAACCTTGAGCACGCGAACCAGGGTCATGTGGTGGTGGATCAATTGGGGGCGGCGTGCCTCCTCCAAGATTTCGCAGACCTGAATGTCGCTCAAGATGTCGATGACGAAGTCGCCCGAGTGAGCCGGGGAGTCCACGATACCGCCGACCTGGGCCTCGTAGAGCGACCAGTGCCTGGACAGCATGACGTGCAGAATGGACACGAGCAGCAGGGGCGCCACCAACTGATAGTTGCCGGTCATCTCGCAAATCATGACCGTGGCGGCCACGGGCACCTTGGCGACTCCCGCAAAGAAACCGCCCATGCCCACGAGGGCGAAGGCCGCCGGACTGATTCCAAGACCGGGGAAGAGCGCATCGATCGAGGATCCCACGGCAGCGCCGAGTAGCGCGCCGATCGCGACGGTAGGAGCGAACACGCCCCCTGATCCACCCGATGAGATGCTGAAGGCGGTGGCCAGGATCTTGGCCAGGACGAGGGCGAACAGGATCTTGACGGAGGCCGTTCCTTGAATCGCCGTCATCATCAGGCCATAGCCGCCGAAGAGCACGCCATTCTCCCCTGTGAAGCTGGTCAAGAGCAGGGCGGTCATGCCTAACAGAAGTCCGCCAATCGCGGGCCGCACCGCCTTGGGCACCTTCGTCATTCGACTGAACAGACGGTGGATGCCATAGAAGATGTTCACGTGCAGCCAACCGACGATCGCACACACAAGCGCCAGGAATAGATAGGCGGGAACTTGGCTCGCCTTGAAATCGAGCATGGCCGTGGAGGCCGCGTCGATGTGAATGACTTGGTGTTCCCCCGTCAATGTCGTGAACGTGATGAACGCGAAGATCGAGGCGATGATGCAGGGCATGATCGATTCCCCTTCGAACTCCGGCTTGCGGTAGAGCACCTCTGGCATGAAGAGCGCGCCGCCCAGGGGCGAACAGAACATGGCGCCAATGCCACCACTGGCCCCGGACAAGAGGAACATGCGCCGGTCACGATCGGACAGCTTGAGGGCCGTGGCGAGGGCTGACCCGACTCCCGCACCCACCTGGGCCACCGGGCCTTCCTGTCCCGCCGAGCCGCCCGTGCCAATCGTGATGGCGCTGGTCAGGGCTTTGACCGCGATGACGCGCTTGCGGATGACCCCCTTCAAATGGTGGAAGGAGTTGATCACCGCATCCGTGCCGTGACCTTCTGCTTCCGGGGCAATCCACTGCACAAGCAGTCCTGTGATCAGGCCGCCGGCCGCGGGCACGAGCAGCAGCAACCAGATCGAGAAATCGGCTCCGCCCAGGCCTTCGGCGGAGGATCCCACGATTTCCTCAAAGACGTGCAGCTTCGTCCAGGTCACCATCCACCGAAAGGTGACCGCCGCCAAGCCGGTCACGAAGCCGATCAGCGAGGCGAAGAACATCCACTTGGTGACCCCGCCGAAGTCCAAGGAATCGCTGATTGCCCGCAGGCGCGGGTGGATCTTTGGGGAGCGCATGGACATCTTGCGCGGAGACTAGCACTCCGGACCCCACCTGTCTGGAATGCGCGGGGATATAAAGAGGTCTGCCTAAGTCATCCGGGAAAGTTCTATTCCGGGTCCCGGGGCCAGAGTCGCTCGCGGCTCTCGCGCATCTCCCGCAGAACCCGTTCCAGAATCGGACCTTCCTCGAGGGCTTGGATGGCATCCGAGTTCAGCTGGCAGACCGCGCAAACGGGACGCATGCCCAAGTAGCTCATCACGTCTTGGCGTTCGAGGGCCACGTCTTCGAGGCCCAACTCATCCGCGTCGAGTGGCGTTCCGTCCTCGTCAAAGCCAAAGAACAGCTTCACCTCGGCAGAGGTGCGGCGGCACAGGTAGCAGCGATCGTCCCCGCCTGAGCGGTCGAGGGCGCCGAAGTACTCATGAAAGCGATCGTCGATTCCCATGCAAGCCTTAGATCAGCTCTCCCTCGGGAACCCGTTCCACCTCGAGCACCCGATCGGCCCGGTGCGTGATGCCGTAAGTGAGCTTGATGATGCGCCCGCCAAAGGCAGCCCGCAGCTGCTCTAGTTCCAAAGCCAGAACTCCTTCGTCCGGGGATCCATCGGGGATCACAAGCGCAGCGACGGTCGTGCCCTCCAAGGTGCGCCCCACGGCGCGCACGAACTTGCCGTCAAAGGTCCCGTGCTCGACGATCTCTTCCCCAACGATCTCCGCCGCCTCGCGCCGCAGGTGATCCAGCACGAACTGCAAGCGGGCATCGTCGTAGAGCCGGGGAAAATCCGGTTCCACGGAGGTCTCCATGACGCGGGCGCCGCGCCCGGCGTTGATCAAGGTCACCGAGGGCTGCACGTGACGAAAGTGAAAGGCGACGAAGCGATCGGCGATGTGATAGGTGCCGCGCCGCGAGCGCAGGGGATTGGGGTCGGTGATCGGGATGTCGCGGCGCACGAGCCCAAGGTCGCGCAGGACGGTCAGGTACTTGTTGGCCGCCGTGCTGTCGATGCCGACGCTGAGGGCCACGTCTCCGACCTTGCGATCCCCGCGGGCCACTGCCGCAAGAATCGAGTTGTAGGTCGTCGGGCTGTTGAGCTCATTGCGCAGCAGGAATTGCACCTCCTCGAACAGGTAGCCTTCCGGGCAGAGGATCTCATCCAGGATGTTCTGGCGCAGGCTGCGCGAATCGTCGAAGCGCCGCAGGTAGGCGGGCATGCCCCCCAGAATCGAGTAGGCCAAGATCCGGTCTTCGACGCTCCACTTCGGAAAGAAGCCGACCGTGGCCGGGGGCGTCAAGGGTTGCAGGCGCTTCTGAGCCGTGCGTCGACCGAAGAGCGGCGACTTCTCCGAGAGCACCTGCTCCTCCATGAACGAGACCTGGCTGCCGCACAGGACGAGCATCAGCTTGGAGTTCTTGCCATGTCGATCCCAGAAACGCTGGAGCACCGAAGGCAGGCCCTTGTTCGCCTCACATAAGTAGGGGAACTCATCGATCACGATCACCAGGCGCGTGTCCCCGGCTCGGTCGCAGGCGAATTCAAGGGCGGTCTCCCAGTCGGGGAAGTTGACCGCGGCGATCGATTCCCCGAGCCCGTCCGCCAGGGCTTCCCGGAAGGCGCGCAGGTTGTCCTTCTCACGCAGTTGTGCCGCCTGAAAGTAGACGGCCGTGCGCCCTTCACAAAACTGCTGGAGAAGTTCTGTCTTGCCGACCCGGCGCCGGCCGTAGAGCACGAAAAGCTCCGGCGCACCCCGGTCTGCCAGGCGATTCAGAACCCCCAGCTCAGCATCTCTTCCGATGAACATGGATAGAGGATAGATAGGCGCCGGCTTCGGATCACTCGGAAACCCTTCGGTCTGCGGATTGCGGTATGCTGGACCCGTCCCAATCGAGCCCTATTTCCCCCCGATGCCCGTCCTCGACCGCCACCAACGCCCCCTCGGCAACCTGCGCCTTTCTGTCACGGATCGCTGCAATTTGCGCTGCGGCTACTGCATGCCGGAGGAGAACTACACTTGGCTCGAGCGCCCGGAGGTTCTGACCCTGGCGGAGCTCAAGGTCCTGGTGGATGCGTTTTGCCTCTTGGGCGTTCGCAAGGTGCGACTGACCGGCGGAGAGCCTCTGCTACGCGGGGACCTGCCGGAGTTGATTCGCATGTTGAAGGCGAACGAAAACCTGGAAGACATCGCGATCACCACCAACGGGGTTTTGCTCGCCGCCCAAGCGGCTGAGTTGAAAGCGGCCGGAGTCGGGCGAGTCACGGTCAGCCTGGACTCTTTGCGTCCCGACCGCTTCTACGGACTGTCCAAGCGCAACGCCTTGTCGAAGGTCATCGCTGGCTTGGAGGCCCTCAAAGAACTGGGCTTCGAGAAGACCAAGATCGACACGGTGGTGCTCAAAGACGTCAACGATGACGAGTTGATCGATCTGATCCACTTCGGCCGCGAGATGCAGGCTCAGGTCCGATTCATCGAGTACATGGACGTGGGCGGGGCGACGCGCTGGTCCATGGACTCCGTGGTCTCGAAGGCGGAGATCCTCGAGCGAGTGGAGTCCCAGCTGGGCCCCTACGAGAAACTTGGCGAGCGCAACTCCGCTCCGGCGGATCGCTACCGCCTCGCCGACGGCACCGTGTTCGGCGTGATCTCCTCCACGACCGATCCGTTCTGCAGCGCTTGCGATCGCTCGCGCATCACCGCGGACGGCAACTGGTACACCTGCCTCTACGCACAAAAGGGCCGGGACCTGCGCACGCCCCTGCGCTCGGGAGTGGACGCCGAAGGGCTCGCGGAGCTGATTAGCGCCGGTTGGAGCCTGCGGACAGATCGCGGCGCGGAGGAGCGCGTGGAAATGGCGGAGCGTTCGGCGCTCTTCGATTCCGAGCAGTTGCGCAAGGATCCGCGGCTCGAGATGCATACCCGCGGCGGTTGAGGAAACCCCGCGGCCTGGCACGGAGCTAGAGTCTGCAGCCAACTCGAGACGCGGTCTGAAAATGGCCCGGGCTGCGCGCCGCTGCTTTGCTGGTGGCGAGTCCCCGCATCCGTTCTCACGACCTGGACCAGTTCGCAGCGGTCTTTCCTATTCCTGGCCGCGACACCTGACTAGTCTACGTGCTCCTCATCCCAGCCCTTCCCAAACGATTCCCCGATGAAGATCCGCGCAGCCGTCCTCGAAGAATTTGGCCAACCCCTGGTTGTTCAAGAAGTCGACATCGCCCCACCCAAAGCCGGCGAGGTGCTGGTCAAGCTGAAGGCCTGCGGCGTTTGCCACACGGACCTCTACACCGCCAGCGGCGCGGACCCGAGCGGCTACGCGCCATGCGTTCTTGGCCACGAAGGGGCCGGCGTGGTGGAGGAAATCGGCGCGGGGGTCACGAGCCTGGCGGTCGGCGATCACGTGGTGACGCTCTTCTCTCCAGAGTGTGGTGAGTGCGTCAACTGCAGGAGCGGCAAGACAAACATCTGCACAGCGATTCGAGAGCAGCAGGGCCAGGGTTACATGCCCGACGGCACCTCGCGCCTCTCCCGCGATGGTCAGAAGCTGCGCCACTTCATGGGCACGAGCACCTTCGCCGAGTACACGGTGATGCCCGAGATCGCGCTTGCCAAGATCAACAAGGAAGCCAACTTGGAGTCCGTTTGCCTCTTGGCTTGCGGCGCGACCACAGGCATCGCCGCAGCCCTGTGGAAAGCCGACGTGGAAGCTGGAAGCTCCGTGGCGGTCTTCGGGGCGGGCATGGTTGGCCTGGGCGCGGTGGCCGGCGCCAAGCTCAAGGGCGCCGAACGCATTTTCGTGGTGGACCCCAGTGCGGAACGCCTCGAGCTGGCCAAGCGTTGGGGCGCGACGGACCTGATCCAACCGAAGGATGGGAACGCCGTCGAGGCGATCCTCGAGGCCACCGGCGGGCTCGGGGCAGACTACACCTTCGAAGCGACCGGCCTGGTCAGCGTCATGGGGCAAGCGGTGGAAGCCGCGCGTTTGGGCTGGGGCTTGTGCACGGTGCTGGGCGTTGCCGGCCGTGGTGAAAAGCTGGAGATCATCCCGCGCTACTTAATCACCGGCCGTACGGTCCAAGGGGGCAGCTTCGGCGGTGCCAAGGGACGTACCCACGTGCCGCAACTGGTCGAGATGTACATGCGCGGCGAGCTGGACTTGGACGGCTTTGTTTCCCACCGCATCCGCTTGGACGAAGTCAACAAGGGCTTCGATTTGATGCACGCACAAGACGGCATTCGCTCGGTGATCACTTTCTAAACGGAACCATGTTTGACGATCTACGCAACGGCGCCGGCGAGCGCTTGGACAACACCTTCACCCCAGGCGACAGCGCAAACCAACGAGCCGGGGAACTGGTCGTGATTGGCCATGGGGTCACCGCCAACAAGGACCGCGAGTGGGCGCTGACCTTGGCCGCAACCCTCGCCAAGGCCGGCTTCGACAGCGTGCGCTTTTCCTTCTCCGGCAACGGTGACTCGGAGGGGGACTTCCGTGAATCGACGCCCAGCAAGGAAGCGCAAGACTTGGGTTCCGTGCTCGACGCATGCGAGGGTCGCAAGGTGACCTACGTCGGCCACTCCATGGGCGCAGCGGTCGGCGTCTTGTGCGCGAGCAAGGACAAGCGCATCCAAAACCTCGTCTCCCTAGCGGGCATGGTGGACACGGCCGACTTCGCCAAGCGCAAGTTCGCCGATGTGGTCCCCGGCGCAGGCAACATGTGGGACAAGCCCGAGTGCCCGCTCAGCCAAACCTTCCTGGACGACATGAACGCCATCGGTTCTGTCGATGAGCTGGCGGAAGAGATCGAGGCCCCCTGGCTCTTCGTTCACGGCACCAAGGACGACGTCGTGCCCATCGAAGAGTCCGAGATGATGCTGACCCGCACGGGCGGTTCCGCGGACTTTATCGACATCCACGGGGCGGACCATGTCTTCTCCGGAGAGGCAGGTCGGGTTATGGCGGATCGCGTGGTGGACTGGCTTGTGGAGCGCTAGAACCCGTCCGCTGGCTCGAAAAGAGCATCCCACCGTCTGAGCTCCAGCATGCGGTCGTCACCAAGCACGTCGAGCGCCGGGACAAGAGTTCCGGAATCCGGGGGCAGGGGTTGGAGGATTTCGTGCGCAATCGCTTTGAAAGGGTAGTGTATGGATGCCCCTGAAGGATCCCTGACTCACCCGAGAGTGGGGTCTTCGGGCTTCAAAACCAAATCACCAACGTCATTTGGAGGTCCCCGCATGACTGCTAACGTAATCCGCACCTGTTCACTTGCCTTGCTTGCGATGGGAGCACTTTCGAGTGCAACCCAAGCTCAGCAATTCAACGTCGACTTTGATTCGTCGTTCCCGACCCAAGGTCCGACTCCTTCGACTTACCCAGCCGCAGGCACCGCTGGCACTTGGAACCAAATTACGGGGGGCACAACGGGGCCCTTCAACTTGGTGGACAAAAGCGGCGCATCAACCGGGGTGACTCTGTCCTTGTCCTCCGGCGTGATCTCGAGCCTCGAGTTCGCGAACGCGAGCATTACCGGCGACCACGCCCTGCTGATGAACGACATCGTTTATGACGGCTTAGGGCCGGCGCTGTTCACCTTCAGTGGAATGGCCGATGGAGTGTACACCGTCTACACCTACGCCATGGCCCCGGACAACAAGACCGGATTCATCAGTGGAGTCGACGTGAGCGGCTCGACAGACGGTTTGCAGAACGTGGGTGGAAGCCTATGGACTGGCGGCCACGCCCCGGGCGTCAGCTACGCGAAGCATACGGCGACCGTGAGCGGAGGAACTCTGGTCGTTACGGTGACCGAAGTCCTGACCTTCATGTCGATCAACGGCATCCAAATCGAAGGCGGAACCTCCCCTGGAGACCCCTACTGCTTCGGCGACTCGACAGGTTCTCCGTGCCCTTGCTTGGCCTTCGGCGCACCCGGGGCAGGCTGCCTCAACACCTCCGGAGCAGGCGCAGTCCTCGTTGGAACTGGTGTTCCGAACACCACCGCGGATACGTTGACCCTCTCAGCAACCGGCTGCCCGCCCCTCAAGCCGGGCCTCTTCTTCCAGGGCAACAACATGCTCGCCAACCCGGTCGGTGACGGTCTTCTGTGCACAAACGCTCTCCTGCGTTACGCCGTGAATTCCACCGACGCTGCCGGCAACGTGAGCCAAACGGGATTCGGCGCGAACGCTGCGACCGGAGTCACCTTGAACTATCAGTACTGGTTCCGCGACCCCGCGAACCCCTGTGGCGGTGGATTCAACTTCACCAACGGCTGGGTCGTGACCTGGCTGTAAGCGCCTAAGCGGCCCCGCCGCATGTGAATTAAGTGGAGCCCCCAGCTGGATAGCTGGGGGCTCCTTGCGTTGATCTTGTGCTCTCGCCGGGTCCCCTGGATCAGCCGCGTCTCCTGGCTAGGCTCAATTGCAGTGGCCTCTAAGGCACCCAGCCGCTACCCTTTTGGGCATGGCTAAAGGGATGAAGTGTGCGCTCATTGGGCAGGCGTTTATGGGCAAGGCCCACTCCAACGCCTATCGGCAGGTTTCGCGGTTCTTTGACCTGCCCTTGCAACCGGAGATGCACAAGATCGCGGCTAGGGATGGGGCGGCTTTGGAGCCCTTCGCCAAGGCCCAGGGCTGGGCTGGGTGGACAACGGATTGGCGTTCGCTGGCGGATGATCCGGAAGTCGGGATGGTCGATGTATCGACGCCCAACCACCTGCACCGCGAAATGTCCCTGGCCATGTTGAAGGCGGGCAAGCACGTGGCCTGCGAGAAGCCGCTGGCCTCTACGCTGGAAGAGGCCCGCGAGATGCGCGACGCGGCGCGCAAGGCCAAGGCTTCGAAGACCTTCGTGTGGTTCAACTATCGTCGGGCACCCGCCATCGCTTTGGCTTGGCAGATGTTGCGCAAGAAGCGGCTCGGCCAGATCTATCACGTGCGCGCAAGTTACCTGCAGAGCTGGGGCATGGCGTCGACGCCCATGGGCTGGCGCTTCAAGAAGAAGCACGCGGGCAGCGGAGCTCACGGTGACCTGAACGCACACATCGTCGACCTTGCGCGTTTCTTGTTGCAAGAAGAGATCGTCGAAGTCCACGGGGCCGTTGCGCGCACCTTCGTGAAGCAGCGCACTTGGGCAGAGACCGGCAAGCAGGCCCGTTGCGATGTGGACGACGCCGTGCTGTTCCTCGGCAGCTTCGCCGGTGGCGCCACCGCTTCCTTTGAAGCGACGCGTTTGGCCCCCGGGCATCTGAACGACAACACCATCGAGATCAACGGTGAGTTGGGTTCCCTGCGCTGGAACTTGGAGAACCTGAACGAACTGTGGCTGCACGAGGAATCCGAGCGGCCCGGCGAGAGCGGCTGGCGCAGGATTTCAGCAACCGACGGAGCCAACCATCCCTACGCGGATGCCTGGTGGCCCGGTGGTCACATCATCGGTTACGAGCACACCTTCACGAACCAACTGGCCGACATGATGCGCGTGCTTGCGCGCAAGAAACCGATCATGCCGGTCGCCGACTTCGCCGACGCGTACGAAACGCAAAGAGTGCTGGAGGCCGCCTTGGTCTCCGCCCGCGAGCGTTGCGCCGTTCCTCTTAGCGAGATTCGCTAGACCGCTACCCAAAGCCGATCATGACCCGTCCTGTTTGCATGTTCACTGGCCAGTGGGCCGACCTGCCCCTCGAAGTCCTCGCCAAGAAGCTCAAGGGCCACGGCTACGATGGGCTGGAGCTGGCCGTGTGGGGGGACCACTTTGATGTGACGAAAGTCCTCAAGGATGACTCCTACGTTGAGAAGCATTGGAAGCTGCTCGCGGACGCGAACATCGGGGCCTACGCGATTTCGTCTCACCTGGTGGGACAGGCCACCTGCGATCGGATTGATGCCCGCCACAAGGCCTTGCTCTCCCCGCAGATCTGGGGAGACGGGGATCCGAAGGGGGTCCGTGAGCGTGCCGTGGAAGAGATGAAGAACACGGCGCGGGCCGCCCGCAAGTTCTTCGACGCGGCACCGGAGCAGGTGCGCGAACGCTTGGACTTATGCGAGCGTGTTGTCGTGAACGGCTTCACCGGCAGCCCAATTTGGCACCTGCTTTATGGGTTCCCGCCGCCGGTGGAGGGTCAGTTGGACGCGGGCTACGCGGAGTTTGCCGAGGTCTGGGACCCGATCCTGGAAGTCTTCGAGTCGGAAGGCGTCTACTTCGCCCTCGAGGCCCATCCGAGCGAGGTCGCCTTTGACATCGAAACGGCGAAACGCACTTTGGATGCGATCGACCATCACCCGCACTTCGGCTTCAACTTCGACCCCTCCCACTTCGCCTACCAGGGCGTGGACTACCTGCAGTTCCTGCGCGACTTTGGAGACCTGATCTTCAACGTGCACGTGAAGGACGTTTGGTGGTCGGATCGTCCCACACCAATCGGTGTCTTTGGCGGGCACTCGGACTTTGGTGCCGACGGCCGCTTCTGGGACTTCCGCTCGCCGGGGCATGGGCGTGTGGACTTCGAGGGGATCATCCGATTGTTGAACCACGCGAACTACGAAGGCCCGCTAACGGTCGAATGGGAAGATCCCATGATGAACCGCGACCACGGCGCCTTGGAAGCTTGCGAGTTTGTTCGCAAGCTGGACTTCCCGCAGTCGGACGTGGCGTTCGACGCGGCGTTCGCTGAGTAAGCAACTCGAATAGACCGCGACCCACTCCACTCTTTGAAGTACGGCGACCAAGCACTGGCGGATCCGAATAGGACGCCCTTTGGGATGAGCGTGAAGCTCTCCATCATGATGTTTCTGCAGTACGCCGTGTGGGGGGCTTGGCTGCCGATCCTCTACCCGTTCTTGCTGAACCATCGCGGCTTCACTCTGCAGGAGACCGGCTGGTGCCTCTCGGCAGGCGCAGTCGGGGCGATCTTCGGCCCGTTCATCTCGGGCCAACTGGCGGACCGTTCCTTTGACTCCGGGAAGCTCTTGGCCGCCAGTCACTTGATTGGCGCTGTGCTGGTGTTCCTGCTGGCGACGATCGAGACGGTGGCCCCCTTCGTGATCGTGTCCGCGCTCTATGGGTTTGTCTACACGCCTACGATCGCTCTCACGAATTCGGTGGCCTTGGCGAACATCAAGGACCGCGACCGAGACTTCGGCCCGATTCGCCTGTGGGGAACCATCGGCTGGATCGCAGCGGGCATCCTCGTCGGGCAGTACCTGTTGCGGGTCGCCACACCGAGCTCCGGGACGGAAGCAGAAATCAGCGCGGCCCTCAACGCGGGGCGGGCGGTGGCCTTCCAGATGAGCGCGATCTTGGGGCTCGTGATGGGCGTCTTTTGCTTCGCCTTGCCCAAGACGCCCCCTTCGATGAAAGAAGGAGAAGAGACGGCTTGGATCGCAGCCCTACGCGAGATTCGCGTGCAGCCTTTGCTCACGCTGTTCCTGATCGCCGTGCCGGTGAGCATGATTCACCAGTTCTACTTCGTGTTCACCAGCGAGTTCCTCACAGGCATTCAAACTCAGGCGGCCAGCGCCGGTGCGGACCGCTTTGCGGATAAGGTGAATCAAGTGTTGGGCGTTGGAGGTGGAGGGCTGATGACCATCGGTCAAATGAGCGAGATCGCGGTGCTCGCGCTCATGCCCCTCTTGGCCAAGACCTTTCAGAGGAAGTGGCTGCTGGCCATCGGACTGATCGCGTACGCCGGACGCATGGCGCTCTTCGCCTTCGCACCGAGCTTGCTACCGGTTCTCGCAGGAGTGGCTTTGCACGGCATCTGCTTCGGTTGCTTCATCTTCGTGGCCTTCATGGTGGTGGACGAGAACACGTCCAGTTCCGTGCGCGCGACGGCCCAGAACCTCTTCAACCTGGTCATCGTGGGCATCGGCATCATCGTCGGAAGCCTGTTCGCGACTTGGGTCGCCGAAGGCGCCAGCACAGCGGGCGAGCTAGACTACCAGCAGCTCTTCTCCGTCCCCATGTGGATGGCCTTAGGCTGCCTGATCGCCCTCTTGCTGTTCTATCCCAACTCTTCCAAAGAGCCCGTTCACTAACTTCTCTCGTCGACGATTTCGTCCTCCCCTGTCATGAAACTGCACAAGCTCCTCCTCGTTCCCGCGACCATCGCCCTTTGCCTTTCGACGGCTTGCAACCAACCGCAGAAGGCCGCGCAGGAGAAGGCCGCTCCGATTCCTGCTAAGCCCGCTGAGGCGCTCTGGATTTCGCTCTTCGATGGCGAGACCACGAATGGCTGGGTGAACTACGGCCAAGAGACAATTTCAGACGGCTGGCAGGTCATCGACGGGGAACTCACCATGGTCGGCGGCGGCGGCGACATCGTCACCACGCAGATGTTCGGCGACTTCGAGTTGGAGATCGAGTGGAAGATCGCAGAGGCCGGCAACAGCGGGATCTTCTACGGCGTGCTTGATGGTCAAGGGGCTGTTTGGGCCAGCGCACCGGAAATGCAGGTGCTCGACAACGTCAAGCACCCCGACGGTCGCAACGTGTTGACCAGCGCCGGCGCTTGCTACGCCCTCTACCCGACCACCAAGAACGCCTTGAAGGCGCCCGGCGAGTGGAACAAGGTTGGCATTCGCCGCGAAAACGGGGCGGTGACGCACACCATGAACGGCGAGACGATTTGCGAGTACACCATCGGCAGCGATGATTGGAACGAGCGCGTCGCCAACAGCAAGTTCAAGACGATGCCGCTCTTCGGCACCGCCGACAAAGGGCGCATCGCTTTGCAAGATCACAACGATCGCGTGGCCTACCGCGCCATGCGAATACGCGAGCTGTAGGCATCGATCAATGGGCGCTTGCCCGGTCTACTGGCGGTAGACGAACGACCGCTGGTAGAACGAATCGCTCACGGTCGGACGGCCTACCCGCGGTAGAAGGAACCGGGCAAGAACTCGACTTCGCGATCGGAGCTGCGGGTGGGCTTGGGCTCGCCCGTGACCCGGCGCACCTCGGCAGCGCAGACCTTGTACTCGGCCGTGCCGGTCACGTTGTCGCCCTCGTCGATGGTCAGCAGGTTGGCGCGCGCTTCCGCGAAGTGGAAAGGCATCCAGATGCATCCACGTTGCACTTGCTTGGAGACCAGGGCTCGACAACGCAGGGTTCCGCGGCGTGACACCACGTCGACCCAGTCGCCGTCTCCGATCGAACGGCGTCCCGCGTCTTTCGGGTGCATTTCCACGTAGGCTTCCGGTTGCTTGACCTTGAGCCCCTGGGCGCGCCGGGTTTGGGTGGCGGCGTTGTAGTGGTACAGGGTGCGCCCGGTGGAGAGCACCAGGGGATAGTTGTCGTCGGCGAGTTCGAGGGAAGGCCGGTATTCCACCGCAGTGAAGAGTCCGCGCCCGCGCAACACACCCCCTTCGTGCAGGTAGCGCGTGCCGTCGCTTTCGTCGTCCGCGCAGGGCCATTGAATGCCGTGGCCGAGCTTCTCGATGTGCTCGTAGGTGATGCCTGCGAATTTGGGAGCCAGGGACGTCATCTCCGTGAAGATCTCTGAGACGGTTTGGCTTTCGAGCGGAGTGCCCGCAGCGGCGAAGAGGCTGACCAGGATCTCCCAGTCGGCGCGCGCCTGCCCGGGGGGCTCGACCGCCTTGCGCACCCGTTGCATGCGACGTTCCGAGTTCACGAAGACGCCGTCCTTCTCTGCGAAACAGGCCGCCGGCAAGACCACGTCCGTAAAGCGCATGGTCTCGTTGGGGAAGATGTCCTGCAACACGAGGAAGTCCATGTTGTTCAGGCCCTCTTCCAAGTGGCTGATGTTGGGTTCGGACATCACGATGTCCTCGCCCATGATGAACATGGCGCGGATCGTTGTGCCCGCTACCTTCATCATCTCGTTGAGGTTGAGGCCGGGATTGGGGTCGAGATCGACTCCCCAGGCGGCTTCGTACTTCTTGCGCACGGCCTCATCGTCGACCCGTTGGTAACCCGGGTAGAAGATCGGAGTGGCGCCCGCGTCGTTCGCCCCTTGCACGTTGTTCTGACCGCGCAGGGGATTGAGTCCCATGGAAGCAGCGCCCAAATGCCCGGTCATCAGCACGAGGTTGGACAAGGCGTAGACGTTGTCCGTACCGTGGCTGTGTTCCGTGATGCCAAGGGTGTAGAAGATCGCGGCCTTGCGTGTGGTCGCGTAGCGGATTGCGACCTCGCGGATCACGGCGGCGTCGACGCCGGTGACTTTCTGCGCTTCTTCGGGGGTGTAGCGCTCGAGCACCTCGGGCAAGGCTTCAAAGCCCTCGGTGTTCTCCTCGATGAACTTCTCGTCGCAGAGCCCTTCTTTCAGGATCACGTGCGCCATGGCGTTCAGCAGCCAGACGTCCGTTCCCGGGGTGAGCTTGAGGTGCTTGTCCGCGATCGTCGTCATCCAAATCGAGCGCGGGTCGGCCACCACAAGTTCGGCCCCACGCTTGACGGCGCGCTTCATCTCCATCGCAATGATGGGATGGGCTTCAGAGGTGTTCGAGCCGATCACGAACATGAAGTCCGCATCGCGAATCTCTCCGATGGAATTCGTCATCGCTCCCGCTCCGAATGTGGCGACCAGACCGGCCACCGTGGGAGCGTGTCAGGTCGCCGCGCATTGGTGCACGTTGTTCGTGCCGAATGCGACGCGGGCGAGCTTCTGAACCAGGTAGTTTTCCTCGACGGTGCAGCGCGAGGAGGACACGAAAGCGAGGGCATCCTTGCCGTGCTCGGCTTCGACGGCACGCAAGCCCTTGGCGGCAGCGGCGAGGGCTTCTTCCCAGGTGGCTTCCTTGAGTTCGCCTTGCGCGTTGCGCACGAGCGGAACCTTCAAGCGGTCGGGGTGGTCGATGAAGTCGTAGGCGAAGCGGCCCTTTACGCACAGGTTCCCGTCGGAGGGCAGGGTTCCAGGGGGCGGGCTCGTGATCTTGGCCACTTGGCCCTTGCCGTTGTTGCCGTAGCCGTCGACGTTGATGTCCATCTGGCAACCGACGCCGCAGTAATTGCAGGTCGTGCGCACCTTGTGCAATTTTCGCTCGGGCGGAGCCTTCGCGACCAGCGGCATCTTCTCGGCCATGGCCCCCGTGGGGCAAACCGCGACGCAGCCGCCGCACAACTCGCAGGTGGTGTCGAACAGACCGAGGGCGTCCGCGGTGGAGACGGTGGTCTCGATGCCACGCTTGGCCATGGTGATGGCACTGACCCCTTCGACCTCGTCGCAGTAACGCGTGCAGCGCGCGCAAGCGATGCAGCGATCCGCGCGGAACTCGATGTAGGGGTTGTCGTCGTTGGGCCGCTCTGCGCGAGCGAGGGGCAATGGCTCCCAATCCGTGGGTGCGCCGTAGGCCGCAGCCATGGCGTGCAACTCGCAGGGCGCGCCGTCTTCGCAATCGTCGTGCCCTTGGTGATGGTCCACCAAGTACAGGGCGAGCAGGTTCTGGCGGTGTTCGTCGATGCGCTCGTTGGCGGTCGTGACTTGCATGCCATCCCCGGCCTTGGTGGAGCAGGCGGGGGCCAGCCGGCGGGCACCTTCGATTTGCACAAGGCAGGTGCGGCAAGCGCCGGCGGGCTTGAGTCTGTCGTCGTGACAAAGGGTTGGCACTTGTCGCCCAGCCCGGCGCGTCACATCCAGGATGGTTTCGCCATCCCCGAAGGGCATGGGGACTCCGTCAACGGTGAGCGTCTTCTGTTGCGAGATCACGCGAACTCTCCGGGGAAGTATTGGATGGCGCTCGTCAAGGGCAGCGACGCAGTTTGACCGAGACCGCAGATCGAGCCTTCGATCATCTCCTTGGAGACCATGCTGAGTTTGGACAAGGAATCCTTGGCTCCGTCTTGGCCGCGCTTGGAGATGTAGCCGTCCAAGAGGTGGCGCTGGTAGGCCGTGCCGATGCGGCAAGGGGAGCACTGCCCGCAGCTTTCCCGTTCGAAGAACAGAAGTTGTTCTTGAGCTGCCCAAGCCATGTCGACGCTCTCATTGAGCACCACCACGCCGGCGGATCCGAGCATGCTTCCGATTTCGGCCAAGGCCTTGAAGTCCAACGGGCGCTTGCGTTCCGACGCGGGCAGGAAGCCGGAGCTCGCGCCTCCAGGGGAGAAGGCCTTGAGCTTGCCGATGTAACCGCCTGCCGCTTGAACAAGGTCGTCGAGGCAAATGCCGAGGGGCATCTCGTAGACGCCCGGGTTCGCCACGTGTCCGCTGATGCAGTAGAGCTTGGAACCGGGCTGAGTCTTGCCGAGTGCTTTGAACCACTCGCCGCCGCGCGTCAGGATGCTCGGGACGCAGGCGATGGTTTCGACGTTTTGAATCAGGGTGGGCTTGCCCCACAGCCCGACTTCCGTGGGGAAGGGAGGCTTTTCGCGAGGTTGGCCGCGCTTGCCTTCGAGGGACTCGAGCAGGGCGGTCTCTTCGCCGCAAATGTAGGCGCCGTGACCTGAGTGGATGTGAAAGTGCAGCTCGGAGTAAAGCCCGGCGGATTGAGTGCGTTCGATGGCGTCCGCCATCACTTGTTGGGGGATCTCGAACTCACCCCGAATGTACATGTAGATCTCGGTCGCTCGCACGATGCGCGCAGCGATCGCGAGACCCTCGAGCACCAGGTCGGGACGCTTCATCATGACCTCGCGGTCTTTGAACGTGCCCGGTTCCGCCTCGTCGGCGTTCAACACCACGTAGCGTTTTGTTTCTGCTTGCCCGCGCACGGAGCGCCACTTGAAGGCCGCGGGGAAACCCGCGCCGCCGCGGCCCTGCAGGCCGGCCTCGTCGATCGCGGCGAGCACCGCTTCGTCGCCCATCTCCGTGGCGAGTGTTGAGGCGGCGCCGCTCCAGTTGGGCTTGCCAGCCAAGTTGATGGCGCAGGTCTTTGGCTTCGACTCAGCGGGCCAGACGTGACCGCTCCAGCGCAGGTGCTGGGGGACCTCTTTGGAGTCGAGTTCTTTCCAATCGCCCCCGCTGCGCTTGATGTCTGCGGCGGTGATCTCCACCAAGGTCCGGCGTTCTTTCAGAACCGCCGGCGCTCGATCACAAGCGGCCAAGCAGGAAGACTCCGTTGCACCCAGCCCAGCTGCTTGCGCTTGGGCCAGGATCTTTTCGGAACCTGCCAGACGACAGGAGAGTCCCGTGCAAACCCGTAGCTTCTTCTCGCTCTCACCGAGCAAGTTGAAGAACGTGTCCACTCCGAAGACGTCCGCGGCGGGAACCCCGGTGGTCTTGGCGGCGACGTTGGTGGCGTCCTCACCGGCGGCGTGGGCCTTTTGCAATTCTTCCGGAACGGAAGCGCGGCGACTCTCCTCTCTCATGGTTCTTCTCGCTCAGCTAACGGAGTGCAATTCGACTCGGAAAACGAGGGTCTCGTTCGGACCGATGGAGGGGGGTGCTCCGCGGGAGCCGTAGGCCAGGTCGGCGGGAATCACAAAGGTGAAGTCACCTCCGGGCATCATCAGTTGCAAGCCTTCGGTCCATCCGGAGATGACGCCGTTGAGCGGAAAACTGATCGTGTCGCCGCGGTCGAAGGAAGAGTCGAACTTCTTCCCGGCCAAAGTCCAGCCACAGTAGTGGACGGTGACCATGTCGGTGGGGCCGGGAGGGGCGCCGGAGCCCTTCTCGTGGGCCACGTACTTCAGTCCGGTGGAGGTGGTGGTGAGCTCGTCATCAGACGGCAGCTTAAAATCAGGCACGGGGAGCTTCTCCTTCTTGCCGAATAGGCGGCGAAACATGGTGGAATCCTTTGATGGAGGCTGGGGGCGAACAACTCAGCCCCCGAGGGCCTCAGGATACCGGACCTGCCTTGGCGGCGTGAGCAAAGAGCCCGCACAATCTCCCCATCCCGGGGGGAGGGCACGAAAGAGATTGCACGGGCTCAAAGCGGAGGGATCACTCGTCATGGGCCCGGGGCGGAAGCGTTCCCGCCCCGAGGCGTGTTGCGCTGCTTAGTTGCTCATGGCGTTATTCACGCTGTTGACCACAAACTCACCGCCATCGAAGTCAATCAGGACTCGGTCACCCCGGGAGATCGTCCCGCCCAGGATGCCGTCGGCCAGAGGGTTTTGGATGTGGCGTTGAATCGCGCGCTTGAGCGGCCGCGCCCCGAACTCCGGGTCGTAGCCGAGCTCGCTCAGTTGATCCACCGCGGCTTCGCTGAGCTCCAACTCGAGCTCCTGCTCACCAAGTTGCTTCTGCAGTGACTTGAGCTGGACACCGATGATCGAGCGAATTTGGCTCTTCTCGAGCTGAGTGAAGGTCAAGACTTCATCCAAACGGTTGATGAACTCCGGACGGAAGAACTCGCGCAGTTGATCCTCGTGACGCAGGTTGCTCGTCATCAGGACCAAGGTTTGAGTGAAGTCCACCGTGCGGCCCTTGCCATCTGTGAGGCGGCCATCATCGAGCAATTGCAGCAGGACGTTGAACACATCAGGATGGGCCTTTTCGACTTCGTCGAGCAGGATCACGGAGTGCGGCTTGCGGCGCACGGCTTCGGTCAGGACTCCGCCTTCGTCGTAGCCCACGTATCCGGGAGGAGCACCGATCATGCGACTGACCGAATGCTTCTCCATGAACTCGCTCATGTCGATGCGAACCATGTTGCGCTCGTCGTCGAACAGGAACTCGGCCAGGGACTTGGCTAGCTCGGTCTTGCCGACACCGGTTGGACCCAGCAAGAGGAAGGAGCCCAGGGGGCGCGTGGTCTCCTGCAAGCCCGCACGGGAACGACGCACCGCTTGAGAGATCGCCGTGACCGGGCCGTCTTGGCCGATCAAGCGCTCGTGAATGCGGTCTTCCATGTGCATGAGCTTGTTGCGCTCCGTTTCCAAGAGCCGTTGAGCGGGGATTCCAGTCCAGCGTCCGATGACTTGAGCGATCAACTCCGCATCGACTGCCTCTGGCAACAAGGCACCCTCGGCTTGGATCTCGTCGAGCCGTTTTGAGTTGCTCTCGATCTCGAGCTCAGTTTCAGGGATCTCGCCGAAGCGGATCTCGGCGACCCGTTCGAAGCGTCCTTCGCGTTCCGCTTTTGTGGCTTCATCACGTAGGCTTTCCACCATGAGCTTCCCGGCCCGAATGGCCTGAATGGAGCCCTTCTCGCTGTCCCAGCGGGTTCTTAGAGCGCTGACGTCCTCATTCAACTCCGCCAGTTCCTCGTCGATTTCGGTGATGCGTTTGCGTGAAGAGGCGGACTCGTCCCGTTGCATGGCGGACTTCTCGATCGAGAGTTGACGCTGCTTGCGCTCGACCCGTTCGAGCTCCGGGGGCATGGAGTCGATCAGAATTCGCAATTGAGCCGCCGCTTCGTCGATGCAGTCGATGGCCTTGTCGGGCATGAAGCGGTCGCTGATGTGACGGTCGGCGAGTCGCGCCGCCGCGATCAGGGCCTCGTCTTCGATGCGCACGCCGTGGTGAATCTCATAGCGCTCGCGCAAACCGCGCAGAATGGCAATCGTGTCCTCCACGTCGGGCTCGTCGATGTAGACGGGCATGAAGCGTCGCTCGAGGGCGGCGTCCTTTTCGATGTACTTGCGGTACTCGTCGAGGGTCGTCGCTCCCACGCAGCGCAGGTCGCCACGAGCCAGGGCGGGCTTCAGCATGTTGGCCGCGTCCATGGCGCCTTCGCTGGCACCTGCGCCGACCATGGTGTGCAGTTCGTCGATGAAGAGGATGACGTCACCGTTGGCCTCCGCCACTTCGGCGAGCACGGCTTTCAAGCGCTCTTCGAACTCGCCGCGATACTTCGCGCCAGCCAGCAACAGGCCCAGGTCGAGGGCCATGACGCGCTTGCCGCGTAGGCTCTCCGGCACGTCGCCTTCGAGAATGCGTAGGGCCAAGCCTTCGACGATCGCCGTCTTGCCGACGCCTGGATCTCCGAGCAGCACCGGGTTGTTCTTGCGGCGGCGAGCCAAGACTTGGGTGACACGCCGGATCTCGTCGTCCCGGCCGATGACGGGATCGAGCTTGCCCGCTTCCGCATCCGCAGTCAGGTCCCGGGCGTACTTGCTCAGAGCCTCGAAGGTCCCCTCCGGATCGGGGGTCGTCACCCGGCGATCGCCACGCACTTCCGTCAGAGCGGCTTCGATGTTTGCCGGGGTCATCTGGCGCGCCGCGAAGAGTCCTTGGACCTCGGGGCCGCCTTCCTTGGAGAGCGCCAGCAAGAGATGCTCGGTGGAGAGAAACTCATCGCCCAGGGCCTGGGCTTGGGAGCCGGCTTCACTCAGCACGGCAGCCAACCGCTGGGACATGACGAGGTTGGGGTTCGAAGAAGTGGGTAGCTTGGCGATGTGACCCGCTAGTTCGGCGCTCAGAGCAGCGGGCTCGGCGCCCAGCTTGTTCAGAATGGCCGCGGTGACCCCGGTGCTTTCTTTCACGAGGCTGGCCGCCAGGTGCAAAGGGGTGAGTTCCGTGTGACCAGCAGCCTTGGCGAGTTGCTGGGCTCCCTGGAGAGCGGCCTGGGTTTTGGTGGTGTGCTGGTTCATGGTGCGAAGACTCCTGTTTTGGATTTCGAGGAACGCTCCCCCAGAGCAATGCCTGTGCCATGGGGTGAATCCGCCTTTTTGATGTAGGCAAGGGGGTTTTTCGAAGCCGAAGACTGCCATGATGGCATATGGACTGCCATGTATGTTGACACTTCGAAGGCCTAGTTGGTCCTCCAAGGGGCCTCTCGCGAGCCGGCGCGGACTAATGGAGAGGTCAGCAGATTCCAACTCTCCGGCCTCCACGGGGTCCCAAAAGAGCCCAAGAGTCTGCTACCCTCCCGCGATGAATACCCTTCTAAACCGCCTCTTTGCCGTGGGCGCCGCCACTCTTCTCTCAGGGTTGGCGTTCAGCCTCTCCCAGGAAACCAAACCTGAAACCCCCGCCCCGGCAGAAGCAAAAGCGCCGAACCCGATGGCTGTCATCAAGACGTCCATGGGGACCATCAAGCTGGAGCTCTTCGCTGACGAGTGCCCCAAGACAGTCGCCAACTTCCTCGGTTTGGCGGACGGGACCTTGGAGTTCACCGAACTCAAACTCGAAGCGAGCGGAGCCGTGACCCCGGGCGACAAAGTGACTCGTCCGTTCTACGACGGCATCAAGTTCCACCGCATCATCCCCAGCTTCATGGCTCAGGGTGGCTGCCCCATCGGCACGGGCAGCGGCGGACCCGGCTTTCAGTTCGAGGACGAAATCAATGCCGATGCCCTAGGCCTCGACAAGGAGCTTGCCATGCAGGATGGCCAACCCCACAAGGCGCTGCTCATCCGATCCCAGGAACAGTTTTCGGAGGAAGTGGTCAAAGTCGCCATCAAGAAGCTCGGCATCAAGACCCCGGAAGAGTTCGACCAGCGCAAGGAAGAGCTGAACGCGGCCCTCGCTACGTTGACCCTCAAGGAGATCTTCGAGCACATGGGATACAAGTACGATACGAGCCGCGGATCGCACCCGATGTCCCGGGGAACGATTGCCATGGCGAACAGCGGTCCGAACACAAACGGCTCGCAGTTCTTCCTGAACATGGTCGACAACGACTACCTCAACGGCAAGCACACGGTCTTCGGCCGAATCGTCGAAGGCATGGAAGTCGTCGACGCCATGCAGAAGGTGAAGCTGGACGGATTAAACAAGCCTCTGGAGCCCATCACGATCAAGTCGATCCGCACCTTCGTACCCCCGGCGAAGTAGTCCAACTCGCGCGGCAGATCGCCGCCACAATCGAAAAGCAGCCCCGAGCGATGCGTTGCTCGGGGCTGCTTTGCTATTGGCGCGTTCGGGTCAAACGGCGGCGATGATGTCGTTCAGGGTCTTGCTGGGGCGCATGGCGCTGATCGCCACTTCCTCGTTGAGTTGGTAGTACCCACCGAGGTCCACTGCGGAACCTTGCGCGCCGTTGAGTTCGCTCACAATGGTCGCTTCATTGCTAGCAAGGGCAGCGGCAAGGCCTTTGAATCGTTCGGCGAGTTCGGGGCTGTCCGTCTGCTTGGTGAGCTCTTGCGCCCAGTACATGGCCAAGTAGAAGTGACTGCCGCGGTTGTCCAGTTCGTTCACCTTGCGCGAAGGGGACTTGCCCTCGATCAAGAGTTTGCTGACCGCGTCATCCAGGGTTTCGCCCAGGATGCCGGCGACCTTGTTTTCGTAACGATCGCGCAGGTGTTCGAAGGAGACGGTCAAGGCCAGGAACTCGCCGAGGCTGTCCCAACGCAGGTGGCCTTCTTCTGCGAACTGCTGCACGTGCTTCGGCGCGGAACCGCCCGCGCCGGTCTCGAAGAGCCCACCGCCGTTGATCAAGGGCACGATCGAAAGCATCTTAGCGCTCGTTCCCACTTCAAGAATCGGAAAGATGTCGGTCAGGAAGTCGCGCAAAACGTTGCCGGTGACCGAGATGGTGTCCCAGCCGCGGCGGATGCGATCCACGCTAAAGCGCGTGGCTTCTTCCGGCGTCATGATCTTGATCTCGAGGCCTTCGGTGTCGTGGTCGCCAAGGTAGGTCTCGACCTTCTTGATGAGCTCCGCGTCGTGGGCGCGGGCCGGGTTCAGCCAGAACACGGCGGGGGAGGCCGTCGCGCGGGCGCGGGCCACGGCCAAGCGCACCCAGTCGCGCACGGGCACGTCCTTCACCTGGCAAGCGCGCCAGATGTCGCCCGCTTCCACGGCGTGCTCGATCAGAACATTGCCGTTCGCATCGATCACGCGCATGGTCCCGTCCGAGGGGACCTCGAAGGTCTTGTCGTGGGAGCCGTACTCTTCCGCCTTCTGGGCCATCAAGCCCACGTTGGGCACGGTGCCCATGGTGGTGGGGTTGAAGGCGCCGAACTCCTGGCAGGATTCGATCACGGCTTGGAAGACCGTTGCGTAGCTGCTGTCCGGGATAACCGCCTTGGTGTCCTGCAGCTTGCCCGCCGCGTTCCACATGGCCCCGCCGTCGCGGATCATGGGTGGCATGGAGGCATCGATGATGACGTCGCTGGGCACGTGCAGGTTGGTGATGCCCTTGTCCGAGTTGACCATGGCCAAGGCTGGGCCATTCTCGTAGGCGGCTTGAATGTCTGCTTCGATGGCCGCGCGCTGATCCGCGGGCAGTTCGGCGATCTTGCCGAGCAGGTCGCCAAAGCCGTTGTTCACGTCCACGCCGAGTTCTGCGAGCTGGGCGCCGTGCTTGTCGAAGACGTTCTTAAAGAAGACCTTCACCGCATGGCCAAAAATGATCGGATCGGAGACCTTCATCATGGTGGCTTTCATGTGCAAGGAGAAGAGCGTGCCGTTGGCCTTGGCGTCGGCGAGTTGCTCTCCCAGGAAGGCGACCAGCGCCTTCTTGCTCATGAACGTACCGTCGAGAATCTCACCAGCCTGCAACTGCAGGCCATCCTTGAGCAGGGTTGCCTTTCCATCCTTGCTGATGTGTTCGATGCGCGCGGTGGTCGCCTCGGCCAAGGTGACGGACTTCTCGTTGGAGAAGAAGTCGCCCGTGGACATGGTGGCAACGTGGGTCTTCGAGTTGTCCGGCCAAGGCTTCATGGGCGGCGGGTTCGTGCGCGCGTACTCCTTGACGGCCTTGGGGGCCCGGCGATCCGAGTTGCCTTCGCGCAACACGGGGTTGACGGCGCTGCCCTTGACCTTGTCATAGCGGGACTGGATGTCGCGCTCCTCGTCGGTTTGGGGATCCTCCGGGTATTCCGGCAGGGCGTATCCCTTGGCCTGCAGTTCCGCGATGGCGGCTCGCAGTTGGGGCATCGAGGCGCTGACGTTGGGCAGCTTGATGATGTTTGCTTCCGGCGTCTTGGCCAGGGCACCCAGTTCGGCCAGAGAGTCCGGCACGCGCTGGTCCTCCTTCAAGCGATCCGGGAACAGGGCCAGGATTCGCGCGGCCAAGGAGATGTCACGCAACTCGACTTCGACTCCCGCAGAAGCGGTGAAGGCGCGCAGGATGGGGAGCAATGACCGAGTCGCCAAGGCGGGCGCTTCGTCGGTCATGGTGTAGATAATGGAGGGTGACTGGCTCATGGGAGATCGGAAGCGGGGATCGATTCGAGATTGTTCGCGGTGGTCTAACAGATCCGGTGAGGAAAGACGCGCACCGAGCCTAAGAAGAGGTCGGCAGCGGCACAGAACCGGAGCGATGGGGGGCAACATGATACCCGAGTCGCGCCGTGCTCGAGCCCGCTCGGTCCGGCTGTGTTGGAGCTGGCGGGCGGTTGCCGGCTGGATCGGGAGCCGGGGGGCAGGCGCTGACGGACGGTCCGCAGCTCGGGCACTGAGCTGGGGTGGGACGCGGGATGACGGGGGGCTGGATGGCCCTGGGGGCTGGGTCCGAGGGAAGGTTTGCCCCCCGCGGTTGGCGCTCTGCAGAGTCCTCGCGGTCCCGAAAAGTGGCCGTCTCTACATCGAAAAGGACACATTTCGCCATTTTGTTGCAATGTGCAACGAATTTGATTTCGATTGGCAACATGTTACCCCGGGCCCCGCAACCCCACGAGTCAACGAATCCTGCCCGCTCCCAAACTCACGATGAAGCACTCCTCCGAGATCCAACGCATCCGCCACGCCACCCGCCAAATCGTCCGGGATCTCGACTTCATGAAGGGCAGTGTTTTGCAGACCGGCTGCAGCGCGTCGGAGATTCACATCCTGCTCGAGTTGGAGAACAGCGGGGAGCTTGCGGTTTCGGAGTTGGCCGACCGCCTGCGTCAAGACAAGTCCACGGCCAGTCGCAACGTGAAGGCTCTGGTCAAAGCTGGGTACGTGCAAAAGCTGGCGGACCCCAAGGACAAGCGCGTCTACCGCTTGAGCCTGACTCCTGCGGGGCTTGAAAAGGCGGCGAGCGTCAATCAACTGGCGAACTCGCAAGTTGGGGAAGCGCTCGAGCTACTGGACGAGGAGGATTGTCAACAGGCAGTGCACGGCATCGAACTCTACGCCCGCGCTTTGCAGCGCAGCTACCAGCTCTATCGTATCGTGATTCGCCCGGTGGAGGCCCGCGACAACGAGGAGATGGGGCAGATCATCCGTCGTGTGATGACCGAGTTCGGTGCCGTGGGTGCCGGGTACTCGATAGAAGACTCCGAGGTGGACGACATCCACGGTGCTTATGCAGGGGACCGCGCGCGCTACTTTATCGCGGAGCGCGAAGGCACGATCCTCGGGGGTGCGGGATTCGCGCCATTGGAGGGCGAGCAGGGATCCATGTGCGAACTACGCAAGATGTATCTATTGCCCGAAGGGCGCAGGATTGGCCTGGGGCGCAAGCTGCTCGCGCTCTGCTTGGAGGAAGCGCGGGGCTGCGGCTATGAGCAGTGCTACCTGGAGACCCTGCGTCGCATGGGCCAGGCTCAACAGCTCTATGCGAAGTTTGGCTTTGAATCGCTCAAAGGACCCAAGGGAGCGACGGGGCACTTCGGTTGTGACGCCTGGTCGGTAAAGCGACTGTAGCTGATTCACGCGTCCCTCAACTTCTGCGCGCTAGATCCCAAGTCTCCTCCAACTGACCACGGCTTTCCTTGCGGAAGCGTCCTCTCCCAACCCAACCTGCTTTGTCGAATCTCCAGCAAGCGCGAGAAGTGTTTCGCTTCGAATTGAACCTCCAGTGGCGCCAAGCTGGATTCTGGTTGTCGTTGCTTGCGTGCATCGCCCTGGGCGTAGGCTTTGCCGCCACCGACATGGGTGGGGCCGACGTAGCCGTCGGCCGCATCCATCGCAATGCACCCTTCGCCGTCCTGCAGAACTTGGCAGGGCTTTCCGCCGCGGGGATGTTCATCGTGCTCGTGACCGTGGCGCAAGCCATCTTGCGGGACTTCACGACGGGAACCGCGCCTCTGCTTTTCTCGACGCCAATTCGATCCTCGGCCTACATGGCCGGCCGTTTCTTGGCTGGTTATTGCGCGGCCTTGACGGCGATCCTGGGGGGCGTGGTCGCGATGGCCGCAACTCAAGCAGTCTTGCAGTCGAGTGATCCATTGCTGGGCCCAGTGCCGTGGTCCGCGTTCCTCTATGGGGTGCTGGCGTTGATCTTGCCGAATCTACTTCTGGTGGGTTTGGTCGTGTTGTTACTGGGAGTCGTGACGCGACGCATGGGCGCAACGTTCCTGGGAATCTTGCCGGTCATGATCGGCCAAGACATCGCTGAGGCCTTGCCGGTTGGAGTTTTCGGTTATCAACTGCCGGCACTGCTCGACCCCCTTGGCTTGGCGGCCTTGAAGAGTGCAACGCAAACTTGGACTGTGGGGCAGTTTGGCGAGGCGCTGCCCGGGTTCAGTGGGGACTTGCTGCTGAACCGGCTGATCTGGATTGGGTTGTCGGCGATGCTTGGAGCGGCGGCCTACGCCCTCTTTCACAGGAAGGTTCGCCGGGCGCAATCGGGCTCGAAGAGGGGACGAACGAAGCGCGCGATAGGGGACTCGCGAGCGGCAGCGCTTTCCACGCTTCCGATCAACGTGCACTTGAGCTCGGGCAAGGCTTTGGAACGCTCCCAACACCGCGCGCTTCTACGTTTCGAACTCTCGAGTCTCTTGGGTAGCCTCTCCTTCAAGGTCATGCTGATCGCTGGCCTGGCCTTGGTGGGCTACAGCATGTGGCGCGGCGACGAAGTCAGCGGAGTGCGGCTCCTGCCGAGCGGGCAGTTGATCGCCCAGTCCCTGCGCCGTGCATCGACCTTGACCATGACCCTGATGGTGGTGCTCTTCAGCGGAGAAGCGGTTTGGCGCGAGAGAAGCACGCGCATGGCGTTGACTTTGGACAGCTACCCCGTGGCGAGTCGCACACTGGCGGGCGCGAAGATGATGGCTGTCTGCGTCAGCTTGATCGTGGCCGTTGCCTTGTACGGCGCTCTCGCCTGGGGACTGCAAGCCTCCCAGGCGGGCCAGCCAGCGCCCACAGCGCAAGTGCTGGTCGCTGTCGGCAACGAGGCCCTGCGTGCGATTCAACTCGCGTGCGCGGCGTTCCTCTTGCAGACCATCGCTGGAGGTAGGATCACGGGCTACATGGCCATGGGGATCTTCTTGGCCTTGCGCCTTTGCTTGCAATTGCTCGGGCACACGAACGACTTGTACAGCTTTGCCGGCGCGAGCTTGCCGTTCTTGAGCGACATGAACGGCTTCGGCAATGGAGTCGAGCGTTGGCTACTTTTGCAAACCTATTGGACCCTGGTTGCCCTGGTGCTTGGGTTGTGCGCGGGCTTGTTTTGGCCGAGGGGTGCGCAGGCCAACGCAAGGGAGCGTTGGACGCGCGTGGCGCATGGACTCGCTCGCGGGGGGCGAGCGAGAATTGCAGGAGCGCTCGTTGCTGCCTTGGTCTGTGGCGCCTTCTTGCATCGGCAAACCATGGCGGCGGGCAAGGGTTGGGATCGCGACGGAATGGAGGCCTTCCTGATGGACTACGAGGAAGAATTCCACCCCTGGCGCGACCGTCCACGGCCCGAGGTGATCGAACTCAAGGCGGACTTGGTGCTCGAATCGAATCCGCGCAGGTTGCGGGTCCGTGGACGCTACTTGTTGGAGAACACCGGCGGCGAGCCGATCGAAGAGATGTTGGTGAGCTACGACCCCGACTTGCAGTTGCATGGTTTGGCCTTGATCCAAGATTTGTCCGCGCCGCAGTTTGAGTTCGGCGCAAACGCACAGGCACTGAGCGGGGCCGAGCATCTGTCCCGCTTGCCTTTGGATGCGTTCACGATCCCGGGGACGCATGTGGTGCAGTTCGATCCAGCACTTGCTCCCGGAGCGAAGGCCGCTCTCGAGTTCGACTTGGAGTTCAATCCCGGAGGCTGGGGCGCGCGGCCCGCGGACCACTGGCTGATGGAGAATGGAACGCTCTTGCTCGCGGGCCCCGGGACTCACTCCTTTTTTCGAGGTGCGCAGGCTTTCTTGACCTTGGGCTACGACCCAGCTCGGGAACTCAAGCGCACCAAGGCCCGCAAGCAGCGCGGATTGGGAGCATGGGATCCGCTGCCGACTCCCGAGCAGTACCTAGAGACCCATGCGATCACCCATGGAAAGGGCGCGCGCGCTCCCGGCTTTGGCGGCTCCGACTGGGTCGACGCGGAGCTTTGGATTCACACGGAAGCAGATCAACAAGCCATCGCACCGGGGCAGCTCGTCGAACGCTCCATCGAAGGGGGCCGCGCTCATCACCACTTCAAAACGAAGGACAAGATTCAGGCCTTCTTCCCGATCATGAGCGGGCGCTATGAGCTGGCGGAGGCATCGCAGGGAAACACGCGCCTCGAGGTCTACTTTCACCCGGGCCACGGGGCCCGCGTGGATCACATGATCTGGGCCATGCAGCGTTCGCTCGCCTACTTCGAAGAGCATTGGGGGCCCTATCCCCACGAGACCTTGCGATTGGCTGAGGTTCCCGGGTTCGCAGGCGCCGCGTTCGCCTGCTCTTTCCCCGGAGGGATGATGGGCTTCACCGACAGCATGGGTTTCCGCTGTCCGCAGGGCGACGGCGCGCCGATCGCGTTCCCCGCGCGCTCATCCGAGTTGGCTTCCGCCGCCGACGTGGACCCTGTGCTTTGGACAGTGGCTCACGAGGTGGCCCATCAATGGTGGGACAGTCACGTCATCGCTGCCATGGCTTTGGGCGCGAGCTTCACCTCGGAATCCATGGCGCAGTACGGATCCCTGTGTGTCTTGCAGCAAGAGTATGGCGACGAGATGGCTTTGCGCGTGGCGGAGTACAACCGTGAACGTTACTTGCAAGGTCGGCGCACTGCGGATCGCAAGGAACTGCCCCTCGTGCAAATCGATGAGCAGTCTCACGTGCATTACGGCAAGGGCTACGTCGCGTTTCACGCCTTGGCGAAGCTAGCGGGCTACGAAGCAATCAACCAAGCATGCGCTCAAGTCATCGAGTTGTATGCAGGCCCGAAGGGCTCACCTGTGACCTCGGTGACCCTTCTCGACCACTTGCTGGATGAGCTGCCGGAGGAACTCGTTGCGCAGGCGCAGGGGTGGTTCGAGGAGATTTACTTTTTGGACGGGGCGCTTTCGTCCGCTTCTGCCGAGAAGGACGGGGAAGGGCGCTATGTGCTCAAGCTGGAAGGATCGGCGCAGAGCTTGCTAGCGGATGGGGATGGCGAGGAAGCGGCGGAAGCATTCAGCGGCGAGCTAGAACTCGAAATCTCCTTTGCAGGCAAGACTCCAGTCGTGCTCGTTCGCGCCAAGTGCGCAGCCGGCACCCTGCGCTTTCAACAGACCTTCGATAGGGAGCCCGTCCACGTGGAACTCGACCCACGCTTGCTCCACATGGATCGCGACCTCTCCAACAATTCTCTCTCAGTCACAAGGCAGCTTGCCGTCACCAGGAACTCCCAATGAGCCTCCTTACCATTCGCGGCCTCTGCAAGACGTACGGCAACGGCACCCGAGCTCTCGATCATGTGAACCTGGACGTTCCGCCGGGCATGTTCGGCTTGCTCGGTCCGAACGGTGCCGGGAAGTCGAGCTTGATGCGCACGATCGCCACCTTGCAAAGGCCCGACGCAGGGACGATCGAGTTCGACAGTGTGGACGTGTTGCAGGACCCCCAAGCCATCCGTCGCACCCTGGGCTACCTGCCCCAAGAGTTTGGTGTGTATCCGCGGGTGGGGGCGGAGTCCTTGCTCAATCACTTGGCGATCCTGAAAGGCATGACGAACAAAGGGGAACGACGGGATTGCGTTCATTCACTCCTGCATCAGACGAACCTTTGGGAGGTGCGCAAGAAGGCCGTTGCCGGGTTCTCCGGTGGCATGCGTCAAAGATTCGGCGTGGCTCAAGCGCTGTTAGGTTCCCCGCGGCTATTGATCGTGGACGAACCAACCGCAGGTCTCGACCCCGCCGAGCGCCAGCGGTTTCTCGATCTCATCTGCGAGGTCGGGGAGCAGGTCGCGGTGATCTTCTCAACACACTTGGTGGACGATGTGCGCGAGCTCTGCCCGCGCATGGCGATCATGAATGGCGGACGTGTGCTGCTGACCGGCGAGCCAGAAGCCTGCATCCACAAACTCCAGGGCCAAGTTTGGGGGCTTAGTTGCGACAGAGGTCAATTGGAGTCCTTGCGGGCCGAGCACCAAGTCATCTCCACCAAGCGTCGGGCTGGATGGATGCGCGTGCACGTGATCGCGCCCCAGGCGCCTGACGGGTTTGAAGAAGTCATTCCCAACCTGGAGGACGTGTACTTTTCGACCCTTGCGAGCCATCCAGCAAAGGATCAGGTTCCCGTGACGGCGAGTTAGTCGTCGAACTGTTCGGCAGCAGTCAGGCGAGCAGGCGCTTTCGGAGTACCATGCTGCGATGAAGAAAGCCTTTCCCCTCTGGCCTCGTGTGGCCGTTCTGTTCTTGGCGAGCGTCTCCCTGATCTCTTGCGGCCAGAAGCCTGGATCGGTGTTCAGTTCGACAACGATCAACATTTCCAACCCTGACAACGAGTGGGGCAGGGACATTCAATACGTCAGCGGAACCGACGGCACGAGCGTGAGCGTCGATGGCGTGAAGTTCGAGATCTTGGATCATGGGAGCGCCACCGTCGATTTTGAAGCGCTGGGGTTGACCGGTGTCACGGTGACCAATACCAAAAAGCTCTCCGTCAAGAGCATCGAAGAAAGCGAGGGAGCCTTCCTGGTCGTGCTCGATCGCCCCGTTGCGATACGCGAGGGTGTTCTGTTCTGGGGCGACAAATCCCTGGGAGAGGTTTCGAAGGGTGACGTGTTCATCGCCGACAGCCAAGGCTTGCGGCCTAAGCCTTAGCGCTCCGCTTCAAAGTGCGCTGCCCTTCATAAGGCGCCGCATACCGCGGAGAAGCGCCACCCTGCTTGCCCGTCTCCTGCAACGCGCTCCACCAAGAGAAGAATCGCCATGGACTCGATCATGCCCCTGTTCATCGTCTCGGACTTGGCCAAGTCCGTCGCGTTCTACCGTGACCAACTCGGTTTCGAGCTGAGGATGAGCGTCCCCGATGAAGACCCGTTCTTCGCCATCGTTGGCCGAGGTGCTGTCGGTCTGATGCTGAAGCACATCTCCCCCGACGTTCCGCCGCTACCCAATCCAAAGCGCCATGCATGGGCTAAGTGGGACGCATTTGTTTCCACTGCCGATCCCGAATCCTTGGCATCGGAGTGCAGCGAGCGCGGCCTTGTGCTCGAAGTCGAAGACACCGAAGACGGTCTCCGGGGTTGCGAGATAGCCGATGCCGACGGCTATGTCTTGTTCTTCGGTCACCCGTCGGTGGCTTAGGCCCTGGGCGGAGCTTCGCTCCCTGGGGGATGCTCGCCCGGGTGGAGTCTGGCGCAGGGTTGCCCGTGGATTGTGGCGACGCCCTGTGCAGCGCGCGCGGTTCTCCATAGAACCGATGTGGGGCAGTAGACTGCGGAAGGAGCCGGGCTGGGCGAGAACGGTTTTAGCTGGGATCGTATGGGCTGGCCTTTACCCCTTCGCGTGGGACCCTGGCTGACATGGAGCAGCAAGCCCGAACCTTTTGCGGACTTGGCGCGAATCCCGCTCTGGCAAGATTGTCGCGCGAAACGTCACGGGGTCCCGGGACTGGCGTACTCCTTCGCACTTCCCTTTCCGAGTCGCCGGAGATCTCCGGCCTTCCTTGCACAGAACAAAGCATGCCCTACGTCAACGTCCAGATCACCAAAGGCGCCACCCGCGATCAGAAGTCAGCCATCGTGCGCGACGTCACCCAATCCCTCGTGCGTGAGCTCGGGAAGAAGCCCGACCACATTCACATCGTGATTCAGGAGATTGAGGAGTCGAATTGGGGGTTCAGCGGGCAACTGACGGACGACTGGAAGAAGAGCCAGGGCATCGGCTGACCTGCAGTTTGGAGGGGCTCTCACCCACGAGAGCTGAGCATCCACGGGACGCGCAGTTTGGCCTGCACGGTTCCACAAATGGTGAGTGGATTCGGGTAGAACATGCGCGACTTCGCCAACATCGTCCCGCACCGCACCAGGCCCATGTCCAGCCCGCACACCGACGCCCCTGCTCTCCGATCCAACCTGCGACTCTGGCCGGGAGTCGCACTCGTGACGATCCTGTTGGTGTTGCGTTTCGCAATCCCTGCTTTTGATCCAGGGTTCACCGGCCCCGGAATGCTCAGTTCCTTGGCCCTGACGCTGCTAACCTTTATCTGGTGGCTGGGCTTCAGTCGAGCGCGGCGCACGAAGCGCTGGGGCGCGATGCTTGTGATCCTGCTTGGTATCTTCGCCAGTTACCTGACCGTGCATCCATCTATCGGGACGGGAATGATGGGGATTGCGGTGGTGATGTACTCGGCGCCCTTGCTTTGCCTTGTTTTGGTGCTTTGGGCATGGATGGCGCGCCGCCCTGCGAACGGCAATCGCTTCGGGATCCTCATGGTCGGATGCGCCCTCGTGACGGTCGGCTTGAATCTGCTGCGCTCGGACGGAATGCGCGGAGAGGATGGCTCGGACTTGGCTTGGCGCTGGCAGCAAACTCCCGAGGAGTTGTTGCTCGCGCGAGGAGAGCAGGAGCTCGCTACCCTGCCGGAAGTACCTGCGGGGGAGCTCCAGGTGACGGAGTGGAGTGGCTTCCGCGGGCCGAACCGTGACAGCATCCTGCACGGCAGCCAGATCCAAAGGGACTGGGCGAGTTCTCCTCCGCAAGAACTTTGGAGACGCCCTGTGGGGCCTGCGTGGTCTTCTTTTGCGGTTCGCGGAGACTTGTTCTTCACCCAGGAACAGCGTGGGGAAGAAGAGGTCGTCGGCTGCTACCGGGTGAGCACCGGGGAACCGATCTGGCGTCACCGCGATGAGATTCGCTTCTGGGAGTCGAACGCTGGGGCGGGTCCACGGGCCACGCCCACTTTGCATGGAGAGATCCTCCTGACCCTCGGCGCAACGGGCCACTTGAATGCGTTGAAGGTGTCGGATGGCACGCCAATCTGGAGCAAGAACGCAGCATCGGATGCCCAGGTGGAAGTGCCCGAGTGGGGCTTCTCGAGCTCGCCCTTGGTGGTCGGCGATCTCGTGATCGTCGCCATGCCCAGCACCTTGCTGGCTTACGCTATCGCGGACGGCGAGTTGCGTTGGAGTTCCGCTCCCGGTGAACAAAGCTATGGCTCCGCCCACCTCTTGACGCTCGCCGGAGTGCCACAGGTTGTGCTGTTGCGCGAGCCCGGTGCAGTCAGCGTTGCCCCCGAGGATGGAACGATCCTGTGGGAGTATCCGCTCGAAGGCGTGCCTTGCGTGCAACCAGCGCTTTGCCCGAACGGAGATGTCCTGCTCGGCGGCGGCCAGGGTCGTGCCATGAGTCGTGTCTCGGTCAAGCAGAAAGAGTCCGGCTGGGCCGTCGAGGAGGTCTGGCAAAGTCGGCGCATGAAGCCCTACTTCAATGACTACGTGGTTCACGAGGACTACATCTACGGGTTCGACGGCAGCATCCTGGCTTGCATCGATCTCGAGACTGGAAGCCGTCAATGGAAGGGCGGTCGCTACGGCTACGGTCAGTTCTTGCTGTTGGCGGACCAGGATCTGCTGGTGGTGTTGACCGAACAGGGGGAACTCGCCTTGGTCGAAGCCAAGCCCGAAGCCTTCACTGAACTCGCGCGCGTGCCAGCCATCGAAGGCAAGACTTGGAACCTCCCGGTGCTGGTGGACGACGTGCTTTTGGTGCGCAACGACCAAGAGATGGCAGCCTTCCGGCTGAGCACAATCGGCGAGTGAGCCGCGAATTCTTGTCGGAAACTTTTTCCGACAAGGCCTCCTAGGGGCGCGCGAGGGGAGCCCCAGGGGAGCGAATCTGCGAGCGCCTCTCGAGGTCTTGGAACCCGGGGTAGTTTTGAAGTGTCGGGTCAGCTGGGAGAGCTGGTTCGGCACCGCCGCCAAAACAACCTCGCCTCGCAGCACCGCTATGAACCGAAACGCACTCGCCGCTTTCACCTTCGCACCGCTCCTCCTCTCGGCCAATTCTTGGGCCCAAACACCCCTCGCTTCGGTGGATGGGGAGTTCGCAGGAGACCGCTTCGCCGACGCCGTCGCTGGCATCGGTGACGTCAATGGCGACACCATTCCTGACTGGGCCGTGGGCGCTCCCCACGCGAACCCGAACGGTTTGCACTCTGGCCGTGCTGTCGTGATTTCCGGCGCGACTGGCGTCGAGCTCTTGATGTACGAGGGCAACTCAGCCAACGATCAATTCGGCTCAGCCGTCGCAGGCGCGGACCTCAACGGGGACGGCTTCTCCGACCTCGTGGTCGGTGCCCACGGCGACGACGCGGGCGGATCGGAGTCCGGAACAGTGACGGTCTACTCCGGGTTCGACGGCGGTCAGATGTACTTCCGCACGGGCATGACCCCGGGTGACTATTACGGCTACGAGCTGTCGATCGTGCCGGACGTGGACGGAGACAACCTCCCAGAGATCCTGGTCGGTGCGTGGACCGCAGGCGGCGCCGGCATCAACGCGGGGCAAGCTCAACTGATCAAAGGATCGGATGGATCCATCCTTCAAACCTGGGGCGGCGCACAGGCCTACGACTTCTTTGGCAAGGCCGTGGCAGGCCTCGAGGACGTCAACGGTGACGGTTTCGGCGACGTACTGATCGGTGCGCCCGGCCGCATGAACGGTCGCGGAGCGGCCTTTGTGTACTCGGGAGCCACTGGCGCTTTGCTGGCGAGTTATGCGGGGGACAACTCGAACGACAGCTTTGGCGCCGTGCTGAGTTCCGCCGGGGACTTGAATGGCGACGGTCGCGGGGACTTCATGATCGCCTCCCCTGGATCCGATTTGGCGCAGGTCAACGGCGGCATGGTCGAGGTCTTCAACGGCAAGCGTGGCAACAAACTCTTCACCTTCTTCGGACAAGCTGTCGGCGACTACTTCGGCAGTTCTCTCGCTGGCGGTCTCGACTTGACCGGCGATAGCGTTCCCGAGCTCATCATCGGAACGCCCCACGCCGATCCGAAAGGCAGCAGTTCCGGGCAAGTGCGCGTCTTCTCGGGTTCGGACGGCGCGCTGGTCGCCACTCTCGATGGTCTGGCTTCCAAAGATAGCTTTGGCGGCGCCGTAGCTTGCTCACCGGACACGAACGGAGACGGCGCAGGCGAGCTGTTGATCGGCGCTTGGGGCGAGGACACGGGCTCTGGCGCCTTCGCCGGCAAGCTGCACGTGATCACCTTCGCCGTCGAGCCCACGAATGTGGTGAGCTACTGCAGCTCCGCACCCAACTCCAACGGAACGTCTGCTTCCATGGACCACGCGGGTTCGACCCTGGTCGCTGCCAATGACTTCCAGCTGACCGCTCTGGGCGCGGTTCCCAATGTGCCTGGCCTGTTCTTCTACGGACCCAACGAGTCGTCCACGCCCTTCGGTGACGGAACCCTGTGCGTCGGCGGTCAGATCGCTCGATTCGATGCGACGACCACGGACAGCCAAGGCTTGGCTTCTGTCGCAGTCGACTTCACGGCTCCCCCGATTCCCTCGGCTGTGATCAGCGCCGGTAGCACCTGGAAGTTCCAGTTCTGGTATCGCGATCCAGCTGGCGTTCAGGCGCCCTTCAACCTTTCAAATGGCTTGAGCGTTACGTTCGAGTAGACCCTCGAAGCGCGACTACTCCAACTCGACTGGGGCCGCGTTCAAGGAATAGATCGCCGGCGAGTTGCGCAGAGTCACGCGCAGCTTCCGGTGATTTTCCGCTTCCAAAGGAGCCAAGGGCAAGCGCACGTCTGGCATGCACAACTGCAGTGCAGCGAGCGCGGACTTCAAGGGGACTGGATTGGTCTCCAAGGCGAGCGCGACGTTCAGGGTTTCCAGCTCGTCTTGCAGCTCCCGTGCGACACGCAGATCCCGTTGGTTGCAGGCCCCGCGCAGAATGCCGCTGACATGCCGGGGGACAAGATTCGCCACGGTGCTAATCGCTCCAACCGCGCCGGCCACCCCGTACTCGAAGATCAAGCTGTCTTCCCCGCACAAGACGGCGAGGTCCGTGCTCTTCACCAGCCGGCGTACCCGTTCGATGGAGAGGCTGGTCTCCTTGATGGCGACGATGTTGTCGTGGCGCGCTGCGAGTTCCGCGGCGACTTCCGGCAAGAGGTCAAGGCCCGTTCGCTTGGGGACGTTGTAGAGCACAACGGGCAGGTCCGTGGCGTCCGCCACATGGCCGAAGTGCAGCAGCAGGCCCTTGCGTGAGGGCCGGTTGTAGTAGGGCGTGATCACCATGACCGCGTTCACGCCAGCCTCTGTCGCAAAGCGCGCCAGGTCCACGGAGCTGCGCGTGCAGTTGGTGCCGATGCCCGCGAGCACACTGACGCGCTCGCGGCTGGCCTCGACGGCGCAACGAATCAGGCTGCGGTGTTCGTAGTCATTGAGAGTCGGGACCTCTCCGGTGGTTCCTGCCACCAGGATGCCGTCCGCGCCGAGGTCCGCCACCCGCTCAATCAACCTTTCGAAGCACTCCTGGTCCACCCGGCCCTTGCGGAAGGGGGTGGGGAGCGCGACGTAGTTGCCTTGGACGGGGTGTTCCATACTCACCTTAGCTGCCAGCCTGCTGAATCAAACGCGCCATGCGTGCGACGGCTTCGTCCACACCACAAAACAGGGACTCGGCGACGATCGCGTAACCGATGTTGAGTTCGACGACGCCGGGCAAGAGGGCGATCGGTTGCACGTTGCTGTAGTCGAGGCCATGGCCAGCGTTGACTTGCAATCCAAGGGAGGTGGCTAGCTCCGTGGCTCGCACGAGCCGCGCCAATTCTGCCTCGCGATCAATACCCTGAGCGAGGGCGTAGCGGCCAGTGTGCAGCTCGATGAACTGGGCTCCGCTGTCGGCCGAGGCGCGCACCTGGTCTTCCTCCGGATCGATGAAGAGGCTGACTTCGCCGCCGCGCTCGATCAGCGCCGGCACGACTTCCGCCAAGCGCTGGGATTCCTTGCGCGCGTCGAGGCCGCCTTCGGTGGTGACCTCTGCGCGACTTTCAGGCACGAGGCAAAAGGCTTGGGCGCCGCTCTCGACGGCGATCGCCACGATCTCCGGGTTCAGGCTGAGTTCTAGGTTGAGGCGCGTGCCGATGCGTGCTCGCAATTGGCGCACGTCCTCGTCTTGGATGTGGCGACGATCCATGCGCAGATGGCAGGTGATGCCTTCGGCTCCCGCAGCCTCCGCACGCAAAGCCCAGGCCACCGGATCGGGGAAGGCCTCGCGGCGCGCCTGGCGAACGGTCGCCACGTGGTCCACATTCACGTGAAGTTTGACGGAGGTGCTCATGTCAATTGGATTCTAGCCCTGGGCGTGTCGGGTAAAAAAGCATTTCGGCCTCTCTCCCGAACGCGGGCCAGAATCTTGCGCAGGCGCCCCGTTTCGGATTTTCAGCTAGCCGGCCGGGTGCGCGAGCAATGCGGGCTATGCGGCCTGGCCCGCGTCCTTGCCGGAGCGCAGCGCCACGATGATGGCGATCAAGAGGTAGCAGGCGATTCCCAGGACGGCCACCACGGTGACCCCGGCGGAGCGTGTCAGAACGGCCGAAAGGATGGAGCCGTAGACCGAGAAGGTCACGGTGACTGCCCAGCACCAGGCGATGGTGCGCGCTTGCCCCGCTCCGTAGGTGGATAGGGAAAGCGGAACCACGTGGCCCAGCAGGAACCCGAGCACTCCGAAGGCCAAGAACAAGAACCCGGCCGCACCGGCAAAAGGCAAGGACAGGAGCGTCGAGTGCAAGACGAGGGGGGCCGCGAACACCAGGGCCGAGAAGGTCGCCGACAGGCTGGCGTAGCGCACGACGCTGCGGGTGGTCGGGGCCACGCGGCCGCTGTGCATGCTGCCGAGTCCCGCGCCGCAGATCATGCTGGAGAGCACGACGATCATCGCCACCGTCGGATGTTGCAGGTAGAGCTGGAAGCGGAACATGCTCGCCATCTCGACGAACATGAAGCCGAGTCCCGTGAGCACCGCGATCACCACCAGGCGTGAATCCGGCTTGCTCTCTCCGCTCGATTTCAAGCGCCCTTTCATGAGGAAGGGCAAGCCAACGAAGAGCAACGCAAGCACCGAGACGATGCCGAGCAGCTTGCGGTAGCTGTCCCCCAGGATGAACTCGAAGCCTTCTCCGCTGAAGTTGAAGATGCCCGACTTGAACTTGTAGGGCCGGTCATCAGAGAGCGGGTGATCCTCCACCGCTTGAAAGGCCAGGGGCAACGCGCTGAAACCGACAGGCTGTGTGCTGTCCATCACCGCGACCACCGAACTTGCCAAGCCTGGGTCCGAGAAGATGTTCTCCGGTGGATTGGGAATGTTGCGCACATCCGGATAGGCCACGGTCACGTGCACTGGCTGTCCACGCTCGTCGGCTGCCGCAGGTAGATCGGCGGCGATTTGCATGTAGCGTCTGATCTCTGCGGGGCTGAACTTGGTCGGCTTGACCAGGTAGGTGAACCAGTTCTGCTGCTTCAGAATCAACAGGTTCTCTTTCGGATTCGCCACACCGGCGAGCTTCAAGCCAGCCGTGATGCTGCGAATGCGTACCTTCGTGATCGGGTGAGTCAGCGGATCCTTTCCTTGCCAGGCACCGGGTGATCCCGGGTACGCGGCGGTGGAGAAGGCAAAGACACCATCGGGCCTGAGGTGCGCTAGGTACTCCTGAACGGCCTCTTGGGAGGTGATGAAGTTGGTGGACCAAGCGCTCGCCATTTGCCCCGTGGCGCTGAAGCCCTCCACCGTGCGCAGCATGATCAGGTCGTACTTCTTGTTCTGTCGCATGACGAACGAACGAGCGTCTGCGATGTGGTAGTTGACTCGATCGAGCAAGTAGGGGTTGCCCGGATCGTCCTTGCGATCCTTGACAATGTGGTTCACGACCCCATCGGCGATCTCCACCGCATCGATCGAGCGCGCACCAAAGCGGTTCGCCATGATGATTCCGGGACCACCACCGGAAGCGACGACCAGCACATCGCCACCGGACTTGGCCTGCAACGGAACGCAGTAGACCTCCCGTGAGAAGTTCTCCAGGTTGGCCGGCGTGTTGGGCGCGTAGGTGGCGTAGCTGTTGTTGACCACGTAGCTTTGGGCACCATCGCCGCGCTCGACCAGGGCGATGCGCGCCAGGGGCGTCCAGATCTCTTTGACCAAGCGGCCCACGCTTCCGATCCAAGTGCTTTGACCGGCGCAGTAGCGCACTCGGAAGTTGTCGTCCGCGGCCAGAAACCCAATCAAGCCCGCGGAGAGCGCGAAGGCGACGAAGTTGGCGGGCCGTCGTCCTTGAATCACAAGCAGCAGCGCCGGGATCAGCAGCACCACTCCCATGGCCACAGCGACTCCTTTCAAGCCGAGGGGATACAAGAGCAGTTGAAAGACCACCGCGCCCACGGTGGCTCCGATCAAGTCCGCGCCATAGAGTTTGCCGAAACGCGCCGCGTCGTTCTTGAAGATGCCCACCTGCAAGTAGCCCGAGATCAAGAAGGGCAGGAAGGCGATCGGGATTGCGTAGTAGAGCTTGCCCGACGAGAGGAAGTTGTCCGTGCTGAAGTAGCGCCAATAGGTCACCGAGTTGGGAACGAACTCGATCTGCAACAGGCACCAGATGGACCCGACGACCGCTGCTGCCAAGAGGACCAACAGGTAGACCAGGCGCCGCCGCCATCGTTCCGCTTCGACCTCGCCCTCCACGAATCCGAGTGCGCCACCGGATGCGACTCCCAACAACGCGAGAGCGATCGCCACCGCTCCATGACTGGAGAACAGCGCGATCGAGAAAACGTTCGTCAGTAGAATCTCCAGCCCCAGGGTGACGGCGGAGACGATGACGATGATGAGAAAGGGCATGGCGCGGGGAAGAGATGCGGGCGGCTGCCCTCGGGGACCAGGGGCCAAAGTATAGCGCTTGGGCCTGTGTGGGGCAGGTAGCAAGGAGGCGAGATTGGCGATGGGAGTTGCTGCGCAGCAGCCGCGCACTGCATTCCACTTCCCGATTGGCAAGGCCGGGCAAGCCCTCCTCATATACTTGCTGGCTCGGACGCCAGACGAATCAGGCAGAACAGAGCGCTCAAACGAGAAGCGGCGCTCCCACCGAACTCGGGTTGAGTCAGGGAGGGAACGCCGCTCGATTGTGGTGGCGGCTTAGCGGAGGAACAGAGGGTTCCTCGCCAGCCATTCAGATCATGGGGTGAAGATCACCGTGTAGGAGTTGCTGGTGTTGAAGCCAGTGCTGCACGGGCCCGCAGGATCCCGGAACCAGCATTGGAAGTTCATGGTCGTCGAGGGCAAGATCCCGAAGGCAAAGGCCAGGCCCGGGCCGGCGGTCAAGGTGCCCGTCGCGCTGGTCAAGGTGGGTGTCGTGAAGCGCACGATGCCGCCCCCGGCGCAACGCAAGCCGTCACCGAAGGGGAGCGGGCCAACCATCAGCGGGCCGCCGAAGAAGATGCCCGGTTTGGCTGGGGGCATTTGGCTACCGGTCAACACGAGGTTGTCCAGAGAGACGCTACCCGTTCCGCTCGCCGTCAACAGCGCACCGAGCCCGGTCGAGTTCTTGCAGCCACCGGTGGGATAGGGATTGCCACAAGGAGCGAAGGGAGCGAAGCAGAAACAGCCGGGACCGCCAATGATCTCGCAGTCGTCCGGAATGCCGTTCGAGTTGATGTCGGTCGAGGTGCCACTGATGATGTCGATCAAGTCGCTGACCCCGTTGCCGTTGCAGTCCAGGTTGGACTGCACGATGGTGTCGAGAGCGTTCAGGTCGTCTGGCACGACTCCGGCGATCCGCGAGGTGTTCAGGCCAATGTTCTCCGCGGCGCAGTAGATGCCGGGGAAAGGGGAGACGCCGCCAAAGATGGTTGGCAAGGGAGTCGTGAGGATGTCGCCTTCGTTGATCGGCAGACCGAAGATCGAGTCAGGCATTCCGATGATTCCTGAGCCCCGACGCACGGAGAACAGCAGCATGTCTGGGCCGCCGGGCGTGAGCCAGTCGTTGGGCTGCTGGGAGGGTTGGAAGCCAGGCGCTCCGTTCTCTCGCAAAGCGAGCGCGTCCACGTCATCCGCGACGCCCGTGAGTTCAAGCCCTAGCAAGAACGACGGAGCGTAGACCACCGGCGGGCCGCCGGGGGCCAGACTCACCAAAACGTCCGCGCCGCTGAAACCGTTGGCCGCTGCCGACGCAGAGTGCGGGAAGCCGGTGAAGGGATCCGGGAAGGCAGCGTCGAGCGAGAAGTAGACGCCCGTGGGAGGGAAGGCTCCGCCCAAACCGCTCGGGTCGTGATCGAGGGCGTCGATGTTGTCGCCAAAGGTCGGCGCCGGCTGCGGGAACGAAGGCTCTGCCAAGCCCATGCCCGGATAGACCGCCGAACTTCCGCTTATGAAGCCGTTGCCGTCGATGACGCCCAGGTGACCGACCAGAGCTGCGAAGGGAGGCAGTGGCCCGAGGGGCAAGGGACCACCGTTGACCCAAACGTCAGGAGCGGAGTCGCCAGAGGGAGACTCGCTCGCGATGCTCGGAAAGAGAACCGGGGGAACTCCAGCGGTTGCGAAGGCATCCGTGGAAAAGAGGTAGCTGCCCGGTGCCGCCGAGTTCAATCCCATCGGATGGTCGCGGCCATAGGAAAGGGCGTCGACTTCCACGCGGCAAGGTGTTCCGGGAGGGTGACCGATGCATGCGCCAAAGGCGAGAAGACCGAGGCCGCCGGGACCTCCAGGAATCGCAATGCACGGTGGAGCGGCCGGGCCAAGCGTCGGCACTCCCGCGGCCGGTATGAGGATATCGCCTTCTGTCATCGGAACGCCTCCGCAGGTGTCCGGCACGGCCAAGGCCGCGCTGTTCCAATCGACCGAGAAGGTGATTTGCGCTTGGCTGATCGAGGCCAGGCTCGACGCGCCTAATGTGAGGAGGGCGATCCTCCGTAGGTCGCCAGCTTGAAAATGGATGTTCATGGTACGCGTCAAAATCGAAGGTTGAGGGAAAGCGCAGACAGTCCGTCTGGGCCCACCGTGCAAGTGACTTCTGCGCGGGGAGTCGGACAAGAATCCGCGACGAAAATCATTATATCTGGTTTGGGCTGTCTAGGGATTCGCGTGAACTTCCCGTGGTCCCTGCTTCTCGCTCGACCCTTCGGTGCCGGGCTTCGTGGCCACGAGTTAAGCCAACTGGTCACTCCGAAAACGAAGCGATCGGCCTCCCGCTTCATGCGGAAAGCCGATCAGTTGCTTCTCTCGTGGCTTCAGCGCCACTCGGATGACTCTAAGGTTCAGGCCTTGGACTAGGAGATTGCATCCGGGTCGGCGGCGCGCCCCAAACGATTAAGGCTGGAAGGTGATGGAGACTCCACTCGAAGTGTTGAAGGACGCGCCGCAAGGGCCGGCGGGATCCCGGTACCAGACTTGGAAGTTGCGGCTGTCCCCGGAGTTCCATCCCTGTGAACTCGCGATGCCCGGGCCCCAGGCTGCCGCGCCGCTGCCGTCCGTGAAGACCACAGCGAGGCGTTGGATGGAGCCACTCACGCAAAGCAAGCCATCGCCAAAGTTGACCGAGGTTTGGTTGGGACCCGCGAACAACAGAGCGGGTTTGTTGGCCGAACCGCTGCTAAGCGCGAAGGTCAAGTTGTCCGAGCCTACGCTCGCGGATCCAGCGCTGCTGAGCAGTGCGCCACTGCCTGAGCTGTTCACGCAACCCGCCGCCGGGTCCCCGTTGCCGCAGGGGCAAACGGCGCCAAAGCAGTAGGGAGTGCCCACGCTGGTGGCTCCCCCGAGGCTTCCGTCGGGCTGAACGTTCTGTCCGAGGATGTCGTTCGCATCCACCCGGTTGTCCATCCATGCGAGGGCGACTTGGCCTGCTGCGGAGCGATCACTCGCCAGGCGCGACTTGCCGCTCGGCGTCGAGGCCACGTCAAAGATCGCGATGTCCACGCTGCCGGCCGCGTCCAAGTGCGCGCCTTGAATAATGTCGTTGTTGAAGGCGGAAGACGCGCTCCAGAAGACGAAGGAACCGTTGCTATCGGATTCGGTGGTGACCCAGTTGTTGGATGTGGGCGAGAGGCCCACAAGCGAAACTCCATTGGCTCCCCACTGGCGGACGCCCGCTGCGTCAAAGCGCTGGCTGCCGACTCCGGACTGGCTTTGGCTTCCGTTGAGTTCCGTCCAGGATAGATAGGTCGACCCGCTCGTGGGGTCATAGGAGACGGAGGGACTCACGCGCAACTGCGCGCCATCGATCGAGCCCGCGGAACCGTTGTGAGGGAAGAGCTCCACGCCTGCCGCCGACACCCGTTGGGCGTAGCACTGCAAAGGGGAGCTGCTGTACCAACCGAACACCGCGCCACCGCTGCCGTCCGTGACGAAGTCGGGGAAGTTGCCGATCTGCAAGGACCCGCCATCAAAGACGGCGAGGGGCGCCGCTCCCCAAAGCAGGGCTCCGCTGGAGTCCAGCTTCTGAGTCTTCAGGTGCTTTGGTGCAGAGAAGGAAGAACCCGTTTGATGCACGATCGAGAGGATCGCGTCCGTGCCCGATCCGTGCAGGTCGCTAACGAAGTAGTTGCCTGCAGGGGGGGGCATCACGACGTCGCCAACCCACTGCGCGACCCCCGCCGCGTCGAGCCTTTGGACGCGAGTCGTTCCGTTGTCGGACCAGGCAACGACCACATGGCCATCGGTGGTGCCGCTAATCGCGGGCGCTGCCAGGAAGCCTGTGGTGCTCGTCAAAGTCTTCGTCCACAGCAACGCGCCAGCGGGGGACACTTGCGTCGCGCTGATCTGAACGTTGGCGCCGCTGTCATCGCGGTAGGCGAGGATCGCGTTGCCCGCCGCGTCGATGTCGAGCCCATAGTCTTGGGTCGAGGAGAACCCGCGGTCCGCGACCAAGACTCCGTTGTGCGCCCATTGTTCATTGCCGGCGGCGTCGAGGCGCTGAAGGCGCACGTCGTAACCTGTGCCGATGCCATCGAACCAACTGATGAAGCAGCCGCCATCGGGGGTCGAGATGACCTTCGGTTGCGCCTGGTCGCTGGCCCCATCAGCGATGGAGAGGTTGATGGCGGCGTCGCTCGACCACTGGGCGGTTGCGGGCAGGGCGAGGAAAAGTAGCGGCCAAATGCCGTGAATGATGTTCTTCATGGGAGCTTGCTGGAGAGGGTCGATTATGGGGGGGGCGGGCACTTTTTGGGGTTCGCGGTTGGATAGTAGCGCGCTCTTTTCTCCCCGGGAGCTTTCTCTGGAGAAAACTCCCAGAGAAAGATTCTTCCCCTATTTTCACACCTGCAGTAGCTTGGGAAGCCTTCCCAGCCCTCGACGCAGCAATCCCATGTCCCTGACCGATACCCCGCCCTTTGCCCAGCACTTCCTCCAGGCCCTGGATGGACTGCGAGGTTCTCTAACGGAACTTTACTGCGCACTGGGCGCCGATCCGGAAGACCCCCAGACGGTTTCGCGGGAGTTCGGTCTGCACCGCAACTTGTCCTGGAAGCTCACGCGCATCATGCGCACGCCGGATGCGGAGGGAGTGCTTCCCTACCTTCCGGGCAGTGCGGGCTTGGACCTCGCCTTGAAGGCCTTCAAGAAGGCCGGCGCTCCGAAGAAGGAGTTGGATGCACTGACCCGCGCCAAGGAGGACTTCGAGTCCATGATCAACATGCACGCCGGCGATCGTGCGACCTTGGAGTTGATGCTCGACAGTTCGGGGCTCGGCGTTCAGGGCGATCCGCTCGAGGCGAGTCGCAAGCTCGCCTTCCGCGGCAACAGTGGGATCTGGGGAATTCAAGCGCGCACTCGCTTGCGCACCACCTTCGTCGCGCCCAACCCGGAAGACCCGACGGTGCTGGATCTAGCTCACTTGAGTGGCTTGATCGACTTGCGCCGTTTGCGCCCGAACGCAGCGTGGCCCCTGTTCCAACGCAACACGTTCAACGACGACATGAGTCCCCGGGAAACGAAGTCGGAACCGATCGACCCGGACGCGGACCCGACGTCGGAAACGCGGCTCTGGGCTGAATTTTGCACCAAGCCCTTGCCGCAACTGCGCGCCACGGAAACACGCCTGGGTGCGCGCTACGAAGTGATTGGCGAGGAAGTCGGCAACCGCGGACTTTCGACCTGTGTGCACGGGGATGTGGTGCGGAAATTCGCCACCCGTTATGCGGATGAGGAGAACACCCGTGGTGAGTTCTATGCGGACAGCAACGCTCCCGCGGAGAACATGATCTTTGACTTGATCATCCACCGGGATCTCGAACAAGAGCTGCAACCCGAAGTCCGCGTGTTGCTCTTCGACGGAAACACGGGCGCCGAACCCGGTGGTTCCGCCATCGCTTGCACCGAGACGATCCGTCGCATGGGCTCCGTTCCCTTGCGAGTGACCACGCCCCTCGTGCCGCGCTACAGCCAGATCGTCGACAAGGTCTACCAGCGAATGGATTGGAAGCCGGAAGACTTCATCGGCCTGCGCTTCGAGATGAAGTGCCCGCCCTTGCCGTCCACGGTGCAGATGCGCTACGACTTGCCGAAGCGGCCTTAGTCCACGCGCCTCGAGTGCAACCAGGTCAGCCACGGCAATCCGCCGGGCCAGATCGAGTGTCGCCGGATTTTGGGAGGGGTAGGGATCGTTCCGCTCAAGCGCTCAAAGCGTTGCCGAGGACGTCCCGCACCCGGACAAATTCCCCTCACACTTCCCCGCAGTCCGCGTACCCTGATTCTTCCCCAAGGATCCTCTCACTCGCAAGAGGAGCGCGCATCGGGAAGGTGGAAGCTCCATGACATCGACGAAGACGACGACAACTCTGACCTTGGTCCTGCTGCTGATCGGTTCAGTGCTCGCTTGCCTCTTCCTATTGGGCGACGGTCCCGTGCCGGGCGGAGTTTCGGGCGCAGTTGTTGCGGGAAGCACCTCCCATCCGGCTTCGCGGAACGACTCACCAGCAGAGGAGTCCTTGCCAGCCGCAGACTTGCTCCTAGCCAGCGACTCAGAATCGCGCGTGCCCCTCGACAAGTCAGGGAAACCGATCGTCGGCGCTGCGAAAGGATGCATCACCGGACGTGTGCTGATTCCCAGAGGGCCAGCAGTTGGCGCGACCGTCGTGGTCTACCGGCCCGGGGACTACACGAGGTACGAAAACATTGAGCTTGGGCCCATCTTCGAACCCGATGACGAGGCAGAAAGCGAATCGGAGAGAAGGTACAGGCGGGCCATCGGAGGGAAGTGGACCTCGAACAGTTCCAACGGGATTCAGGCAAACAAGTCGCGCAAGAAACCAGTTCCCGTAGGTGTCGACGTGGGATATCTGCTGAGCACCGATCGAGTCGAGACCAACCAGGCTGGCGAGTTCGAGCTCTGCGTCGTCCCCGGCAACTACGTTCTCGAGGTGATCATCGACACCAAACGCCGCGAGTCCAGGGTTGTCCAAGTGATGGAGGGCGAGCGCCTTGACCTAGGGGACCTGGAGATCAAGCCCGGTGCCTGCATGAACGAGCTAGACGAGATAGCGATGCCACAGCCAAAGCCCGGGACCGTGACCGTCCACACGGGGCATCCCGGTCTGCGCGTGGTGACCACCTTCGAAGACGCGCTGGAGTCGACCCGACAAACAACGACGGGCCCCGCTGGGGACGCCCTCTTCACCCTGGTGGAATCGCGGCCCCTACGGATTGACCTGATCGACAAGCACGACTTCGTCTTGGGCAGCACGGACTCCTTCCAGGCCTACTCCGCCAACGGCCCGACCGAGCTCTTCATCCCCTCGGTCCCTGGTTCCCTGACCATTCGCTTGCCAGGAGGCGTCGAGGCGCTTGGCGGGGAAACTTACCAGGTTCACCTCACTCGAATTGATAGCCCCGAACTCGACCTGCGCGTGAAGTCGATCGCGAGCAAGCGCATCCCACTCGCAGAGCAAGGCTTCACTACTTCACCGACCGGCCTCCAGTACAATGCCCTGCGCACGGGTGCCTACGAAGTCAAGGCGATCCGCCAAACCGTGCCAGCCGGCGCATCCGCTCCGGTCAACACCGGCGAGTGGCTGCGCACCACGGCCCATGTATTTGCAGGCCAAGAGACCCACTGCACGCTCGAGTAGGGCGTGACGAAACAAACGGGAACGCACATGGGCTTCACAAGACGAAGGATCACGCTGGCGGCACTCGCTCTCTGCGTTCTCGTGATTACCCTTGTCGCGTTGAACCTTGATTCCAGCTCGGAGCCAGCCCGCGCGCTAGTCGTCACGCACCCAGGGGATCATGACTTGAGCTCCGGCTTCCCGGCGGAAACGCTGCCCCACGCGTCCGACTTGCAAAGCGCACGCATCCCCAGCGAGAACGGAGCGCGAAGTGGGACCCGAATCGGTGCTTCTGGCAAGGGAGCCGTGATTGGCTTGGTTCTGGCCGGTGGAGAGCCAATGCGCGAGGCGGCGGTGATCGTCTACACGCCGGGCCAGAAAATGGTCTCCCACGCGTTCTTGGAGAAGGCCAACTTTCTAGCAGGTCGAGCCTACAATGGCCTCGGAACGTGGGGGAGTTTTGAGGACATTACGGGGTGGGACAGGAAGGAAGCGAATGGCGAGACGGAAGGAGGGCCGCAAGTCGACGTCGGTTTCCTTTTCCCTGAAGCTAGGCAGCTGACATCGGGAAAGGGTGCCTTCCGCATCGAGGCAAAGCCTGGCGCCTATGTGCTCGAGGTCATCACCCAGCCCCAGGGGAAACGCTGTCGCTGTGTCCCGATCGAAATCGAAGCAGGGGAGACCTTGGACCTGGGGACCCTGAGACTCAAGTCCGGCGAGGCTCCGGCGCAAGTGGATCCCTTCAAACGAGTCCGCGATGAGCAACGAGCCCGCGATGATTACGGGGTCCTCGTCTTGCACACTGGGCAGCCCGGCTTGCGCACTCGGATTCAGGCAGAGGGCGAGGGAGGCTCCGCCAACTACCATCGAATGTTCGGCGAAAAGGGGATCAATCTTAAATGGAAGGAGCCGCGCCCGGTGCGCATCGAACTGCTGGACAAGCACGACTTTGTGGTGGGAAGCACGGACTCCTATCAGGCCTATCCAACACAGGGGACAACCGAGCTCTTCATCCCCTCCGTTCCCGGTTCCCTGTTCATTCACTTGCCTCGTGGACTGCAGGCGGGAGCAGGGGAGACCTACCAGATCCACCTCATTCGCACGGACAGCCCGCAACTCGACCTGCGCGTGAAGTCGATCGCGAGCAAGCGCATCCCACTCGCAGAGCAAGGCTTCACTACTTCACCGACCGGCCTCCAGTACAATGCCCTGCGCACGGGTGCCTACGAAGTCAAGGCGATCCGCCAAACCGTGCCAGCCGGCGCATCCGCTCCGGTCAACACCGGCGAGTGGCTGCGCACCACGGCCCACGTTTTTGCAGGCCAAGAGACCCACTGCACGCTGGAGTGAAAGGAGCTTGCGAGCGGGCCTGCTGAGGTGCCGGGTGCGGGGGCCTGCACTCGCGCGGAGCCTGTCTTCTCTCCCTTCTTGTCTCGGAGTTCTGCTCCACCGAAACCCGCTTCGGCCCGAACGAACCGGCGCGCCCGAGGGATGAGCGACTGCGATTCTTGGCCTGGAATCCAGCCTGTGGGTCCCGAGAAGGCCGTTGGCGAGGTTTTCATGACAATCCTGTCACGAAGGCCAGCCCGGGGGATCTCCAACCTGTGAAGCGACGGGATGCCTGGCCTAGGTCAGTCTCCCGGAGCGACTCAGAGAAGCGAAGTGATGAGCAACTATCCCGAAACCCAACCCGAGTGCCTTCCAGCACCGGGTTCTGTTCGCCCCCTCACGGGCCGCGCTTTTGCGAGCGAAGGTCTGGGCCGGGACCGCGCAGGGTTTCTGGCCGCGTTCGCGTTGGGAAGAGCGAACGCGGTACTTCGGGCTCCTCTGCAATTGCAAAGAGGGGGCCGGAGCTTCGCGAGAGAGAAGGAGACTGACCGACACGGAGAGGAAGTCAGCGCGTGGTTTGGTGCGTCGGGTATCGCAAGCACCCAAGGCGACTTTGGAAGGGGGCTTTTGAGGAGAAGCGGTGAGCTGTGAACGAAGGCCAAGGGTAGAGCGCGGGATGGGCACAGCAACATCTCGGGGGGCGCTCTCCCTTGGCCGGCCGCTGATCGCCTGACGGTTAGCGAATCGCGCGGCACGTGGATCCCGCAAGCTCGGGGCGCCCACGTTTCGATGTACGTTCAAACGGGTACCCCCGCGCTCTCGGCTTGATCGAGAGCGCGGGGGTACCCGTTTGTTGTGAAGGATCCTAGCGGGGACCCGCTCGCCCGATCACTTGAAGCGGTCCCGCTGGCGATCGAACATCTTGTCGGCGCGGGTGCGCGCTGAACCCTTGAGCGCCACGTAGAACTCGATCATCCCCTGGCGAACAGCGGCGGCCTTCTCAATCGAAGCGTCGATCTCGCGGCTGGTGTACACGTAGGAGGCCTGCGAGACCAGGCCCGCGTTGTAGTCCATGCACAGGCGCTTGCTCTTGATGATGACGAGCTGGGCGGCGTGGCCATAGTCGAGTCCCTTCTCCCGGGCCCAGGTGCACTCGGGGCCGAGATTGAAGAAGGAGATATGCAGGCTGAGTCGCGTCTTCACGCTTGCGGCGATCACGTCCGTGTCGAGTCGCGGGACGGTCACCATGCGCTCGCTCGTGTCGTCCACGCGAACCTTGATGGTGTCCGTGGTGGGGTCCACTTGAAACTCGCCGACGCTCTCAACGAAGGCATCCCAAGCCTTCATGTCCGCGCGGTGTTTCTCGCTCAGCTCCTCGACGGTCGAGGCCGGGCGCTTGCCCTTTTGCAGCTCGTTCGTGGATTTTCGTTTCTTGTCCAAACCACCCTTTAGGTCGTCCACAAGGGAGGAACGGCCCCCGAGCTTTTCGTCCAGGACAGCTTCTAGAGCTGCCTTGCGCTCGTTGAGGCGATTGGTCATCTCTTCGCGGGCGGCGAAGGCGCGGCGCTCGGCCTCCATCAACTCCGTGAGACGATCGAAGTAGTCTTCCTGGGAGATCACGCTGCTGTTGTACTCGAGGCACAGCTTGCGGTACTTGAGGATCAGGACCTGGGCGGCATCGTCGTACTTCGCCTTGGCCTGCAAAGTCCAGTTGATGTCCTTGCCGACGTAGACGGAAACCAACGGCGGCGAGTACTTCATCTGCACGCAGAGGCTTTGCTCGAACTCTTGCACCAGGCCTTCCACGTCGAGCATCGGAACGGCGATCTGGGACGTGCGTGCCTTGTCCTTCCAGATGTTGATCAGCTTGCGATCCCCTCGGCTCTTGATGGGCTTGACCTCGAGGGCCGCGTCCAATTCGGCCATGCGGCTTTGAACCGCGCTTTTGGTGCGATCCATCTCGCTGACTTCGGTTGCGTCGAAGACTTCGTTCTCCGAGGGCAATTTCATGTCATGGGGCCGGATCGTCTCCGCCAGGGTGCGAAAGGCATCGAGGGCGGCGGTGACCTGCTGTTCGTACTCAGCGTTGCCGAGGGGAGGCAGGTCGATGGCCTCGTCCAACTTGTCGCTAGCCTTCTTGGCCGCCAAGGAAGTGTGAACGGCGAGCTCCATCGAACAGATGCGTGCCGCCTCGATCCCGTTGAAGATACGCCGCACCCGTCGCTGGTAGGTTTCTAGGGTGAGCTTGCCATCGTTGAACTCGTCGCACAGATCGCGAATTTGCTCGATGAGCTTTTGGGCCTTCTCGCTGTACTCGACCCCTTGCTCGCGGGACCAACCGAGGCTGATGCCGACCTGACCGATGCTGCCCCCAGCTCCGATCGAGAAGGAGGAGGGGTCCGCGATCTCGTCAGGGTCGAGGGTGTCCACCTGGGTTTGGCGCGTGTGGGCGTCATCCACCCAAACGGTGATCTTGTCGGCCAGGGCCGAGCCGCTCATAGCGAGAGCGACGAGGCAGCAGGCGAGGGTTCGAGTTGTACGAGTGAGCGGATTCATGGTTCTTCGATAGGGGCTGGAAGGGGGATCTGTGGGATCTCCAATGTCCTTCTCGGTCATTAGGGTCATCGGCTCGAATGATACACGCTCCATTTGGGCAAGATCTGAGCTGGGTCCCCCGGGGTGCCTCCACCCATGCCTTGGGTGTGGGCGTAATTCCTTTCTTGGCAGTGGATTAGGCTGATTGATCGGCGGCTCCCATGGGCCCGATGCGGCCTTGCGCTGCAAGCCCCGGCGCCCTACTTCCCGTCTCCTTCCGCGAGCATCTGTTCGATCAGGGTTTGGTAGCGATCGGACATGTGTTCGTAGGCTGGCCCGGTGGCGGGGCCGCTGAATCCCGTGTGGATCGCACGCACCTTGTTGTGGCGGTCCAAGAAGATCGCGGTGGGATAGGCGCGCACCCGATCGAGGGCGGTGAAGGCTTGCGAGGCTTTGGTCTTGTTCGACTCGCCGGCGATCAACACCGGGTAGTTCGCGGAGTGGGCCTTTTTGAAGCGTCGCACCATTCGGCAGCTGCGCTCGAAGTCATTGTCGAGTTCGAAGGCCAGGCCGAGGATCGACAGACCCCGTTTCCCGTAGCGTTCGTCCAAGCCAGCCAGGAAGCGCGCCTCGTCGTTGCAGTTGGGGCACCAGGTCCCGAAGAGCGAGATGATGCGAGCTTGGCCTGCAAAGGCGGGGTCGTCCAAGGCGCGTAGCTTGCCCTCCAAATCCGGAAAGGACAGATCCCCGAGGGACACGTCTGAGTTCCAGGTGGTCAAGCCAAAGGGATCGGCGAGCTTGGCGTTCGGGTCCTTGCGCCCGGTCCAATTCTCATGCCACACATCCCTCGACCAGAAGTCGCCGGCGAGTTCGCCAGTGGGTGTGAGTTGCGCGTGGAACAGAAAGGCGTGTCCGCCATCGAAGCAGGACAGGCGCAGTTGTTTGCCGTCGAAGGTGCCCGCTAGGAAGCGATAGTCTCCGAGGGTTGTTTCGAAGGTCCCGCGCAGGGACCCGTCGGCAGAGGTTGCGAAGGTGCCGACGGAGAGGTTTTCGTCGGAGTCGAACTTGACCGACCAGCGGCCGTCGAGCTGTTGCTGCTGTTCGCTACTGAGCTTGACCAATGGGAACCGATCTCGAACGACGCTCGATCCCGTGAGTGGAAGCTGCGTGCGCTGGTCTCCGCCGAGTGACTTCGTCCAGATGCCGGTCAAACGGCTGCCATCCTCAGAGACTTCCGCTCGCAACTCCGAGTCATAGGGGGTGACGTGCAGCGTGAGTTGATTTCCGTCGAGCACGGTAGAGCCCACTGGAATGACTTCGGATCCGTTGTGGATGGTCGAGCGCAGTTCGCTTCCCTCGCCCTCGAAGCGCACGAGGAACGGAAGCTCGCCGCCGGGGGACGCGAGCACGAAGCGCCACTCGCTCGGGAGGGTCGTGTGAGACTCAGTTGAGGCGGTCATCGAAACGAGCAGGGGGAGAAGGACGAAGGGCAGGAGCTTTTGCATCGACAGCACCGGGGGGATTTGGTTGCGGGGAGAAGCAAGCGAACGGCGCCGTGTGGCGCCGTCCAGGCGAGGACTATTCCTTGTGTGACTCGGGCTCGTCAGCCACCACAGCTTCGTCCTGCTTGTCCTTGTCCTTGGACGCGGGCCACTCGTGACCAATCCAGGAAGCGTAGGAGCTCCTCTGAGCGTCCGATGCCTGCTTGATGCGCTTGATTTTCCACTTGCCGTCCTCTATGCCCGCAACTTCGACCGAGAGTTCGAAGAGGTGCTCGTGGCGGATCAGCGTGAAGGTCACCGTGTCGCCGATTGCGAGGCGTTTCAGTCGGTCGCTCAAATCGCTGGAGCGCAGGCGCTTGCCGTCCATGGCGATGATCTCGTCGCCGACCACCAGGCCGGCGCCGTACGCGGGTCCTTCGGAACTCACACTGCGCACCAGGCAACCACTGCCGCCGTCCCGCAGACGCAGTCCGAGGTCCGCCTTCAGCGGAGGGCCGCTGGGCTCGACTTTGTCGTCCTCGCCCTTCTCGTCATCCTTGTCCTGCTTCGCTGGTTCGAAGTACAGCTCAAGCCCCACGGCTTTGAGTTCCTCCTCGAATGGAAAGGGCTCCGTACTCGCGATGTGCCTGTGGAAGAAGCCTTGGAAGGAACTACCCGTCAACTCGTCGAGGACTCCAATCAAGTCTCTTGTGGAGTATCCCGGCCCGCTCAAGGGGTAGCGCTCGTACACCACGCGTAGGACATCGTCAAAGCTCGCCTTGCCTTGTGAGCGCGCACGAACTTCCATGTCCAAGGCCAGCGACGCCAGGGATCCGCCAGAGTAGAAGGAGATCTCCGTGTTGCCGTCATCCGCCGAATGACTGTTGAAGTGCGTCCAGGCGTCAAAAGACGACGATGCCAGGCTTTGCACCTGCGCACCTGGATTGCGCAAGTGCGATCCAATCGAGCTGGCGAGCCCATCCAAGTAACTCTGCTCTGTCTTGAGTCCGGCTCGTGCTTGCGTGAGGGCGCTGTAGTAGGTCGTGCTGCCCTCCGCCACCCACAGGAGATCCGTGTAGTTCTCCTTCAAGTAGTCGTACGGGTGCATGCCCGTGGGTCGAAAGGCCTTGACGTTCCAAGTGTGGAAAAACTCGTGGGCGACGAGTCCGAGGAAGCTCTTGTAGGAACCCGACCGGTCGTGGCTTCCCTCCAATGCATCGCGGGAGGTTTGCATGATGGTGCTGTTCAAGTGCTCCGTGCCGCCTCCGCCCGCTCCCGCGTGGACCAAGAAAACGTAGCGCTCGTAGGGAGCACTGCCGAAGATGGAGAACTGTTCCTCGACGATCTTGGTGATGTCTTCAATCACCTGCTTCACGTCGTAGTCGAGGCCCTTGGGCCAGACGATGATCTCGTGGGGGAGTCCAGCGGCCTCGAAGGTGTGCTTGTCGTGCAAGCCCAACTCCAAGGGCGAGTCGACCAAGACGTCGTAGTTGGGCGCCACAAGAACCTTGGTCTCATTCGGTGCGAGCTCGAGTCCGCCCGCCACTCGCCAGCCCGTCGGCATCTGCAAAACAACTCGCACCGGCGACCTGCGTGAACCTTGGTCGTAGAGGAAGACCGATGACCCGGAGAGGAAGGCATGGGTGCTGTCCACGTGCCGAGTGCGGTCCGCGATGGAGTTGGCGTAGATCTGATAGACCACGTGAATCTCGTCCGCGCCCGCGCTGTGGATGCGCCAACTTGATTTTGCGGTTTTCTCGAACGGCAAGTCAGAGCCATTTTCGTCCGTGACCCGAATCGCGCGCAGGGTGCCCACTGGATCGAGGATCTCGTAGCGTCCCGGACGCCAGGTCGGGAGGTGCACGAGAACTTCGCTGCGGCCTTGAGCGGGGAACGCCGCAGTGATCTCGACCATCTGCGTTTGCGCTTGCGCCAGGGAAACCGTGTAGGTGACCTCGTCGTTTGAACTCGCCGCCGCTGCCAGGCCAGGGAAACCGAAGCAGAAAGTCAGCAGCCACGCGACGCACTGCCGTAGCCAGAACGCGGAGGGTCCTGGGGAAATCGAACAAGCCGTGGAGGAGGGAACGAACGAAGGAGTGCGCGTCATAGCGAGGGCCGGATCAGAGGCTCGGGAACAATAGGGTGCAGCAAAAGCACCAGCATCCCCCGAGCTTACTGGAACCTGAGCTGAGCGGAGGAACGCGACCCAGACTCCTACAGAGTGCTGACGACTTGGTCGTGGACCCTGGCTAGTCCGGGCGGAGGGACGGCATTCTCCAATTGGATGCCGCGGGCCTTCTCCTGGACCCAACAAGTTCCGAGTTCAAACCCGACTCTCACGCGCCCGGGGCCCGGGCGAATGGGGTACTCTTCCGGAATGCGGATCATTGCAGGCGAACATCGCGGCCGACTTCTTCAAGCGCCCCCGGGCCAGGGCACGCGCCCCATGCTCGATCGAGTGCGCGAGGCCATGTTCTCAACCCTCGGCCAGGGCATCGAGGGTTGCTACGCCCTGGACCTTTTCGCGGGCAGCGGCAGCTTGGGCCTCGAGTCCCTCAGTCGCGGCGCTGCCTACGCGCGCTTCGTTGAGGACAACCCGCACGTGGTCAAGATCATCAATGGCAACGTGGAGGAACTCGGGCTGGAGGCGAAGGCCCACGTCTTGAACGCCAGCGCCATCGCGCCGAATTCCTGGGCTCCCCCGAAAGGCGAAGCGGCTCGCTGGGCCGACGTGATCTTCTTCGACCCGCCCTACCCGTGGCTGCGTGATGACCGCCGCAACAGCGTCTTCGAGGCAGCCAACGCACTCGCAAAAAACGTTCTGCGCCCCGGCGGCTTGCTCGTCTTCCACACGCCCAAGCGCGGCGCCGATTCCCACGAGTTTGACGCGCTGCTCGAACCGGACAAACGCAACTACGGCAGCTCCGCCCTTTGGTACCTGCGCGGTCCTGAAGAAGACGGGGCCGAAGAGGCAGAGCCGGAGCCGGAGACGCAAGCGTGATGCGCTTGCAAGGACGTCTTCTGGTGAACGGGTCCTTGCGCACGGGGACCATCGACTTTGAGGACGGAATCATTCGTGAGCTCGCCTTCGACGAACCCGCTTGGGACGAAGGCAGTTTGCCGATCATCGCCCCGGGCCTGATCGACTTGCACATCCATGGCTTCGGTTCCTGCGATCCCTTGCAGGATTTGGACGGCATGGCGAGGGCCCTGGCGCGTCATGGCACCACAGGTTTTCTGCCGACGCTCTTTCCAGCCCAACCCGCAAGGCTCGGGTCCCAATGCGAGAGCGTGGATCTCGCGGCGAGCGGCAAGCAGGAGGGTCTCGCCAGTCCACTGGGATTGCACTTAGAAGGACCCTTTGTCAACCCAGCCTCCGCGGGCGCCTTGCCCTTGGACTGCTTGGCGACTCCTTCGCTGCAAGCCCTGCGCGAAGTGGTCGGTTCTTCCAGCGCCGGCGGGCGCGGCATTCGAACCATCACCTTGGCCCCCGAACTTCCCGGTTGCATGGACCTCGTGCGCGAGTTGCAGACCCTCGGAATTCGGGTTTCCCTCGGGCACAGCCTAGCGAATGCGACGGAAGCGCGGGCCGCGGCCAGAGCGGGGGCCGTGGGAGTCACGCACTTGTACAACGCCATGAGTGGCATCCATCACCGCAACATGGGACTCGCCGGCATCGCCTTGACGGAAGACGTGCTGTTCGCGGAGATCATCGGCGACCTGGTGCACGTGGAGCGCGAAGCGTTTGAGTTGGCCCTCGCGGCTCGTGGCCCCCAAGGTCTGTGCTTGGTCAGCGACGCCTTGTCTGGGGCAGGCACCGGTTGCGATCACTTCCACAGCTACGGGCGAGAGCACCTCATTCAAAATGGCGCCGCCTACTACCCCGCTGATTCGAACCACCCGCAACCACGCTTGGCGGGTTCGGCCTTGAGCCAGTTAGAAATGGTGCAACGCCTGTGCGCCCAAGGAGTCGTCGACGTGGCCGACGCATTGACCATGGCTTCCAGCACACCGGCCCGTGCGCTCGGGCTTGAGAGTGAGCGGGGCCACTTGAGCGTTGGAGCGCGCGCCGACTTGATCGTGCTCGCGCCGCAAGACCTAGCCTTGCGCCAGGTCTACGTGGCAGGCGCGGAAGTTCGCGGAGCCTAGCGCCCCAACGCAAACGCGAAACTGCCCCTTAAAAACGAAGGAGGGGGCAGCACACCCCATCGGCGCTGCCCCCATGAATCCGGCCCCCCGATCAAAAAGGGTCGGATGAGACGGTCCTGATCAGAGACCGAGAACCGTCTGCAAGAAGCCGATCATCCCGGCGCGGGTTTCGAGATCTCCGTGGTACAGGTCCATGCCCATGGACTGTGGAGTCAAGACGCCCCCGGAAGCATCCGTTGCCCGGTTGAGGAAGCGCGCGTCTCCGGTCAGCTTGTAGCCGAAGACCATCATGTTCCAGATCTGGTAACCGTCGTAGGAGGCGTAGCCATCCGCGGGCACGTAGTTGCAGAAGCTCGGCGTCGTCGTATCCCAGGGCCCCAGGGCCGTGTAGAAGTGCGGGTTGGGGGCGCCGGGTTCCCAAACCAAGTCGCTGATCATGGCGTAGGTCGACTTGATCAGGATCTGGTCGACTTGGGCTGCACGCACCGGCGCGGCGTTGTCGTAGACCGTGGTTCGAACTCCCCACAGGGCGTTTTGGATGATGCACTCCGAGATGGATTGCAGCAGGCGGTACTGCCCGTTCAAGTGGTTGTCACTCGGGTAGGACATGATGCTGCCGATGCAATTGGTTTGACCCAACTGCATGAGATCGACCACGTCGTCAAACCAAGGCCGGACTTGGCTACGCCAAACGGGGTGGGCCATGGAATAGGCGGCCGCCACGGTGTTGACCATCCAGCCCTGTTCGCGATCCAGCCAAAGGCCCTGGTGCGGATACTGCTCCGCGTACTGCTTGTCGACGAAGAGTCCCGGTGAGATGCCCACGTCGCCCGCCGTTTGCGGCAAGACGCTGTAGGAAGCGCGGGCCAGTTCCGCTTGCATCATCAGGTCGTCTTTGGCGAGGGAGTCGTTGCCCAGCCAAGCCAAGGTCTTTGCAGCGCGGGTGTAGCGGATCAAGTGAGCGCCGTCCACGTGCATGAACGTCTCCAACTCTCGCAAGTAGGCAGGTGCACGACCTTGTGCTTCGACTGCGTTCGTGTGCAGGTCAGGCGCGTTTAGGAATCCGTGGGGGTCTCCCAGGATCAGCCACGGAATCATCCAGATGTAGACCGGCAGGTAGGGGCCGTTGGGACCAGTCTTCACCCAGCGTTCCAAGTGGAACGCGTCGCCGTTGCCTTGGTAGAGCGCCGTGGGGTGGCGCTCGGTGTACATGCGATGGGTGAGTTGATAGTAGCGATAGCCGTCACTGGATCCGGACCAGGCGGTCTTCACGCCTTCGACGAAGAAGATGCCCGAGCCGCCGGGAGCGCCGCCGTGTTCGTACCCATAGGGGTGGGCCCAGCCCAGGTTGCTGGAGACCACTGGCCACGGTCCGGGATTGCCCGACTCGAGCGAAGCGCGCAGGCCGTACAGCAAGCCGTTCATCTCGTTCCGCGAGTCCGCTTCGCTCTCGAGGTAATCGAGGTTCGGCAGGGGCATGTTGGTCGTGAAGTAGCGCGACGTATGCGGGTTCCACCAAGAGTAGTAGCGGTTGCCCTGGGTGTTGTAGCCGTCCTTGCAGAAGGCCAAGCCCTCCTCACGCAAGATGGACAGCGCCAACTGCTCGGAGCCTTCCTTGCAGAGGATCAAACGCCGGTGGAACTGACTCTGCTGGTGCATCGCGTGCAGCTTGTTGTTCGGTAGCGGCTTGACCAGCGGAACCAACACGCGGCTCTGCTCCGAAACCGCAGCCGCCAAAGTCGGATCGGAGAACGCGGAGAGGACCTTCCAACCCTCGGGCACATCCAGGGTCAGTCCATCGAAGAACAGTGTGCCCATCGGATCGTCCTGAGCGTCGCCCTGCATGCGACCCTCGTGGCCGTTGTGGACACGCAGGTCGAGGGAAACGATGTCTTTCCGGTCCCAAACCGTGACGTAACTGTGCACGCCCATGAGGTGCGGTAAGGTTCCGGAAGGACCGGAGACTGGCGCGACGGGCAGCATGTTCTCGTGGGTCCGAAACTGGCTGGCAACGCGCCCGGTCTTGAGCGTACGTAGTTCGCTGCTCGAGCTGCGCAGGTCGCGCATGAGCTCCGCCTTGTACGGGTTACCAAAGACGTCTCGGGTGCGCAGGGTGATTCCACCGGGCTGGCGGATGAGTCTGGAAACAGCCACGGTGGGGCGCGTGCTTCCATGATCCGCCCCAGGAATGTGCAGCACGTCAAAGCTCAGTTGGGTGCCTGGCGGGACATTGTCCGGCCGCGTCACCATGGACACGAGTTCGATCACATCGGCCCCGTCCGTTGACAGTGGGTAACGGGAGACCACGTTGGTCTGGGCCGGGTAGGTGTTGCCGTCGCCGTCGCGCAGGAGGAACCTGCCGGTGGGGTTCCCGGGCAGGTAAAGGCGCGGAGGCAGGGGCAGGGTGCCGTGGAGCACAAACGTCTCCAACTGGGGGGCCGCTTGCCGCAAGACCCCGATTGCATTCTGCAGGGCGGGAAGGGCCAGCGCAGGGGAGCCGAGCAGGGCGAGGGTGAGGAAGGCGGTCAGCAGCGGGCGCCGTTGCGCGGCCACACAGCTACACGCGGGGCGAGCTGCCCCGAGGGAAAGAGAGAACCAAGACATGTTGCAAATCGCGGGGTGAGGAGGCGCGCGCAGATGGGGCGGTAGCGCGCGGAGGGATCTATTCACGGCCGAGCGGTGATTACCGGTTCGTGAACTCACGATTGGAACGCCAGGCACTCCCCGCGGGACTCAGGCATCTCGGCGAAGGTCCGAGACTTACAGGAGCATCCTTTCCCCTGGGAAAAGCGCCTTCACGCTCCGCGTAAAAAGCCCTGTGGGGCCTGGGGCGCTGGCTTCCTACGCCAATTCGGAAGCGCCGGCCAGGAACCCGCTCGCGAAGGCCCATTGCAGGTTGAATCCCCCGCACGGACCGTCCAAATCGAGCACTTCCCCGCACAAGTAGAGGCCCTGCTGAAGCTTGCTCTCGAGCGACTCCGGGCGCACCTCTTTCAGCCGCACGCCTCCGCGCGTCACAAAGGCACCGCCGAAACCCGTGGTCCCAGTGATCGTCAGGGGAGTCTGCACGAGGATGCGGATCAGACTCTCCTTCAACTCGCCGCCCAAGCTGTGGCTGGTTTCCGTGTTGGAAACGCCGCTCAACTCGCAGAGCACCTCGGCCAGTTCGAGGGGCACCTCTTCGGAGAGCCGCTCCACCACCGGAGCCGGTTTTTGCGAGCGCCAGTCTTTGAGGATGGTTCGCCAATCCTCCTGGTTGCGGCCCTTGCACAGGTTCATGAACAGGGGAACCTCATCCAAGGTCTCGAGCAGGGGCGAGATGTCCCGCGAGATGTCGAGCACGACGGGCCCGCGAATGCCCTGCTTGGTGAAGATCAAGTCCCCAACCCGTTGGATGCGCGAGTGCTTTTTGATGGCCACTTGCAACTGGGCCTTGCCGACCGTGTGCATGCGGCAACGGGCGGGCCAATCCTCGGCGCTGACCAGTGGCACGCCTGCGGGAAAGCGTGGGGTCGTTCGGTGCCCAAAGCCCTGGGCGAAGGCGTAGCCACCGCCGGCAGCGCCTGACTTGGGCAGGGCCAGGCCACCGGTTGCGATGATCAGCTGCCGGGAACGGAAGGTGCCCCGGGCGTGGGCCACGTAGAATTCACCGTCCACGAACTCGGTGCTTGCGACGGAACAGTCCACGGCCACCTCGGCTCCCAGGCGTTCGATCTCCGCCACCAGAGCCGCCAGCACGGTGGAGGACTTGCGCGTCTCTGGCCAAACGCGAAACCCGTCGTGGCAGACGGTTTGCATGCCGAGCTCGTGGAAGAATTCACGCAGCTTGGGTCCACCCAATAGATCCAAAGCGGGCCCCATGAAGCGTCCATCGCGGCCGATGCGTTCCATGAACTCTTCCTGAGACAGGGTGTTCGAGAGGTTGCAGCGTTCGCCTCCCGAAGCCAGCAGTTTGCGACCGAGGGAATCCGACTTCTCGCACAGGAGCACGCGCTTGCCCGCTCGCCGCGCCGAGATCGTGGCCGCCATCCCGGAGGCGCCGCCCCCGATCACGATCAGGTCGTAGAGCCCTGCCGGGTCAGCGGGAAATGTAGAAGGGGATTCAGCCATGGGGACGGGGAGCCCAAGCAGCGCGCGCGGGTTAAGCGAAGCGCTCGTACAACCCGGCGATGACGTCGGGTTCGCCGAAGATCAACAGACGGTCTCCGGCGAGCAAGCGCGAGGAGCCACGGGGCACGAGTGTTCGCCCGTGGCGCCGGATGGTGGCGACGAGGCAGCGGTCGGGCAATTCGACGGAAGAGAGGTCCAATCCGGCCCACTGCCAGGCGGGCGTGTCGCGCTCGATGGCCACGGTGATGTAGCGGTCATCGCGCAGGAACACTTCGCGTAATTGCAGCTCACTGTTGGCGGCCAGCCAGTGCTCCATGAAGTCGTCTTCATCGATGCGCGTGGCGAGCTGAGCCAAGATGCGCAGGTGCATGCTCGCGTCCCCTTCGGGACTGACGAGGAAGAAGGCCGCGTGCACGCCGTCGGTCAGGGATTGCTTGCCGAAGACGTTGCCGGCCAAGATGCGTAGCTCTTGCTTGAGTCGCACGAGCACCATGAAGGGATGCTCGATGCCCTCGAGGCGCATGTGGGGCAAGGCGACGCCCTTTGAAACCGGAGTGGCACCTATTTGGGTGCCTTCGGTGAATCCCGCGACGAAGGTTTCAAGCGGGTGATCGAGCCGCCGGGTGAGGGCCAAAGAGACCTTCTGAATGATCTCGGAGAACTCAGGAGTTTCGTCCCAGTCGATCACGATGGAGTCGATCACGAGTTGCTCGAACGGATCGCTCTCGCGCAGGCCCTTCTCCTTCAGGATGGTGCGCAGTTCCGTGTCGAGCGGCTCGTGGCGCCCTTCCCCTAGACGTGCAAAGACATGGAAGATCGCTCCCCGTCGATCCACCCGGCGTCTGCCGTAGTGCAGGTACCAACCCACTCCGGTGCCGATCAGGACCAGAGTGAAAACGCTCGGAAGCCAGCCCATCTGGAAGATCAGGGCGAAGGGAGCGATCGTGCCGAACAGCGGAATCCAAGGGTAGAAGGGCGTCTTGTAGCCGGGGTCGTAGCTGTCGAGTCCGCTCTCGCGCATCACGATCACCGCTCCGCACAGGAGCGCAAAGATCAGGAGCTGGAAAGCGCTGGCGAGCTTCGCGATCTTCATCACGTCGAGCCCCAGCACGATGGCGATAACGATGCACGAGGTCAGGATGACGGCGTTCCGCGGAACGCCATTGGCGGTCACCTTGCCCAAGAGCTCTGGCATCAAGCCGTCCCGGCTCATGGCCATCGGGTAACGGGATGAAGCCAGGAGGCCCGCGTTGCACACGGAGAAGAAGGCCAAGATGGCCGCGCCACTCACCAGCCCTTTGCCCCAGGGGCCCGCGATCTCGAAGGCGCTGTCCGCCATCGGTGTGAGGCTCGCGGCCAAGGCTCCTGGTGCGAGCACGCCCACCATTACGGTGGTGGCCAAGATGTAGATCGTCAGCGACACCGCAAAGGAAAGGAACACGGCGCGCGGCAAGGTCTTCTCGGGATCGCTGACCTCTTCGGCCACGGAGGCGACCTTCGTGACACCCACGTACGAGATGTAGACCATGCCCGCAGTCGCGATCACTTCGTTGCCACCGGCGCCAAAGAAGTTCTCGAAGTGCGAGGCCTGAATCACTGGCAAGCCGAGGATCATGAAGAGCGCGAGCACGACCAGCAGGCAGACCACGAGGATTTGCTGCATGCCGCCCGTCTTCTTCGATCCCAGCAGATTGAGGCAGCCGAAGACGATCGCGAAAAAAACCGCGAGGGCCTTGTTGGCCCAGCCGTCTGCTTCGATGTAAAGCGACACGTAGGCGCTCAGGCCGACCAGCGCAAAGCTCGTTTTTAGAATCAGTGCCAACCACGTGCCGATCCCGCCGACGGTGCCCACCAAGGGGCCCAGGCTGCGCTCGAGGAAGTAGTAGGCTCCACCGGAGCGCGGCATGGCGGTCGAGAGTTCCACGATGCACAGCATCGAGGGCACCATCGGAACGGCCGCGAGGATGTAGGCGAAGATCATCGCCGGCCCGGCCTGCGCGAAGGCAGTGCCGGGCAGCAAGAACAGTCCCGCCGACAGAGTGGCTCCGGTGGCAAGAGCGAAGACGTCGAAGAGCTTCAGCTCCTTCTTTAGCTTCGGATTGCTCGAGGTACTGTCTGCCATGTTCGTTCTAGTTAGGAGAGCAACAGTTCTAGATCTTCGCGGGTCAAGTCGCGCAGAACTGCGTTGTCTCGGGAGAGGATGGCATTGGCTAGGCTGCGCTTGCGCTCCTGCAGGTCCAAGACCTTTTCTTCCGTGGTGTCCCGCGAGATCAGGCGGTACGCCATGACCTTACGCGTTTGCCCGATGCGGTGACTGCGGTCGATGGCTTGGCTTTCCGCGGCGGGGTTCCACCAGGGATCCAAGAGGAACACGTAGTCCGCAGCAGTCAAGTTGAGGCCGTGACCACCTGCTTTCAGGCTGATCAAGAACAGCGTGCACTTCGGGTTGTTTTGGAACTCGTCGACTCGCTCTTCCCGCTTGCGCGTGCGTCCATCCAGGTAGGTGTAGTTGAACTCGTTGCGATCCAGCAGGTTGCGCAGGGCGCCGAGATGCTGAGTGAACTGACTGAAGATCAGAGCCTTGTGCCCTTCCTCGCGCAGTTCTTCGAGCATCGGAAGCAACACTTCGAACTTGGCCGAGGGCTCTTCGATGCGCGTCGGATCCAAGAGCGCCGGATGGCAGGAGGCCTGGCGCAAGCGCAACAAGGCTTCCAAAACGTGGATGCGCGGCACCGAGGAGAAGGGCTCCTTCGCACTCAGCAGCGAAGCCCGGTAGTACTCGCGCAGTTCGTCGTAGTCCGTACGCTGACGTTTGGTGAGGTCGCAGTAGATGATCTGCTCGCTCTTCTCCGGCAGGTCCGGCAGCACGTCTTCCTTGCGGCGACGCAGTAGGAAGGGACGCAGAGCGCCGGCGATGCGTGAGCGATCTTCGGGAGAAAGCCGATCCCCGCGCTTGCCCGCGAAGAGTCGTTTGAAGCTGGTCGAGCGCCCGAGCATGCCCGGGTTGAGGAACTCAAAGATCGACCAAAGCTCGCCCAGGTGATTTTCGATCGGCGTACCCGAGAGTGCCAGTCGATGGTCCGAACGCAGCAGTCGCACTGCTTTGCTGATCTGGCTGGAGTTGTTCTTGATCGCTTGGGCTTCATCGAGAATCGCGTAGTCGAAATCGACTTCGCGCAACTCTTGGATGTCCCGACGCAGCGTCCCGTAGGTGGTGATGACGAGTTGGACGTCCTTCATCTGAGCCAAGAGATCGCCGCGTTCCGGGCCGCCGTAGCACATGACTCTGAGGTCAGGGGCGAAGCGTTTGGCCTCGCGTTCCCAGTTGAAAACCAGGGACTTGGGCGCGACCACGAGCGAGGGCTTGCCGTTGCTGCCGCTGGCGCGCCTGTCTTCCAACTCGGCGAGCACTTGCACGGTCTTTCCGAGGCCCATGTCGTCCGCGAGGCAGCCGCCGAGGCCGAGCTCCTGAAGCGCGTTGATCCAACCCAGGCCTTCCCGCTGGTACTTGCGAAGCTCCCCTTGGAAGCTCTCGACCTCATGACGTGGCTCCGCGTGTCCAACCTGTCCAAGGCGGTTGCGCAAAGCATCGTAGCCGGCGTCGGTCGCCACCTGGGCGTCCTGAGAACTGAGCAAGGCGTCCAGCAGCCAACCTTGGCTCTTGCCAAATCGAATGGCGCCGTCGGATGACTTTCCAAGTCGTTCGATCAGGTTCCATTGCTTGGAACCCTCTTCGGGCAACAGGCCGATGCTGCCATCGGGAAGCTCAAAGAAGTGATCGCCCTTGCGCGACGCGGCCAAGATTTCCGGCAGGGGCACTTCCGTCCCGGAGAAGTTGATGGTGCCCGTGACATCGAACCAGTCGATGCCCGAGGTGATTGCAAAGTTGGTCTTGCCGCTGGTGTGAATGCGTGAGCCAGCGAGGTCCAGCTGCCAACCCTGATTGAGCAGGGAGCGCGTGGCCGGTTGCAGAAGTTTGGGGGCCAGGGTCGGCCGCGGGGGAGAGTTCTCGGTGTGTTGCTCGAGGCTGCCACCCACTTCAAGGAAGAGACGCAGCGCTTTTTGCTCCAGAGCCTCGGCACGCCGCACCGCGCGGCCCGAAGGCAAGGTCACCACCGGTTGCGTGTCCTCCGCCGCGATGATCTCTCCGGCGTAAGAGAACCGAACGGCGCACTCGAAGTTTTGGCCGTCCTCGACGCGAGTGGTCACGCTCAAGATCGGAACCGGGGCGATGCCGTCACTGTCCGGCTCCGCTTCTCCCGTACCGCTCTCCTCCGAGTTAAAAATGGAAGTCACTTGCAAGAGCCGTGACTTCTCTTTGGTGGGCACTTCGATCGGGCCTCCGAGCATGACGGACTCGACCACGTGCCAGGGCGGTGCGTCATTCACGCGCAGGAAGCCCTCTCCGGTGAAGAGCAAGTCTCCAGCAAAGAGGAACATCTCCGCGGTTAGCTCGCGCTCTTCCTCGTCGCGCTTGAGGAAGTAGTCGAAGGAGATGCGTGGACCCCCTTCGCGGATCCGAGGAGCGATGATCCAAGGCTCGCCTTTGTCCCAGGAAAGCGGTTTGCTCGAAATCCTGCCGCTGCGCGAAGCGAAGACGCGCCCGGTGTCGCAGGCGAGTTGCATGATGTGCGTGATCGCAGCTCCCGGCAAACGGGAACGACCCAGGCGCCGGGCTTGAGAAAACTCGGGGGACTCAGGCACGCCGAAGGGGCTCAGAAGGTCCGTGAGTTTTCGATCCGTCACCTCGCCAAAGCGCGTGCGCTCTGGGGCGTCGATGGCGATGCGCTTGGCTTGGTTCCAACCCCCATGTCGGTTGCGTTTCTGCCACTCGGTGGTGAGGTACAAATAGTCGCAGTCGAGGGACAGGCTCACATCGAACAGGTAGCGGATGCGTCCGTGTAGTTCGCCGACTTCCGACCAAGGGTTCACGTGTCGTCCGCGGGCGGCCCGTTCGAGTTGCTCCAAGCGGCTGCGCCACAGGGCGCTGGGCACGAACTCCTCGCGCATCTTCGTGAGCAAGCCGTCCTTCTGGCAGTGCTGAATCAGGGCCCACTGGTGATAGCAGGGCCCGTTCAGCTCGGGGGCATCACAAGAGCAGCGACTGACGAGCTTGGGCTCGTCCATCAGCAGGTCTTCCTCGAAGTAGATCTCCACACGCGAAGGCGGCGCGATCTCATCCGGATCTTCCCCCTCGGGGCAGTAGCTGGGCTCGGGGGTGTAGACCGGGCCCTCCTCCGCCAGCAATTCGCCGTCTACGGACAGTTCGCCGTCCGCACCCGGCGGAACGGTCACCGTCTGGGAAACCGAGCCAAGGATATGTCCGTGGCTGACTTCAACGTTTTGAACTCCACCGGCTTCGAGCAGGGCTTGGCCTTCCTTGCGGACGGAGAATCGGAAACGCTTGAGAAGTTGTTTTCGCATGAAGGAAGGGCGCCTATGCAGACTAGCCCGCGAGGGGGGACGCGGGCCGGCGCTCAAATGAAATGGCTGAGTGGCTAGTTCGAGCGAGCCGCACAGGATAAGGGATCCTTCGCCGGGATCCTTCACTCCCTGTAGGTTTTCCGATCAGCTGGTACCTTTGCGTCCCCTGATCGAGCTCCAGAGTCCGGAAGACCTACTGACCATGTCCCTGCTGCACTCACTCTCTCCCTTCCTCGTTAGTTATCAAGCCGGTGGTGGTGGCAGCTTCGGCGGTGGCGGAGGCGGTGGTGGCGGCGGCGACGGCGATGGCATCGGGGTGCTCATCTACTACTTGATCCGCCTGGCCTTTGAGGTGCCGCTCATCGGGGTGCCGCTCTTGATCGTGGCGATCATCGTGGCGGCCAAGACCTCGCGCAAGGGGGCGAGCGCCCACCGGCGACGGGTGATCCGCAAGCATGCTCCCGCCGTGACACGCCAGCGCAGTGAGGCAATTGCCACCCAATTGCGCGCCGCAGACCCCGCATTCGTGGAGAGCGCGTTCCTCTCAAGGGTGCGCAATGCATTCCTCAAGATCCAAGAGAGTTGGTGTGCCCAGGACCTTGGACCCGTTCAGGCCTTTCTGAGCGACGGCGTGCTGGAGCGCTTCTCCCTGCAGTTTGTTGAGCAAAAGCAGGATGGCTGGCGCCAGGGCATGCAGAACTTGCAGCTCGGGGAACTCCGAATCTGCCACCACGAGGCGGGCGAGCACTTCGAGACTTTGACAGTCGAAATTCCGTTTAGGGCCGACATCCACCGGCTGGACCTGAAGGAGGGGGGAGAGATCCCGGGCTCCAAGTTGCCCCGCAATCACTTTCTGGAATGCTGGAGCTTCGTGCGCCGTCGCGGGGCGCGTTCGGTGGCGGGCGGGTTGATCGAGGGCCAGTGCCCGAACTGCGGAGCTTCCCTCGCCATGAACCAGTTCGCCCAATGCGGTTCTTGCGACGCTTTCGTGCGCAGCGGCGAGTTCGACTGGATCCTGACGGAGATCACCCAGGCCAGCGAGTGGAAGCCCGAGCTGCAAGGGGAGCTGCCCGGCTTCGGCGCGTACCGACAAACCGATCCTGGCATGAGCGTGCAACTGCTCGAGGATCAGGCATCCGTCGCCTTCTGGCGCCATTGTGCGGCGGATCGGCTCGGGGCAGCGGAGCCCCTTGTGCGTGTCGCATCGGAGGACTACCTGCGCGCCTATGCGGAGAACTTCGATGTCCTCCCGGGTCGCGATCGGAGCTTCATGACCGACGTCGCCGTCGGTTCGGTTCGATGCCTTGGAATCCTCGCAGAGCCTTCCAAGGACCTGGCCGTGGTCGAAATGCTCTTCGACGGACGCCCTGCAACGGTGGACGACAAAGGGGGTTTGCGTATCGAGAACCGCCGCAACCTGCGGCGGGTGCTCTACGTCTTTGAACGCGCCAAGGGGCAAGCGACGGACATCAAGGAAACCTTCTCGAGCTCGCGCTGCGCAAACTGCGGCGCCCACGATGCGGGGGGGCTGGGCAGTCGCTGCCCCTATTGCGAGGCTGCGCGCACCGGCTCGAAAGATCGTTGGCTCCTGGCCGAGGCTTCGGCCGAACACTCCTTGGCGGCGAAGGATCTTCACGAGCGCCTGGCCCTCGTGAAAAGCGGGGCGCCGAGTCCGCGTCCCGAGGCCGCAGGTCCAATCGAATTCTCCGCCGCGAGCGCGGACCTCGTCAGTTGGGCAGCGCACCTCATCGAAGCGGACGGCCGGGTCGACGGTCGCGAGCGCAGGGCCTTGAACTCCCTGGCCGATCGCCTGGGACTCTCCGCCGCTCGCATGGAGCAAATGTTCGAAGAGGGCAGTGATGGTTCCGCCGTGCCGATCCCCCGGGACACCCTCGAGGCCCGGGATTGGTTGCGCGCGCTGATGTCCCTGGCCCTGCAGGATGGGACTTTGAGCGCCGAAGAACGCCGACTCCTGAAGCACACGGCCCAGGAATTCTCGATCGGTCGCGCCGAGTTCGAGAGCCTGCTGCGGCGGGAGGAAAAGCGCCTGTACAAGCTCTCTCACGGGCAATGAGCCCCTTCCACGAACCTGGATCGGGATCCCAGAAGCAGCCGTCCAGGGCTTTCGGGGCTCCAGCCTGGGCCTGAGGCGGTCGATGAATCGAGGGTGAAGCCAATGCCCAAAGTTCATCAACTCCAATGGCTGGCGCCGCTCCTGGCCCTCGGACTGGGCCTGGCCCGCGCCCAGGATCCCCGGCCTGCTGGCTACTCTCCGCGGGCCAACGCAGAGTTCGTCCCGGAGGAGGAGCCAAAGACCATCGGCGCCGACGAACTGTGGGGGGACCCATCCGCTTACGTGGGGCAACTCTTGAAGCTCGATGTGCAGTTTGGAGCTGAACTCAAAAGCTGGAACCCCTTGCTGACGCGCTTCGGCCCCGGAGACTACCGAGGCTTCCAGGCTTGGTCAGAGGACCAGTACCTGTGGCACAAGAGCGAGTTCGGCAATCCAGCGGTGCGCGTCTATGCCAAGCGCGGTGGGGCCGCGGAATGGGCCCTGCAAGACGCCCAGCGATTCGCCCGCTTCGAGCTTCTCTGCCGGGTGCAATCAAACTTCGCCGGCTTGCCTTGGGTGGAAGTGCTCGCGGTCAAGCCGAAGATTCGCAGCCTGCAGCCAGGCTGCATGAACCACGCGGTGCGCGGGTTGGAGTTTGTTGAGAAGGAGCTCTGGAAGGCTGCTCTGGATGAGTTCGAGCGTGCGGATTCCGACGGCATTCCGAAACGGGCCCATGAGGAGCTCGTGCGCCTCGCCGACCTCTGCCGCAAGCGCATCCCGATCGTCTTGGGCGAGCGGGTGAACCGCTAGAGGCCTGGACGGTTGATAGGGCAAAGGGAGTGGTGCCGGCGCGCCGCTTTAGGCAACTGATCCGGCCATCCCGCCGAGCTCGCCAGGAGGCTGCCCAATAGCCCCGAGCCCCAGAGGCCGGCCAAAAGCCTTGCGCCCGAGCGGGGGCCTGTGCGATCTTCGCCAGCTATGCTGACCGATATCACCATCCGCGACTTGGCCCTGTTCGAGTCCGCGGAGCTCGAGTTTGGAATGGGCCTCAACGTCCTCACTGGCCAAACAGGAGCGGGCAAGAGCCTCAGTTTGCGAGCCCTCGAGCTGCTGCTCGGCCAACGACCCAAAACGAACATGGTGCGCACCGGCGCGCAGCAGGCGCGGGTGGATGGCCGGTTTGTCTTTGCCCCCGGTGCTGTGCCAGAGCACCTGATTGAGTGCTTGCAAGAAACCGCGCCCGCGATCCTCGAGGAGTGGGAAACGGACGAGGAACTAGAACTCGTCCTGTCGCGAACCTTGAGCGCGGAAGGGCGCACGCGCGCGCACTTGAACCACCGACCGGTGACCCAGCGTTTCCTACGTGAGCTGGCCAGCATGCTGGTGGAGATCCACGGGCAGAACGATCATCAACGTCTGCTCGAGACCGCGGAACAACGGGCCTTGCTCGATTCTTTCGGGGCCTTGGACAAACCACTCGCCGCCTACCGCGCCGCGCGCCTGCGTTGGGTTGAACTCGGTGAACGCATGCAAGCCTTCGCCGAAGATGAAGCGGGTCGTTTCGATCGCTTGGACCTGCTGCGTTTCCAAGTGCGCGAGCTGACCGAAGCAGAACTGAGCGTGGAAGGCGCCACCGAGCTACGCCGGGAACGGGATCGCCTGCGCTACGCGGAGGAGTTGATGTCCCAACTCGGTGGATTGCTGAGCGGCCTGGCGGACGAGGACGGCTCCGCGCTCGATGTGATGCGCAGCGCCGAAGCGATGCTCGAGCGTTGGGAAGACCGCGTCGACGAGTTGTCCGAACCCGCCAACGAGATGCGCGAAGCCACTGGTCACTTGACCGAGACTGTGCAGCTCCTACGACGCTTCTTGGACGGCGTCGAATACTCCCCCAATCGCTTGGAGGAAGTCGAAGATCTGCTCGGGGAAATCGACCGCTTGGAGCGCAAGTACCGTTGCGACGTGGCTGGCTTGATCGCGCGCTTGCCGGGCTTCGAGGTCGAGCTGGAAGAACTAGAGAGTAGTTCCATGAGCCTCGACACTTGTGCCGAGGAGTGGCGTGCTGCACGCATGGATTTAGAGGCGGCTGCCGGCAAGCTGAGCAAGGCGCGTCGCGCCCTTCGCAAACGTCTAGAGAAAGGCGTGCACGCGAGCTTGGCCGAACTGGGCCTTGAGAATGCGATCTTCGAAGTAAGTGTTGAAGCGCGCAAGGCTGTGGCGATCGCTTCGCCTAACGCGGATCCAGAGAAGGCCCAATTCGAAGCCGATATGCGGCGTTTCGCGCCGGATGGCGCCGATGCGGTTGAGTTCCTGCTCGCCGCGAATCCTGGCGAAGGAACCTCGCCCTTGCGCAAGGTTGCCTCCGGTGGAGAGGCGGCGCGAGTCATGTTGGCCTTGCGCGGAGCCTTGGCCGCACGGCAGACAATTCCCACCTTGGTTTTCGATGAAGTCGACGCCGGAGTGGGCGGCCGCCTGGCCCCCAAAGTTGGTGAGCACCTGCGCCGCTTGGGCGAGCACTACCAGATCCTGTGCGTGACTCACCTGCCCTCGGTCGCCGCCTTCGCGCACAGGCACATCGAGGTGGAGAAACACGTGGAGCACGGACGCACCAGCACCCATGTTCAGGTGCTCACCGGGGAGGGCCGAGTTTCGGTCATCGCCGACATGATCGCCGGTGGCAAAGGGGAAGCGACCGCTCGCAAGGAAGCCGCGCGCTTGCTTGATGCGGTGAAGTAGTCGCACAAACTCCTGCACTCAATTGCAGCTCGGCTCCTCCAGTAAACACTGGAGGAGCCGAGCTTGTTTCTAGCCGGTATCGGCGGAAGATTCCCTCCCGCCGCTTGGACCGGCTGCTTAGTTGGTATCGCCCGCGAGTTCTTTCGCGGTCTCCATGTGCTGAGGGCTCGAGTGTCCGATCTCCAGGGCGCGCCTGGCGAAGGCCTTGGAGCGCTCGATGTCTTCCATGCCTTCGAGGGTTGTCCAGCGCGCTGCGTTGAGGTTCAGCATGAAGCCCGTCTCCTTGTCCACGAACTTGTAGTCGGCAAGGCCGTTCAGGGAGCCGATCGCGGCTTTCGCCTGAGTCGGGTTGGTGACGGACATGAACTGGGCCCAAACTGCGGCTTCGTAAACGCCGTGCTCGTTGTGGCCGTCGAGTTCGATGGCGTAGCCAAGCAGTTCTTTGGAGTGCTCACCAGAAAGGGAAAGTGCTTTCACCGCAAGCAGCTTGAGCCCTTCCTTGTTCTCAGGGTCAAGCGTGAACGCGTCTCGTGCAGGCTCGGCCAAGACTGGCTTGAAAGCGGAATCCGCGGGCAATTCCAGCAGGGCGTTGATCACGGTGCGCAAGGCGTTGACTTTGTCCGCCTCGGCAGCGGCCGCATAGGCGTTCGCAATGCTCGTGACCTTTTCCAGCTGCGGGAGACCGGTCGTGCGAAGCTCTTCAATGTGCTTGAGGTACGCCTCGGGGCCACCCTCTTGATAGCCCGTTTGGCCATAGACGAGACCATCGGAGTTCATGAGGAGAATGGTCGGGAAGCCGCTGATCGCGTACTTCGCCTTGAGCTCCTGGTTGCGCTCCGGGTTCGGAACTTTTGACTTCGGCTCTTCGCCGCGCGGGAAGTCCAGGGAGACCAGCACGTAGTTGGCGGCGATGCCTTCGCGGAAGACGTCGTGGTCGAAGACTTCTTTATTGAGCTTGATGCACCAACCGCACCAGTCCGACCCGGTGAAGTCCACCAGAAGGTCTTTCTTCTGCTCTTTCGCGACCGTCACGGCCTTGTCGAAATCCTCGATCCAGCCCTCGTGGGCGACGGCAGGGGTGGCGAAAACGGTTGCGCCCAGGAAGGCGACGACGGCGAAAGAATTGATCACGGGAGTGCTTGCAAGTGTTGAGGAAGGGGCCTGGGGCCGGGTCGATCGACAGAGGGTCGCACATACGGCGCCAATCTTGGGATTCGGACACCCATTCTTCGTCCAATTCTCCGTGGAAGCTGATGTGTGGGCCTTCAGCGCTTCCCCAGGCCGGGAGGCTCCAACTGGGCGGGCAGCCGTGGGGTGCCGTTTGGTGAGGGAGCCCCCTTCTCCTCAGATTCCAAAGAAACAGCAAACAGATCGTCGAGCGCGGGTCCTGAGTCCTCGGTTCAACCCCGAAGCACCATGAAATCACCCTCCCTATTTACAAAGCTGCCCACTCTCGCGTTGCTGGCGGCGGGCATGTTGCTCTTCCCGAGTTGCAAGACGAGCGGGGAGCAATGGAGCTTCTCCGTGTCCAGGAGCGTCTACGGGGGCAAGGGCGCGTCCGCGGTCTATTGGAATCCGCGTGTTCACTGCAACGGGGACAGCAATGCGGCGGCGGCGGGACTGGTGGTCCTGCTCCTCTTGCCCGTGATCATCGACGTCATCATCCTGCCCGTTACCTTGACCCACGATCTGTGTGATCGGTAGGTAATGCGGCGTCCCACGCCTTGTTGCTGCATTGTTTCGGCTAGGCGGTCCAAGGGGGCGCAACTGCCCCTTCGATGGTAGGCTCGGGGAGACTTGCTCCTCAGAATTCGCCCTGCCATGATCGTCACTGCCCTCTCGATCGTCTCGCTCGCCCTCCCCCTCGGACCCTCCGACGGGGAGGTCATTCCGCTCTCGCCGCGGGAGCGAGCTGTTCATCTACTCGCGCGCTTTGCCTTTGGCCCCCGTCCGGGGGATGTGGAGCGCTTGATGGAAGTCGGGGAAGAGCAGTGGATCGCACGGCAGTTGGACCCCGAGCTGCAGGAGGGACCGATACTGCGTGAGCGTCTGGGCTTGCTCGATGCGCTCGAGCTCAATCCCTCGGAGATGTTCATCTACACCTCCTATGAGTTGCCCCCCAAGAGCACGCGCGAGGAACGCATCGCGCAGGGCAACTACCGGGGCATTCCCAAGTGGCAACTGCTGAGCAGCATTCCCCTGCGCCAGACCTTCGCCGAGCGTCAAGTGGCCGAGGTTCTCAGCGAGTTTTGGCGCAATCACTTCAACGTCAGCTACACGAAGAGCTGGCCCGCCGGGCTCTACATCCCCGACTTTGACGCCCGCGTGATTCGGGACAACGCTCTGGGGAGTTTCCCAACGATGCTCGATGCGTCCGCCCACCACCCGGCGATGATGCATTACTTGGACAACATGCTTTCCAAGCGCCCGATGAGCGCGGGCGAGCTGGCCACCTACGAACAGCAAGTCCGGGAGAGGTCGGGCTCCAAAGAATTGGCGGAGGAAGCCGCACTGATCGCCTCCAAGCGCGGCGTGAATGAGAACTACGCGCGCGAGTTGCTCGAGCTACACACCATGGGCGTGGACAAAGGCTACAGCCAAGCGGACGTGATCGCTGCGGCCGAAGTGTTGACCGGTTGGGGCCTGGCCAGCGGCAAGGACGGCTACTACGGCTTCTTCTTTGACCAGTCTCGCCACATCGATGGCAACCACACATTCCTGAAGACGATCCTTCGCGAGGACAAGAACGACGGCACCGGCCAGGGCGATCGCCTGCTGCAAGTCCTCGCCGCCCACAAGGCGACATCGAACTTCATCGCGGAGAAACTGGTGCGCTACTTGGTGAACGACAACCCACCTCCGAGGCTCGTCAAGGATGTGGCCGCCGTCTACCGCAAGTCGAAAGGGGACATCCCCGCCATGCTGCGCGAGATCCTCAAAAGCGAGGAGTTTTGGGCACGCGAGAACTACCAGGCGAAGTTCAAAACCCCCAATGAGTTCCTGATCTCTGCCGTACGCATCACGGGCACGGTGGTTGAGGATACGAAGCTTCTCACGGAGGCCCTCGGCGCCATGGGGCAGCCGACCTATCGCTGCGACGACCCGACCGGCTACTTCGACACCGCGAAGGATTGGTTGGACCCGGGGGTGTTGACGGTTCGTTGGGACATTGCCCTGCGCCTGGCCGCTGGGGAATTGGAGGGCCTGCGCATTCCCGCCGAGTTCTTTGGCGAGATCGAAGCGGGAGGTTCGGTCCTCTCCTGGATGCAGGAGTTGATCGCTCGCGTCTTGCCCGGCGGTGCCAACCTGCGTACGCAAGCGATGGTTCACGAGGTCGTGCGGATCTACAAAGCCAACAACGATGAGATAGACGTCCAGGTCCTTGGGCCCCAAGTCCTTGGACTCCTGCTCGGTTCACCGGAGTTTCAATGTCAATGAATTCACCTCTCTCCCGCCGCAATCTGTTGAAGGGGGCCGCGGCTCTGAGCTTGAGCACCCAGGCCTCGGCGCTGGCGCGCATGAACGGCTACGGATTCGATGAGTCCCATCGGACTCGCTCGCTCGTGTTGATCTACCTGCGAGGTGGAGCCGACTTCCTGAACATGATCGTTCCACGCACCGACCCGAGCTACGAATTGTGTCGGCCGACGATCGGGATCAAGGCGGATGAGGTGGTTGAGCTGAGCCGCAACTGGGGATTGCACCCGGCGCTTGCGGCGCTCAAGCCGATCTATGAGGAAGAATTGCTCGTGCCCTACATCGGCGTTGGTTCTCCCCATCCGACCCGCAGCCACTTTGACGCCCAGGACTTCATGAACTTCGGCGCCCCGGGGGACCGCTCGGTGGTCAACGGTTGGATGAATCGCTACCTGACTTTGAGCCAGAAGACGGAGGAAGGCACACAGAACGAGTTCCGAGGGATTGGCATGCAGCGCTTGCTGCCGATTGCCGTGCGCGGTTCCTACCCGGTGCTCGCGGTTCCTGATGACTTCGCAAGCCGTCGAGCAACCAGCGTTCTGGATCGCTTCGGCAAGTTCTACGGTGCCGACGGAGAGGTCAAGGAAGACTCGGAGGGCGAGATGGGCTCAAGGCCACAGCCAGCCGATGGGCTGGATGTCCTGCAGTCGGGCAAGAACACCATCGAAAGCCTGCGGCGTTTCCGCGAGATCGTGAGTGCCAAGGGCCTTCAAAACTTTGGCTACCCCGATACCAGCATTGGTGAAGGCATGCAGCGCATCGCTCAGGTCATCTTGAGCGGAGAGGGCCTCGAGGTGGCGGCGATCGACTTCAACGGCTGGGACCACCACGCCAGGCAGGGAGGTGCTCGAGGTAGCCAGGCCAACAAGCTAAAGGAATTGGGCGATGCCCTAGCGGCCTTCCGCAAGCAGCTTGGAGAGCGCATCGGCGAAACCATGGTGATGGTCATGACCGAGTTTGGTCGCACCGTTCACGAGAACGGCAGCGGGGGAACGGATCACGGCCATGGCAGTGGGATGTTCCTGATGGGCGGAGGGCTGCGCGGCGGCAAGGTCCACGGAAGCTTCGACGGCCTACGTACAAACAGCCTGTACGAGGGCCGCGATCTGCCCGTGACCACCGACTACCGCGACGTCATCGCCGCGGTGTTGCGTGGCCACATGAACTTCAAGGCGCCCAAGGACTTCTTCCCTGACTACAAGGCCAAGAAGCTCAAGCTTTTCAAGTAGCGCTGGATTCCGTTAGATCTTGAAGTGGCCCACGGCCTCTGCAATGCCCGCGGAGATCCGCGAGATTTCGCCGCCCGTGGACTGAACCGCTTCCGCACCTGCCGCCGTGTCGCGTGCCGCTGTGTTGACGGCTGCGATGCTCTCGGTGATCTCGCGGCTGGCGATGGCCGACTCGGAAACGCCCCGGTTCGACATGCTCGCCTGGGAGGCAACGTTTGAGATGTTGTCCGAAATGGTGTGGATGCTCTTGTTTTGCAGGTCGATGCTTTCCGCGATCGAGCCGGAGAGTGCGGTGATGTTCCTGATGACATCGTCGATGTCGCCCAGGGACGTGACCGTTTCCCGGGTCGAACTCTGGATGCCTTCGATCTGCTTGCGGATGCCTTCGGTTGCACTCGCCGTTTGCTGGGCGAGGTCCTTGACTTCGGTGGCGACCACAGCGAATCCGCGACCGGACTCACCGGCACGGGCTGCTTCGATCGTGGCGTTCAGTGCGAGCAGGTTTGTCTGTTCCGCGATGTCTTGGATGACTCCGATGACCTTGCCGATCTCCACGGCGGCCAAGTGCAGCTTGTCGATTCGTTCGTTGCTCGACTGACTGAGCTCCGCGGCGGTTTGGGCAACCTCGGAGGCGGCCTTCGTGTTCTCGGCCATGCCGATCAGGCCGTTGCGAATTTGCTCGATGTCTTCAGCAACGCTGTCGATGCCCTGGCTCATGGTGTCGGTCGTCGAACTCATGGTGCCCATGTTGATCGACATCTCTTCAGCAGCCGCACTTGCGGTGCCCGATTGAATCTGGGTGCTGGAGGCGCCATCCCGTAGTTTCGAGGAGACCGTTTCGAGGGAGCCAGCGGCAGCATCGAGGGTGTTCACGTTGTCGGCGATGGAGCCGATCAAGTGCCCGATCTTGCTAGCGAAGGCGTTGAAGTAGAGGGCCAACTCGCCGAACTCATCCTTGCGGCTGTCGTCTAGGCGTTTGGTGAGGTCACCTTCCCCTTCAGAGATGTCCTTCAGCACAAGCGTGGTTTCACGCAGGGGAGTCAGGATCGTCCTGGAAGCAAGTGTTCCGATCACGAGCGCGAGCAGCAGCGCGCTGACGGACATGCCGATCAAGAGGTTGGTCCACTCTGCGACGAGGGCTCTGCCGGCTTCCAATGCATCGCGGATCTGGTTGCGAGTTTCACTGGCCTTCTCGTCCGACTGGATGGCGACTGCCGCAACGAGCTCCCGGGCCTTGTCCACGTTGTGGGCGAATTCGGTTTCGCTCGCCTTTCGATCCTTGACCGACGCGGTGAGCATGCCGAGGGACTCGCTGAGTCCTTCTAGTTGCCCCTTCATCGTTTCGGAGACTGAGGGCATTTCGCGCATCTGGCTGCTGAATGCCCCGAGTTCTAGGTTGAGTTGTTCGTCGAGAGTTCGCGATGCCTCGGCGTCGCGAGCCGCTAGCAATTGGCTAACTGTGGCGGCCAATTGCTTGGAAGCTACGTCGAGAGCCAGGGCTGAGCGGGTATCAACCAGGGACTTTTGTGCTGTTTGCGCGAGGGTCTCCAACTGTCCGAAGGAAGACTCCTGTTGACGCTCCGTGAATTGGCTGAGCGCATCCTCGAGGGCCAGGAACGAGTCAAATTCGACGGTGTCGACCATTTCCAAGGAGGCCTCAATCGCGATGTCGATGGCGGCGACAAGGTTTCTGAGGGCTGCGGCTTGGGCTTCTTCCGACAGGTCGTCGGTGGTGGCGGAGCCCCAACTCACTTGGGTGGACTCTTGAGAGCCTTCCTCTTTCTCTTCTTCGCCAAGCGAGGTGCCCAAGGAAGCCAAGAATTGGGTGTAGAGGTCCGGCACAGTTGCGAGTGCCTCGACGGCGCGCTTGCGCGACTCGTCCTCACTCGGCAGGCCGCTTAGACTCTCTTCCGCGTCGGCGACGATGCGGTCGACCGTGATCTTCGAGTAGCGCAGGGCGGCTTTGTCAGTTTCCAGGCGCGCAAGGGTGACAGCCTGATGGAGTTCCCGTGCTTTGGATTGCACCAGGAATGCGGCGCGGATCGAGGAGACCGTACCGCCCGATAGCTTGGTGAGCTCTTCAGTGAGAGTTGCACCGCTATCGGTGATTTGCTGCTTGATTTCGGCGAGAGCCTTGTCGACGTTTTTCTTGCCTTCTTCTTCCGCCTGGCTAGCGAGCTGTTGAGCTCCCTGGGCGACGCCGGAGAGCAGTTCTGCGCTGCGCGCGGCCTGGAATTCGAGGGACTCTGCGGCCTCGAGCTCTGCAATCTTGGAACCCAAGATCTGCGCAATGCCTTCGTCGGTCTCGACGATGCTGGCGTCCGTTGTTTCGGACTCCGCATCGTCGGCCGGCGACTGCAAGGCCTTCGCGGCACCTAGCTCGGTGGCCGTGAAGATCTCGTTGACCAGTTCCTGTTGGCGACCAATCTGGTGCCGACGGACGTTGCTCTGGTCAATGAGTCCATAGATGTCCTCCGCCGTGCTATCGGAGTTTCCTTGAATCCCTTCGAGAGAGATGATGCCCACTCCGCCAGTTACGGCGGCGATGAGGGCACAGGCGAGGAAGCCGGAGTAGAGCTTCCCACGCAGGCTAAGAAAGAAACTAGGCATAGCGACGGGGGGGATAGAAGGAAGGGGAACTAGTTAAGGGGCTGAATCTCGCCGCCCTTGATGACGGTGAGGAAAACTTCGTCCATACCCTGGCGGTCAGTTTCGGTGAATTCCATGTGGACACCACCGAGGTCCCACTTGCTGACGCGGTTGATCGTGCTGAGCACGGCGGCGGGAGTCACTTCACCTTCGGTCTTGGAAAGCGCTTCGCAGAAGAGCTTGCCGACCATGTAGCCTTCGAGGGAAACGAATCCCGTGCTGGCTTCGGGCAGGTGCTTCTTCATGGAAGCCTGGTACTCCTTCACGAGCGGAACGCTCTCGTCCCACGGGAAGTTCACAACCTGGGAGATGATGCAGCCTTCGCCAGCTTCACCCAGCTCACTAAGCAGAGCCTTGGTTCCGACGAAGGAGATGTTGCAGAACACCGTGTCCTTCATACCGGAGCGCTTGGCGAGCTTGATCATCTCGGCACAGGGCTTGTAAGCACCGACCATGATGACGGCTTCCGGGCTAGCCTTGCGGATTTGGAGCAGACCACTCTTGACGGCGACCGTGTTGCGCTCATAGGTGCCGGTGCCGGCCAGTTCCATTCCGCGACGCTCGAGCGCCAACTCGATGCCGGAGAGTCCAGCTTGGCCGTAGCCATCGTTCTGGTAGAAGCAGGCGATCTTGGTCAGACCTTTTTCGTCGACCAGGTACTTGGCCAGGCGCTCCATCTCTTGGTAGTAGCTACCGCGGACGTTAACGATCAGGTTGCGCTCCTGACCACGCAGGAACTCGGCGCCTGTGAAGGGGCCGAAGAAAGGCACGCCGGCTTCTTCTGCCACGGGCACGACAGCTTTCGAGGTGGGGGTGCCCACCTCGCCGATCAGCATGAAGACTTTGTTCTCGTCCAGCAGCTTGCGGGTGTTCTCAATGGCGCGGTTCGGCTCGTAGCCGTCGTCCATGGTGATCAGTTTGATCGTGTTGCCGTTGATCTCGCCGTACTCGGCGAAGGCGGCTTGAAGGCCGTCGCGCATCCCGTTTCCGAGGGCGCCGGCGGGCCCGGTCAGGGCGCAGGATTGTCCGAGCACGATCTCGGAGGTGGGGGTACCGGTGTTCGCGAAGCCGACGAGGCAAAGAGCCGAAACGGCGGCGAAAAGTGCTGACACTTTTATGGGAGGAGATGGGGATGGGGTCGAGGGGACTCCCGCAAAGGGCGGGAGCAAACGGGGGGATTTCGCCCCGATGAGAGATCGAAGCTTCTGCCTGCATCCCATCGACCTCGCCGAATCGGGCACTTGAGGCCGATCCGGGGTCCACCCTCGAATTGCGGGCTTTTTGCCCTGCGGGGGGGGCCTGAGACCCCCCGGGGACGCCGCTTACGCCCCCTCCCTCACTCTTGAGAGAGTGCTATTCGTCGTCCTTGGCCGATTCGTCCTCGTCAGCCACGTAGCCGAGGTCTTTCAACTGCTGCAAGTACTCGGCCGAGGGCACCCGTCGTTGAGTGCCATCCCGCGGGGGTGGCTCCAGCAAGGTCCCCATGAACGCCTCGAACTCGGCCATCAGTTCCTTGGCCAGCTCTGGTTTGCTCTCGAACAGGTTCGTCTGTTCCCCGGGATCTGACTTCGTGTGATACAGCTCGTGATCACCGCGACTCGACCAGACCAGCTTGTGCCCCTTGTAGCGGAAGGCCTTCAGCTTGCGCGTCCAAGGCTCCACGTCCAAGTTCGGGAAGGCCTTGCCCACGGCAACGAAGGGCTCGGTGAAGGTGGCGGGGAGTTCAGCCAAGAGCGGGCGATCCTCTCCCGGGTTGAGCAGGCTCTGGGCCGTGGACTGGGGCCCTTTCGAGGGATCGATGCCCGCCAGTTCGAGAACCGTCGGGAAGATGTCGTAGTTGGCCACGTGGCGCTCGTCGCGCCCGGGCGGCAGGTAGCCGGGAGCGTGCACGATCAACGGCACGTGAATCAGCGCGTCGTACAGGGAGTACTGGTGGTCGAGCATGTGGTGTTCGCCCAAGTGCTCGCCGTGGTCCGCGGTCAAGATGATGACCGTGTTGTCGAGTTCACCCTTCGCTTCCAGACTCTGGATCAAGGACTTGAACAGGTCGTCGAGCTCGGCGATGCAGGCGTCGTAGGTGGCCGCCATGATCTCCAGTTCCTTCTCGGTGTACTCGTGCAGCCCGAAGGTGTAGGCCCACATGGGGATCCAAGAACGGTCCACTTCAAAGGAGCGGTCCACGTCCTCTTCGGACATCATGCGACGACGATAGCGCGCCGGCGGGATGAACGGTCGGTGGGCCTCCATGTAGTTGAGGAAGGCCATGTAGGGCTTGTCTTTGTCGCGTTTGTCGAGCCACTTCAGCAGGCCAACTTCCGCGAGCTTGCCTGCGGCCTTGATCATCCACTCGTTGGCTTGGCCCGCTTCGATCTTGCCCTTGAGCTCGGAGCTTTTGTCGCGCCGCAGCTTGCGCCACACCATTTGAAGGGCTTCCTCGCGGGTCTCCTCGTCCCAGGGATGCTCGGCCGTGTCGAAGCCCTGATCAAAGTTCTCTGCCTTGCTGATGTGGGGGTTCGCGGCCCACAGGTAAGTCTGGTAGCCGGAGTCCCGCAGGAGCTCCGCGGCGGTGTCGTTCCCGTCCTCGAGCCATTGATGCCCGAAGCGCGTGTCGTGCTCGCTGGGCAGCTTGCCGGTGAACATGCCCGCATGGGAAGGAACCGTCGAACAGCCCGTGGAGGAACAGTTCTCAAACACTCGCGCACCCTTGGTCCACTCGTCCAGGAACGGGGTCGTCTCCCGGTGATGGCCGTAGAGGCTCATGCGATCCGCTCGCGTCGTGTCCCACACAATCCAGATGATGTTGGGTCGTTTGGCCGAGTTGGAATCACCCTCCGTTCCACTTCCGCAGCCTAGAGGCAGGAGGGTGCAGCCGAGCAGACCGGCGGCCAGCAAGCGGCGGCGAAGGGGGGATCGAAACGGGGTCGGGGTCGTCATCGTCAATCAGGTCGCGTGGAGGGAACTCAGCCAGAACACCTACGGATAGGGGCGCAGAATGATAGCTTCCGCTGCTTGTGGATTCCGGTCAATCCAGCAATCGGCGCTCAGGCGGCGCGAGAACCACTATTATTGCCCCCATGTCTGAAGTTTCCGAGATGCCCTCCACTTCTGGTTCCAAGTCACCCGTGGTCTTGGCCTTGATGCCGGCCCTCGTCATGGTCGCGACCTTCATGGTCTTCCGGCGCATCGATGGTGTCGGCTTGATGGGGTTCGATAGCTATCCGCTGATCCTGACGGCACGCATCGACTCCTGGTCGAGCTTCCTCGGAACCTTCACGGAAGAGTTGATGGACGGGCGCTATCGCGGGGACTACTACCGGCCCGCGCTCAACCTCAGTTTCGCCCTCGATCACCTCCTGTGGGGATTGAAGCCGATGGGCTACCAGCTGACCGGGGCACTGCTCTATGGGGCCTGCGCCGTGTCCGTTGGTGCGCTGATGGCGCGCCTGCTGCGCGAGCGCATTGGGGCTGGGGTTCTGGCGGCGACGCTCTTCTTCTTGCTCCACGATTCGCACTTCGAGGTGATTCCAGTGCCCGCACGACGGCCGGAACTTCTGTGCGGTCTGTTCGCTTGCCTTTCCCTCGGCAATCAGTTGCGCACGAAGTACTTGGCGAAGCGTTGGGCCGTCGTTCCCGCGGTCTGGATGCTCCTGGCAGCTGCCTCGAAGGAGACTGGGTACGCCTTGCCGGCGATTGGTGTGCTCGCTGTCATCCTCTACTCCCCGGCGGGCTCGATCCGCGATCGGTGCTTGCATGGCCTGCGAGTAGGGATCGTGCACGGCGTTTTTGTGCTGCTCTTGCTCGCGGCGCGCATCAGCGTCCTGGGTGGACTCGGAGGACCGGGGGAAGCGCCGGGGATGGCTGCGGGACCTTCTTCTATGGAACTCACGACCGTTCTTTTTGGACGGCTCTTCGTGCCGCAAAACGTGGTGGCCTGGGGGCCGCTGGTTCCCGCCTTCGCCGTGGCCCTTGCGGCCAGCGTCCTGTTCGCGTGCGTGTATTCGAAGCGTGGCCGTTCCGCCTTGGCGGTGGCCGGCGCGTGGATGGGCGTTGTCGGACTGCTTTACGGAATCTCAAGGTCGATTGAGCAGTGGTACCTGTTCTTGCCAGTCATCGGCTTGGCCCTTGCCGTCGGTGCTAGCGTCGACATTCTTGAAGGGCTTCTGCTTGAGCGTCGCAAGCTCTTCGCCGCCGTGATCGGGATTCCTCTGGCTGGCTTCGTTCTCTGCCAGACGCGCTACTCCCCGTTGTTGCATGACTACCCGGAGTGGAACCTGGCGACCTCAGCAAGCGATGAGTTCCTTGAGAAACTCTCCCGACGCGTTGACCGCAGCGCGCCAGGTGCCCAGGTCAACGCTCCCCCCATTCCCCTTTGGTATCCGCCACCGGTCGAGGGACCAGGTTTGCGGGGGGGAGCAGTGCTCGAAGACTATTCTGTTCAAGCTTGGTTGGAACTCACGTACCCCGGTCGACGTTTTCAAGTCTTGAAACCGCCGTACCAAACTCAAGTGCAACCGGACGCAATGGCCATTCACCTGACCCGGCCCTATTCATTCGAGTCGAGCTCGCCAGCCGCTTCGCAGTAACTCTATCCCTATGCATCAAGCCCCTACGGATCATCTACCGCTCGCCGAGTTGCGAGCGCAACTCTTCAAGCACACGCTTTACGAGCAAGTGGACAGCTTGGCGAAACTGCGCGTGTTCATGGAAAGCCACGCCTTCGCAGTGTGGGACTTCATGTGTCTCTTGAAGCGCTTGCAAGCTGACATTTGTCCCTCCACCACCCCTTGGACGCCACCGCGGGACGTGGCGTCGGCGCGCTTCATCAACGAGATCGTGCTCGGCGAGGAAAGCGATCTCGATGTGGATGGAAACCCGGCGGGGCACTTGGACATCTACCTGCGCGCCATGGATGAAGTGGGCGCGGATGCTTCTGGCTTTCGGTCCTTCTTGGCCATGGTGACCATGGGGCGCAGCGTCGAGGAATCTCTGAACGCTGTTCGCGTGCGCAAGCCCGTGCGCGACTTCGTGGGGACCACCATGCAGATCGTGCGGCACGGCAGCACCGTTGAAGTCGCATCTGCGTTCCTGAACGGAAGGGAAGATCCGATTCCAACCATGTTCACCCACTTGTTGCTGCCCTTGCAGCAGCAGGGCATCGAGGCCAAGCGCTTCACCTACTACCTCGAACGACACATTGAACTCGATGGGGACAGCCACGGCCCAATGGGAGAGCAGCTGCTCGCCCGACTCATTGACGGAGACGCAGACCGGCAACGGGATTCCGACCGATCCGGCGCCTGGGCCGTTGGTGCGCGCATTCGTTTCTGGACTGGGCTCGAGGGCGAGATTCAACGCCTCGACGGTGAAGGCTATCGCCAGATGATGGGGATCTGATTCTGATGGCCACAGTGCTCTGCCTTCTCTTGTTTTGCCTCGGAGCCGTGCACCCGGGCTCTATGAGTAGTTCGAAGATCCGCGTCGATGGCGAGGTGGTCGAACAAGTCCTGCGGGTCCAAGCCCTGAGCTTGATCGAAGTCTTGCCTATCGATACGAACGAAGATCTGTTCCTGGATGAGGCAGAGTTCGAAGCGGGGCGCGATTCGATTCGCGAGTACTTGATGGGCTGCTACGACATCCAAGTCAACGGCGACGATCAGCCAATCCCGCGCAAGATCACGGAGCTCTCCTTGCAGGACGAGGGACCGCGGGGTTTGCCCAGTGCCTGTTGGGTCCAGGCCCGGTTCATGGGGATGCACTCGGAGGCGATCGCGAACCTGCGCATAGAAGAACGTCTGTTTGAGTCTTCCGAACCCAGCCACATCGAGATTGTGACCGTCTCTTGGAAGGGGCAGGTCGCTACAAAGGTCATCTTCTCTCCCGAGCAGTCAAGCCAATCCTTCGAGCCCAGTGGGGAAGCGCGCAAGAGTGGCCTTCGGCAATTCTTCGAGCTCGGCGTCAGGCACATCCTGACGGGCTACGACCACTTGCTTTTCCTGCTCGCCCTGTTCGTTGCCGTGCGTGGGGTGCGTTCCTTGGCGTGGATGGTGACGGCCTTCACGGTGGCTCACTCCGTGACCCTGGCGGCAGCGGCCCTTGATTGGATCTCCCTGCCCCCGCGTTTCGTCGAGCTCGCGATCGCCCTCTCCATCGTATATGTGGCGGTAGAGAATCTGCTCGGTTGGACCCGGCGCAACCTCTGGGCAGAAGCCCTCGGATTCGGACTCTTGCATGGCTTGGGCTTCGCCGGATTCTTAGGCGATGCTCTCGCCGACGAAGACGCCATTCTCGTTCCGCTCCTTGGATTCAACCTCGGCGTCGAGGTGGGGCAGTTCGTGGCGGTTCTACCCTGTGCGATCCTCTGCGTGCTCCTGTTGAAGAAACGATCGCAAGGCGCTTCTGCTGACGAAGTCCCGCTGCTCGTTCCCGACAAGCTCGGCCGCTTCCTGTCGCTGCTGATCGCCGCAGCGGGATCCTACTGGTTCTTGGAGCGCGCCGGCTTCCTTCCGTTCTGAGTGGACAGACTTGCGCATCGCATCCGGCTAGGGCGCTTCCTTGCGTACCGTGTGCCGGATGATGCGCGGCAGGGGCCGCGGCAGGTAGCCGAGCTCGTTCATGGCCTTGTCGGAACGAAACCAAGAGTAGGTTCCATAGGATCGATACACCTCCGGGGTCCATGGCGGCCGCGCCAAGTGCAGCTTGTCTTTGAACTGCGCATAGAGACGGCGAGTCTTCAATTGGCGGAGAGTCAGACGCTTCTTCGGCAGTCGACCATCGGCGTCATCGACGATCGCTTGGTACAGCTCTTCCCAAGTGACGTTGTGTCCCGCGAGCAAGTATCGCTCGCCAGGCCTGCCTGCTGAGAGCGCTCTGACGATGGCGTCGGCCACATCGGACACGTCCGTCACGGACACCCCGCCGACTGGTATCCACGGCAGCCGACCGCGACGGATGCCTGCGATCAGCGGCGATGGGGGAAGCCCGTCGAGCCGCGGACCGAGCATCAGGGAAGGGTTGACGACGAGAGCGGGAAAACCGCCCCAGGCCGCCGCCAAGACCCGCGACTCACCTTCGTGCTTGGTGGCGAGATAGGGAATGTGGCGCGGATCTGGATAGCTGGTTGCGGTCTCGTCGAGCACCTCCTGCTCCACGGTCGCACCGATCACGCCGGCGCTAGAGACATGGATGAAGCGCCGTGCCCCCCCAGCCTTGGCCGCTCTCAGCATGTTCATCGGGCCGTCCACGTTGATGCGTTGGAGGGCCCGCTTGTGCTTGCTGCGGTAGCTGACGAGGGACGCGCAATGGATGACGGAGTGGGCTCCGGCGCAGGCCCGGATCATCGCCTCTTGGTCGAGGATGTTCCCCTCCACCAACTCAACGCCGACCTTGCGGATGTGATTGCACGGGCGGTCCGGCCTAATCAGCGCGCGTACGTCCTCCCCGGTGCGCAGCAATGCGCGGACAATGTGGGCTCCGAGGAAGCCGGCGGCTCCGGTGACGAGGACAGGCATGGGGTGGGGATTCGGTTGGGCGGCGTTACTCTACCAGGACCCTTCGCCGCAGGGCCAGTTCAGTGGAGTCTGCTGGTGCTCTCGGGGGGCCGGCGTGTAGGCTGCGCACTACCTCTTCTCCGCGATCTGACTTCTGACACCGAGGAACATTCATCCATGGCTGGTGGCTCCAATCCGACCAAAGCGATCCTGTACGCCTTCGTAGCAAACCTGGGCATCGCGATCGCGAAGTTCGTGGGGTTCGCGGTGACCGGATCCAGTTCCATGATGGCGGAGGCAATTCACTCCTCTGCGGACACGGGCAACCAACTCCTGCTGTTGCTTGGCATGCGGCAGTCCAAGAAGGAGCCGACCTTCGAGCACCCGCTCGGTTACGGGAAGTCGACCTTCTTCTGGAGCTTCATCGTGGCGATCCTGCTGTTCACCATGGGCGGCTTGTTCTCGATCTATGAGGGCTACCATCGCCTGGAGCACGCCGGCGCACCCGAGAATGCCTGGGTGGCGATTGGGATCCTGGCAGTCGCGATTCTGTTGGAGGGAGGTAGCCTGATGGGGTGCATGAAGGAGATCAACCTCGTGCGCGGAGATCGCAGCATCTGGCGCTGGCTGAAGGAGTCGCGCAGCGCCGAATTGGTGGTGGTCTTCGGCGAGGATCTTGGCGCGCTCTTTGGCTTGGTCATCGCACTGTTCTTCTTGTGCACCGCAGTCATCACCGGCGATGGTCGCTACGACGCCTACGGATCCATGGCGATCGGAATCGTGTTGTTCGTGATCGCCCTGTTCCTCGCCGCGCGCATTCACGATCTCTTGATCGGTCGCAGTGCAGATCCGCACCTGCAGCGGGCGATTGAAGAGGAGATCGGGAAGAGTGAGGACGTGAAGGAGATCTTCAACCTGATCACGCTTCAAATGGGTCCCCAAATCATGCTCGCGGCCAAGTTGGGCATGGGCAAGGGCCTCTCGGGTGCGGAAGCATGTCGCGCGATCAACGCGCTGGAGCTGCGCCTGCGGGAGAGCTTTCCGGAAATCCGCTGGAGCTTCATCGAGCCCGACGTGGAGGACTAGCCTGCTCTATTCATGAGTCCATTCGCCAATAGCCCCAAACCACTCGGCTT
>CALCXM010000156.1 GCA_937905825.1 uncultured bacterium
TCAAAACCCAGTTTCGCATTAACGGTACCAACGTTGATTACTGACGATCCAACGGCTTGCCCTGAGGGCCATCAGATCATCGAAATCCTGACTGTAGCAAGCTACAACCGCTTCCTTGATCTCAAGATTAGCTCCCCGCGAAAGTACAAGGATAAGAAGGCAGAGATTCTAGAGTCCATCATCGATGTCATTGAGGAGTCCTACGTACCTAATTTCAGAGAACACCTAGTCTTCTCCGCAACCGGTAGCCCCACTACGAACGAGAGATACTGCAACAGCCCTGCAGGCAACTCCTACGGATCGAACCTGACGCCTTCCAATGTCAAGCTGGGTCGACTCAATCACGAAAGCTCCCTAAGCAACTTCTACTTCTGCAATGCCTCGAGTGGGTCCGCTGGATTCTCGGGAACGCTCTATACCGGCGCACGACTCTACGAGCGCCTAAGTGGAGACCATGTGGTTTCTTAAGAGAGTACGATGAAGATCGGCGTAATCGGCGGTGGTGCTGCGGGGGTCGCTTCGGCCTACTACCTAAAGAAGAACCACGAGGTTCATCTGTTTGAGAAGCAACCAGTACTCGGTGGGAACATCCGCACTCTCAATAAGAATGTCAAAACGGACGGCATTCCCAGCGACCTCTACATCGACAGCGGAGTCATCGAGTTCAACGGAACTCATTTCATTCACCTAAAAGCGCTACTTGAGGAGCTAAACGTCCCTACGGAACCCGTAGCACTCTCATCGGCCCTCTTCTTGTTTGACGGCACGTACTATCTCTCGCCAACAAGAATTCGTAATAGCGACTTCACCGTACCTCGCCGCATTAAGGAATATCTCAAGCACCGGAGATTCCTGAAGGATGGACTCCAGTTCTCGTACCCCTGGCGGAAGAGCGGAGCTGCGCAGTTGCGCCGCTTTCGGGGTCAAACCCTGGGGGAGGTCTTCCACGACCAGGTCCTGCAGTACTGGACGCAGGCCATCTCTATGTACGCATACTCATTGCCTCTTGAGGATGCTGCACAAGTCCCTGCAACTCAGGCCCTCGCCGTCCTGAGTGAAGCACTGGGCTCGACGTGGTTTCGCATCGTGGGCGGGGTGTACACCTACGTTGACGCCATTCTCCAACACTTGGATCGTGACAAGGTGTTCGTCAATTCTCACATCGAAGGAGTCGAGCGTCACGACGCGGGTGTGACCATCCGCTTCGAATCGGGAGAGTCGTTCCACTGCGACAAAGTTGTCTTCGCAACCCTTCCCTCTCAAGTTCTCAGTCTACTGGTTGACGCCTCAGATGCAGAAAAGCGGCGGTTTGGCCCGTGGAGAGATCATTTATCGAAGACCATCGTTCACACGGATGCCGCGATTTACGAGCGCTATCCAGTCGATAGCCATTCCGCTTTTGACTTATTCCAAAAGGCGGACGGGGATTTCGGATACAACGCCTTTCTGAACGAGCTAATCGGCGTCAGTCGGGACAACCCGACATCGTACTGCCTTGGGTTTAACTTGGAAGAGTGGATTGATCCCAAGAAGACAGTTCATTGCCAGGAGCACCGCACACCCCGATACAGTGTTGACGCCACCCGCTACCGGGAAGAGATCCAGAGGACCAACGGAGAGAACAACACCCTGCACGCGGGCGCCTACCTGTATAAAGGCCTCCACGAGGACGCCATCAAATCGGCTGCAAAGGTGGCCGACATATTGGGGTAGTCTCCAACTGCACTGAAGAGTCGCGCGTTGCTTCCTTGTGCTTCTCAACAAAAATCCTTTCCGCTGATTGCGCAGTCCATGGCAAGCCGCCTCCGGTTACTTGGATTTGGTTGAAGTGCTCGAGGGTGCCGAGGATCGCTTCGCGAGCGGCCCTCACGCAGTCACCATCCGCGCGCCTTTGGCTCTCGAGCTTCCAGGCGATCGAAGCTCAGTCCAGCGATCTGGTCTTGGCTTCGATGAAGCTGGCCTGACCCCAGAAACGAGCCCGCCGCATACGGGAGCCCAAACGCCCAAAGATCGGGCCCACTGGACCCCGATGGCACGACGAAAACACACCCCTGACCAGATCCTCGCCAAACTCCGCGACGCGGATGTGATGCTTGCCGAGGGTCTTCCGCCGGCGGTCATCGCCAAGAAGCTCGAGCTCTCCGAGCAAACCTACCATCGCTGGCGAAACCAGTACGGCGGCGTGAAAGGCCCGAGATGAAGAGGCTGAGGAGATCGAGAGAGAGAATGTTCGGCTCAAGCGCATCGTCGCAGAGCAGGCCTTAGACATCCGAGCCCTCAAGGACATCGCGGAGGGAAACTTTTGAGCCCGGCCAAACTCGGTCGCCAGGGATCGCTGATCCCTGCGACGTCAGGGGGACTTATCGGCCCATCTTGACCTGCGCAGCAACGCCCCAGTCCCGGGTGGCCTCTTCCGCGAATCCCTGTGGAGAGCGGGGGGGGGACTCACTCCGCGGCCTCGTACGGGAGTGCCTGTGAATCGGGGTGCGCGAATTGAGCCTAGAAGCGCCGCTGGGGACGGCAACGCTAGGCAGGCCGCTGCTGGCGGGCTAACCTGGCTAGCCCCAACGCGTCCCCGTGACCTAGGCTCCTAGCTCCCAACGTCTGCATCTGAATCATGTCCGATAGTCCACTGACCCTCTTCGATCTTGTCCCAGGCAAGGTCATCGGGAAACGGTTCACCATCCAACGCTCCTTCCGCCAGGGGGGAATGTCCGCCACCTTCATCGTGATCGATGGAGATTGTGAGCAGGAGCGCGAACTTCAAGTCTTTCCTTCGGCGCTCTTCGATCGTCTGGATCAGGCATCGGAATTCGCGGATCACTTGAGCCAGTGGTGTCAGGTCAGCTCGAGCGCGGTGCTCAGCGTGCACGAAGTCATCACCCGCGGGGACGGAACGGTTCTGCTGTTGACCGATCTTCCGCAGGGCAAGTCCTTGCGCGAATGGGTCGCTGAGAACAAAAACATGGAGCTCTCCGATGTGGTGGACCTCGGTTGTCACCTCTTGTCAGGCCTCGAAGAAATTCACGGGGCGGGTCAAGTGCACGGGGACATCAAGCCGCATACGATTCACTTCGACGGGGACCCCCTGAAGTCCGTGCTGGTGGATGGCGGCATCACCACCGGCCTGTGGTCGGCCAAGCACCTGGGTGACAAGACGGCTCTGATCGGCACGCCCTTCTACGCACCGGTCGAGCAGTTCGGTGGAGACTCTCCCGATGTGCAGTCCGACGTCTACAACTTGGCCACGGTGCTCTACGAGTTGTGCGTCGGCGTTGTGCCGTGGCCCGGTTCGAGCTTCCTCGAAGTGTTCCAAGCCAAATTGGAAAGCCGGCCGCCGTCCATGCGCAGTCGCGCCCGGGACATCGAAGTGCCCGAAGCGCTCGAGCAGGCGATCGTCGGTGGCTTGCTCGCCGATCGCCGGGAGCGCTACGCGGATGCACAGACTTTCCGGGAAGCACTCGAGTCCGTGGACCTCACCAGCGGCGTCTAGCCCCTGACGCGCAGGCAAACGATTCCCGTGACAAACCTCGTCGGCTCGCGCTCCGCGCAGTTGAAGGGCCACATCGGTCCGCACTCAATCGGCATCGTGCCCATGGGGGCGATCACGCCCCACGGCCCGCACCTGCCCTTGGAGACGACCACCTTGATCGCAGATGAGTGCGCAGGCCGCACGGCGCTCGAACTCGAGTCCAAAGGCGTCGACTGCTTTGTCTTGCCCGCGGTCGATTTTGGCATCGCGCGCCTGGCCCAGGACTTCCCCGGTGGAATCACCATGCGACCGGGCACCATGTGGGCCTTGGTGGAGGATTTGGTGCTCTCCTTGCAACAGGATGGCGTGCGTCAATTGCTGTTGTGCAACGCGCATCCGGAGTTCGAACAGGTTCGCGTTCTGCGTCACTTGTGCGTGGACTACTCCGCGCGCACGGATACCGATTGCCAACTGCTGTACCCCTCAGGGGCCCCCGACTTCGAGCCCAAGTTCACCGAACAGGATGCCTTCGGCGGCCAACTGGAAACCTCCATGATGCTGGCCATCGCTCCCCAGCTCGTGGATTGGAGCATGGCGCAAGAGCTCGAACCCGTTGCGCTCAACTTGCCGACTGCGGTCCACGGCAAGAACCGCAGCATCCTGCAGATCGGTGCCCAGGCCGGGTACCTCGGCAACCCCGCCGCTGCCAGCGCGCAAGCAGGCGAAGCGTTCCTGCAAGCCTGGGCCCAGTCCCTCGCACGAGGCTGTGCGGATGCCTGGCCCGACCTGTTCTGATCCGATTCTGATCCGAAGCAAGTGCTTTCGGATTCCGCCCAGGAAGCGCCAGGTTCTGTGCGAAGCAGCACATGCCGAGCCCCGGGTGAGGGCTCGATAACCCCAAAAGCGAGCGGTATCTCACGGAATCGAAGGGGGCCTCCGGGCAATCCTGTTTGCCCGCACAACAAGCGGCCCGAAAACGAATGGCAAGGATAAGATCGCCAACCAAGGTCTCTCCTTGTCTCGTTCTCCCGATTCAGCCCCCGACGTTCACAATGCTGCAGATTCGATCCGCCTGGAAGCTTCTTCTCTCACCCTGTTTGGCCATTTGTGTGAGTGGCCTCGGGCTCGCTCAACAGGAGAGCCCGCCCACCGCAAACTTGACCTACGAGCTCGATTCCGGCTGGGTCGAGAATTCCTCATCCCAGGCGGAAGTGGTGATCTCCTTCCCCGTGATCGTGGAGGGCGCGGATTGGATGCGCTTGTACTTCGAGGAGATCGACCTCGCAGGCAGCGCAGCGGCTGGCGACGGAGCCATCCTGCGCATGACGGCCCTGGCGGACGGCGGCATTCAAGAAATGGAAGCGCGCCACGTCAAGCAATGGCAGAACTCGAGCTGCTACTTCAACGGCGATACGGTGCTGGTGGAGGTCCTCGCCCAACCGAATAGCGGTTGGAGCCGGATCGCCATGCGCTCGGTGGACTACAACATCACGTACTCGCCCCAGGAGTCGATCTGCGGACCAAACGACGACCGCGTGCTCTCGAGCGATCCGCGTGCTTCGCGCATCCTGCCGGTGGGCTGCACCGGATGGCTGATCGATGATTGCGCGGAGTGCTTCCTGACCGCCGGACACTGCTCGGGGAACGTTGGTGTAGCGCAATTCAACGTGCCCCTGTCCAACAGCAACGGCAGCTTGAACCACCCTTCGCCGGACGATCAGTACGCCGTTGACGCGACGTCGATGCAGTCCAACGGTGGAGGCGGCGTGGGCAATGACTGGGCCTACTTCGGTGCCTTCGCCAACTCCAACACCTCGCTCACTCCAGGCGAAGCGGCCGGGGCGACGTACATCCTGGCGACGCCCCCCGGCAACGTCTCCGGCAACGACATTCGCATCACCGGTTACGGCACGGACAGCTCGCCAGCCAACCGCAACCAAGTTCAACAAACGGAGCTCGGCCCGATGGTGACGAGTTCGGGGACCCTGGTTCAATACTCGACCGACACCACCGGTGGCAACTCCGGTTCGCCCGTCATCTGGGAGAACACCGGGCAAGCCATCGGCATTCACGCCCACGGCGGATGCTCGAGCAGCGGCGGCCAGAACTCGGGCACGGGCATTCACCACAGCGCCTTGCAAAACGCCTTGGCTTCGCCCTTGGGCATTTGCGAAGGGAGCGGCGGCATTAGCTTCCCGCAGTCCCTGCCGATGCTCGCGCCCCCCGGAGTGCCCATCTATCTGGAGGTCGAGTTGGGCGCCGTCAGCCCCAGCGCGAACTTGCACTACCGTCTGAATGGCGGGAGCTTTGCCGTCCTGCCGATGTCGCTCGTTGGCGGTTCGACCTACGGCGCATCGATCCCGGCTCCCGCTTGCGGGGACAGCCCGGAGTACTACTTCAGCTTCCTCGATCCCGCCTGCAGCTCGACCATCCTGAGCCCGGAGACGGCGCCGGTTGACTTTTACTCCACCGAGGTGGCCTCCGTCCAAGTGCTCTCCACCGAGGACTTCGAAACAGCGAGTGGTTGGACGACCTCCGTCGTCGGCGCGACCAGCGGTGCTTGGGAACGCGGGGTGCCCGTCAACGATCCGAACTGGATCTACGACCCCGTTTCCGATTCAGATGGAAGCGGAAGCTGCTACCTGACCGGGAACCAGCTCGGCAACACGGACGTGGATGGTGGTCATGTTCGTTTGTTCTCACCGCTGCTGGACCTTTCGGCCGCTGGCGTCTTCGTGCGCTACGACTATTACCTCAACTTGAACAGCCAGTTCGGCGCCGACGGCCTGCGGGTTTCCGCTCGCAACAACGGCACCGGCGCTTGGTCGACCCTCGTCACCCACACCAGCAGTGGGGGACTCGCCTGGCGCACCCGGCTGATTCGCGGAACGGACATTGAAGCCGCTGGTGTTTCGACGGCCATGAGCGTGCAGTTGCGTTTTGAGGCCTTCGATACCGGAACGGACTCCGCCATGGAAGCCGGCATCGACGCCTTCTCGGTGGGCGTGATCTCGTGCGGCGGCCCGGGCACCAACTACTGCAGCACGGGGTCGAACGGAGCCCTGATCTCGGCCTCCGGATCCGCCAGCGTTGGCGCCAACAACCTCGTGTTGTCAGGCAGCGGCTTGCCCGCGAACGTCAACGGCTTGTTCTTCTACGGGGACGGCCAAGCCAACACGCCCCTTGGCAATGGCACGCTCTGCATCTCCGGCGCTTCCGGAATCTTCCGCCTGCAGCCGGTGCAGAACTCCGGTGCCTTGGGAGTGATGACACTGCCCGTGGATTTGGTGAATCCCCCTGACCCCGCGGGCCAGGTCACCGTGGGCTCCACCTGGAACTACCAACTCTGGTTCCGCGATGGCGGCACGTCCGACTTGACCGACGGCCTGCAGATCGTCTTCGTGCTCTAGACGGCCTTCTGACCCCATCCGGTTAGGTCCCCTGAAGTCGCTCGTTTGGATTTTAGGGGACGTCGCCGATTCCGAGCCCGCGCCTTGATTGCCCCCAGCAATCGCGCGGGCTCGGATTCTGTTGAGGCCCGCTCGGGAGCTGCGCCCAGCGCTGCTGGCGGAGTGCGAGATCTCCAGAGCAGAGCCTGCCAGCGCTCGAAAGATTGAGAATTGTGCTCGATGAATCCTCACTCGGATTCAGGACTGGCGGCTCGGTGTCGATTCAGTACCCTCTGCGCCTCCATTTCTGCATTTCCCCCTGAGGTGACCCTTGAGGATCAGCGATTTCTATAAGCCCGGTACGTCAGTCTTCTCCTTTGAGTTTTTCCCGCCCAAAACGGACGCGGGGGCGGAGAACCTGATGAAGACCATCGCGGACCTCAAAGAGAAGGTGAAGCCCCACTTCGTCTCCGTCACCAACGGGGCCGGCGGAAGCACCCGCGAGCGCACGATGCAGGTGGTTTCCCGCATTCAGAATGAGCTCGGCCTGACCGCCATGGCTCACCTGACTTGCCTCGGATTCACCCGCGCCGACCTGCGCGAAGTGATGCGCGTGATGATCACCGAGAACGTGGAGAACATTCTTGCCCTGCGCGGCGACATGCCGAAGGGTGAGGAATTCGATCCGAAAGAGGACAGCTACCAGCACGCCACCGAGCTGGTGGACTACCTCGCGAACAACTACTACGTGGACATCGGCGCCGCCTGCTATCCCGAGGGGCACCCGGAATCACCGAGTCCCGAGGACGACATAAAGTGGACGAAAGAGAAGTACGACCTCGGCGCGAACTTCTTGATCACGCAGCTGTTCTTCGACAACAAGTTCTACTTCGACTACGTGGAGCGCGCGAAGGCCGCCGGCATCGAGGCGCCGATCGTTCCAGGCATCATGCCGATCACGAACCTCGCGCAGATCGAACGCTTCACGCAAATGTGCGGAGCGACGATTCCGAAGGACCTACGCGATCGTTTGGAAGCGGCCGGTGACGACCAAGGGGCCGTCATGGCCGTGGGCATCGAACAGGCGATCAGTCAGTGTCGTGAGCTGTTGGCCGGCGGCGCGCCGGGCATTCACTTCTACACGTTGAACAAGAGCCACGCCACGCGCTCGGTGCTGAGCGCGCTGCTCTAAGCAACGGAACCATTCGGAGCTGCACAGCTTCTTGCAGCCCAGGGAACAGGTGCTGTCCATCCAATGGGCGGCACCTGTTCGTAGATAGGCGAAGACAAGTTCGTCGAGGCATAGCGTTCTGTCTGGCGACGGATAGAGATCTGTCTGTCGACGGATAGATAGGCGCACAGCTTCGCGGTGTAGCTCGTTGTGCAGCAGAAACAGCACCCCCGCATTCTCTCGGGAACCGGCGGCCTTCGGGGGCGGACCCCGGGGAGTGCTGCCTCTTCTCGCTACGGAGCGGGCCACCGGAACCCTTAGAGAAACGCCGCGCCGGGAATGTTCCCAACGCGGCGCTTTCTTACGTTGCCGGGCACGCCAACTTGGGCGAGGGCCGACTGGTCGTCGTGGACTACTGCAGGATCGGAAGGCTGAATTGCTTCATTGCCACCCGTTGGGCCAGCTTGCCGGCTACTTCGCGGAAACGCTTTGCGAGCAGTGAGTCCGGATCGGAAACGACGATCGGGTCGCCGCCGTCACCACCGACACGCACGGCCGGATTCAACGGAATCTTGCCGAGCACCGGGAAGTTGAACCTGGCAGCGAGGCCATCGGCGCCGCCCGTTCCAAAGATCTCAGCGATGGTGGAGAACTTGCCGTCCCCATCCACTTTGACCTTCTGGCTGTTGCCGCCGATTAGAAAATCGATCTCGCTGTTGGGGGTGGCTGTGCCTTCGATCGGGAAGCCAGACATGTTCTCGATGATGCCCAGCACTTCCACATTCACTTGCCGGAACATGGCCACGGCCTTGGCCACGTCGAAGGTGCTGACCGCTTGGGGCGTCGTCACCAACACACCGCCAGTCAGGGGCACCACTTGAGCGAGCGAGATCTGCGCGTCACCGGTTCCGGGGGGCATGTCCACCAGCAGGTAGTCCAAGTCGCCCCAGTCCACGTCGCGCAGGAACTGCTCGATGAACTTGTGGATCATGGGACCACGCCACATGATCGGCTTGTCCTCTTCGACGAGGTAGCCAATCGACATGGTCTTGACCCCGTGGCGTTCCTTGGGGGTGATGCGTTCGCCGTTCGATTGCGGTTGACCGGCGAGGCCCATCATCATCGGGATGTCGGGGCCGTACACGTCGCAGTCCAAGATGCCGACGCGCGCGCCGGTCTGGGCCAGGGCGCAGGCCAGGTTGACGGTCGCGGTGCTCTTGCCAACGCCGCCCTTGCCCGAAGACACGGCGATCACGTGGGCGATGTTGTCGGGCAGTTTGGAATCGTTGCCGCCCATGCCTTTGACGACAGCGGTCATTTCCACGTCCACGTCGGTGACACCGGGGATCGCGCGGATCACGTCGATGGCCTGTTGCTTGAGTTGCTCCTTCACCGGGCAAGCGGGGGTCGTCAGGTTGATGGTCACGCTGACCTTGCCCCCGTTGACTTCGTTCTTGGTGATGAAGTTGAGGGTGACGATGTCCTGGTGGAGGTCAGGATCTTGAACTTGGCGCAGGGCGTCGAGGACTTGCGCGGTGGTGGGGTTGGACACGGCTGATACGGGGCAGTTGAGGTTGTCCGGATTGGTTTGCGGGAAGGATAGGCCCACATTGCTCCGAGCGGAAGGGGACTCTGCCCCCCACGTTAGGTTTCACCGGCTCATGACAGCAGTCGCCAGGTTCGCTACTGTGCTGCCCAGATGTCTGAAATGAACCCCCAACCCGCTGTGTGTCTGCTTTCCGGCGGCATGGACTCCGCCGTTTGCCTGGCCCAGGCCCGGGCGGACGGCTTTGCAGTCCACGCCCTCTCCTTTTCTTATGGCCAGCGTCACCAGGTGGAGTTGGAGGCCGCCCGCCGGGTGGCCCAGGCCGGGGGGGCTGCGGACCACCGCACGGTGGAACTCAACCTGCGGACCCTCGGGGGCTCGGCCCTGACCGACGATCTGGAGGTGCCCAAGGCCCGCGACGAGGCGCAGATCGGGGCCGGCGTGCCCGTTACCTACGTTCCCGCGCGCAACACGGTCTTCCTCTCGGTGGCCCTTGGGTGGGCTGAGGTGCTCGGAGCCCGGGACATCTACATTGGGGTGAACGCCGTGGACTACTCGGGCTATCCCGATTGTCGCCCGGAGTTCCTGCGCGCCTTCGAGGCCCTGGCCTCCCTGGCCACGGCGGCGGGGGCAGAGCAGGGAGCCCAGTTTCGCGTGCGCGCGCCCCTGCTCGATCTGACCAAGGGTGGCATCGTGCAGCGCGCCTTCGACCTCGGTGTTGATCTGGGACTGACCCACACCTGCTACGACCCCTGGGTGCATCCTTCCGGCGAGGTGCGCAGTTGCGGCACTTGCGACGCTTGCATCTTGCGCTTGAAAGGCTTCGCTGAAGTCGGCGCCATCGACCCGATTTCCTACTGCGACCCCCAAGAGCGATGAGCACCCCGCGATCCCAGGCCCTCGAAAACCTCCTGCAACTGATCGACGCCCTGCGCGAACCGGACGGTTGCCCCTGGGACCTCAAGCAGACGGTGGAGTCCATGGCGACCTACGTGATCGAAGAGGGCTTCGAGTTGGTGGAAGCCATCGAACGCCAAGACGACCAGGCCACTCAAGAAGAGCTTGGGGACCTGCTGATGGTCTTGGCTCTGATCTGCCGCATCGCGAGTGAGTCGGGCCGCTTCGACATGCAAAAGGCCGCCGACAGCGTGGCCGAGAAGATCGTTCGGCGTCATCCCCACGTGTTCGGGGACAAGGACCGAGCTGGGGACGCGGACGAGGCCCTGGCGAATTGGGAGGCGGTCAAGGCCGAGGAGCGCACGGACGGGAAAAAGGACAGCAGCGTGCTCGCGGGCCTGCCCGTGGCCCTGCCAGCCCTGGCCCGAGCCGGGCGCACCTGCGAGAAGGCGATCGGCGCGGGATTCCGCTGGGCGACCCCGGCGGGGGCCTTTGAAAAGATCGTCGAGGAGCTCGGCGAACTGCGCCAGGCCATGCAAGGCCGGGACTTGGACGCAGCGGCCAAGGTGCGTTTTCATGGGGATCAATTGACTCGGGTCGAAGACGAGCTCGGGGACCTGCTGATGGCCAGCGCCTTCTTCGGCCGCTACATCGGGATCGACCCGGAGCGCGCTTGTCGCAAAGCCCTGCGGCGTTTCGAGGATCGCTTCCGCCACATGGAAGGGGAGTTGCCCGGAGCCCTGGGTGAGCAGGACCTTGCGACGTTGATGGCCGCCTGGGGCGCCGCCAAAGAGCAGCTAGGTTGAGCGTTGTGGGGGGCGAAAGCCGTATTTCGGGGGGAGTTCGGCGCAACTAGCTAAAAAAGTAGGGATCCAATCACTTAGTTTTCGTCCCTAGTCTGGACGGGGCCAAATCCGTGGCTATACTCCCCAGCCCAAACACGGGGATGTAGCTCAATTGGTTAGAGTGCCGGCCTGTCACGCCGGAGGTTGCGGGTTCAAGTCCCGTCATCCTCGCCACTTACAAGCCCTCCGCTCCGCGGAGGGCTTCTTTTTTGATTCGAGTAGGACTGAGAGACTGCGAGTAGGTCCCGACATGCTTCCTGAACTCCCTTCACCGACTCTGATCGAGACCCAGGCGGGCCTCGACAAGCTGATTGCCATCCTCGAGGGGGAGCATGAGATCGCGGTGGACACGGAAGCGGACTCCTTCTTCAGCTATCGCGAAAAGGTCTGCCTGATTCAGGTCACCGCTTGCGGCGAAGACTACTTGATCGATCCTCTGAAGGGCCTGGACCTCAGCGGACTGGGAGCGATCTGCGCGGACGGGAGCAAGGTCAAGATCTTCCACGACGGCGAGTACGACGTGCTGCTCCTGGGGCGCTGTTACGACTTCAGCTTCAAGAACATCTTCGACACGCGCATCGCCGCTTCCGCTCTAGGTTCCGAAAGCCCCGGCTTGGGATCCGTTCTGGAGGCCCACTTCGGCATTGTCTTGGACAAGTCGATGCAGCGATCCAACTGGGGCGAACGCCCATTGAGTTCGCGCCAGATCGAGTACGCACGCCTCGACACGCACTTCCTGCATGAGCTCATGGCTCAACAGGCCAAGCAGTTGGAAGAAGCCGACCGGCGCATGATCCTCGACGGCGAGTGCCTGCGCTTGGAGTGGCTCGATACCCCGCACCCGGAATTCAACCCGGACGAGTGGGTTCGCATCAAGGGCGCCCGAGCCCTCACCCCGGACGGCCGCCAGGCTTTCCGCGAGCTCTTCATCTTGCGCGACACCCTCGCCAGTGAAGCGGACGTGCCGCCCTTCCGCATCATGAACAACCAGGCCATGCTCGCCGCCGCCGAGGAGCGCCCGGACACGGTCAAGCAGTTGGAAGGCATCAAGGGGTTCTCTTGGAAGCAACTGCGCCGCCTGGGTGATCCGATTCTCGACGCCCTCGACCGCGCCGAAGATTTGGGCCCCTTGAACGACCTGCCGCGCCTGCCCCCCAAGGACGGCACTGGCGGCTTTGATCTATTCGACATGGAGCTGCACGACCGCATCAAGAGTTGGCGCCGCAAGATGTCCGAACGGGAAGGTTTCGACGCCTCCCTGATCATGAACCGCCACGTCTTGATCCGCCTGGTCCAAGAACGCCCCGCGAACGCCGACGATCTTCAAAAGGTCGAGGGCCTCATGCCCTGGCAATTCGATCGCTACTGCGAGGGTCTGCTCGAAGTGCTCGCCAAGTTCGAAGAAGACCTCAGCGCCGGCCGCATCGAAGCCCCCAAACGCCGCGGCAAGACCCGCCGTTAGCGGGACTGTTTTCTCGCCGCCCGCCGTTCACCTGCAGGACGGCCCACAAGCGCGCGCGGCTTCCAATCCACGTCATGGTCCCAGCATGGACAAGTGAACGTGGAGAGTTGGTGGCCTGCCCCCCCCCGCGAGCGCCCCAACTCGCACGCCTGCAATGTGGGAATGCAACTCCACAATTGCAAACGCGCCGCCCCGGGGACCTGCGCGAGCCGTTCAAACCTCGACTTGTGGCCCAATGGGGCAAGATATCAGCGAAAGGGGATGGCTACAGAAGTGCGCAGCCTAGGCGACATGGAATGCATGACGCATCCGCTTTGATTGCGAAGTTCGGCTCTCCTGCACCTTTAGTGGGAGCCTCACGGCCTGGAAAACGCCGGCGTG
>CALCXM010000157.1 GCA_937905825.1 uncultured bacterium
GCGCGCCAGGTGCGATCTTGCGCATGGCCCGCTGGACGAAGCGCAAGCCTCTGCAGGCGGCGCTCCTGTTGCTCGTCGTGCTGGTTCCTTCGATCTGGGCGAGCTTGACTCAGTGGTCGATTCTCCAGGTCGAGGCGGCCTACCGCCGCGAGCAAGCTGCGCACAAAGCGGTCGATCACCACCTGGAACTGACCCTGGGCGCGATCCGTTCGCTCTTCGTCGAGATCTCTTCGGAGCAGTTGAGGCACACACCGCACATGCAGCGGACTCGCTTGACAGCGGTGGATTTGGCTTTGGAAGTGCTCGACGACCTGCACGAGGATCGACCGGAAAACGCTGCGGTACGCATGGAACGCGGTCATCTGATTGGACGCCGCGGGGACTACTTGGCGGAGCTGGGGAGATCCCATGAAGCGCTCAGCGCCTACGGTCGTCACAGCGGCATCTTGGAACAGTTGCTGCTCGACGGCCCGCAAGAGCAGCAGCTCTCCTACAAGCGCGCCCTCTCCCTGGCCCTTGACCGACGCGCCGCCTTGCTTGGGATCTTGGGCGGCCCTGAACAGGCCATCGAAGCCTGCGAGCACGCTTTGTTTCTGCTGCGCGAAGTTGCCGACGAAGCCCCATCCGGGTCCGGCGACCGCTCTCAACTTGCGGTGGGTTTGCAGCACTACGGCAGGCTGCTGATCGAGTGTGGGCGCCCGGAGCAGGCCCTCGAAGCCATCGACGAAGGCATTCGCATCGCCGAGCCCCTTTTGATCCAAGGCTGCTCGCCGGCGCAGACAAGGCTAAATCTCGCTGGGCTGATGGGGGCCCAGCTCGATGCCCGTCAGCAGCTAGGTCTTGTGGGCGGGACCGGAGCGCCGCAGGTCGTTGAACGCCAACGCATCGTCGCGTTGCTACGGGCTGCCTCGGAGCTGGAGCCCGAGAATCGCCGTGTTCGGGATGAGCTTGCCAAGCGCCTCGGCCAGCTCGCGACTGCGTTGGCCTTGAGCGGCGAGCTAGACCAGGCCCTGCAAGCGAGTGAAGCGAGTTTGGTTCACGCCCGCCGCCTGACCGAGGACTACCCGACGATCCCTGGCTACGGGCTCCAACTCACGAACCTGCTCAGCAGTTACGGAACCCTGCTCACGCGCAGGGGGCAGGAGGGCGCGGGCCAACCGCTGTTGAAAGCCGAAGCCCCGCCCCGTGGGAATCGATGATCCATGCTGTCCACGGGCCCTTCAGTTGAGGTTCAAAACGAGCCCCAAGTTAAGGCTATTTGAGTCTCGAAGCTTGCAGTGCGAGTCTCAAGTTCTGAGTCCGCTATGACGGAGCGGGTGATCGCGGTACATCTATTGCTTTTCATGTGCAGTTTCATACCGACCGGGCTGTTTGAATAAAACGCTTTTACAAAGCGGGGGACTCTTCCGTTAACGTTAGAAAGCAGAAGTAGGCGCGATTGTCGTGTTTCTATGCCTTGCTTGGTTCATTGGGCAGCAGTAGGTTGGCTCCCCGATCCTGAGCCGGCTCGACCTCGCCGGATGACGTTTGCGTCTCCGAGGATGGCGATTTACGCCATTTCCTATAGCGATAGGCTCTTTCATCTAATCACTCTCAGCATGCTCAAATTACATCTTCTCCGAGCGGTAGTTCCGTTCGCAGTGTTCGTCGGGGGGGCTCCCGTAACCGCCTTAGCGCAGAACACAAGTCAGCTCTCACAGAACGGTTGGTACTCAGACGACACTCGCGCGGACGGCTTGGGCTCTCAGTCCGCCGGTACGAACTTGGTCAGTGATACCTTGACCGACGACCCGGAGGCAACGGCGTCAGGGACCTCCGCACACAACGCAGACATCCGCCGCCAAATCAGCTTTGGAGCAGCCCCGGGAGTGATTCCCGCGGGAACCCATCGTGGCGCAGTGCACTTGACCATCGCTCCCGGTATTGGCGCGGGGAAGAGCCAGATCAGTGACCGCAAGGACGATGGGATCGGCCATGCCACAGGCATGGATACCTTCGGCGCCGGAATGACCATGGAGTACTCGTGGATGGGAGTAGGCACCCCAACCGTGACGGCTTCGGTCAAGTTCGGTGTCAAAACTTCGGACTTCGGTTCAACGGGCGTTTCCGGCCGTACCGGTGAAAACGCTTGGGACAAGATCATGGTCTACGAGCCCGGCGGAGGAAACGGGAATACTTCGGACAGCCTCTGGCATACGGAGACCGTCGATTTCACGAACGGCAAATGGACGTTCTTCAACCGCACGAATTCTGCGAACTCTCTCTCGACGCCCATGACCCTGAGCGCCATGTCGACTTCAGCGGTGATGGTGGGGTCGGAAACGATTGCTTCTATCTACGCCAAGATTACGGCTCCTGGCGCGATCGTGACCAGCGCCCAAGTGGGCGTGGGCTCCGGCAACGCGGGGGCGAATGTCTACGTCAACCAACTCACGACGAACTTCTACCGTGCCGGCGAGACCACGACCTTTGGAACGCCAGCACTCATCTGCGACCAGAACGTGACCAACAACGCGATCTTCGGTGGCGGGAACCTGAACGGTTCGTACACCGTTGACCGCAATGCGGGCGTCGAGCTTGGCTTGCGTGGCAAACTGCGCTTCAACGCTGTGAACGTGGCTGAGAACACCTTCAACAGCAACGGCGACGGGACCTACAGCTTCAACGCTGGATTCCCCACGGGCGGAGGATTGCCCGGTTGGGCTGGCGCAACGACGCCCTTCTGGAGCATCGAGTGGTCGGTCAACACGAACTACGACGGCAGCACCACGAACAACCTGGATGACTTGACCTACGAGCTCAGCATGGACTTCAGCGGAGGTCCCGGAACGCACTCCTTGGTCTTCGATCCGATCGCGGTGAACTCCGTTCTGCCCTACGATGCTCCCGCCGTGCAGGCCTATTGGGATCACTCGATTGGTGACAACAGCACCGCAATGGGCGCTGGCGTCGAAGCCGGGGATCAGCCGACCTACATCACGTTGCTGGCCAATAACAACCTGGCCCAGAATTCCTGGACCCCTGAGTTCTACAACGAGGCTCCCTTCGACAGCTTCGATCCGACGGTTGCGGGTCGCTACGATTTCCACCTGGTCGCTTTCGATGGTGGCATCGAGGTTGCTCGGACTTCGATCACGATCGTGACCGAGCAGCCAGAGTCCTTCGATGAGAACGTGACCAACAACGTCATCGCAGGCTCGGGTGTCACGAACGGTGGTTTCACCACCACGCGCGGCAACGGTCTCGAAATCGGCTTGCGCGGCAAGACTCGGTTCAACGGCAGCAACGTTCCGGAGAACACCTTCAACAGCAACGGGGACGGAACCTACACCTTCCCCGGTGGCGCCCCGACTGGGGGAGCCGGCTGGGTCAGCCCGACCACGGCACGCTGGAACTTTGATTGGTCGATCAACACCGACTACGACGGCTCCACGGGCCGCGTCGTCGACGACTTGACCTACGAGTTGGGAATGGACTTTGATCCAAGCTCGGCCACGAACTACTTGGTGTTCGACCCGATCACGCTGGGTAGTGTGATTCCCTTCAGCGTCCCTCAGGTGGCTCCTTACTGGGATCACTCCATGGGAACGAATCTTACCCTCCAAAGTGGGGGAGCCGAAGGGACGGACGCTTCGACCTACATGGGCTTGACGGCAACGAGCAACCTGATCCAGCAATCCTGGAACATGGAGTTCTTCAATGAGGCGCCCTTTGCTGGCTTCGATCCCACCGTCGCTGGTCACTACGAGTTCTACTTGGCCGCCTTCGACAACGGGACCGAGATCGGTCGAGCTGCGATGACAATGATTGTCGCCAATGACTCGACGCTTTCCTTGGAAGCCGCTGCTTGCCAGACGGACCAAGACTGCAACACTCCTGGCGTCCAAGTTGAAGTCGATCTCTACCAGCGGAACCTGGCCAGCAACGCGACGGGCTTCCAAGCCTTCTTGAACTACGACACCGCGGCGATGACCTATGAGGGAGCTTTGAGTAGCTACTCCGCAGGTCCCTACGGCTTCCACATTCAAAGTGCGGCCCTGGCTGAGGTCTTGGCGGGCGAGCTGCGGCTCGACGGTAGCCTCGGCTTCGGTGGTGGTTCCGGTAGTGATGCGGATGCGCTCCTAGCGACCCTGGTCTTCACCCTGGCGGAGGAATGCAATCCGACCTCAGTGACCTTCGACCTGGGCCAAGCCTTTGATTCCGAGTTGAGCTTCCAGGGCACGGCGATTGCCACGACCCTGGAGGACTCTTCACCCTTCGTCGGTGATGGCACGCCGCCCATTCTCGCCGGTTCGCCGGACGTGTTGACGGCGGCCGATGCGGGCGTCAATGGCGGCTGCGATAGCGCGGTTGTGACCTTCGCGACTCCTGCGGCAACGGACAACTGTGGCGGCGTCACGGTTGAGTGCTTCCCGCCCTCGGGGACCGCCTTCCCCGCTGGCGAAACGACGACAGTGACCTGTGTGGCCACGGATGACTGTGGCAATCAGACGATTGATACCTTCGACGTGACTGTCTCCAGCACCAACATGGTGATGGTGGACATTCAACTCGTCGGTGTGACAACGGCAACGACCCGCTGCATCCGCTTTGTGACGGACTCCTGTTCCACAGACGTCAGCGTGGACCTTGCCTTCGACGTCACCGGTAACTTCACGGGCTTCATCGAAGTGCCTTGCGGTACCTGGACGAGCCTTTGCGCCAAAGACGAGCAGCACACCCTGTGGGGCAACCAGCCCCTCGTGCTGAGCATGGACGGCACTCACTACGTGATGGGTGTTCAGCTCGAGTTGGAAGGTGGAGACACCGACAACGATGGCGACGTGGACATCAACGACGTGACGTTCTTCCTGTTCCAGTACGGCACCGGCACTCTGCCCGGTGGTTGCCCTTGGGATGGAACCCGTGATGCTGACTTCAGCAACAACACGGTCATCGGAACCGAGGACTACACGTTCCTGACCGCGAGCTGGTTGAGCACCACGAGTTGCGGTTGCAGCTTGCCGTTCACCGGCCCGGGCAGGAATGACCGTGGCGCAAACGTGAAGATCTCGACTCCCGTGCGCGAGCCCTGGGAAGCGAGCTTGGATCGTGACGGCAACCGCCGAATCGACTATCGCGATGTGCGCGCCCTGGAGATTCTCCATGACTTGCCCCACGACCTGTCGGACGCGCTGAAGTCACGCACGCCCCTGGACCAGCGCTAGTTCGATCCTAAGGAGAGTTCCGCGCTTCGATCCGATTGAAGCGCTGAGCTCTCCTGGATGCACAAGGCTCTGGGGGCGCTACCTGCGTCTCCAGAGCCCTCCCTCACGGTCTATTCATCGCGTGACCTCCTCTCCGATTCCAGCTCGTCTCATGCGCAATTTACTCTCACTCGCAATCGTCCTGACGGCTAGCGGATCCTTTCCTTGCTTCGCGCAGGACGTGGACTTGGCCCTCTCGCCCACCTTGCAGTACGTCGAGGTCGGGGACACCGTTCGGATTGAGCTCTACGGCTTGGCCAGTGGCCTAAGCAACGTGGAGTTCTCCGCCATCGATGCCCTGCTCGACTACGATCCCGCGTTTCTCAAGCTCGTAGGAGTCGACGACGCCGGAGCCGCGGAGACCTGGTTCGTCTCAAGCTTCCTGCCCGATCCCGACGGCATCAACCTGAGCATCTCCGACGGCAACGCGCTCTACACAGCACTCTCGGATCCAAGCATGGCCGCGACGGCCGTGCCCGCGGGATCCCTGGTCACCACTCTCGAGTTTGTGGCCTTGGCAGAGACTCTTGGAACCCCCGTGACCTTCTTGCCGACCCTTGGGTTGTTCGGCAGCACCAACGTCTACTCGTACGCGCAGGCCGGACAACTGGTCACCGGGGACATTGACAGCACCGCGATCGTGCGCGTTGTGGAGCCACCGACCCAATACTGTCTCGGAGAGCCCGCGAGCTGCCCCTGTGGCAACACCGGGGGACTTGGCGTGGGCTGCAGGAACTCCACTGGCTTCGGCGCTAGCCTCATTTCAACGGGAACCACCAGTGTCTCGGCTGACGACTTGGTGCTGCACACCGCCGGCGCCCCGTCCTCGACCTTCGGCATTTTTGTGGTCGGCGGGGGAGCGATCAATCAACCCTTTGGAGACGGTCTCTTCTGTGTCTCCCCGGGTCCTTCAGGCTTGCATCGTTTCAGCCCACCCAACCACATCACCCCGTTTGGCACGATGAGCCGCGGCCCTGGCCTCGTGGCCTACACCCTCGGCTTTCCAAGCGGGCAGGAGATCCAAGTCGGCAACACCTATTACTTCCAAGCCTGGTACCGTGACAACCTCGGTCCGTGCGGCTTCGGCTGGAACTTGACGAACGGACTCGAGGTCACTTTCACCCCCTGATATTCATGCGCTTCCCCTATCTCGCGATCCTCCTTTGTCTGCCTACGGCAACGGCAACGGCAACAGCCCAGGGCCTAGCTGACCTCCACTACGCACCCACCCTGGCCAATGTCAACGTGGGGGATACCTTCGATGTCTCCTTGCGCATGTCCTCCCAAGGAGCTCCGCTCGCGGATGTCGGGGCACTGGATGTCATCATCAGCTACGACCCAGCGGTCCTAACGCTTTTGGGAAGCAGTCAGCTCGGTGCCGGCTACACATGGTTCGCGCAAGGCTTCTTGCCCGACGTGGACATGATCAACACGGACATCACCGATGGGGAAGCGATCTTCACGGCGCTCGCGCAAATCACAACGCCCGCCATTCCGCCTGTCAGCCCGGGCTTGATCGTCACGACCCTGCAGTTTCAAGCGAACGCAATGAGTGCCGGTTCGGTGATTTCCATCGCTCCTAGCGCCGGCGCCTTCGGTGTGACCAAGGTGCTCGACTTCTCCAGCGCAGGCCTCGTCGTGACCGGCGACATCTCCTCGCAAGTGAACGTGGTGATTGCCGATCCGTCCCTAGAATTTCCCTTCTGCTCAGGGGATGGCACCGGCACCCCGTGCCCCTGCGGAGCGAACGCCGGCCTCGGCCAAGGTTGTTTGAACAGCGGCGGGATCGGCGCCCAACTGGTCGCGTCGGGCACCGCCTCGATTTCGAATGACTCGTTTCAATTGGCCATTAGCGGAGTCCCCGGCAACAAGCCCGGCCTGATCCTGCGCGGTTCCAATCAACTGAACGGCGGCGCAGGCAACCCCGCTGGCGATGGGCTGCTCTGCACGTCCATGATGACCGCCCGTTCCCACGTCCAGATCACCAGCGCCGGCAGCACCCTGTTCACGCACTTCAGCGGCGGCCCCTTCGGCGCTTCGAGCTACGGCCCCGGCGTGATGGCCAACTATCAGTTCTGGTACCGCGACCCCATGGGAACCTGCTCGGGTGCTGGCTTCAACTTCACCAACGCTTGGGCGGTGACCTGGCAGCCTTGATCTGCGCTTGAGGAGCAGCGTGGCGCTTGAATCGCGAGTGGCACGGAGGAAGTGCCATTGCTGAAGTGCCACGGATGAGCAGAGGGGCACCCAGCAGCCTAGCAGCCCTCGATCCGGCATCTTCGAAATGAAGCATTCGGTGGGGATTCCCCTGGGTTAA